>JBAZGA010000001.1:0-101566 GCA_041653115.1 Candidatus Omnitrophota bacterium
TTGAAGGAAGAGAAGCAAATCCATTTTTGCAGGGCCAGATATTGTGGACCGGTTATAAAATAAAATTCCTGCCTTATAAAAGAAAAAAAAGAGAAATCGGGGAATCCAAGTGGACATTTTCCAAGAAGGTAACTTACTTAATTGACGGAGTAATGGGGTATTCTTATCTCCCCTTGAGAATGATGTCGTTTATCGGGATGATAGTTGCTTTTGCGGGATTCTTATACGCGATTGTCGTCTTGATCGCCCGTATTATAGGCAATATTCCGGCTAAGGGCTGGGCGCCTCTAATGATCGTTATCCTCGTTCTTTCCGGAATTCAGATGCTGATGCTGGGGATTATCGGCGAATACCTCTGGAGGACCTTAAACCAGGTCAGGCGCCGGCAAAATTATATTATCGAAAAGATTTATTAGTTTCTGACAACTATAGTGTATAAAAGCTTTTTTAATTATATATATCCGTCATTGATCAGGGCGTGTGCCAGTTTATTTATCACCGTTCCGGTTTCCACCTATTACCTTGGGCCGAAAGATTTCGGCATTGTCGGGATTATCACGGTTTTTTCCGCCCTGATTGTTCCGCTTTCTGCAATCGGTACAGGCTGGGTCATCGGAGCCAATTATTATAAACTTAAACAGCAGGAACAGGGCGAATTAATATTCAATACTTTATTGGTAGAGGTGCTTATCAGGTCGCTGTGGATATTTATATTTGCCGGAGCGGGAATATTTTTATTGCCGGTTCTAATAAAATCTTATGAAAAAAGCTTTCTTCTCTATTTTTGGATTTTTTTACTGGCCGAATGGTTAAACGGCGTATGGGAAATAGTTTCTTACACTATCGTCCTGCAGAAAAAGAGCAGAACCTACGCTTTTTTGGAGATAACCCAGATATTATCCGGGGTTATCTTCCTGATTGTTTGCCTGGTTGTTTTGCATTTAAAAACTATTTCACTGGTTCTGGCAAACTTGGGAAATTCTTTAGCCGGGTTTTTATTTTCGCTGATTTATATCAGAAAGTATATAGTGAGAAAAATTAGAAAAAAATGGATTAATGAAGCGCTGCGTTTGAGCCTGCCGCTGGTGCCGGTTAATCTGATGAATATCGTATCTAATTCCATAGACAGGTTTTTTATCGAGCGATGGCTTGGCCTGTCGCAGCTGGGTATCTATACGCATTCCTTAAGCTATAAAAATATGTTTATGATGTCCACCCGCGCCTTTTCCAAGACTTCTTCGCCCGAGATGCTGGAGGGGATGTCTTGCAACGATAATTCAAAGCTTGACTACACAAGGGCATTTCTTAAGAAATGGTTCGGTTTTCTTACCATCGCGGGAACGGCCGTAGCCCTGTTTTCCAAAGAGGCGGTTGCTTTTCTGACGCACGGAAAATTTACCGCCGCTGCGCCTTTGGTTTCTTTATGGTTTATGATACTTCTGATTTATTCGTTCGGAATACCTTATAATCAATTCCTCTTTATCCATAAGAAAATTAAATTCGTTCTTGCCTCGGAGGTGATTTTAGGCTTTGTCTCCTGGCTGTTTATCGCCCTGGCGATAAAATTTTTCGGCCTGAAAGGAGCGGTTGTTTCTGTACTTTTATACTTTTTATTCTTGTACCTGATACGCAAGGGTTACGCGATGCATTTAGGATGTGTTGATTTTGAAGGTATTTATTTTTGGGCTTCTTTAGCTTTAATTTATGTATTAATTATTTTGAACATTTCTTCTCTGGCGTTCTATATAAGAATATTAATTTATTTTTTGTTATCAATTACTGTTTTACTGGTTTTTGGTTTATTTAATATAAGAAGCTTCGCAAAAAATATTTGGAAATGTTCAAACTGGTAAGCGATTTTAGAAATATTACAGATAAAAAATTTATGAATTTCTGTTCTAGCTATATTAAAAAGCGAGACAGAATTGTAGAAATTGGCCCGGGTGATGGCCTATTCGCAGATGAGATTTTAAGAATAATCACTATATCAGCTTATGAATTTATTGATATAAAAGATAAAAGAAGTTATAGGAAAGAATTAAATATGCAGATTTGCGATGTTTCTGCTGAAAAAATACCAAAAGAAAACGAATCCGTAGATATTATTATTGCTTCACAGGTTTTGGAGCATTTAAAAAATATGGGTCATTTTTTTGATGAATCATGCAGGGTTTTAAAAAACGAAGGTTTATTATTAATCAAATTTCCTAACTACTGTAGTTTATTGCAAAAACTAAAGTTCTTTAAAAATGCTGTACCACATAGACTTGGAGGGACTATTAGTAATGGCGGGCATATTAATTTTATTTCCTACAAATGGTTATTATTTTTCCTTAGAGAATATTTTCAACCCATTATGATAAAAGGTGATTTATTCGTCGATTTTTTATTTACGCGAAAGTTTTTTAATTTACTGAAGAAAGATTTATATTTGATAAATAGTAATATAGAAAGCCTTAATTTTTCGTGGAATATAATGATTGCTTTGAGAAAGAATATTAAAAAATGAAGCCTATTATTGTAGCCGAAGCAGCCACTAATCATAACGGAGATATAGTCCTGGCAAAGGAAATGATTTATGCGGCAAAAGAAGCCGGCGCCGATTATATCAAGTTCCAGTCCTGGCAGATCAAAAATATGGACCCGAAAAACCCTGCTTATGAAATGATGAAACCGAAGGAATTATCCGATGAGGCGCATCGTAAATTGATATCGGAATCTGAAAAAGCAGGAATCAAGTTTCTTACGACTTGTTTTGATATCGCAAGGATTGACTTTTTGGCTTCTTTGGGAATGGAGGCAATAAAGGTCGCCAGCACAGATGCGGGAAGTATCCGGATGTTAAAAATGCTCAGAGAAAGGTTTAAAGTGATAATTCTTTCCGTAGGCATGGCTTATCCGCAGGAGGTGGAGGAAGCGGTAGGGATTTTAAAACAGGGTAAATTTTACCTCTTACATTGCGTTGGCCTTTATCCCACCCCCGCGGAGAGGGCTAATTTAGCCAGGATAGAATGGCTGCGCCGTTTTACCCCAAACGTCGGTTATAGCGATCATACTCTGGGCGTCGAGGCAGCTCAGGTTGCCGTTGCCATGGGCGCAAAAATTATTGAGAAACATTTTACCTTAAGAAAAGACCCGAATAATGTTTTTTCACAAATCAGCGTATTACCCGAAGGGCTTAAAGCCATATGCGATTTTGCAAAAAAATATGAGGCATTGTATGGAGAAAAAGAGGCCAAATTGTCGGAAGAAGAAATAGCAAACCGGAAAAAATTCATCGGAAGATGGGGAGATAATAAGTAAATGAAAAGAAAAATTTGCGTTGTCGTCACAAGCCGGGCAAGTTATGCCAGAGTAAAGTCAGTATTGCGGGAGGTCGCGAATCACCCTGGTTTAGAGCTGCAGCTGGTTGTTTCTGCTTCTGCTCTTCTGGACAGGTTTGGTAATGCAATTCAGGTGATAGAAAATGACGGTTTTCATCCAGTCGCCCGTGTTTATATCATTATTGAAGGAGAAAACCCTACGACGATGGCTAAATCAACCGGTTTGGCAATTGTAGAATTGGCAACAGTATTTGAAAATATTAAGCCGGATATTGTTCTTACCGTGGCCGACCGCTTCGAGACAATGGCTACCGCCATAGCCGCCTCTTATATGAATATACCTTTAGCCCATATTCAGGGCGGGGAAAAAAGCGGCTCGATAGATGAAAGCGTACGTCATGCGGTAACGAAATTGGCGCATTTGCATTTTGCCGCCACAGAAGAAAGCAGAGAAAGAATTATCAGGATGGGCGAAAATCCCGCTCACGTATTTCTTACCGGTTGTCCCTCGTTGGATATACTATGCGGAACAGATCTTTCGTTAGAATCCGATATACTCAAGAAATACGGCGGCGTTGGCCCCTTGCTGGATTTTAGTAAACCATACATTGTAATTATGCAGCATCCCGTCACGACAGAGTATCTCTCGGGCAGGGCGCAGGTTAAGGAAACGCTTCAGGCCGTTTATGAACTGGATTATCAGACAGCCTGGTTATGGCCAAACGTGGATGCGGGCTCCGATGAGGTCTCTAAGGGGATCAGGGCTTTTCGCGAAAATAAAAATCCTTCCCAGATACATTTTTTTAAAAACTTTCCGCCCGAATCTTATGCCAGACTGATTAATAATGCTTTGTGTCTGGCGGGTAATTCAAGCAGCGGGATCAGAGAAGCTTCTTTCCTTGGCGTACCGGTAGTGAATATCGGCACCCGCCAGTATGGCAGGGAAAGGGCAGAGAATGTTATCGATGTGGGATATGATGCGAATGAGATAAAAAAGGCTATTAGAAAACAGATTGAACATGGGAAATACCCGCAGAGCAATCTTTACGGAGACGGTAAGGCCGGCAAGAGAATCGTAGCGTTTCTGGCTGATAGTAAAATTAATATCCAGAAAAAATTAGCTTATTAAATCTAATGAAAGAGAGAATTTTAGGCATAATTCCTGCGCGCGGCGGCTCAAAAGGCATTCCGCGCAAGAATATACTCCCTATTTTAGGCAAGCCGCTTATTTGCTATACGATAGAGTCAGCGTTAAAAAGCGGTGTTTTCTTCCGCCTTATCTGTTCTACGGACGATAAAGAGATTGCCCGTATCGCAAAAAAGCACGGGGCAGAAGTCCCTTTTTTAAGGCCAAAGAGTTTAGCCAGAGATGATGCTTCTATGGTTCCTGTTTTGCAGCACGCAGTTAATTTTATAGAAAAACAGGAAGGCAGGAGAGTGGATTTTGTATTCTGCCTGCAACCAACTAATCCTCTGAGGGCGCCGGAAGACATTATAAGCGGCGTAAGGAAGATAAAAAGGACTGGCGCTGATTCAGTTATTGGCGTGGTAAAGGTAGACAGCGATCATCCGATATTGATGAAGAAAATTGTTAATAGCCGTCTTATGCCTTATATATTGGAAGAAAAAGAAGGCACGCGCCGGCAGGACTATAAACCATATGCCTATAAGCGAAGCGGCTCTGTTTATATCGTCAAAAGAGATATTCTCATGGAAAAGGATTCCCTTTGGGGAGATTATACCAGCCCGCTGATTTTACCAAAGAAACGCAGCATAGGCATAGATGACAGGACCGACCTTTTATTAACTGAGCTTATTTTAAAACAAGGCGGGAGGAAGAAGAGTTGACTCGGATTTTAAATGCCGAACCGCTTGGTTATTCAGAAGAAGCAAGGAAAATCATTGTTTCTTTGGGAAAGTTGCATGAAAAGGCATTAAGCCGTAGCGAGCTTATAAGAGTCATAAAAAAATATGATATTTTAATAACAAGATTCGGTTTTAAGATTGACCGAGACGTTTTGGACGCCGCTACAAGCCTTAAATTTATTGTTACCCCCACTACCGGCCTGGACCATATAGATATGGAATACGCGCGGAAAAAGGGTATAGAGGTTATCAGTCTGCAAGGGGAAACCGAATTTTTACGCACTGTGGTTGCGACTGCAGAGCATACCTGGGCGCTCTTGCTGGCGTTGATCAGGCGGGTCCCCTGGGCATTTCAATCGGTATTAAAAGGTGAATGGAAGAGAGATTCTTTCCGCGGGAATGAGCTGGAGGGAAAACGATTAGGCATTTTGGGTTTGGGGCGCCTGGGAGAAAAGGTAGCTTTTTATGGCATAGCTTTTGGTATGAAAGTCATGGCTTATGATCCTTACCGTCAGACCTGGCCGGATGGAATAAGAAGGTGCTTTAACCTGCGCGAGCTGTTATCCCGTTCAGATATTTTTTCCATACATCTTCCGCTGAATAATGAAACGAAGGGATTGATAGGCAGGAAAGAGTTAAAGACGCTTCCTAAGGGCGCAATAGTTATTAATGCCTCCCGGGGACCGGTATTAGATTCTCTGGCGCTTGCAGGGCTGTTAAGTTCCGGGCATCTTGGCGGTGCCGCATTGGATGTGCTGGAAGGAGAAGGCAAAGATTTTAAACGACAGCGTCAGAATAGGCTGCTTTTAGCCTACGCCAGAAAGAATGAAAACCTGCTGATTACGCCGCATCTGGGGGGAGCGACCAAAGAATCTATGGCTAAGACAGAAATTTTTATAGCAAATAAATTAAAAAAACACTTGGATTCTTTAAGATGAAATTTAAAACAGCGGTAAAGAAGAGATTGAATTTAATGATTTTTAGGGACCTTTATTTTTTATACGCCTATCATAAAAATTTAGTCCAGCAGGTCCAAATATTGAGAGATTACCTAAAATTAAAAAATAATTCCAAATTTTTAAGATATAAAGGTGACTGCAGCTTAAACAGAAAAGTCTTAGTGGTGAGCTTGACTTCAGATTTTCCTTATCAGATCAAACTGGAGGCGATATTAGCCAAGGCCCTGCAACTTGCCGGGTGCAGCGTTCAGGTTTTAACTTGGAAGCACTCCTTTTGGTCTAAAAAGTATTTCAGATTATTCGGAATTAATAAATTTATGAATTTCGAAGAATATTTCCATGATAACGGAGCGGATAAGCCGGAAGAATCTTTAAGCGGCTTTTTATCAAAAAAAATTAATTTTCGGGAAGTAAAGAACTGGAGGTATAAGGGATGCCGTATAGGACAGCAAGTCTTAAGTGCGCTGGCTAGGAAGGACTATAGCACCCCGGATTTATCAGACAGTAAAAGTCGCGAGTTGTTTGACCGTTATTTAATGCGGCAGATCAGCGCAGTTGATGCGGCCGAATGGTTACTTGATAAAGAAAAGCCCGATATTTTGCTTTTTTGCGAAGCCAACGGTTTAATCTACGGAGCTGTATTTGATTTCGCGTTTAAGAGGGGTTTGAATATCGTGCAATTTGCCCGGGCCTTAAGAGAGGATTCCCTTATATTTAAGAAGTTTAATCCCGAATCATTCGGGTTACATCCTAATTCCATATCAAAAAGCACGTTTGAAGAGATAAAAAAAATACCCTGGTCGGAAAAGTATGAGCGTATCCTCTGGGAAGAATTTTCCCTGCGTTATGGAAAAAAGGAGCACGCCAGCCATAGAGATAAAGGAGGAGAAGTCAATAATGAAGCGGAGCGGATAATAAAACAGTTAGGCCTGGATAAAAATAAAAAAACCGCGGTTATCTTTCCGCATGTGCTTTGGGATGCCAACCTGTATTACGGCGAGGATATCTTTACGGATTATGAGGAATGGTTTATAGAGACGGTAAAGGCGGCCTGTAATAATCCAAAAGTAAACTGGATAATTAAGCTTCACCCCGCGAATATATGGAAGAGAAGACGCGAAAAAATAAAAAGCGAACTGAGAGAAGTTACACTCATCAAAGAGAAGGTCGGAAATTTGCCTCCTCATGTTTACCTTCTTTACCCCGAAGCAAAGATAAGCACATTTTCTTTATTTAAAATTGCCGATTATGGGATTACAGTAAGGGGGACCGTGGGAATGGAGATGCCCTGTTTCGGCGATGTTGTTTTTACTGCGGGAACAGGAAGATATTCCGGCCTGGGTTTTACCAACGATTCTGCTTCTAAAGAGGATTATTTAGATAAACTCTCAAGAATCCAGGATTTTTTGCCTTTAACCGAAGAGCAGGTCCTTTTAGCCAAGAAGCACGCTTATGCGGTATTTGTTTTACGCCCATGGCGCAAACGCAGTTTTGAAGCAAATTTGGACTATAACCTTAAAGGCATCCATCCATTAGACCATAAATTTAATATTCTTGTTAATTCATCGAATGAATTATCGGCGGCAGAAGACCTGAATAAATTTTCCAATTGGGTATTGAACTCAAACAGCCCGGATTATTTAGAGCGGATCAAAGATGAAAATCCTTAATCCAAAAGCATCCTTTGACGGCAGGTACTTATTAAATATCGGGTGTGGCGGCCGTTTTCACATCGAATGGAACAATATTGACTTCAAACCCGCTCATCCGCATATAATTAAACTAGATATCAAGAAAGGCTTACCCTACGAGACAAAATCCTTTGACGCTGTTTATTCATCACACCTGATGGAGCATTTAAACGCGGAGGCAGCGAGAAATTTATTATCCGAATCTTCCCGCGTATTGAAACCCAACGGCATATTGAGGTTGGTTATGCCTGACTTGGAATATAATGCGAAATTATATCTGGAATCTTTGAACAGAGTAAAGTTAGATAAATCGCCGTTGAATAGAGAACATTACGAATGGGCTGTTTTGAATCTCATAGATCAGTTTGTGCGCGAAAAAAGCGGCGGCGCAATGAAGAAATTTCTATTACGTCAAGATTTGCAGGATGATGATTTTATTGTATCAACAACCGGCGGCGGAGAAGTGCAAATAGTTCGTGATACGGGTAAAATTCCCGGTCAACAAAATTCCTTACTCAGGATATGCAGGGGGTTGAAAAATCGCTTTATTTCGAGGAATTTTCAAAAATCCGGGGAAAAACATAACTGGGCCTACGACAGTTATTCCGCAGGTAAATTATTGCAGGATAGCGGTTTCTCGGATGTGCAAATATTAGATCCTTACTCCAGTTCTATACCAAAATTTAATTCTTTTAATCTTGATGTCGATATAAATGGAATAGTCTATAAACCGAATTCTTTATTCGTGGAGTGCAGGAAATGAAGAAAAGGATGAGAATAAAATACGCCGTTTTTACTGTTTTATTTATTATGATACTTACTGCCCTCTCGCTGGGGTTGATAATTGCGGCGGATATGTACTATCATAATAAATTCCTGCAGCACCACGGTCTTAATTATAGAGGATATCGGGGCAGGGTTGTGGGAAGCAAGCGGGGCAATGAAATAAGGATTATTATGCTGGGCGGGAGCAGCGCCTTTGGTTACGGGGTCCATTATAATGAGGCGCTGCCCTATAGATTGGAAGAGGAGTTACAGAACTATTGCAATTCCAACGGGATAAACAAGAAGGTCACGGTTATAAATTTAGGCTATAACAACGAAGGCGCTTACGCGTTTTATTTTAATCTCAAGGATTTTCTTTATCTAAAATACGACTATGTTATTTTTTATGACGGATATAATGATTTGGGAATAGGCAATGTTACGGTGTACAGGCATTCCAACCCCGTCTTTAGGGCCTTTAAATATATGCCGATCCTTCCGCTTATAATAGAAGAAAAGAAGATGGTCTTGCAGAGTGGCGGAAGATTGGAGGACATGTATCTGGGTAAAAAGATAGTCTTTACTCCCAGCCCCAAAGAAAAAATACAGATAAATATTTTGAACAGCGCTTTAAAAGTATACAATACTTTTGATAATTTTGCGAATAGGGTAAGCAGGGTATCCGATAAGGAATTTGATATGGGGCAGATAAAAAAAGATAAATGGGCATGGTATAAGTATTATATGAAGAAAGCCATAGATTTTGCCTTAGGGTGCGATAAGAAGGCTGTTGTAATTACTCAGCCATACATATCGGATGAGCACAGAGAGCAGCAGGGCTCGTTAAAGAAGACGATATTCAATACCTATAAAGACAATAAAAATTTCCTCTACCTTAATTTAGGGGAAGCAATATCCCTGAAGGAAGGATTATTGACTTTCGACGGTATGCATTTAAATGCCGACGGTTGTAAAAAGATGGCTGCGATTATCGCGCAAAAAATCGAAGGATACGTAATAGGAAAATAAAGAAGGCGGGAGTTAATGAGAGAGGGTTCCGACGTCGTATTAATCAGGGCTAAGGGTTATTTTTCTTTTGAGAAGGCGCCGCCTATCGGGATTACTTGTATAGCGTCATACATCTCAGATAAATACAGCGTAAAAATTTTTGACCGGGAGCGAAACCCAAACGAGGATTACGTAGATTTTATAAAGAATAAAATAGTTCCTCTTAACCCCAGGATAATCGGAATAAGCGCGGTAAGCGCCCAGATAAAAGACGCCTTGATGATAGGCAGATTAGCAAGCCAGTATTTACCAAAAGCAAAAATAGTTTTCGGGGGGGTGCATTTTTCTTCGGTCCCTGAAGACGGCTTAAAATCCGGCCATGCCGTTATCGTGGGGGAAGGTGAAGTTGTGTTTAAGGAGTTATGCGGCTTACCCGAAGAAAGGATAAAGGGCGTATTTTACGGCAGACCTTTGGAAAATTTGGACGAGATACCTATTCCTGCTGACGAATTCATCCTTGCTTCGCAAGAGCCCAAGGATGGCGAATATTTATTTTTATCTTCCAGGGGATGCCCGTTTAATTGCACTTATTGCCTGTCCAGGGACAGCAAGCAGAGACAGATACGTCTTCACTCCATAGACTACGTTGTTTCCTATCTGCAAAAAGTCCGCCAGCTTTATCCCGATATTAAAAAGGTCTGGTTCGTAGACGATGTTTTTATCGTAAATGAAGAACGGGTAATTGAATTCTGCGATAAGAGCAGCAAGGCCAATTTAAATTTTGAATATTCATTTTTTGCGCACGCCAATTATGTCAAGAAGATAGCGTTATTTAAAAAGATGGTTCGGCACAATTTTAACTGTGTCTATATAGGTATAGAATCGGGAGACAACGGGATTCTTAAGAAAATAAAGAAAAACACCACGGTAGAAGTCATAGAGAAGGCTGTAAGGATTTTAAAAAAATCCGGATTATACTGCGTAGCCACTTATATGATAGGAAATATTTCGGAAACAAAGAAGACGGTACTCGATACCATAAACTTCTCCAGAAGGCTGGGGATACCGGCAATTTTTAATTTTGCCGAGCCCTTTCCGGGGACTGAGTTTTTCAATGAGGTCGAAAATGAGCCGCAGGTGGGTAAGCGTATCACTGAGGACTTCCGCTCAATAAATGAGATAACCTTTGTGCCAAGGGATTTGGACGAGAAAACCATGCTGGAATTAAGAAATGAGGCAGAAAAATACAAGCCTTATAAGTATCTAATGTCTTACTATCTTAAACACCCGCGCAAGGGTTTAGTAAAGATAAAAAATAGGCTGAATAGGCTCTTAGTTAAAGCGGGGCGACAGAGATGAAACTTTATTGTTATTACACTAAATCTCACGAGTCTTTATTAAATACTTTTTTTCTTCCGTCGTTAAAAGATGATTATAAAGTAATTTTAAAAAAGGGCGAGCAAAAATGTTCAAAGGGAAGCTATAAGGAAGAAGGCTGGCTTGAAACAACAATGGGCAAAGTCGACTTTATTATTGCCGCCATACTCGATAATCGGAACAAGTTATTTCTATTTTCCGATCCGGACATCCAGTTTTTTAGAGAAACGGAAAAGTATATACTAAAAATTGCAAAAGACCAGGATATCGTCGCTCAACGCAATGACCCGTCGGGAAAGCTGTGCAGCGGATTTTTTGCCTGTCGGGCAAATGAGAAGACCCTGAATTTATGGCGGGATGTACGTAAATTTATCTGCAACAAGGAAGGCGATGATCAAGACGGACTAAATTACTTTTTAAAATTATCGATTTTAACTTCGCCGCACCATTATTTTCGAAAAAGAATGAGTATTATTTTATCTAAGCGCGGCCTTAATTATCACAAAATTAATTGGCGATATTTACCGTCTTTTTTCTTCGGCGGCGGGATGTTAAGCGGCAGGCGCTGGGAGCCGGGCATGAGGCTCAAGATACCTAAGAATATTGCGATGCATCATGCCAATTGGACCTTCGGAATCGAAAATAAAATTACGCAGCTGAACCTTGTTAGAAATATCTGTACCGGAAGAAAATTCGTTATAAACAGTGCAAATAATTTATAATCGCCATGATTTCAAGTAATAATACTAAGGTCTCGATTATCACGGTTTGCCTTAATTCCGAGAAATACATAGAGAAAACGATTAAAAGCGTATTATCCCAGACGTATCCCAATATCGAATATGTGATAATAGACGGCGGTTCTGCGGACCGGACACTGGAAATAGTTGAAAGATATAAGAACCGGCTCGGCTACTTTGCGAGCGGGCCTGACAAGGGCATTTATGACGCCCAGAATAAAGGAATTAGCCTCTCTGAAGGGCAAATTATTTCTATCCTTAACTCCGATGACTATTTTTACTCAAATGATGCAGTCGAAAAGGCCGTTGAATTTTTTGCAAGGAATAAAGCGATAGATTTCGTATACGGCAATATGCTCTGCGTTAATGGCGATGGTTCGCAGGCGTGTTTAAAACATTATCCGCGCCGCTTGAAAAAGAGGCATTTTTTAAGAGATACCCTGGGTCATTCCGCGACGTTTTTTCGCAGGGAGGCTTTCCAGAGGGCGGGTGATTACAATACCAGCTATAGGATTTCCGCTGATTACGAATGGTACCTGCGGGCGCTCTATAAAAAAGGAATGCGCGCTGCACATTGTAAGCGGATATTTTCCGTATTTAATATGGGAGGTCTGTCGGGTAGGGGTGAGTTATTTATTAGCGAGATAGATTCAATTAAAAAAATTTACTTTACTCCTTCGGAAAGAGTTATAGGCGCTTGTTTTAACTTTATCCTGTGCGGAGATATTTTCCGCTTTATGGCAAGGTTGCTTATGCGGAACAACAGTTACGCTTTTTTTCGCGCAAAATACAGAAGGCAGGTCTATTTAAAATATGCAAAATATCTTTCAACGGGAGGCATTTAAAGAGTGCGGTTGCCGGTAGTTTTTTTTATTTTATTCTTACTCGTCATTAACGCTGTCGCTCATTTCCTGCCTTTTGAGCGTTCATCCCTTGCCCCGGATGATTATTATTATCTTCGCTGGATGAAAGAAGTTAACCCAACGCACTTGTCGGATTATTTTAAAATTTCTCCGGACCGGCCGATAGCGCATATGCTTATCAACGGACTTTTTAAAGTCGTTCAAGATAATTCGCAATTAAGCCTGATTTATATTTTTCTAGTCAGCTCGTTTAATCTACTATTGGTTTTTTTCATATTCAAGGCGCTATTTAATAACCTTTCTTTGGCTTTTATCGGTTCTCTTATCTTCTGCCTGATGCCGAATATGCTGGAAGTTTATCATACTTTTACCTATGCTTTTCCCGCTACGCACATCGGCGTTTACCTGGCCAGTTTTCTTTTTTATCTTTATTTTAATAAGAAAAAGAAAATAATCTATCTTGTTTTCTCGCTAGCGACATATACGGCAGGCCTGCTTGCCTATGAGGTAGGATTTTTTCTGCCTGTAATCTTTTTGGCTTACAATATTTTATACCTAAAGGAAAGCCCTAAAAAACACCTGCTTTATTTTACGATACCCGCATTCTTTTATGCCTTATTGCGGCTGAGCAGCGCCCTTAGTTTTTCCGGCGTCTCTACTGCCGCGATTCCCCGGCAGATAGCCTTTTCGTTGTCGCCTTTCATCGACCTTTTTCACCAGTATTTGGGCAGGTATATGATGCGGAATATCCTTTACGGAATTTATAAATTTTTTGATATGGATTTAAGTTTACGCTTATTTATTATATTCATGGATATTATTATTGTGGCAAGCTTATTTTTTCTCTTGAAGAAGGTTAATTTAGAAAAAGTTAGTAAGCGCCTGCTGATATTTGCTTTTTGGGTATTTTCCGCGTTTCTTCTGCCTATTGCGTTATACGGCAGCGGGGTAGGCGGGAGGCATTTGGTATTGCCGTCAATAGGTTTTGTTATTTTCCTGATCTGGCTCTTGGAAAGAACAGGCAGATACTGGCGGCTTACCTTTTTGGCTTTTGTTTCCCTGGCATTGATAATCTGCCAGGGGAATGCCTGGATACAGGTCATCGCCTGCAGGATAAACGGCGCCATATATGAAACAATGAAAGAAAAAAAGAGTCAGTTGCTTGCCGCGGGAAACATTGTAATTGATACCAAAAGCTTTGCCGATAATATTGATTTCACCTGGAAGATAACAGAACATAATGTCCTTAATACTTATTATGGGGCTCAGGCATTTGAAGAGTGGATGTTTGAAAATATGGCTAAGTTAATTACCGGCGATAATAATAAAGCGGTATATGCCGCAATTGGCAGCGTGATATCCGAAGACGGCTGGCTTAAATTTGAGATTGCCGGAGAACGGGAATACCGCCGCATCCTTAAGAAGACAGTCATTCTGCCCGCTCAAGGCTCTGTGATAATTGATTTTAAGACAGTTTATAATAAGGGTTTTAAAAACGGATTAAGGATATAGGGGAGCTCTATGTATAAAGAAATTACAAAATGCAGGATTTGCGGAAATACGGAACTGCTGCCCATCCTTAACCTTGGCAGGCAGGCATTGACCGGAATCTTTCCTAAAGATAAAACCCAGGAGATCACCGAAGGGCCGCTGGAGCTGGTCAAATGCAATGACGAGAATAACGCAAATTGCGGACTTGTGCAACTTAAACATTCCTATAGCCTGCCCGAATTGTATGGGGATAACTACGGTTATAGGTCCGGGCTTAATAAATCCATGATTAAGCATTTGCATAATAAAGTAAGAGAAATAACGAAATTGGTAGAGTTGTCCTCCGGAGACCTGGTTATTGATATCGGCAGCAACGACAGCACGCTCCTGCAGGCCTATCCCGATAATAAAGGCCTTATTTTAGCGGGAGTAGACCCCACCGGAATAAAATTCCGGGAATATTATCCCGCGCATATCCACCTTATTTCTGAATTTTTTTCTGCCAAGGTGATAAGGAATAAGTTTGGCCGTAAAAAAGCGAAAATAATTACTTCTATCGCCATGTTTTATGATTTAGACTCGCCGGTTGACTTTATGCGGGAAATATACGATATCCTTGACGAAAAAGGAGTCTGGGTCTTTGAGCAAAGTTATTTGCCGAGCATGCTTGAGGTAAACGCATATGACACGGTCTGTCATGAACACCTTGAATATTATGCCTTTAAACAGATAAAGTGGATGGCTGAAAAAGTCGGCTTTGAAATACTCGATGTCAAGATAAACGCGGTTAACGGAGGAAGTTTTTCTGTAGCGGTTGCCAAAAGAAATTCCGCTTATCGGCCTAACCGCGCTTTTATCGATACCTTGTTAACGGAGGAGAAGAAAAAAGGTTTTAATACCTCGGCGCCTTATAAAGATTTTTGCCGGAGCGTATTTAAGCACAGGGATGAACTTTCGGCTTTCCTGGAAGAGATGAAAAATAAAGGAAAGATGATATTAGGATACGGCGCTTCGACGAAGGGCAACGTGATTCTTCAATTTTGTCAAATTAAGGCCGATTCGCTTCCTTTCATAGCCGAGGTAAATAAGGATAAATTCGGCGCTTTTACTCCCGGTACCTTGATCCCCATAGTATCTGAAGAAGAGGCACGGAAGATGAATCCCGACTATTTTATGGTTTTGCCCTGGCACTTTAAAGAAGGCATAATTAAGAAAGAAAGAGGCTATTTAGACTCAGGGGGGAAATTATTTTTTCCTCTCCCCGCGTTGGAAGTTTTTGAAGAGGGCGGATAACGTGCCGGATGAAAAAAGTTTAATTTTTATACCTACTTATAACGAAAAGGAGAATGCCGAGAAGTTATATTTTAAGATAGCTTCTTTAAATATCCCTTTTGATATTCTTTTTATCGATGATAACTCTCCGGACGGAACGGGAATATCTTTGGATAACCTGGCGAAAAGGTTCAATAATGTCAAAGTCATCCACCGCCCCGGTAAAATGGGTATCGGCAGCGCGCATAAGCAAGGAATAAGATACGCCTACCAGAATAGTTACGGGATATTAATCACTATGGATTGCGATTTTACCCATTCTCCGGAATATATTCCCAGGTTCATCGGCTATTCGCAAGATTACGATGTAGTGCTGGGTTCGCGTTTTCTTTCTTCAGCCAGCCTGGTTGGCTGGAGCAGGTGGAGAAAATTTTTAACACTCGCGGGGCATACCCTAACCAGGATTTTGCTGGGATTTTCTTATGATGCCTCGGGCGCTTACCGGCTCTATAACCTTAAAAAGATTCCCCGGGAGGCCTTTGATTCCGTAATTTCGGAAGGATACTCGTTTTTCTTTGAAAGCCTGTATCTACTAAATAAAAGGAAGCTAAATATAAAAGAATTCTCGATTATGCTTCCGGCTCGCAGCAGCGGCCATTCCAAGATGGACTTGAAAGCGGCGATAAAAGGCGTAAGTTATCTTTTTTGGCTCTGGCTAAAGAATATTTTTAGGGGACGTTGAAGATGCGCATGTTAAAAAAGACGGTTTTTTTTGCCGTGATTTTGGTAATAGCAAGTATTGCGCTTAAGCTTTGGTTTGTATTTACTTATGGCAGGGGGCAGGAGGTTTTGAGTTACCTCTCCGATTCCGGTTATGAAATTACCGGGAACCTGCTTAAGGGAGAGGGGTACAATATGACTTACTTATCTTCAAAACCCCTTTATTCATTTCGCCCGCCCCTTTACCCGCTTTTTTTGTTCGTTATATTTAGTTTTTTCGGAAAAAATATCCTGCTTTTAAGAGTGATTTATATCGGCATTGTTACTTTCATCGCTTACTTTACCTATCTAATCGGGAAAAGGGTTTTTAATAATACTGTCGGGGCTATTGCTTCCCTCGCGGTTTTATTTTATCCCCCGCTGATTTTTTATGTCGTCTGGACAGGCCCGGAGGCGATAAGTACGCTTATTTTGACGGCTACTGTTTTTTTAATAGTTTCAACTTCAGGCTGGAGCAATTTGAAACTCGTATTTCTCGGTTTAATGTTTAGCCTGTTGATGTACAGCCAGTCAAATCTAGCAGGGCTTGCGCCGATCCTGATTGTATATTCTATCCTGACTCTAAAAAAAGAAAGATGGAAAAAAGCGGCTATTATTTTGTTTTCTACGGCTTTATTCCTATCGCCTTGGATAGCAAGAAATTTTATAATCCACAAAAAATTAGTTTTTACCAGCGGCACGGGGTTAGCTTTTGCTTCCGCAAATAATCCTGATGTATTGAGTAAAGGCAGCGGGGATTATTACTACGCCCCTTTTATCACGGAAGCGCAAAGTCTCTCTGAATTGGAAAGGGACCGTTATCTAATGCGGAAGGGGTTAGAGTTTATAGCCCGGAGCCCTCTTGAATACGCAAAATTATCTATGCTTAGGTTCTGGCGGATATGGAGGCCTTATTTCCAACTCGTTGACGACGGAAGAAACCTTTTCCGAAAAAGAGACCAGATTATCCTTTTTTGCATAGAAACCCCGCTTCTATTATTTTTTCTGCTGGGCATTTTATTCGCTCATAAGAAAAAAGAAAAAAAGCTCTGGCTCTTTTATGCCATCTTTGCCTATTTTACCATTGCCGGAACTTTGATGAGAGCAAAAGTCAGTTATCGTTTTTTGTATTCTCCGTTAATTATTGTTATTGCCTCTTTCGGTCTTATAGAATCATATCGCCGCGTAAAAGCGCTGAGGAATAAAAATGCATAGTTTTAGCAAGCCCTACCATAGGCAAATTAGTTTAGCCTTAATCTCTGCGATCGTACTTTTTGGCTGTATTTTCCCGCAGATATTTATTCCTTTGCTTTTTGTTTTAGCTTTCATATTTGTTGGCGCCTCTTTGGCAAGATTCGGCGATAAAGATAATTGGCGGCCGTTATATAAGATTTTTTTAAGCGGGCTTTTCTTGCGTTTATTGATTTGCATGGCATTAGCTGTCGTTTCATATAAAATCGCAGGCCACCCGTTCTTTTTGGGAGCGGATGATTATGGAAATGGGCTGATGGCGAGTGAGCTTGTCAGGATTTGGAAGGAAACGGGCCAGCTCCCCCTGCCGAAAAGCCTTCCCTGGATGTTAATGGCGGGCGATATGACCTACGCCTATGCTTTATCGCGTCTTTATTATTTTTTGGGAGAATACCCGCTGATGCCGCTTTTTATTAATTGTTCATTTGGCGCATTGTCCATTATTTTAATCTACTTGATCGGAAAAGAGATATACAATCACAAAGTCGGCCTCGGGGCAGCGGCTTTTTTTACGCTCTGGCCTTCCGTAGTGTTGTGGTCAACGCAAAACCTCAAAGAAGCACTGACAATCTTTTTAATCCTTGCTATCTTTTATTGCGTAATAAAGTTGCGGAATGGGGGGCAGATACTGGCCCACTGGGCAACGGCATCTTTTGCATTTTTTCTCCTTATGAAAATAAGAACACCCATAGCGTTTTTTATTTTATTTTCTCTATATTTCAGCCTCCCGTTTTTTGCTAAGCAGGGTAGAAACAGGGCTTTATTTATCCTGTCTTTCTTTACCATTTCCGCCTTTTTTATAATTATAATTTATTACATGATAAACAAATTTACCTTAGAACTATTTGATCTGACTTTAAACCGTTTCCTGGCGTCACTGCAAGTCATGCGCATAAACAAGATGTACGCCGCGGAGAGCTTTTTCCTTAAGGATATCGATATTTCAAAACCATTGAATCTGCTGTTAAACTTACCTTCATTTTTGGCGTACATATATTTTGCGCCTTTTCCTTGGCAGGCAATTAAGCCGGCTCGCATATTTGCCTCCGTAGAGATGTTGATCTGGGCGTTCTTTTCATTGGCTGCGCTAAAAGGGATACTTTTAAGTATCCGGTATAAATTCAAGGAGTCCGTGACTATACTTATATTTTTACTAATTATGACTTTTGTTTTTGTCGGCGAAGGCAATATCGGAACATTATTTAGGCACCGGGCTTTTATTTGGCCTTTTCTGTTTTTGATGACTTCTACCGGTCTTTGTTATAGATTTTCCGGCATTAAAAATTTAGACACAGGACCGATGAATGATAACAAGAAAAAATGAACATACTCTATATATCATATAACGGCGCACTTGAGCCGCTGGGACAGTCGCAGGTTATATCTTATTTAACAAGGTTATCGCTAAAAGAAGGCTTGGTTTTTACTTTATTGACCTTTGAGAGGGAAAATGACCTTAGGGACGATAAATCATTTGAAAAAATAAGCGGTATTCTCGAGGAAAATAAAATCGAATGGCATAGATTAACTTATCACAAGCAGCCATTTCTGGTTTCTACGGTTTACGATATATTGTTAGGCGTTATTTATTCATTGCGTCTTATTTCCAAGAATAAGATAAGCGTTATCCATGCCCGCAGTTATGTGCCGGCAGTCATCGCCTGCATTATAAAAAAGGCATTGAATAAAAAAATTAAATTTATTTTTGATATGCGCGGCATGATGATAGACGAGTATGCGGAGGGCGGGATATTCAAGAAAAACGGCGTTATATACAGGCTTGGAAAAATAATAGAAAAACGAATACTGCTTTTATCCGACAGGATAGTCGTCCTGACCGAAAGGATAAAAAATACAATTGATGATTGCGATTATCTCAAAGGCAAAAAAGACTTAAAGACGGCGGTTATTCCTTGCTGCGTTGATTTAAGGAAATTTTCTCCCGATTTACCGAAAGGCGAAATCCGCCGTAAACTTGGCTTAACGGGCACTTTTATTTTTGTCTATGCCGGCTCGGTTGGGACGTGGTATTTCCTCGAAGGGATGCTGGATTTATTTAAAATTGCTAAAAAGATAATACCCACCGCCCATTTTTTATTTATAAACCGGGATAACGCCGCCATTTTAAAAAACGAGATTCTCGTAAAGGGCCTGGATGGGAAGGATTTTACTATAATCCGCTCCGGCTATGATGATATGCCTTATTATATTTCTGAATGTGATGCCGGAGTTATTTTTTATAAACAGCTTTTTTCAAGACAGGCGTGTTGCCCGGTGAAATTCGGCGAATATCTTTCCTGCGGAATTCCTTTGGTTTTAAATTCCGGGATTGGCGATACAGAAGAAATTGTAAGGACGCATAGAATAGGCGGGATAGTGAAGGAATTCTCCGAGGATTATTACGCCGATGCCATAAACGAACTTTTAGAGATTAAGAAAGAAGGTCCGGGGGTTAAACAGCGTTGCCGCAGCGTAGCGGAAAAATTACTTTCCCTGGAAATAGGAATTAACAAATATGCTGGAATTTATAAAGAATTGAAGGAAACCTAAGATGCGGGTTATTTTTCTGGTACCATACCCCAGCGAGGGGCCAAGTAACAGGTATAGAATAGGGCAGTATCTGCCATACCTAAAACAGGCGGGGATACGCTACCGCGTTTGCTCTTTTTGGAGCAAGGCGGCGTTCCGCGTATTATATAAAGATGGCTACTATTTAAGAAAAATTTACTTTTTTATTATCGGGACTTTATTCAGGCTTATTAATATATTCCAGTCCTTACGCTATGATATAGTATTTATTCACCGCGAGGCCTATCCTCTCGGTGGCGCGTTTTTCGAAATCATACTGAAGCTGTTTAAAAAACCGGTTATTTTTGATTTTGATGACTCCATATTTTTGCCGTCTACATCCAAATCAAACAGCTTTATGGATAGATTTAAAAACCCGCACAAGGTCGTTCAGGTCATTAAGTTGAGCAGGCATGTGATAGCCGGGAATAATTACCTTGCGGAGTTTGCCTCGCACTATAATTCTGCGGTTTCGGTCATACCGACTGCTATTGACACGGAAAGATATAAGAATTTTGTATTTAGGGCTCCAAAACCAAATCTTATAATAGGTTGGATGGGTAGCGTAACTACTATTGATTTTATTGACGGGATCAGAGATGTCATCCTGAAACTTTCTAAGAAATACCCGCAGTTAGAATTCAGAATAATTGGAGGCGACTATTCTATCCGCGGGCTGTCTAATATTACCAGTAAGCCCTGGCTGCTGGAAACTGAACTCTCAGAGCTTGGGGATTTTGATATTGGTATTATGCCTATGCCGGATAACATCTGGACAAGAGGCAAATGCGGGTTTAAGGCGATCCTGTATATGACCATGGGTATACCCTGTGTTTGTTCTCCGGTAGGGGCCAATAAAGAAATAGTCTCAGACGGCGTTAATGGTTTTTTAGCCGAAACGGAAAGCGGATGGACCGATAAACTTTCTCTGCTTATTGAAAATCCCCGGCTTCGGCAAAAATTAGGCTCTGCGGGAAGGAGAACTGTTGAAGAAAAATATTCAGTAGCTGTAAATGCGCCCAAGATTTTAGGGGCTATTCAAAAGCTCTATAGTGAATATTACGGAGAAAGGGACAATTAAAATCGTGGATTATCTAAGAGGCGGAACTGAGAAGGACTTTTACGGCGAAGCAGAAGTAACTTCTGTTAATTGTCCTCTCTGTGAGGCCGGCCAATACAAATTAATTTTTAAAGAAAGGGGAACGCTGGGGGTAGTTCGCTGTTTAAGCTGTGGTTTGCTTTACGCGAACCCCAGGCTGAAGGACCCGGAAAAGATTTATTGGGGAGATGCTGACAAGTATTTTGAAGAAGCAAAGTTGATTTTTGAGGGGAGGGCTTGCCATCATCGGGATCCGAATTACAAGCAGGACCTGAAATTAATTCGTAAATATAAACCCTCAGGAAACTTTTTGGATATCGGAGCTAATATGGGTTTTTTCTTGAGGAACGCCAAGGGCAGAAGCTGGAATCTCTATGGGGTAGAACCCTCTGTTCCTTTATCAGAAATGGCGCGGAAATATTTTGATTTAAATATAAAAACAGCTTATTTGGAGGAGGCCGGTTTCCAGGGTTCTTTTTTTGACATCGTAAGCATGACGGATGTATTCGAGCATCTGGTTAATCCCAAAGAAATATTAAAAGAAATTCACAGGATTTTGAAACCGGACGGCATTCTTTTTATTAAAGTGCCAAACGGCCTTTTTAACTTATTTAAGCTGTATTGCGCAAAGGCTAGCGGATGCCTAAGAAATTACGATATATTTGATTCATACGAGCACATCGCCCATTATTCGCAGCAAACGCTATCTGCGATGCTTAAGGGATCCGGCTTTAAACCGGTAAAATTCTTTATTGGTAAGCCGATACAGATACCTGTTTGGCACAATTATGTCGGACATTACTATCAGTACCCTACGCCCTGGCTGCTTGATTTTAAAAGACAGAGCGCAAGGAGAATATTTTATCTTTTATCTTTAATCGAATATCGGCTGAAGTTAAATAAAATAGGGTATTTCGCCCCCAACATTATCGTTATTTCAAAAAAGGCATTTTAATGTGCGGTATTTGCGGACTGATTAGTGATAGTGCATACAATATTAATAATAGAGATAGGCTTAATAGAATGTGCGTAGCAATGGCCCATCGGGGCCCTGACGACCAGGGGATTTATCTCGGTAAAGATAATCCTTCCGTAGGGCTGGGACACAGGAGGCTGAGCATTATCGATTTGTCCGAAGCAGGACACCAGCCAATGGCAAACGAAGATGGCGCGGTTTGGATTGTCGCGAATGGGGAGATATACAATTACCTGGATTTAAGAAGCGGATTGATAAACAAGGGGCATCTCTTTAAGTCCGATACCGATACAGAGGTTATTCTTCATCTTTATGAAGAATACGGCGATGATTGCGTTAAACATTTACGCGGTATGTTTGCTTTGGCGATATGGGACGGGAAGAAAAAGATACTTTTTTTAGCCAGAGACAGGATAGGAAAGAAGCCGCTGCTTTATTCTTATGTTAACGGCGTATTTTGTTTTGCCTCTGAGTTTGCGGCGCTTCTGGAAAGCGGCGCGGTAAAAAAAGAAATCAACCATGAAGCAATGGATTATTATCTTACTTTTGGATATATACCCGCTCCTTTAACAGTTTATCGCAACGTATTCAAGTTATTACCGGCGCATAAACTTATTTTAAAGGATGGGGAAATTTCATTATCGCAGTATTGGCAGTTGGATTATTTCCCCAAAATTAATATTTCCGAAGAAGAAGCCAGGCAGGAAATTCTGCGGTTGCTGAAAGAGGCGGTTAAGCTAAGGCTACATAGCGATGTTCCTTTGGGCGCCTTTTTAAGCGGCGGCATTGACTCCAGCACCGTTGTGGCAATTATGAGCCAGCTGTCAAATAGTAAAGTAAAGACTTTTTCTATCGGGTTTGAAGATAGCGATTACAGCGAATTAAAATACGCCAGGAATATCGCGACCAGGTACAGAACCGAGCATTATGAGTTTATCGTTAAGCCTGATGCGCTGCGAATTTTACCTTTATTAGTGGAGAGATACGGAGAACCGTACGCTGACTCTTCCTGTATCCCTACGTATTATGTGTCTAAAGAAACAAAACGTTTTGTTACGGTAGCTTTAAACGGCGACGGCGGCGATGAGTCATTTGCCGGTTATGAGCGTTATTATGCCATGCTAATAGCCAACCTTCTTGGTTATTTACCCGGGCCGGGCAAGGTTTTTCTAAAGAAGTTTTCCGCGTTGTTACCTGATTCTATCGAATCTAAAAGCAAGTTAAGAAGATTAAAAAGATTTACCGAGGCGGCATTTTTGCCTGCTTATAGAAGATATGCAAGATGGGTGGGAATTTTTAACGATAGTTTAAAAAAAGAAATTTACTCGGAAGGCTTTGCAAAGAATCTTAACTCTTTTGATTCCGCAAATTTAATCAAACCATTTTTTAACCATAACGGCCGGCAAGCAGGATTAGACGTTTTTCTAAATACCGATGTGCATACCTATCTGCCTGATGATCTGCTGGTAAAAGTGGACATTCTCAGTATGGCTAACGCGTTAGAGTGCCGTTCGCCATTTCTGGATCATAAACTTATGGAATTTGCCGCGCGCCTGCCTGCGCGATACAAGCTTAAAGGAAGCATAAAAAAATATATCTTGAAAAAATCCGTAGAAAACGAATTAGTCCCCAGGCAAAATATTTACAGGAAGAAAATGGGCTTTGGCATGCCTATCGGCAGGTGGTTGAGAGGTGAAAATAAGGATTTTTTAAAAGAAACGCTTCTTGGCGGGTCTTTTTTAAGCAGGGGATATTTTAACCCGAAAGCTATAAAATTCTTAGTAGAAGAGCATATCCAGGGCAGAAAGGATTATTCTTTTAATCTTTGGGCGCTGCTTATGCTTGAGCTGTGGCATCAGAGGTTTATGGATTAAAATGAAAAGGTATTTTATTGCCTTCTTAATTGCGGGGATTATTTTTTCTAGCGGAATATTAATTTTAAATACGGAAGTCATAACCAGGCAGGGGATTAATTATGAAGTCAGGCAGATTAAGATACCGCTTTATCTTAAGGTGCTTGATTTTATGGACCGGCATTACAACTATAAAAGTTTGACCAGGAAAATAACAGAAAATTGCAAGACCCAGCAAGATAAAGTGATAAAAATATTTTCCTGGACATACGATAACATTAAAAGGCAGCCTGGGAATTTGCCCGTGGTAGACGACCACGTCTGGCATATTATTGTAAGAGGTTACGGTGTGGACGACCAATTTCAAGATGTCTTTACTACGCTATGTAATTATGCGAAAGTCGACTCCTTTTTTGATTACATATATAACAATAATAAAGAGAGGAGGAAATGTCTTTCCTTTGTTAAATTAAATGACAGATGGACTATATTTGATGTTTACAACGGGGTTTATTTTAAAAATAGAGAGGGACAAATCGCAAGTATCGAAGATTTATCAGCGGGAAATTGGCTATTAATCCGTGAGGGAAATAACATTTTTGATGAGAATTACGATACATATTTTAAGAGGCTGAGGTCTTATAATTATATTGACAAAAAATTTTCAAGGCCTACTTTACAATCTCCCTTACGCAGGTTTATTTTTTGGTGTAAGGGCCTTTTTCATTGATTGCAATGAGACAAATACAAAAATCAGGAGGAAAATAATATGAATTGGAAAGATAAGGTTATTCTGTTAACCGGCGGAACGGGTTCCTTTGGACAGAAATTTACCGAGGTCATGCTTAGTAAATATAGACCAAAAGTTATAAGAATTTTCAGCCGCGATGAATTGAAGCAATGGGAAATGGAAAGAAGAATTAATAATGACAAGCGTTTGAGGTTTTTTATTGGCGATGTCCGGGATAAAGACAGGTTAGAGCGGGCCATGGATGGAGCGGATATCGTGGTTCACGCTGCTGCATTAAAACAGGTCCCATTATGCGAATATAACCCTTTTGAGGCCATAAAAACAAATATTCTCGGTGCCCAGAATGTAATTGAAGCGGCAATAGATCATAACATAGAAAAGGTTATTGCCATAAGTAGCGATAAGGCGGTCAACCCGGTAAATTTATACGGCGCAACCAAGATGTGCATGGAAAAAATATTTATCGCCGCCAATGCCTATGTTGGGAAAAAAAGACAGACAAAAATAAGTTGCGCAAGATACGGTAATGTAATGGGTTCGCGGGGAAGCGTTATCCCTTTATTGAAAAAACAGAAATCAACCGGCACAATTACTATCACAGATAAGAGAATGACCCGTTTTTGGATTACCTTAGAACAAGGGGTGGAATTTGTGGTTAGGTGCATAGAGATGATGCGGGGAGCTGAAATTTTTGTCCCTAAGGTTCCCAGCATGAAAGTTATTGACCTAGCCAGAAGTATAGCCCCCAAGTGCAAGATTAAATATATTGGCATCAGACCCGGTGAGAAAATTCACGAATGTCTAATTACCGAAGACGAGACCGGGCATGCAAGAGAATACAAGAATTTCTTTGTAATTACTCCTGAATATCTCCGACGCTCTTCGAGGGTCTACCGGAAAGGCAGCAGGCTTTTGGAAAGCTTCAGGTATGCCAGTGATTCCAATAAGCACTGGCTGACTGAAAAAGAGTTACAAAAGACATTAAGGAAATTGAAATGAAATATACGCCGTATAGCAGGCAGACGATTGATAAAAAGGACATTAAAGCTGTACTTGGGGTCTTGAAGTCTGACTGGATTACCCAGGGGCCAAAAATAAAAGAGTTTGAGGATGCTCTTTGTGAATATGCCGGCGTTAAATATGCGGTTGTAGTCTCCAGCGGAACGGCCGCGCTGCATCTTTCTATGCTAGCGATGAATCTTAGCAAAGGCGACAGGGCAATAACCTCGCCGATTACTTTTTCAGCCAGCGCTAATTGTGTTTTATATGCCGGAGCGGTACCTCAATTTATTGATATTAATGATAAAACCTATCATTTAGATATCGAAAAGTTAAAGACCTTTTTTAAAAAAATATCGCAAAGGAAAAAGGTCAAAGTTGTAATTCCGGTTCACTTTATGGGAACCGTTATCGATATCGAGGAAATAAAGAAGTATTGTGATAGGTACGGCATAAGAATAGTTGAAGACGCAGCTCACGCGCTGGGAGCAAGATATAAAAGCAGGGACGAATGGTTTCGGGTAGGAAGCTGTAAACATTCGGATATCGCTATATTCAGTTTTCACCCTATAAAGCATATCACTACCGGAGAAGGCGGAGCTATCCTTACGAACAACCGGAAGATTTATGAAAGGGCGTTGAGGTTACGGCATCACGGTATAATAAAAAATAAAAAACATAAGTTCTGGTTCTACGATATTCCTGAAATAGGCTTTAACTACCGAATTACAGACTTTCAGTCTGCTTTAGGAATCTCGCAGCTCAAGAAATTAGACAGAGTGGTGAAAATTAAAAAATTCCTGGCAGATAATTACAATACGCATTTTTCATCGTTAAAGATGGTAAGATTGCCTTATTCAAGGCCGGCGACGTATCCGGCATATCATTTGTATGTAATAAGGGTGGGGAAAAATAAGCGGAATGCCTTATACAATTATTTAAGAAAAAATAATATTTTGACCCAGGTAAATTACGTCCCGGTACATTTATTATCATACTATCGGAATAAATTTGGCTACAAAGCAGGGGATTTTCCGGTGGCAGAACGCTATTATGATGAATGTTTAAGCTTGCCTTTATACGCAGGATTATCCCGGAATCAACAAATGAGAGTAATCGATAGTGTAAGGGGATTTTTAGAAAATGATTAATAACTTGGTAAAGAAAATGTGCCTGGGGACTGCTCAGTTTGGCCTGAATTATGGAATTGCCAATAGGGGGGGCAGAGTCTCAAAGGTTGAGGCATTTAAAATTTTAGAATCTGCTTCCCGGCGAGGAATAAATACTCTGGATACAGCTTATGCCTACGGACAAAGCGAAAATATCGTCGGGAAATTCAGGATGAGGAACAATAATAATCTCAAGATTATCTCTAAATTGCCCGGCATCAATAAGTTCGATAAATTGCGAGTCGAGGATTTATTTTATACTTCCCTTAGCAGGCTAAAAATAAGCAAGATTTACGGGTACCTTATACATGAGTTTGATGATTTTTTAAAATATGAAAATATCTGGGGAATTCTCGAAAAGTTAAAAAAGCAGGGATTAATCCAGAAAATCGGCTTTTCTCTGTATCGGCCCGAGGAATTAAAAACGATAATTAAAAATAAGGTAAACTTCGATATTATTCAATTTCCGTATAGCATCTTTGACAGGAGGTTTGATCGCTATTTGAACGTGTTAAAGGAAAAAGGCATTGAGGTGCATGCAAGGTCGCTATTTCTCCAGGGTCTAGTTTTTTTACGGCCTGCCGGATTACCAAAAAAATTAATTAAAGCCAAGGTTTTTATAAAGAAGTTGCATCGGATTGCTGCGCAAGAAGCTATTTCTATCGATGCATTATGCCTAAATTTTGCTTTACTTAATCCCTCTGTCGATAAAGTGATATTTGGCGTAGATAACCTGGCGCAGTTAGAAACAAATATTAGGGATATAAATATGGTGGCGCGGGTAAAAAATATCTACCATAAATTAAAGAAATTAAGCATTGGCGATGAGCGAATACTGCTGCCAAATGGATGGAATTAAAAAATGAAAATCACTGCTGTAATCCAGGCAAGGGTCGGTTCGAGTAGGCTGCCGGCAAAGGTGCTGATGGATATCCAGGGAAAACCAATGCTTTGGCATATAGTAAAAAGGGTATCTTCGGCAAAGTTGATTGACGAGGTGGTCATAGCTACATCCAAAAATAATAATAATGATCGCATAGTAAAATTTGCCAAAGAGCACGATTTTAAAATATTCAGGGGCTCGGAAAATAATTGTCTGGATAGATATTATAGGGCGGCGAAAGAACTTAAAGCCGATGTTGTGGTACGAATAACTGCGGATTGCGCTTTAATTTGCCCGGAAGTTATTGATAATGTAATATCCGAATATTTAAAAAATGGCTATGATTACGTAACAAA
Organism: Candidatus Omnitrophota bacterium; assembly: GCA_041653115.1. Taxonomy (GTDB): domain Bacteria; phylum Omnitrophota; class Gorgyraeia; order Gygaellales; family Profunditerraquicolaceae; genus JBAZGA01. The sequence continues at coordinate 28,020 of JBAZGA010000001.1, forward strand.
CACAATTTATTATACCTACCCGGAAGGTTGTGATGTAGAAGTATTTTCTTTCGAAGCATTAAAAAAAGCATGGAGGGAATGCAGGGATTCTGTAGCAAGAGAACATGTTACCCCTTACTTTAAGAATTCGGGAAGATTCAGGATTAAGAATATAGAGAACAAAATTCATATTAACCCGGAAGAATATAAGTGGTCAGTGGACAGAATAGAAGACATGGAATTTGTCAGAAGGGTTTATAAATACCTGTATCACGGTAATGTCTTTTCGTATAAGGAGATTATGGATTTATTAGAAAAGTATCCCGAGCTTAAGCAGATAAATTCAAAAGCAATAATAAATGAAGGATTTTACAGGGGCTTTTTAAAATTACCAAAAATCAAAGCCAAAAAATTAAGAATTAATAAATCGCTCCTGCTTAAAAGAAAAGCAGATAAGCTCATCCCAAATTGCAGCCAGACGTTAAGTAAAAGTTATTCACAATTTGTTTATGGGGCTGCTCCGGTATTCTTAGAGAAAGGGAAAGGAAGCCGCGTTTGGGATATTGATGGGAATGAATATATAGATTACGCAATGGCTTTAGGCCCGGTTATTCTCGGCCATAATTATCCCGCTATTACTTCCGCAATTAAGAAAATCGCGGTAAAAGGAGTGACCTTTACTTTGCCTCACCGATTAGAGGTGGAACTTGCCGAACTCCTTTGTAGAACAATACCGTGCGCAGAGATGGTTAGGTTCGGTAAAAACGGCTCTGATGCTACTTCTGGCGCAGTCAGGGTTGCCAGGGCTTTAACCGGCAGGGATAAAGTTGCCTGTTGCGGGTATCACGGCTGGCAGGATTGGTATATAGGAGTTACTACCAGGAATAAAGGGGTGCCTGGTGAGGTAAGGAAATTAACCTCGACTTTTGAATATAACAAAATAGAAACTTTGGAAAAAATTTTCGCTGAAAACCCAAAGCAAATTGCTTGCGTGATTATGGAACCCGTGGGAGTGGTTGAGCCGGAAGACAATTTTTTACAAAAGGTTAAAGAGCTCACCCATAAAAATGGAGCAATATTAATATTTGACGAAGTTGTTACCGGGTTCCGCATAAGTTTAGGGGGTGCTCAGGAATATTTTAATGTACGCCCGGATTTAGCCTGTTTCGGGAAAGCCATGAGTAACGGTTTACCTATATCTGCGGTGGTGGGTAAGAGAGAGATTATGAAGCAGTTTGAAGAAGTATTTTATTCTTTTACCTTCGGCGGCGAGATTGTATCGATAGCCGCGGCTATTGGCACCATAAAAGAAATAAAAGAAAAAAACGTGATCAGGCACCTTTGGGAGCAGGGGAGAAAGATAAAAGACGGGTATAATGTTCTGTCAAAAGAATATGGATTGGAAAGATATACCCAATGCATTGGATTGCCTCCAAGAACTGTTATTATATTCAAAAATAGAACAGGCCAGGACGACCTGCTTTTAAAAAGCTTATTTCAGCAGGAATGCCTAAAGAGAAAAGTCCTATTTACCGACGATCATAACATTTGTTTTAGCCATACAGATAAAGATATTGATTATACGCTTAGAGTTTATCGAACCGCCCTGGATATTCTTAGGGATGCGATTTCGAAAAATAAGGTTAGAAAGCTCTTGGAGGGCGAGTCGGTAAGACCCGTATTTAGAAAACCATAATATGAAAGTCATTCTGATAAGCGAAGGCGGGAAGAATATAGGTTTTGGGCATATAACCAGATGTCTTGCTCTTTATCAGGCGTTTGAAGAGAGGGGAACTGAGCTGGAATTTATAGTAAACGGTGATAATAGCATTTTAGACTTGTTAAAAGATAAATATTGTCAGATATTTAATTGGATAAAAGAAAAAAATAAAATGACCAAATTAGTAAGTAGTTCAGATATGGCTATCATCGATTCCTATTTAGCGGATAAATCACTTTATAATAGTATTTCAAAAATAACTAATGGCAGGCTGGTTATGATAGATGACTACAATCGCTTGGAATATCCCAAGGGTATTATAGTTAATCCTTCAATTTACGGAGATAAGATAGTATATCCGCAGAAAAAAGGATTAACTTATCTATCGGGAAAAGATTACGTAATATTAAGAAAAGAGTTTTGGAATGTTCCCGGGAAAAAAATTAATAAAAATATAAAAAAAGTAATGATAACCTTTGGCGGGGCAGATGAGAAGGATATGACCGGAAAGGTTCTGCAATTTTTAAAAGATAATGATTTTGAATTTACTAAAAAAGTCATAGTAGGAAAGGGGTTCAAGAGCGCGGAATATATACAAAAATTTAAAGATCCAATAACCGACTTAATATATTACCCGAATACGAAAGAAATGAAGGGGTTAATGCTGGAATCCGACTTGGCAATTTCTAGCGCGGGCCAGACCCTTAATGAATTTGCCAGAGTAGGCCTTCCTACTATCGCGATAGCTTTGGCAGATAATCAGTTGAATAACGCAAAGGGATGGCAGGAGGCGGGTTTTGTTCGATACGCTGGATGGTGGCAGGACGCGAAAAGTTTAGAGAAAATAGGGCAATTTATTAATCAGCTTGCTGACCCTAACCAGAGAGCAAATATTTATCGTGCAGGAAAAAAATTCATAGACGGCAAAGGCTGTACCCGGATAGTCGATTACGTATTCAACAGGTATTATAAGGAGAATCGGCAGAATTAGAGAATATTTATGAAAGTCATAATCAGTCAACCCAGATACTTGCCGGCCATAAACTATCTTCAACGGTTACATTTCGCTGATTTATTTGTATTCTTGGATAATGTACAGAGACAAGATCAGGGGGTCGAAAATAGAAATAAAATACTTATGAATGGCAAAGAAACCCTGCTCACTATTCCCATAGCCTCATCTCGGCTTGAGCTGATAAAAGACTCTTTGCTTGTAAATAAGCGATGGGTAAGAAAACACAAGGAAATCATACGCAATACTTATTGTAAGCACCCTCACTATAATTACGAGATAATCAATGGTTATTATGCTGGCGCTGAAGAAATAATGGATAAAACAGGTGCTAATTTTGCGGACGTAGTGATACATTTAGTCCTTAATCTTTGTACTATATTTGGATTTAAACCTAACGTATTGCGCTCAAGTCATTATTGTTCTGCTGATAATTTAACGGGCCCTTTAAAGCTGCGGAAAATTTGTGAGGAAGCCGGAGCCTCTACCTATATTTCCGGCACCAATGGCAGGGATTATAAAGTAAAGGACGCGTTTTCGGGTTCCGGTATAGAAGTTGCCTTTCACGATTATAAATACCCGGAATATAAACAGTATAATCAAGAGATATTCGTTCCGTGGTTATCTTTTTTTGACCCCCTATTCAACCTAGGAATAGAGGAAGTAAAGAAATGGATTTATCAAAAACCAGAGTTCTCTTTGGAGTAGGAGGTAGAAATGACGGTTTTAATAATTGTTGCTCATCCAGACGATGAAATATTGGGTTGTGGGGGCACCGCGGCATGCCTGGCGAAAAAGGGCCACGAGATTTATACGTTGATATTGGGAGAAGGAATAACTTCAAGATTCAAGAAGAGGTCGGCAAAAAAAGCAGCGCTTCAGGTTAAGAAAATCAGAGAAATGGCGGTTAGCGCTAATAAGATAATCGGGGTAAAGAAAGTTTTCTTTTCTGGTCTGCCGGATAACAGATTCGACTCTTGTGATTTGCTTGACATTGTCAGGATAATTGAAAAGAAAAAAGAAGAAGTTCGGCCCGACATTATTTTTACCCATTATGAAAAAGATTTGAATATAGACCATCAGATAACCTATAAGGCGGTAATCACCGCCACCAGGCCTACCGAGCACGAGACGGTCAGAGAAATATATGCTTCTGAAGTCCTGTCTTCTACTGAATGGAATTTTCCGTTAAGTTTTTCTCCTGATGTCTTTTTTGATATCCAAGGCACGCTTGCTCTGAAACTAAAAGCATTAGGAATATACAAATCGGAAATAAGGAGCTTTCCTTATCCGCGCTCCCTGGAGGGAGTGAAATATAATGCTGCGGTTTGGGGAATGAAGACAGGATTAAGATACGCTGAGGCTTTTAAATGCGTGCGGGTCATCAAGTGAAAGGTTCAAAGCAAATGAATTTGAAAATTGAAAATAGGATATTGGGGAAAGGCCAGCCAGTTTTCATCGTAGCAGAATTATCTGCAAACCATCTTCAGAATTTCGATCTCGCCGTAAAAACAATAAAAGCGATGAAAGAATCAGGCGCCGATGCAGTGAAGCTCCAGACCTATACTCCGGATACGATAACTATTGATTCTATCAAGGAATATTTCCAAATAAAACACGGATCTCTATGGGATGGTAAGACACTTTATCAGCTTTACAAAGAAGCGTATATGCCATGGGAATGGCAGCCAAAACTTAAGAAAATATCACAAGATTTGGGGCTGATTTTTTTCTCTACCCCTTCCGACAAAACTTCGGTAGATTTTTTAGAAACGATGAAAGTCCCTGCTTACAAGATTGCCTCATTTGAGATAACCGATATTCCACTGATAGAATATGTCGCATCTAAGGGGAAGCCGGTTATTATCTCGACGGGGGTGGCCGCACTTAGCGATATAGAGAATGCTGTTAAGGCATGCAAAAGGATGAACAATGAGGAGATAGCCATCATGAAATGTACCTCCGCTTATCCTGCCGCAGCGAAAGAAATCAATTTACATACAATTCCTGATTTAGCAAAAAGATTTAATGGAGTCGTGGGATTATCCGATCATACTCTAAGTACGTCCATACCCGTTGCCGCTATTGCCCTGGGAGCGAAAATTATTGAAAAACATTTTACCTTAAAGAGAAAAAAAGGAGGACCTGATGCGGTATTTTCTCTGGAGCCTCCTGAATTTAAAAGCATGGTAAACGCAATACGGGATGCCGAAGAGGCCCTGGGAAGAGTAACATATGAATTGTCAGCGAGCGCAAAGAAGAACAAAATTTTTGCCCGTTCTTTATTCGTTATTAAAGAAATAAATAAAGGAGATATTTTTACTGAGGATAATATAAAATCGATAAGGCCCGGGAACGGCTTACCTCCTTGTTATTTGACGGAAATTCTTGGTAAAAAAGCGAAAAAAAACATTAATAAAGGTACGCCGCTTACCCGGGATTTAATAAAAGATACAAAAATAAGGAGTTAATTATTTTGGGAATTAAAATAAATAAAGACCAGTATTCTTTTAATTCAAAATTTCGCGATATGCGGTTTCATTTTATAAGAGGAAACGGCCATTTCGCTAGATATATTTTTGATAGGTTTATATGGTATTGGTACCCCCGCCTCCATATAGTAAAGAAATTTCCTGAGCACGTAGATATAGAACTAACTAATCAATGCAATATGAAATGTCCGATGTGTTATTCAACCTTAGAACGTTTTAGAAAACTTCCAAACGGTTTTATGGATTTCAATCTTTTTAAGAAAATCATCGATGAATGCGCAGAAAACGGAGTTTTTTCGATAAGATTGAGCATACGCGGCGAACCGCTTATCCATCCTCAAATAATTGATTGTATTCGATATGCAAAATATAAAAGAATAAAAGAAGTTTCTTTTTTGACTAATGCTTTATCCTTAGATGAACATATGTCTGCCGAAATCATAAAAGCAGGTTTAGATTGGATTACGGTCTCTTTTGACGGAATGGGGGAGATATATAATAAAATTCGTAAACCCGCAGACTATGAGGGGGCGCTGAATAGAATAAGAAGGTTCTCGGAAATGAAAAAGAGCTTAGGGAGCATAAAGCCGGCTTTAAAGATTCAAACCGTCTGGCAGGCCGTAGAGAATAATCCGTCAGAATTTAATGAGATTTTTAAGAATCTTGCCGACATGATCTCCTTCAACGTATTTATAAACTATGAAGTTGCCTTTGAACATGATCCCGATTTTATATGCCCTAATCCATGGCAGCGTTTTATCATCTATTGGGACGGGAAAGTCCCTAAATGCATTAATGACGTATTCGAGCTAGATATAATAGGAGATATTAATAGCTCCACCATAAAAGAAATATGGCAGGGAGCCCTGATGCGGCGGGTAAGAAAAGATATGTTAAACAAAGATAGGCTTAAATACCCATCTTGCAGGAAATGCAGTTACGGCGCTAAAACTGAAGAGATGAAAGTAGATATCGATGGATTAAAAATTTCCACCGAAATGCAAAAGACAGATTTTAATATTAATAAATTATGAAATGTTAATCAAGAGGCAGGAAATAAACCAGGCGAATTTGTTGCGCAATCACCTTAATCTATTTTGGCTGCGGCCGGAAAACGCCCTTTGGGAGACTATCGCCTCGATGATTGTCTCAAAGTATGAAATTAAAGCGCCGTCGTTGGATTTAGGATGCGGTAACGGTATTATTAGTTTTATTACTGCGGGCGGAAATTTCTCTATAGATTACGATTGGTATATAAACGTGGATACAGAAGGATTCTGGGAGAATAAAGATATTTACGATGTATGTAAAACCGCCAGCTTGAATGAATATATTACAGAGCGCCCAAAATATAATTTTACTTTTGGTTTGGATCATAAGCGCAATCTCCTTAAGCAGGCAAGAGCCCTGAATTTCTACGAATCGCTAATTGAGCATGATGCTAAGTTACGGCTTCCTTTTAAAACCGGATCGATAAGAACAGTTTTTTCTAATATTATTTATTGGCTTCCGGATTTAAAGCATTCACTTCGTGAAATTAACAGGATTTTAATGAAAGGCGGATCTGCGCTTCTTTGTGTTCCAAATTCGAAATTTTTTGAATACTGTTATACATATCAATGGAAGAAAAATAAGTCTGAGTTGTTGCGTCTATTAAACAGGGGCAGGGGTGAATCTATGCGCTGGACGGTTTCCTATAATGAATTTGCTAGTTTAGTAAAATCCTTAGGTTTTAAAATTAATGACCACTTGTATTACCTGTCTCCTTCGATTTTGAAGATTTGGGATATCGGGTTTAGGCCGTTTTCGTCGCCGCTTATAAAAATGGCTAATAGTTTGAATCAGCAAGATAGAAGGAATATAAAAAAAGAGTGGATGGAAACAGCGAAGAAATTTCTTCCATTATTATTGGAAATGGAAAGAAAGAGTAAAAGAGAAGGTGGGTTTCATTTTTTTTATATTGTAAAAGAAAGATAAATGCCAAACAAGATTATTGTTTTTGAGAAAATTTCAGATTTTTTCCGGCCTTTCTTAAGATGTTATTCTTTATTTGGATATAAAGTTTATTATTTGAGAGCATCGCAAAAAAGCCTATCTAAAAAATGGGTTATAGATTATGAAAATAAAGGTTATATTTCTCGGATTAATCCCGATTGCCAGTTTTCTTACGATAAAGTTTTTTACCCGGATATGGCTTTTTCTAATATCGAAAATATATACCGGTCAGTCAGCGCCGAATCCGAAGCGATAAAGAGGGTAGTTTATTTATACCAAGATGCCCATGTTAATTTAGCCTTAAAAAAGAAGCTGATTTTTGAACTTTCAAGATTTTATTTTTTAAATACCCTATTAAATGAATTAGGTAAACAATTAAGTTTTAAGAGCTTTTATTTTGTACCCGGGGATGGCAACATTTTTAATCCTATAAACAATGATCCCCTTTCCTCTTATAATCAATTATTAAAATTAGTTAAAAAAAATAAGCCATCATCTCTAAAAGAGACTAATTGTAGTTTCCCTTTATGGTATGTTTGCTTTAGTTTTATGAGAAATATATGTGAAATATCGGTATTTTACTTAAAATTATCCGGCTTTCTGATTTTATTAACCTACAGTTATTTATTTAAAAAAAATACTGCTAAAGCAAAATGCAAAAATTATAAATATTTAATCTCGATTATGGCCCCACGAAGACAATTTTCTAACCAAGTTCAGAAGGTCGATTTCTTAGTAGATGAAAAATATATACGCAAGGAAGATACGCTTTTCTTTTATGCAAAGAAACTAAAAGATGAGTATCTCGAATATTGTGAAAGAAACGGCCTAAATTTAATAGATGGTTTTTTTCAACAATTCGATTTTAACAAAGCCGAAATAAGAAAAGTGTTTAAGGAAGTTTTTAAAACATTATTGAGCAGGCCGATCATGGTTCATTCTGTAAGAGAAGGTGTTTTAGAATCATTTTTATTTTATATCTGGTGGCAGACATTCGCCGATAAATACGCAGTTAAAAACTTCATAGGTTATCATGATTTTAGTTCCCAGGCTATTTGTAGAAATATAATCCTCAAAAAGAAGACGCGGACAAAAACGTGGTTTTATTTAGATTCAGGGAGTTCTGCCGCTTTTTTTAGAACTAAGCAGGAAGATGAGTTATATAGAAGTTTTCATTTTATGTATTTATATTTCGATTACTTTCCCTATTGGTCAGAGCCGCTGGTCAGCTATTTTAAAGACCACGATCTGGCGGTAGACAAATATCTTGCTACCGGTTGCCTGTGGTCAGAACATGTACGATTAATCAGTGAGAAGGTTATAAGGTCCGATCTTCTAGAAAGATTAGAGAGCTTTGGATTCAAAGACGGTCATAAAATTATCGCTGTTTTTGATTCCAGCTACGATTATGATGTCATTGATTCGTACGAGCACGGAATCGCTTTTATACAAGACATTTTACGTCTCGCCGACGATGTCCCCGAGGCGTTCATTATATTCAAAGAGAAAAAAGCGAGAAGTTATGTCCGAAAATATTGCCCAGCTCTTGCGCGGCTATATGAAAGTCTCCAGAATCATGCAAGATTTTATTTACCGCCGGACGCCGGCAGCACATCCGAGGCCATTGCTTTTAGCGACTTGACAATTTCTTTTCCTTTTACCTCCACTACCGTTGAGGCCCTTGCTGCCAGGAAGAAAGCGCTATTTTACGATCCTTCTGGCAGGTTAAAAAGCATCTTCTATGATAACATCCCCGATTTAGTCTGCCATGGCTACGATAATCTTTTGGCAATGACAAAAAGGCTTTTGTTTGAAGCTAAGACGGGAGAATACGATTTGTACCTCGATAGATTTATCAAGGGTAATATAGACCCTTTTCTGGATGGTAAGGGGATAACTAGGTTTAGAGAGTTTATAAATTATTATAATAATGTTGTCTAGCGCAGAGGATAATAGCTTGAATTCAAAATCTTCTCAAATCCTATATTTTTTGAAACCCTATAAATTATTATATCTGGGTACTGTGTGTCTCAGTCTTTTGGTGGCGGCGTTAGATGCCTTTAATCTCGCCCTTCTTTTACCGGTGATGAATTACATTTTCGGAATCTTTTCTTCTCCCATTTCATCTTCCAGCCGTCTTTTGCTTTATATCGATAAAATAATTTCTTTGCTGCCATTTCAACAGAAAATAATTTCCGCCATATCTCTTTTAATATTTTTTACGATAATCAAATGCGCCTTCAGCATCTTAAACGAGTCTTTAATCAGCTACGCAAGCGCAAAGATGCTTTATGATACAAGGAAGAACTTGTTGAATAAATATGCGCAAGCTGACTATCAATATTTTCTTGACCATAAACAAGGGGAAATGAACCATAATTTATTAGTTGCTTCGGGAAAGTTATCTTTTTTATTCATGAAACTGCCCTTACTGTTAGCAGAAATACTTAAAGTATCGGCTATAATAATAATTTTATTTACCATAAATTTATATGTCACTTTATTTTTTATCCCGTTAGCCATAATTTTTAATTTCTTTATCGGCTTTTTATCTAGGAATGTGTCGCATATAATAGGTATAAAAAAGACCCAGGCAAGTAATGAACAGGCGGTAATTTTCCATGAGTTTATCAGCGGCGCCAAACAGATCAAAGTATATCTGGCTAAAGACAGGTGGTTGAAGGGGTTTGATATTCAGAATAAAGAATTTAGCAAGTTATATATGAAAGACTATATCTGGCTTTCGATCCCGCGTAATATATTCGAATTAGTAACCATCTCGATACTCTTTGGCCTGGTTTTGTTTATTGATTTGCAGCACACGGCAAATATAACAAAAGAATTGCCTACATTAGGCGTTTTTGCAATGGCCTTATTGAAACTCTTCCCTTCATCGGCTAATATCGCCAGAATAAAAATGGAGATCATCGGAACCTTGCCAGAACTCCAGGCAACCTATAAAGTGCTCAATATGCGGTCCGAAAGCATTAAAGCCGGAAGCGCCGAATTTAGAAACCTGAATAAGGGCATTAGTTTCGAAAATGTTTGCTTTACTTATAAAAATAACATTCTTGTCTTAGATAATATTAATATTCAATTTGAGAAGAATAAGGTCACGGCGATTGTGGGTATTTCTGGCTCAGGAAAGACTACTATCGTGAATTTGCTTTTAGGTCTATATCAGCCTACGCGGGGTAGGATTCTGATTGATGATATGGTAGCATTAAATGAATATAAAGTAGAAAGCTGGTTAAGCAAAATAGGAATAGTTACCCAGGATTCTTTTATCTTTCATTCAACAGTAGAAGATAATATCATTTTTGGATCAGCAGGGGCGAAAAGAGAGCAGGTTGAAGAGGCGTCCCGCTTAGCAAATGCTCATGATTTTATAATGGGCCTGCCGCAGGGTTATAAGACTATTGTGGGAGAAAGAGGAATGAAGCTGTCTGGGGGGCAGCAGCAGCGGATCGCGATCGCCAGGGCAATTTTAAGGAATCCCCAGATTCTTATTTTTGATGAAGCAATGAGTAACCTGGACAGCGCTTCCGAAAGGCTGATTCATGAATCTCTGAAGAATATAATTAAGAATCGTACAATTATTCTAATAGCGCATAGATTAAGTACGATTATCGATGCCGACAAAATTATTATAATTAAGGATGGAGCTATACACGCAGAGGGTCGGCATGAACAATTACTTCAGAAAGATGCCTTTTACAGGGATTTATATGCCGGAAGATAACTGATGAAGGAACTGTTTATAAAAGATAAAGGAAATGTTATTAAATTTAAATTTTTGAAATGGGATACTGCGTTTTTTGGGGTCAAGTCTTTCCTGTTAGACTTGAAGGCCACCAGAATTAATAAGATCAGGAAAGGTTTTCCCCGGGCGGCCCTGAAAGCAATCCCGCCATCTTTTATTACCGCAAAGGTTCCTTTAAGTTATCCGCAGAAGTTTATAAATTTTTTATTCGATATAGGATTTAGATATATAGATACAGAGTTAATACTTGGGTATGTTGACAACAAGGATTTTCCTGACTATTCTCCAACGGGTGTGTCGATCAAGGGGATAAAATTATATAAAGCTAAAAAAATCCCTAAAGATGCATTCTTGTTGGGCAGAGAATTCAGTTTCACCAGATTTCATCTAGATCCCAACATACCCAGAAGAAAGGCAGAATTGTTATGGGAGAATTTCATTAGAAATTTTAAGCTATCCGATATGCAGAGCCTATACTGTGCAGAATTTAAAAATGAGACAATCGGGGCAATTTTTGTTAAGCGATATCTGCAACAAGATAAGCGGATAAGTAACCTGTTTTTGGTTTCCGTTAAAAACAAGTATAGAAATAAAAACATTGGAAGCAGACTGATACAGCATGCCTTAAAACAACTTGTAGGGTTTAGTGAAAAGATAATCGTAGAAACCCAAGCCAGAAATTTGGGGGCCGTTAATTTTTATATAAAAAATGGTTTTTTAAGGCTTTATGAAGCGAGGCTAGTCTTACATAGAGGCATTATAAAATAGTCTATTGAATAAGGAGCCATCAATGAAAAAAGATCGTCTGTTTGCAAGGTTAAATAAAAAGAGTAAAGCATTTAATTTTGGGAAAGATACCGCAGAAGTTTTTGATGATATGCTTATACGCAGTGTCCCTTTCTATGAAGAGACGCAGAGGATGATGGTTGAGATTGCCAAGAGTTTTGCACAACCCAAGAGCAATATCTATGATTTGGGTTGTTCTACCGGCGCCACCTTGTCCGGCTTAGCCAAGTCAATTCAGGATGAGACTGTTAGAATTGTCGGCGTTGATAATTCACAAGCGATGCTTTCTAAGGCAAGAATAAATTTAAGAAAGAAAGGTTATCTTAACCGCTGCGCTTTGCAAAAAGGCGATCTAAATGAAAACATTAAATTTAATAACGCGAGTGTAGTTATAATGAATTTAACTTTACAATTTGTAAGGCCTTTGCACCGGGACAGCCTGATAACAGATATATATAGAGGCCTTCGAAAGAATGGATGCCTGATTCTCATAGAGAAAGTATTGGGAGAAAACTTAATTTTTAATCAGGCTTTTATAAATTTATATTACGATTTTAAAAGAAGGCATGGTTATTCGGAGCTTGAGATTGCTCAAAAGAGAGAAGCCCTGGAAAATGTGTTGATTCCATATAGGATCAGGGAAAATCTGTTACTTTTAAACAGGAATGGTTTTAAAGAGACTGATATATTTTTTAAGTGGTATAATTTTTGCGGCCTGCTGGCATTAAAAATATAAGGAGCAATGATGGGATTTTCAGAAAAGGATTTAATTAGACGGATAGAGTCGGATATCAAGTTGCAATGTAATACAAAAGATGAGCTGATTCCAGGTAATTTAGGTAATTCTTGGGAACCGATATTTTTAAAAGAAACCGGAAATTTGATAAATCACGATTTATCAATTAATCTGAACGTTCTTAAGAATTTCAGAAAATCATTTGTTTTACTTGTTGATTTCCCGATAGGCAGGCAATATCTAAATATCAGAAATTTACTGGATGGTCAAAGAAGGGGGCAACAAAAAGTTATTAAGAGACACTGGCAAATTATAAAAGAGCATAATTATGATTATTTACTGAAGAGGTATCCCTGTTCTTTAGTCGGGAACCCCTATATTTATAGATATAATGGATATTCCTTTACCTGGCGATGGATTAAGAATGTTTATTATGCAGGGCTCTTTAAAAAAATTTTAGCAGAAAAAATAAGACAGGATTTTATAATTATGGATATTGGTTGTGGTTACGGGATATTTTCTTATATATTAAAGAATGAGTTTCAAAAAAGTCACCATGTTCTGGTCGACCTTCCTCAGCAGCTTGTTTTAGCACATTATTTCTTAGCTAAACATTTCCCCGATGCGAGAATCGCAACTTACAAAGATATTTTTGAGGTAAATAAAATTGACCGTAATTTTTTGAATAAATACGATTTTATTTTAATTCCCTGGCATATGTATACTAAAATAGAGCAAGGGAGTATAGATGTCTTGACTAACTTTGTATCTTTCGCCGAGATGGGGAGAAAGTATTTTGACTATTATTTAAAACAAGAGCCATTCTTGAGTGTCAAGTACTTTTTTACCATCAATCGCTTTGTTTCTGCCCCGACATATGATAACGGGCTGACCATACTGGATTATCAGCTCGCTTCTTTCAGGGCGCTGCATTTTGCCATATTTCCTTTGGTTATGGAGAGATATAGAAGAAGCCGCTTTTTTTTCTATAAATACTTTCCGCACGAATCTCAACTTTTTGAGTTTATCGGAGAAAGACAGAAAATATGATACCCCGGAATAATGAATTGCGTTTTGAGATAGCCACTAAATGTAATTATCATTGTCTGATCTGCCCCCGTAATAGCATTACTCGTAAACAAGAAATTATGAGCTTAGGTTTATTTAAGAAATTATTGGATAAAATAACCAGTGAGACCTCTCAATATGATACTTTAACCTTTCCCGGCATGGGTGAGCCATTATTAGACCCTACCATAGAAGACAAGGTTGCTTACGCAAGAAATAAAAAATTCAAAATTTTAATTTTGACAAATGGTTCCTTGCTTTCGATTAACAAATTTAATAATTTGGAAGCTCTGGGCGTAGAATCCATAAGAGTAAGTATATATGGCAACGATCCCGTAACATACGCAAAGGTGCATGGCCTTAAAAATGGAAAAGTATTCGAAAAGATTAGGTCAAATTTAACCCAGATAGCAAAAATAAAGAAAAAAACCAAGCTTTTATTAACCTTTAATGTCGTTAATGGGCTGAATGAAGATTGCCTATCTTCCTGGATAGGATACTGGAAAGATAAGGCAGATTTATTAGAGGTGTGGCGTCCGCATAATTGGGTTAATGGGCGGTCTTACCGGCAGATACAAAACGAGAGACTAAAGACCTGCGGAAGGCCCTGGAATACTCCTTTACAGATTCAGGTAGACGGTACTGTGAATATGTGCTGTTTTGACTTTAACGGAGAGCTTACTCTTGGGGATTTAAAAAAGCAAAGCCTTAAGGAGGTATTTTCTTCGCCACTTTATAAAAAAATCATAAGGCATCATAAGACGGGTGATTTTAAAAATAGTCATTTAATCTGTGAAATGTGCGATCAGAGGAACTCGGATAAAGCAGGGGTGATGGTATATAGCTCAAATTCTAACATTGATGAACGAATCAGGCAATATTCAACGACGTACATAAATTTTAAAACCCAATAAGTATTTATAAGAATTAAATAAAATGAATAGAATAATAAAAAAAGCTTTTCCCGAAAACATAAAAGCGCCTTTACGAAAAATAAGAGGCGTATATCGAGGGACTCTCGCTGCATATAAAAAATACGCAGTTCCAAAATTCTTAATTCATTTTGTCACAACTAGATGTCAGTTAAATTGCAAGCATTGTTTTTGTCCCTCTGAGTCAGACGCTTCCTCAAAAGATAAGCTTTCTTTGTCAGAACTAAAAAAGGTAATTTTGTCTTTTAATGCCCCCATTGATACGGTCGTTTTAACCGGGGGAGAGCCGTTTTTGCATAAAGACTTAGTCGAGATGGCGCTATTGTATAATTCACTGAATAAAGCCAGGATCATCTCAATAAATACGAACGGATATGCCACAGATACGATCGTTAATAGCGTCAATAAAATACTGAATGATTTAGATAATAATTCATGCCTCTCTCTGCAGGTTTCGCTCGATGGCCCTGAGAGGATTCATAATGATATCCGAGGCAATCCGTATTCATTCCAAAATGCCGCTGAAACAATAAGACGCCTTAAAAAAATACAGGTAGCGAATGATAAAATGCATATTCATACGTTATGTATAATTAATCAAAAAAATTGCAATTATCTAAAGGAATTGTCCAGCTATTGTATGGAAAATCTTAATATGCCTATCTATTTTGAGCTGGTGAGGAGAAATATCTGTGATTTTCATTCAGTAGAGTATAAACCAAGGGATGGATTAACCGGCGATTTATCTTTTGATTTAAAACGAGCCTTTAATGATATCGTACATATTTATAATCAGCAGGATAAGCGCTTTAAAAGCAAATCCTGTTCAAGCATGATAGGCAAAATAAGGGATGAATTTACTATTGCCCGGGAAGGCAAGAGGTTATTTGCATGCATGGCGGGCAACTACGCAGGCGCACTCTTCAGCAACGGAGATGTGAGCCCCTGTGAATTATTGGATTTCCGCCTTAACTTAAGAGACTTTGATTATAATTTCCCAAAGATCTGGAATTCACCCCGGATGCGAGCCGTTGTTGAGAAAATAAGGCGTTCCTGCTTTTGTACCCTTGGCTGTTTTGTCGGTTTATCGCGTCAAAGGATTGACTATCAACTGAAAACACTTTTTGCCAAACCGAAATTTTTATAAAATGGTTATTGCTGATAGAGCTATGGCGGTATCTTACGTAATTCCCGTTTTTAACCGCTCCCGTTATATAAAAGAAGTTATAGAAGCAATAAACCGGCAGAGCGGCATTAACCGTTCTGAGGTTATCATAATTGACGATGCCTCATCCGATAACCCGGAGAAAGAAATAAATCCATTCAAACAGGATAATATCAAAGTTTTTTTTAATCGCCAAAACATGGGTGCTGCTTATTCAAGAAATTTAGGTTTCAGAATGTCAAAACATGAATATATCGCTTTTATCGACAGCGATGTAATCCTCCTGCCCGATACAACGGTTAAAATGCTTGAAATTTGTCAGGAATACGACATCGCGCATGTTGTGCCATTTTGGCCCAACGGCAAACCGATTGTTTCATTAGAAAACAGCAAAGAGTATCCCAGGATATCGGCCTGTTATATGATGAAAAAAGAAACCCTGCAATATCTGGACAGAATCGGTCAGTTATACGATGAGAATTACGGTATCTACCTTGAAGATATTGATTTTTTCTTCCGTTGCTCTCTTTTCGGCCTAAAGGCAAAGTGTATCGAAGAGATGAATGCACTCCATATTGCATTCGATTTCACTAAAGACACAAGCTACAGGCATTACCTTTGCTTAAGAAACAATATCTATTCCAATATAAAATACCTGCGTATAAAAATACCTGGTAAGCCGGATTTTAAAAATGTCTTTTCATTTAAATCTATAATTTTAAAAATAATAGCGATGCTATTTAACTACGATCTTTATAAAAAGTATTCTGCCCAGATATCCGGAAAAAAAAGACATCTTAATAATATTCAATGGATGCGGGATCCATCCCTGAAGATTACAAGCAGGCATCTGCTTCTTTTTTTTCTGATTCCAAGGGCTATTTTATGGAATATTTTGAATATACATTCCCCTCTAAAAAAGGGGAAACAGCTTGCCAAACTGATATGCCAAAAATAATAATATCCATAAATAATAAGAAGCTGCGCAACTTTCTAAATGGTAATAGGGATAATTTTACCGTTCTCAAGGCAGATAGCAAAGATAGCAATACGCAGCAATTTTTATCTGAACATAACACCATAGATATATATGATATACCTCAGGCCAGCCGGGATGATTTTGTGCAGTCCTATTTATCTTTAATCGAAGAACTTTCTTTAATGAATAATGATAAATACTGGTGGGCTTATTCTACTTCTTCAAAAAACAGGCACATGTCAAAGCTGTTTGATCACCTGTATATATTTGTATTAATCACAAATGTTATTGAAAAGGTTAAAGAGAGAAATATTATTATCCTGAATCCTCCCAACAGTATCATCAAGCCCCTGGCAAGATACCTCGATCATAAAAAGAGAGAAACCAGAATAATCGGCAGAATCGGTTTTCCCGATTATCACGAGGCTTTATTTGTTAATATTAATTTCTTCGTAAATACGGCTATCAGGATTTATTATATTACCTTCCGCATAATCTTATCGAAAATTCTGCTTTTACATAAATATAACAGGCTTATTTCAGAAAATAAAAGATGGTTTGTTTTTAGGAGCTGGTTTAATAATCAATCATTCCCGAAAGGCGGGGCTTACCATGATTCATTCTTTGGAGAATTATGTCAATACTTAAAAGAGAGGAACAGGCCCGTTTTATTAATTGTAGGTATGTTCGGGGTTAAGTTTAGAAATGCTATTTTTGCAATAGCAAAAATAAAAGATTATAGCGTGTTTCCTGTGGAGTTTTTTTTAAAATGGTCTGATTTATTAAAAGCCATGATTGACGCTTTGAAATCTAAAGTGGTATTAAAAAGAAGCATTCATTTTAAGAATAATCTTGATATTTCGGACATAATCCAATATCACCTAAATATAGATTTCTCAAATACCTTATTTTTGAATATACTTTATTTCTATATTTCTAAAAACCTGGCAAATAATATTTTAATAGAGCGGATTTTCTTAACCTCGGAGAATAATTGCTGGGAGAAGATGTGTATTCAGGCGATAAGAGATTTTTCCCGTTTGACGAAGATAATCGGCTTTCCGCATGCCATAGTTTCACCGGCTAAGTTAAGCATGATATTGAGTGAATATGAGAAAGAAAAGATGCCATTGCCCGATACGCTGGTCACGAATGGAGAGATTACCAAAGATTTACTTATTAATACCGGGAAATACGATACCAGTATGATTAAGGCGGGTTGTGCATTAAAGTATAAAAAAATTTTAGACCTCAAATTAAAAACAAGAAAAATAAGCAATGAAAGAACTTTCCTTGCGGCATTTGAAGGCGTTAACGAATCCGCAGAATTGATAAATTTTATTTATGATTGCTTTAAAGAAAGTTCCGCCCATAAAGTAATTATTAGACCGCATCCAGCTTTGCCTATAATAAAAATAAGGCAGTATTTAAGGTTTCACCCAGACAGGTTGCCGAAAAATTTTTCAATAAGCATAAGTAAAGAAAGAAGCCTGATAGATGATTTGTCAATCGCGGATTTCTTATTATACAATGGTTCTACTGTTTCTATAGAAGCGCTGGCCATGGGAATACCCGTTATCTATATTGATTTAAAGAAGGCGGTCTGCAGCGATCCACTATTTAGTTGTAATTATCTAAAAAAAATAGCAAGCACCAAAACAGAGTTACAGTTTGCTATAGATTTTTTTAATACTATGGACTCAGGCGAATTTACCAAACAACAGCGGTTAGCAAATGATTATACCAGAAGATATTTTTACCCCGTTAATGAAAAAAATTTACAAGTATTTCTACAATAAGGAAAATTCTTTAGAAGAAAATAATACCAAAAAAAAGTATAGTTTCTTATGGTCAAGATATCAGAATAAAGAAGCGCCGGAGACATACCATTTTAATCATGTCCAGGAAGTTATACCCGATAAAATTGTTAGAGGCAGGTTAGGCATAGATATAGGCTGCGGCTGCGGCTGGGATACGCATATCATGGCTAAAGATAATCCTGCAGTTCGTATCGTTGGAATAGATATAAGCGAGGGGATTAGCACGGCCTTTAGATTAAATAAAAATTTAGAAAATGTAAATATTCTAAAGGCTTCAGCATTACATATTCCATTAGAAGATAAAATATGCGATTTTGCCTATTCTTTTGGGGTCTTGCATCATTTGCCGGACTACAAGAAAGGTCTTCTGGAAATAAAGAGGGTCCTGAAAAAATCATCCCCCTGTTTCTTATATTTATATGAGGATCATTCTGAACGGCCTATTAAGCATATTCTTCTTAAATTAGTGACATCTTTGCGTAAAATAACTATCAGAATCCCCGCGAGAGTCCTTTATATTTTCTCATTATTGCTTTCCCCCGCGGTGGTATTATTTATTACATATCCTGCGAAGTTTTTTAAAAAATTCAGGTTTACCTACAAGATATATGAAAATACGCCTTTTAATTTTGGAGATTCGTTATTTTCTTTATCCGGGGATCTTTATGACAGGTTTTCCGCTCCGATAGAACATAGGTTCAGCAGGGATGAACTCTATAAATTATTTCAGGAGCTCAATTTTTATGATATCAATATTACCAAACTAAAAGCGACTGCGGGTTGGGTTGTCTGGGGGTATAATAGTGATTAGGAATAAAAATATTATTTGCATATCTTCGATAGACTGGGGCTTTATCTGGCAGGGGCACCAGGAGATAATGTCTAAGCTTGCCAAAAACGGCAATCGCATCTTGTTTATTGAAAATACGGGGGTGAGGACTCCGGGAGTAAGGGATATCCCCCGCCTGAAAGAAAGAATAAAGAATTATTTCAGGGGCGCCAAAGGCATAAGAAAAGAAATGGAAAATCTTTATATATTCTCTCCTTTGGCGCTGCCGTTTCCATATTCCCGAACCGCCCGTTTTATAAATCGGCATTTAATCATACCTATTTTGGAGCAATGGATAAAAATAATGGATTTTAATGAGCTGATTATCTGGACTTTTTTGCCCACGCCCTTAAGCATAGATATAATTGATAACCTCCCTAAAAAATTAGTCGTCTATTATTGTATCGATGCTTTTAGCGCAAGCTCTGCTTCAGCTAAAAAGATTAAAAAATCGGAGGCAGTATTATTAAAGAAGGCGGATCTGGTATTTGTTACTTCAAAATCTTTATATAATTACTGTTCTAAATATAACGATAAAGTTTATATTTTCCCCTTCGCGGTAAATTTTGAAGATTTTGAAAAAGTCAGGTTAAATGAAGCTGATTCTGCCAGGGAAGAGCTCTCCGGCATCAGACGCCCTATCATCGGCTATATCGGCGGAATACATAAATGGCTGGATTTTAACTTAATTGCAAAAGCAACCCAGAGATATCCGGATTATTCATTTGTATTTATCGGGCCTATCCAGGCAGACATATCTTCTTTGCAAGGGATAAAGAATATTTATTTTTTGGGCAAAAAAGAACACCATCAAATTCCCCAATTTATAAAGAATTTTGACGCATGCATTATACCGTATCTTCTTACCGATTACACTCAAAACGTTTATCCAACTAAATTAAACGAATATCTGGCGATGGGAAAACCCGTGATATCCACCGATCTGCCTGAGGTCGCCGATTTTAATAAAGACAATAATAATGTGGTCTTCTTGGGTAAGACGGATCAAGATTTTATGGATTATATCGGCAGAGCCGTTAATGATGCCTGCGCTGCCTCGCTGGAAAAACGTATAGCTGCTGCGCAAAAAAATAGCTGGACTATAAGAGTTAAAGAGATGAATAGTCTTATAAAAAGAGCGGCTGAGCAAAAGCTTAATCTGCCGTTTGACTGGAGAGAGAGTTTTTTAAGGCAGTATAGAATTGTACGCAGAAAGTTTTTTAAAATAGCTTTTACTTTTTTAGCCGCGTATTTTTTGGTATTTTATACGCCCTTGGTTTGGTTTCTGGCGGAGCCGCTTAAAATAACGCAACAGCCTGAAAAATCGGACTCGATCGTTGTCTTTGCGGGTGGAGTAGGCGAGTCAGGAAAGGCTGGACAGGGTTATGAAGAGAGGGTAAAATATGCGGTAGAGCTCTATAAAAAAGGTTACGCTAATTATTTAATTTTTTCTTCGGGGTATGTTTATGCTTTTAAAGAACCGTTAGTAATGCAGGCTTTAGCCGTATCCTTAGGCGTGCCGGAAGAGGCAATTGTTTTAGAGGATAGGGCAAAAAATACCTATGAAAATGTAAGTTTTTCCAAAGAAATTTTAGAGAAAAATGCCTGGAATAAAATCCTTGTGGTCAGTTCGCCTTATCATATGCGCCGCGTAGCTTTAGTTTTTAATAAAATCGCCAATAATATAAAAGTAATCTATGTCCCAATCCCGAATAGTTTATTCTATTCTCATCCCAAAAAAGATATTTCTGGCAAAGGGATTTGGAAGAAAATAAATATCCGGCAGATTAAAGGTATTTTCCACGAATATCTGGGAATCTTGTATTATTGGCGTAAAGGATGGTTATAGGAGGCAGTTATGAAGATTATCGATGAAAAAGGGAGGTTATTCGGGAAGATAAATGTGATTGATTTTTTAGTAATATTGTTTTTGCTTTGTTTAATGCCGATATTCTATTTTGGATGTAAGGCGGCTTTTAAAAAATCCGCGGTAATTGATGGGGCCGGGGGTTTCATGGAGTTGGAAATAAATTGCAGGTTTGCGAAGATAGAACCCGTTACTTTAGTATTGATATCGGTTGGCGATAAAGAGTTTGATAAAAAGAATAGAGTGATAGGCGAGATAATCTGGATTAGCCAGGCTAAGCCACACCAGTACAAATTCGATATGGGAACCGGGACGATATTGATTAAAGAAGACCCCTTATTAAAAGATTTGGACGCGAAGCTTAAGCTAAAGGTGGAGATGCGGGGGAGTAGATTGTATTATAAGGATAAGCAGATTACCGTTGATTCGTCGTTTGATTTTAAAACTGATAAATATGCCTTAACGGCCGTTCCGGTTATATAGAACGAAAACAAAACTGCGCAGATGCGATATTCTTATCTAAGTCAGAAAGCGGCAGATATATACGATAAATATCAGGCTAATGCGGGGATCCGGGTAGTTTGGAAGAGGACAAAAAATATTTTTAGATACAGCTTTTTTGGAAAAGTTACAGAGATAAAAGATAAGGACAACTTAAGAATTTTAAATAACAGTAAAGTTATCGGGTGGTTATTGGGCGCATACAAGACTTGGAGTCATAGATTGAATAATTTTTGCAGGTCGAGCATAGCCTGTGCATCAATTGGTGAAACAAAAAAAGATTTATATTTCTTGCCGATAAAGACAATTGGTGTTATTCTGGTTACCGCCTTATTGATAAATACCCTATATTCTTTGTTGTCGATAGGAAAAATAGGTCTGGTAAACTGGATGGCGAGAGGATTATTTTTATTTATAGGAATAGGCGCCTTCTCTTGCGATGCCAGCTACGAAGACATAAAAAGGACAAGCATACTATTTAAAGGAAAAAAGCGATGAGGGCATTAGTGACGGGAGGGGCCGGATTTATCGGCTCGCATCTGGCGGAAGGATTAATAAACAACGGTTACGGCGTCGTCGTTTTGGATAATCTTTCTACGGGCAGGCTGGAAAACGTCGCCCATTTGAAAAATGCCCCTGACTTTGAGCTGGTTGTTGATACCGTATTAAACGATAATTTATTAGATAAATTGGTAGAAAAATGCGACGTTATTTTTCATTTGGCTGCGGCAGTCGGTGTTGAGTTAATAGTGAAGAAGCCGCTGGAATCGTTAAGTACCAATATTAAAGGCAGCGAAATAGTCTTAGAGATGGCGCACAGGTATCATAAAAAGGTTTTAATAACCTCGACCTCCGAGATTTACGGAAAAAACGTAAATGGTCCGCTAAAAGAGAGCGATGACAGAATATTGGGTTCGCCTCTAAAAACCCGCTGGAGTTATTCTACTGCCAAGGCAGTGGATGAAATGCTTGCTTATGTATATTGGAAGGAAAAAGATGTTCCCGCGATAATTGTGCGTCTTTTTAATACTGTTGGTCCAAGGCAGAGCGGTACTTACGGTATGGTTATGCCTCGTTTTATTGAGCAGTCCTTGAAGAATGAGCCGCTTTTCGTGTATGGCACAGGTAAACAATCCAGGTGCTTCTTGCATGTTAAGGATGCGGTTAGCGCCTTGATTAGACTGATAAAGAAACCAGAGGCAATAGGCGAGGTCTTTAACATCGGCAGCCAGGAGGAAATTACTATTGAGCAGCTGGCAAAAGAAATAATAAGATTAAACAACAGTAATTCTAAGATGGAATATATCTCTTACGATAAGGCATATGAAGAAGGGTTTGAGGATATGCAGCGCAGGGTTCCAGACATTTCCAAGATAAACAAACTGATCGGGTTTAAGCCAACCTATACCTTGCCCGAAATTATTAAAGACATAGTAGGATACTTAAAGAAGAGCAGAAATCTAGAGCCCGCCTAAACCTTAAGATAAATAAGAATGAAAAAAATAAAAGTGTTGAGAATCATCGCCCGGCTCAATATCGGCGGCCCAGCCATCCATACTATTTTACTTACAGAAGGTCTGGATGGGAGACGGTTTGAATCTTTGCTCGTTTATGGGAGATTATCCCAGGGCGAGGGCGATATATCTTATTATGCCCGGGAGAAAAATATCGCGACCCATTTTGTCCCGGAGCTAAAACGAGAATTGAATTTTTTTAGCGACATTATTGCTTTTTATAAGATTTATAAAATTATTATAACAGAACAGCCCGATATAGTTCACACGCATACTGCCAAAGCAGGTGGCGTGGGAAGGACGGCAGCCATACTCTATAATTTTATTCACAGAAATAAAAAAATAAAATTAGTCCATACTTTTCACGGTCATATATTTGACGGCTATTTCAGTAAAATCAAAAGCAGATTTTTTATTTTTATTGAGCGGTTTCTTGCATTATTTACCTGTCAGATCATTACCGTTAGTGAATCTATAAAAAATGAACTTATTTCATTGGGCATAAGTAAAGAGAGAAAGATTAAAGTTATTCCCCTCGGGTTAGAATTAGATAAATTTTTAAGTTTACCGGAGAGGAGAGACATTGATTTAAATATCGGCATAATCGGCAGGCTCGTGCCGGTTAAGAATCATCGTTTATTTTTAGAGGCGGCGGCTATGGTTATCAGCGATAATCAGGCGATACGGATAAAATTTAAGGTTATCGGTGACGGAGAATTAAGGGGGATGCTGGAAGAGTATTCCCGTAAACTTAAGATAAATAATTATCTAGATTTCCTGGGATGGCAGAAAGATTTAGTTAAAGCTTATTCGGGCTTGGATATAGTCGCTTTGACTTCGATAAACGAAGGAACGCCAGTCTCTTTAATCGAAGCCATGGCCTCTGGTAAAGCTGTCGTGGCAACAGATGTAGGGGGGATAAAGGATTTATTGGGGGACGAGACCAATACCAAAATAAAGCCAAACGGGAGTTTTAAGATTTTAGAAAGAGGAATAATGGTGATGCCGGGAGATTCTCTCGGTTTTGCCCAGGCCCTGAATTTAACGATACAAGATGGCAACTTAAGAAGGGAGATGGGGTTACGAGCCAGAAATTTTGCAAAAACAGAGTTTACTAAAGATAGATTAATAAAAGATGTAGAGAGTTTATATCTTGCTATATTATCATATTGATTTACGCGCTATAGCTAATATGCTATAATATTACACCTATGCCATATGTTCATTTTTTTCTCATCCCTTTTGCCTTAAGCTTAATTTTTACGCCCCTCACCCGCTTAATCGCCGTTAAAAACGGCTTGGTCGCTTACCCGCGCGCCGACCGCTGGCACAAGAGGCCGACCGCAATTCTTGGTGGAGTAAGCATATACCTGGCTGTGGTTATTCCCGCCTTATCTTTAGGGATTATAGATAAAAGCGCAATCGGTCCGCTTTTAGGAGCGACATTCTTATTCATCATTGGCCTGGCAGATGACAGGCTTCATTTTCCTCCTTACGCTAAATTATTCGCACAGATTGTTGCCGGTTGTATGGCAATTTTTTCCGGTATTCTTTTAGGCCTGCCTATAGATCCTATTTTTACCATTCCTTTAACTTTACTCTGGATTGTCGGCGTAACAAACTCATTCAATCTTTTGGATAATATTGACGGCTTAGCAGCCGGGATTTCCGCCATATCCGCGTTTATGTTATTTTTTTCATCGCTCGTTTCTTCTCATAACCCGCTGGGGATCTTCAGCCTTATCTTAGCGGGAGCTGCTCTGGGTTTTTTACCGTATAATTTCAATCCGGCAAAAATCTTTATGGGAGATTCCGGCAGTATGTTCTTAGGTTATTCTCTGGCTGTGATTTCCATAGGCGGAACGCCGCACCACATATCCAATTTTTTAATCACTCTGATCATGCCCGTGCTTATCTTAAGCGTCCCCATTTTTGATACAATATTTGTAATGGCGGTAAGGATGCTGCGCGGCAGGAACGTTTTTGAGGGCGGTAAAGACCATACCTCTCACCATTTGGTCATTTTAGGGTTATCGCAGAGAAAAACCGTTCTTTTGTTGTATGCCATCAGTATCACATTTGGGTCAATCGCCATTCTTTATTCGAGATTAAATGTTTTTCTTATTCTAATAATTACCTTCCTGGCTGCTATTATACTTTTATTTTTCGGGCTTTTCTTGTCGGAAGGGAGTTCCGATAAGAAGAAAAGTTATAAAAAACGCCATGATCTAGAAAATAATAAAACTATTTTGAACACCTTATTCCTGCATAAGCGCAGAATAATAGAGGTCCTGTTGGATTTTATGCTTATTTGCATTGCTTATTACTCGGCGTATTTTTTACGTTTCGAAGGCACATTGTTGTCCGGTAACGCATATTTGATAAAAGAATCCCTGGCCTGGATAATCCTGATTAAGATGGCGGTCTTCTTCGCCTTCGGCCTTTATCGGGGCGTCTGGAGATATGTAAGCATATCTGATCTTTTGACCATCTTTAAAGTTGTCAGTCTGAGTTCTATTACTTCGATACTATTCCTTACCTTCCTCTTCAGATTCCGGGAATATTCCCGGGCAGTATTTTTTATAGACTGGATTCTTTTATTATTCTTAATTTCCGGTACGAGAATTTTATTCAGGGTATTGGGAGAGTTCTTGAGCCGTGCCCGGGAAAAAGGAAGCAATGTGCTTATCTTTGGGGCGGGAGATACGGGCGAAATGGTGATACGGGAAATCAAGCGGAATAAGTCCTTGAATTACAATCCGATTGGATTTATTGACGATGATCCGTCTAAGGTAGGCAACAAAATACAAGGGGTCGCTGTTCTTGGCTCCCGCAGTAAAATCAGGGAATTAGCCAGGGCTTATAATATCAAAGAAGTCTTGATTACTATACCTTCATTGGACATAGAAGACTTTGCCGAGATAGCGATAATTTGCAAAGACTGCGGGCTTAATTACAGGAAGATAAGAGGCATCTTAGATAAAGAAGAGGTGGCAGATTTTGGAAAGAACTAAGCTCATAAATTTTTGCGACAAGACGGCACTGTTTTCATTGTACGGGGTGGCTTATTTTCTGCCTATCTCCAAAGCCATAATCGAGATTCTGATTTATCTATCGATTGCCGCTTTCCTGGTTAAAAAAATCCTTCAGCGTCAATTCCTGCCTAAAACCAAAATTAACCTTGCTGTTTTTTCCTATATAATCATTTGTTTTTTTTCTATTTTTATCAGCAGTAACCCCAAAATCAGTACCCGCGCTTTTTTAGGCAAAGTCCTGCAGGATTTAACCTTTTTTTTCGTAGTGATTGATGTCTTAAATAGTCAGCGCAGGTTAAAGAACGTTTTATATATCATATTCGCTTCTTCTTTCCTCCTCGGGATTGACGGTATATACCAGCATTTTATGCACAAAGAATTCATCCGTAATCGGCCTTATGAGCTACCCAGGGTTCACGCTACATTTTCTACGGGTAATGATTTCGGCTGTTATTTAATTACAATCATGCCATTTACCGTGGTCTGTTTTTTTGATAAATTTAACTTCCGAAAATTATTCCGCTTTTTGTTTTTAGGTTTATTTATATTGCTTTTTACCTGCCTGATGCTTACCGTATCGCGCGGGGCGTGGTTCGGTTTTATCGCTTCGTTATTATTTGTAAGTATCTGGATTAAAGCCATGGGGCTGTTTTTTCTGGTACTCGGAATATTTATTATCGCCACGCACCAATTTTATGCTCCGCTCTTAAAAGACCGTTTAGCTAATTTTTTTGTCTTTTCCGACAACAGCAGCGTTGATAGGAATATGATCTGGGAAATAGCCGGACGGATGTTTATGCGCAGGCCGTTAATCGGGTTGGGTCTCGGTACCTTTATGTTTAATTTTAGTAAATTTGCAGCCGGCGGTTATCCCTACAGTATACCGTACGCGCATAATTGTTACTTGCAGATTGCCGCGGAAATCGGGATATTCGGCCTGGTATCATTTTTGTCCATATTAATATTATTCTTTTCTTACGGCATTGATTTGATCGTCACGCGGCAGAAAACATTTTTTTGGTATGTATTATTGGCCAGTCTCGCCGCGATATTGGCTTATTCTATTCAGATGACCGTAGATACAAGCCTTTACAGTTTAGACTTGGGAGCTTTGTTTTGGTTTACGCTCGGCTTAGGCGTTGCGGCAATGAAGGGTATTGAAACGGAATAAGGATGAATTATGTTTTTGCCGTTTTATTAATCGGCCTAAGCGGATTAACGGCGCAGGTTTTACTTCTACGCGAATTACTGGTAAGTTTCTACGGGAATGAGTTAACCCTGGGAGTCATTCTTGCCAATTGGGTTATCGCAGAGGCGGCAGGCGCATTTCTTATCGGCAAGTTTATCGACAGGGCCAAAAATAAAATCAGCGTATTCATTTCGCTGGAAATCCTCTTTTCTTTAGCCCTGCCTTTTTCTATTTCTTTCGCCAGAATATTTAAAAGCTTCTCGGGTATTCCCTTCGCAGAAGGCGTAGGCCTGGCGGCAATTTTTTCTTCCTCATTTTTCGTCATCTTACCGGTGAGTTTCTGCCATGGGGCATTGTTCAGCACCGCTTGCAAGGTACATTCTTTAGCAAAAAAAGAATCTTCGTCTTCCATAGGCAGGGTTTATACTCTTGAGATAATCGGCACGATTATCGGCGGTATAATTTTTACTTATCTTTTTCTCACCCATCTGCATTCTTTCCAAATCGCCTTTATTATTGTCGCGTGTAATCTTGCCATCTGCCTGCTGTTCTTAAAAGACGTTTCGAGATTATTAAAATACGTTACCTTTTTATTGACAGGTTTCATTTTATTCTTTATTTTTACCGGCGGCGCAGACCATCTTCAATATTCGACCATAAATGAGCAATGGGAAGGCCAGCAGGTCTTGGATTACCGCAATTCCGTTTACGGCAACATTGTTGTCGGTAAAAAAGGCCGGCAATACACTTTTTTTTATAACGGCATTCCGGCAGTCGTTACTCCTTATCCGGACAGGCAATTTGTCCAGGAGTTCGGGAATTTTCCTCTTTTATTCCATCCTGCGCCTCAGGAAATAATGATTATAGGCGCAGGAGCAGGAGGGATAATCAATGAGGTTCTCAAGCACCCGGTGAAAAAGCTCGATTACGCCGAACTCGACCCCCTGCTGATTAGGCTGCTCAAAAAATATCCTTCGCAATTAACCCTGCAGGAATTCGGGGATAACCGGGTCAATATCATAAATCTGGATGGCAGGTTCTTTCTTAAAAACACTCCCGACCGCTACGATATAATTCTCTTAGGTTTATCTAAACCCCAGGATTTGTCTACTAACCGCCTTTTTACTCAGGAGTTCTTTTTATTGGCTAAAGAGAGGATGAAGCAGGGGGGTATCCTTTCGCTGTCCCTGCCGGGTTCCTCGGCTTATCTTAGCCGGCAGCTAAAAGACCTTAATGCCTCTATATTGAACGCCCTTAAAAATACCTATACTTATGTGCGGGTTATACCCGGAGATTATAATATCTTCCTCGCCTCGGATTCCCGGAATCTGATGGAAATTGACAGCGGTTTAATCGCCCTAAGAACAGGCGAACGCCGCATCAGGGACACTATTCTTATACCGTCTTATCTGGATTACCGCTTTAATCCAAAATGGCAGGCAGAGTTTAATCAGGCGCTGCAAGGAGCAACCAAGGCCGTCAATCAGGATTTTCAGCCGATTGCCTTATTTGAAATCTTGTCCCTCTGGAATAAGCAGTTTTCCGGCGGGTTTAGTAATGCCTTTAGTGCCCTGAAAAGGTTGAAGCTGATAAATATTTTTATTCTAATCGCGTTACTGGCTTTTGCCCTATATTATTATATCGCCCGGCACAAGGAAAGGGCGGTAAAATTAAGCTTAGCTTACAGTATTGCCGGGACAGGCTTTTTTAGTATGCTGACAAACCTTGTTTTAATCTTTGCTTTCCAGGTATTTTTCGGTTATTTATATTATCAAATAGGCATATTAATCAGTGTTTTTATGGCGGGGATTGCCTTAGGAAGCATTATCATCACCCGGGGTTTAAAAAGGATAAACAGGCCGATAAATTTATTTATTAAAATAGAACTGATGATTATCATATTTTCAGCTCTCCTGCCGTGGTTAATTGCCGGATTCGGCAGGCAAAACTCCTCCTTACTTTTTATGTTTTTATTCCTTGCCTCGGGCATCCTTACCGGCCTGGAATTTCCCTTAGCCACCCATATCTATATCCTTAAGAAATTGGATGTCGGCGAGTCTGCGGGGGGACTTTATTTTTTCGACCTTTTTGGCGGCTGGCTGGCAGGCATATTCACCGGTATCGTATTTTTACCTATCTTAGGGCTATTTAATACCTGCATGCTTGCGGTTTTACTTAAAATAAGCGGCTTTTTCCTGGTTTCCAGCCTGAAGGGAGAGAGAAAAACCCTTTGACATAGTCGGTAATTTAATATATATTAAGAAGCTAAATAGAGAGGAAGTATTTTTATGCATAAAATGACCGTAAGAGACACCGACCTAAAGAACAAAACCGTAATTATGCGCGCGGACTTTAATGTGCCGCAGGACGCCAATCTCAAGATAACCGATGATACGCGGATTAAGGCAACCTTACCGACTATAAAATACATCTTAGAGAAGGGCGCGAAAAAGCTTATCCTGATGAGCCATTTAGGCCGGCCTGACGGCAGGGTAGTGGCTAAATACAGCCTTAAGCCGGTAGCTTTGAAGCTCCAGGAGCTCCTGGGCGAGCCGGTAAGGTTCTTGAATGACTGTGTCGGCGAGAGCGTTAAACAGGAAACCGCGGCAGCCAAAGAAAGGGTTGTGCTTTTAGAGAATTTAAGGTTCCATGCCGAAGAAGAGGCGGATGAGGCTAATTTTTCCAAAGAGCTGGCTTCCCTGGCCGACATCTATGTTAATGACGCTTTTGGGACCGCGCACCGCTCACACGCCTCTACGGCAGGCATCGCCCATAACTTAAAAGCCGTGGCCGGTTTACTTTTGGAAAAAGAAATTCAATACCTGGGTAATGCCGTTTCCAACCCTCCCAGGCCGTTTATGGTTATCCTGGGGGGCGCCAAGGTCTCGGATAAAATAGGAGTAATCGAAAACCTGCTTCCTAAATGCGATGCCATTTTAATCGGCGGCGGCATGGCTTATACGTTTTTAAAAGCGCAAGGGCTATCCATCGGAAATTCTAAATTGGAAAAAGACAAGCTTGATTTAGCCGGGGATATTTTAGCCAAGGCGAAGAAGTTGAATAAACAAATTTTACTGCCTATAGATAACATAGTCGTGGCAAATGTTTCTGCGGACGCTCAGAGCGAGATTGTCGGAGAAAGCATCCCGGAAGGAAAAATTGCCGTGGATATCGGGCCCAAGACGGTAGCGCTATTTAAGGAAAAGTTAAAATCCGCCAAGACGATTGTCTGGAACGGTCCCTTGGGCATATTCGAAATGGATGCTTTCAGCAGGGGCACGGAAGCGATCGCCGAATTTATTATTACGCTTTCCGCCACGACAATCATCGGCGGAGGGGATACCGCCGCGGCAGTGGCAAAATTTAAATTAGAAGATAAGATGACCCATATTTCTACCGGCGGCGGAGCAAGCCTGGAGTTTTTGGAAGGGAAAGCCTTGCCGGGCATAGCCGCACTGACAGATAAATGAAGGACAAAAGGAGGCAGGAATGCGTCATTTGTTAACAGGCTGCTTGTTTTTATCCGCCGTACTTTATTTAACCGGATGCGCTTCAGTCGGCTCTATGCCCCACGTAATGGGCACGCAAACCGATTTATCCAAGAGTAACTATAAAGTGATTAAATCGGGAGCCCAGGGCATAGATACCGGTTTTACTCTGTTAGGTATTTTTCCCATCGTTTCCCCTTCTTACGCCAACGCTATGGCTGATTTGCACACTAAAGTGGAGATGGAGGGTAAATCTGCCGCCCTGGCAAATGTCACTCAGGATATGTCCAATATTTACCTGATTTTATTTAGTATCCCCAAGCTGATTATTACTGCCGATGTGATAGAGTTTATACCGGAAGAAAAAAAGGAATAGGGCTGCCAAATAATATGCGTAAGACGATTATCGCCGGCAACTGGAAGATGTATAAGACGATTAGCGAAGCGATAGAGCTGGCTAACGGCCTGAAGAGGGAACTGTTTAATCTGGACAATCAGGTAATCGATATTGTGCTTTGCCCTGCCTTTACCGCTTTAAGCGAGGTAGGGGAAGTAATCCTTAATTCCAATATCCAGCTGGGCGCGCAGGATGTATATTGGCAGGAAGAGGGAGCGTTTACCGGAGAGGTATCCTGCAACATGCTTACGGACGCCGGCTGTAAATTCGTGATTATCGGCCACTCTGAACGCCGGCAGTATTTTGGCGAAACCAACGATACGGTAAACAAGAAAATAAAGGCGGCCTTAAAAAGCGGACTGACGCCGATTCTTTGCGTCGGAGAAAGCTTAAGCGAGAGAGAAAAAGACCTGACCTTTAAAGTTTTAGATGATCATCTGCAAAACGGCCTGAAAGAAATAGGTGAAGAGGAAATATCAAAAATAGTCGTTGCTTATGAACCGGTCTGGGCAATCGGCACGGGAAAGACAGCCAGCGCTAAACAGGCTGAAGAAGCGCAAAAGTATATCAGGGATTTATTAACTAAGTTATATACTAAAGAGCTGGCGGATAGCGTCAGGATACAATACGGCGGCAGTGTCAAGCCGGAAAACATCGCCGAGCTGATCGAGCAACCCGATATTGATGGCGCGCTGGTAGGCGGGGCGAGTTTAAGCGCGGAATCATTCGTCAGTATTGTAAAGAAGGCGGGAGAGGCCAAAAAATGATGCTTTTCGTTATTATTATACACGTTATAATTTGCGCCCTGTTGATTACGATTATCTTGATTCAGGCCGGCCGCGGCGGCGGCTTGGTAGAGAGCTTTTCCGGCGTGGAATCGATGTTCGGGCCAAAGACAAACGCCTTCCTTACGCGCGCAACCACTATCCTGGCGATTTTATTTTTTATTACCTGCATCAGCCTGGCATTTCTTTCTGCGCGGCAGAGCCGGTCTTTAATGCGCGATGTTAAGGGGGCGAGCGCGCCTGCGGTTCTTCCTCCTGCTGCAGAACCGCCTGCTGCGCCCGCAGTTCCCCAGACTCCATAATGCCTTCCCGTAAATTATTCTGGATTTACGCCTTAAGCAGCGCGGTTTATTTCACGCAAGGCATCGAGGGTCTTCCTTCCCAAGGTCTATTTTATTACTTTAAAGAGACGCTTAATTTTTCCCCGGAAAAAATAATGGTAATTTCCAGCATTACCATTCTTGCCTGGCTGATTAAACCGCTAATCGGATATATCATCGATAATTTATTCAATAAAAGAGTTTGGGTTTTTCTCGCCCTGTCCCTGGATATTGCCTTGGCTTTATTTATCGGTTTGGCAAGCCTGCCGCTTTTCTTTCTGATTGCTGTCTTGCTGATTAATTCCGCGGATGCGGCATTCCGCGATGTGGCCGTAGACGGGATTATGTGCGTCGAGGGCAAAAAGACCAAGACTACGGGCAAAATCCAGAGTGTCCAGTGGATCTCGATTTCCCTCGCCGGCATACTTACCGGGATAGGCGGAGGAGTAATTGCCGAAAAATGGGGATACCGCGCGGCATTCCTCTGTTTAATCCCGATTTATCTATCGGTGGGAATCCCCGCTTATTTCTATCGCGAAGAGAAGAGCCGGCAAAATAAACCTTCTACCAGCCTGTTCCTGGACTTAAAGAAATTATTCGGCAATAAACAATTGCTGATTATAGGATTATTTATTTTTCTCTATAAATACTCGCCTTCTTTTGGCACGCCGCTTTTTTTCCTTCAGCGGGACGTCTTTAAATGGGGTAAGGTCTGGATCGGCGGCCTGGGGACAATCAGCACGGTTTTCGGGATTATCGGGTCTTTATTATATTACCGCTTCAGCCAGAGGATAAAGCTGAAAAAATGGCTCTTTTTCTCCGTCTTTTTGGGCGCTGTAACTACTTTAAGTTATCTTTATTACACGCCGGCTACCGCCGTGATTTATGACATACTCTATGGCTTAATGGGGATGTTTATCTTTCTGATGGTGATGGACTTTATGGCAAGAAACTCGGTGAACGGGTTAGAGGCAACTTCCTTTGCCCTGCTTTGCAGTATCAGCAATTTAGCGCTGGTCGCCAGCAACTTATCCGGCGCCTTTCTTTTGCCGCTGGTAGGCTTAAAATGGCTGATCGTGATATCCGCGTTAACCAGCTTCCTCTGCCTGCCTTTAATTAACAAAATTAATGAGCAGCCGGCTTAGGCTCCATAACTTAAGGCCTCACTTAAATTACTGCTTGAAAGCCGAGACACTTGGTAGTATAATTAAAAACTATGCTAAAACTATTTGAGCCGTATATACTTACTTTTATCCCTATCTTTGTGGCAGTCGATGCTGTGGGAAATATACCCTTGTTTTTTTCCCTGGTAGAGGGCACCGGCAAAAAACAAAGGCACAAGATTATTATTGACTCGCTTACCACGGCTACCTTAGTGGCGGTTCTCTTCATGTTCATCGGCAAGTGGGTCTTAAGATTTATCGGGATTACTATCCAGGATTTTCAGATTGCCGGCGGAGCGCTTTTGTTCATTATCTCCGTGCGCCTGCTGCTGCCGGGCACGCAAAAAATCCTTTTAGCCAATTGGCACGATAAAGACGTGGGGGTATTTCCCTTAGGCACGCCTTTAATCACCGGTCCGGCGGTATTAACTACCACCTTGATGATGCTGGATAACTTTGGCTTGGCGCCTACTTTCGTTTCTTTAATCGTGAATATGCTGATTACCTGGATGGTTTTGGCCAAGGCCGACCTGATTATCAAATTGATGGGAATTAGCGGGACGCGGGCATTTTCCAAAATTATGTATATCCTCCTGGCCGCGATAGGCGTAATGATGGTCAGGCGCGGCATGATCGGAATATTACTCAAATGATGAAGCGGGTCTTGACTTTTATTATGGCCGGCGGCAGGGGCGAGCGCTTATTGCCGCTGACTAAAGACCGCACTAAGCCGGCGGTACCCTTTGGAGGCATCTACCGGATTATCGATTTTACCCTGAGTAACTGCATTAATTCCGGGCTGCGCCGGATTTATGTGTTGACCCAGTATAAATCTGCCTCACTGCAGAAGCATATCCGTTTAGGCTGGAATATTCTTCCTTCCGAGTTAGGGCAGTTTATCGAATTGCTGCCGGCGCAACAGAGGATCGGAGAAAGCTGGTATTTAGGCACGGCGGACGCGATTCACCAGAATTTTTATACCGTAGAAATGGACCAGCCGGATGAGGTTTTAATTCTAGCCGGCGACCACATCTATAAGATGAATTATTATGCGATGATTGATTTCCATCGTGAAACGGATGCAGACCTGACTGTCGGGGTAGTCGAGGTCGAAAAAAGCCGTGCCGGCCATTTAGGCGTCATAGAAGTAGATAGCATGGGCAGGGTCAAGGGTTTTGAGGAAAAACCGAAAAATCCGAAACCCCTGCCGCATACGCCGGATAAGGTATACGCTTCTATGGGGATATACGTATTTAAGCACGACATCTTAGAGCGGGAGTTAGTCGATGACGCCAAAAAAAATAATTCTACGCATGACTTTGGCCGTGATATTATCCCCCAGATGCTCAAAAGAGGACTGAAGGTCGCGGTTTATAATTTTATCGACGAAAATAAAAAAGAAGCAAACTATTGGCGGGATATCGGCACTATCGACGCTTATTACGATGCGAATATGGACCTGGTGCAGGTTGACCCGGTATTTAACCTCTATGACAAAGACTGGCCGATCCGTACTTACCAGGAGCAGTTTCCTTCGGCAAAGACGGTTTTTGCCGGAGAAGAAATTGCCGGCAGGGTGGGGCTGGTGCTGGACTCTATAGTCTCCGGAGGCTGTATTGTAAGCGGCGGGAGGGTGCAGCGTTCCATCCTTTCTCCCAACGTCAGGATTAACAGCTATTCTCAGGTATACGATTCTATCCTGATGGAAGGGGTTAACGTCGGCAGGTACGCCAAGATAAAAAGGGCGATTATCGACAAAGACGTGAATATCCCTCAAGGGATGGTTATCGGTTACGATTTAGAGGAGGACAAAAAAAGGTTTCATTTGAGCGAATCCGGTATTGTGGTAGTTGCCAAGGGCACAGAAATCAAGTAAGATGGAAAGCTTAAAAATCAGAAAAGCAAAAATCCGGGATATCAAACAAATCCAGGGCCTGATTAACCTTTTTGCCAGCCAGGACCTGATGTTGCCGCGCTCCTTAAACGAATTATACGAAAGTATGCGCGACTTCTGGGTAGCCGAAGAGAATAATAAGGTCATCGGCTGCGCGGCGCTGCATATTTCCTGGGATGATTTGGCGGAAATAAAATCTCTGGCAGTAGCAAAAAATAAACAAAAAAGGGGCGTCGGCTCCCTGCTGATTAATGCCTGCCTTAAGGAAGTAGAGGAATTCGGGGCAAAACGGGTGTTTGTCCTTACTTACAAAGCGGATTTTTTTAAAAAATTCGGATTTAAACGCGTCAAAAACTCAAGCCTCCCCCATAAAATCTGGGCAGAGTGTATCAATTGTTGTAAATTCCCCGATTGCCAAGAGATCGCCTTGTTAAAAAAATTATGAAATCAAGACCGGGTCTTTTAAACTATTTAATTCCAGCACGTTACAAGACCTGATTTTGAATGAAGGAGGAGAGATGGATTATTTACTTACCGATGAGCAGAAGATGGTTCAGGAGTTGGCCCGTAAAATCGCCCGGGAGAAAATCAAGCCGGTAGCCGCCAAGTACGACCAGACTGAAGAATACCCCTGGGATATCATCAAAATAATCGCTGATGCCGGGTTATTCGGCTTATTTATCCCCGAAGAGTACGGCGGGATGAATACGAGCGTATTAAACCTCTGTATCGCCACCGAAGAGCTGTCGCGCTCCTGCGGCGGAATAGCGGTTTGTTACGCTGCCTCTGCTTTGGGTACGTTCCCGATTTTACTTTTCGGAAATGACGAGCAAAAGAAAAAATACCTTCCTGACTTAGCCAGCGGTAAAAAAATCGCCGCCTTTGGGATTACCGAGCCGGAAGCCGGTTCCGATGCCTCGGCAATTAAGACTACTGCCCGCAAAACAGGCGACCATTATATTTTAAACGGCTTAAAGCATTTTATTACCAACGGCGGCGATGCCCAGACTTACGTGGTGATTGCGATGACCGATAAGACTAAAGGCGCGCGGGGCGCATCGGCATTTATCGTAGAGAAAGACACGCCGGGTTTTACTTTCGGAAAAAAGGAGGATAAATTAGGCATCCGCGCTTCCTCAACCCGGGAGCTTGTTTTTACCGACTGTAAAATACCCAAGGAGAACCTGCTTTCCAGAGAAGGGATGGGGTTTATCGTGACGATGAAAACTTTCGATGTATCCCGTCCGGGCGTGGCAGCCCAGGCTTTAGGGATTGCCCAGGGAGCATTGGATATAGCGGTGAGCTATGCTAAAGAGAGACATCAGTTTGGAAAGTCAATCTCCAGTTTCCAGGGTATCCAGTGGATGCTGGCGGATATGGCGACGCAGATTGAAGCGGCGCGCGCTTTAATCTATTCCTGCGCCAGGGAAATAGATGCCGGGTGTAAAGACGTCGGAAAGGATTCGGCGATGGCAAAGCTTTACGCCTCAGACGTGGCGATGAAGGTTACTACTGACGCCGTGCAGATACTCGGCGGGTACGGTTATATGAAAGATTATCCGGCGGAGAAATATATGCGCGATGCCAAGATAACCCAGATTTACGAAGGGACAAATCAGGTGCAAAGAAGCATCATCGCGCTGCAATTGATTAAGGAGATGGCAAAATAGCCCGATGAATATCATCGTTTGCATAAAACAGGTACCCGAGACTACCGAAGTCAGGATTAATCCGGAAACGAACACTTTAGTGCGCGAGGGGGTCAAGTCAATCATTAACCCTTTTGATATGTACGCGATTGAAGAAGCGGTACGCCTGAAGGAAAGGTTCGGCGGAAAAACTACGGTAATTTCCATGGGGCCTCCGCAGGCAGAAGCAGCCTTAAGAGAAGCTCTTTCGATGGGGATTGATGAGGCAGTCTTAGTCTGCGACCGCGCCTTTGCCGGAAGCGATACCTGGGCAACCAGTTACACTTTAGCCGGCGCAATAAAAAAGCTTGGGAGTTTTGATTTGGTTCTTTGCGGCAAACAGGCATCTGACGGCGATACTGCCCAGGTTGGCCCGGGAATCTCGATGCATCTGGATATCCCGCAGGTTACCTATGTCAAAAAAATAGAGGAAGCCAAGGACGGCCTGATGCGGGTAGAAAGAATGATGGAGGAGGGGTTTGAAATTGTCGAAACCCCTTTGCCGGCGCTGCTTACCGTAGTCAAGGAAATAAATGAGCCCCGCTTGCCGTCTCTCAAGGGCCTGATGCGGGCAAAATCAGCAAAAATTTCGCTTTGGACACAGAAAGAACTTAATCTGGACCCCCAGGGCATTGGGTTGTGCGGTTCACCCACCCAGGTGGTCAAGATATTTACTCCGCCTTCCCGGGTAGGCGGGCAAAAGCTTAGCGGAGAAACAGAAGAAATCACCGAGAAATTGGTTGAGTTGTTAAAGTCCGAAATTACAGGTTAATTTCTATGTCTATACAAATTATCATGGAAAAATGCACGGGCTGCACGCTTTGCGTGAAGGCCTGCCCCTTTGGCGCAATCAGCGTTAAGGATAAAAAAGCAGCGATTGATTTGAATAAATGCAATTACTGCGGCGCCTGCG
This sequence comes from Candidatus Omnitrophota bacterium, assembly GCA_041653115.1. Taxonomy (GTDB): domain Bacteria; phylum Omnitrophota; class Gorgyraeia; order Gygaellales; family Profunditerraquicolaceae; genus JBAZGA01. The sequence goes on from JBAZGA010000001.1 coordinate 66,050, forward strand.
TGCCGGTCTGTAAATTAAAGGCGATCCGGTTGGAAAAGCCGCAGGCTGCAAGCTGCGCATTGCCCGATATTAAAGATTATAAAGGGATTTGGGTATTCATCGAGCAGAAAAACGGCAAGGTTCAGTCTGTGGCTTATGAACTTTTAGGAAAGGCGCAGGAATTAGCCGGAAAGCTGAATTCCCAGGTCAGCGGCGTGCTCATCGGGAATAATTTAGATGACCAGCTCGATGAGCTGATTTGGCGCGGAGCGGATAATCTTTACCTGGTAGAAGCTCCGGAAATAGCAAATTTCCAGGATGAGCCTTACACGAATATACTGGTTGAGTTGATCCGTAAATACAAGCCGGAAATTTTATTATGCGGAGCGACTACCATCGGCCGTTCGCTGATTTCCCGCGTCGCGGTAAAGATAAAAACCGGCCTCACTGCCGACTGCACGGGGCTGGATATCGACCCCGATAAAAAAATACTCTTACAGACCCGGCCGGCATTCGGCGGAAATATTATGGCTACGATTATTAGCCCTAATTACCGCCCCCAGATGGCTACGGTGCGGCATAAAGTAATGCTGCCGCAGGAGCCGGATAAAAAGAGAAAAGGCAAAGTGATCAGGGAAACTTTTGACGGCTCCGTGTATGCTTCCCGCACGAAACTTTTAGATATAGTCGAAGAAATAGAGACTTTGGTAAATTTATCCGAAGCAGATATCATTGTTTCCGGAGGCCGCGGCATGGCAGGCCCGGAGAACTTTAAGCTTCTGGAAGAACTCGCCCACGTTTTAGGCGCTGCCGTAGGAGCCTCGCGCGCCGCGGTAGATGCCGGGTGGATGCCTTATTCGCACCAGGTAGGCCAAACCGGGAGGACGGTCGCTCCCAAGATATATATTGCCTGCGGTATCTCCGGTCAAATCCAACACCTGGTCGGTATGCAGTCCTCCAAAATCATCATCGCCATCAATAAAGACCCTGATGCGCCTATCTTTAAAGTCGCTACCTACGGCATAATCGGCGACCTCTTCCAAGTTATCCCCAGCCTTACCCGAAAATTCAAGGAAGTCCTGAAGAAATAAAGCGCATTCCTTCCTTGAAAGCGCTTTCTTCAAAGCGATAAATCCCCTTGAAATCAGCAGGATTATAGCGCAAACTTATAGTGGAAAAGCGGATGTAATAAGGAAGGACGATGGAAAATCCTGACTTTAGAGAGAAAAGGCATTTCCCCAGATTTGTCGTAAGTATACCCTTAAATTATTTTGATAAGGCCTCCAGCGAGATGTCCCAGGCGCAAACCTACGATATCAGCGTTGAGGGATTATCCGTCGTGACCGATAAAAAAATAGCCGTCGATACGCCTCTGGATATATTCCTGGAAATGGTTGATAACAGGGAAAAGATTTACCGCCGGGGTAAGGTAGTTTGGTCGAATACCCTTGATGACGAAGAATATAAAATGGGCATCAAAATAGAAGAGCCGCATTTAAAACCCATCCCGCTGGTGCTGAGAATTATCGTCGCGCAAAGAAATTAACCCACCCTTTAGAATTTCCTTTAAATTCCTTCGCTAAGATTTACCTAAATTTACAGGTTTTAACATTGAAATTCCCTTATTTACATATATATGTCAAAAAATGTTAAAATTTTCCTTGACAAAAATTATTTTCTTGTTTATAATCATAAACAAGAGATGAGGGCGAATATGGTAATTAACAGTGGATTAATGACGATTGAAGATTTGTCCGGTTACCTGAAAGTTACGCGCCGGACTATTTACGAGTGGCTCAAGCACAATAAGATTCCTGCGGTTAAGCTGGTCGGCCAGTGGCGTTTCAAAAAAGATAAAATCGATGCCTGGATTGAAAACCGGTCATTACATTAAAAAGAGAGGCTAAAGATGCATTTTAAAAAACTCGAGCTCATCGGTTTCAAATCATTTGCGGACAAGACAGTATTGCATTTTGAGCCGGGCATTACCGCCGTAGTCGGTCCCAACGGCTGCGGGAAGTCCAATATCTTTGACAGTATCCGCTGGGTCCTGGGCGAGCAGTCAATCAAGGAATTGCGCGGCTCCCAGTCGCAGGATGTAATCTTTAACGGCAGCGACGTGAAAGAGCCCTTGAGCATGGCCGAAGTCACCCTTTCTTTTGATAATAACGACAAGTTTTTTCCTGTCGAGCATAATGAAGTGGCGATTACCCGCAGGATTTTCCGTTCCGGAGAAAGCGAGTACCTCTTGAATAAGCAGCAGGTCCGCCTGAAAGACATCCTTGATTTATTGATGGGCACAGGGATAGGGGCGGAAAGCTATTCCCTTATCCAGCAGGGCAAAATTGATTTAGTTTTAAGCGCCAGACCCGAGGACCGGCGCCTGGTATTTGACGAGGCGTCGGGCATCACTAAGTATAAATCGCAGAAAAGAGAAGCATTAAGGAGGCTTGAGGAAACAGAGCAGAATCTTTTAAGGCTTAATGATATTATCCTGGAAGTAAAACGCCAGATCGGCTCTTTGGAGCGGCAGGCAAATAAGGCGCGTAAATATAAAGAGGTTTTCGAAGAATTAAAAACCCGGGAGATAAATTTAGCCTGTCGCCAGAAAGACGGCCTTAACCGGCAGAGGAATGAGTCTCTTGCCAGGCTGGGCGAGCTGGAACGCAAAGAATCGGAGATCTTACAGGCAATCCAGGAGCAGGAATCCCGCATCTCTGACCGCCGGGAGGAATTGAAATTACTGGAAAACGCCTGCGCCGAAGTCAGGAGTCGGATCGCAAACCTGGAAAATCTCGTTTCTCTTAGCGGCGAGCGCATAAACTTTAACCGCGAAAGGATAGCCGAACTAGAAACCAGAAACGAGCATCTCCGGATGCAAAAGGCAGAGATTGAAAAGAGGTTGGTTTTAGACGAGGAGAAATTAAAGCAGCTCAAAGATGAATACGGCCAGATCGAGAAAAATATTGAGGAAAAAACCGCATTATTGAAGGATAATGAAGCGCGCCTTAATGACCTTACCTTGAAGGTTAAGCAATCCCTGGAGAATATCAGCAGGGCGAAGAGCGGAATTTTAAGCCTGGCAAGCGAGATTGCCAATGCCAAAAATAAAATTGCGGACTCGCTGGGCAAACAGCAGATTGCCCTGGCACGTAAAAAACGCCTGGAAATCGAAAAGGCAAAGATCGGCGAGGAAAAAGCGGCGAGCGACGAGGCTTTAAATAAGGCGGCTGCCGAACTTGCCGCCCTGGAAGAGAGTTTCTCCGGATTGCAACTGCAGGTTGCGCAGACAAGAAAAGAATTGGAGCTGGAAAACACGTCTTTAACCGGGATCAATAACGAAACGCAGAATTTAGAGAAAGAGCTCCTGGCTTTTCAGTCCCAGAAAGAATTCCTGGAGAAATTGAGAAGCAAATACGAAGATATCGGCGAATCGATGAATGCCGTAATCCAATTGGATAAGCTGCCTGCCGAAGATTTAAGCGGCTTGGTAGTGAAGATAAAAGAGCTGGACCGGGAAAATTCCAAATTATCGGGCGAAGCCAAGCCCATTGATTTAAATACAGAAAAGATCAGCGAAAAGCTGAGCCAAATACAACATAAAATTGATTCCTTGAAAGCCAGCGCCGAAGCTAAACAAAACCATATCCAGCACCTGGAAAAGGATATGGCCGCAGCGCAAGAGTCCCTGCGCAGCCAAGAGATGGTGATTATCGACAAGAAAGCTATTCATAAGAATATTTCGGAACAATTCAATAAGGTAAAGGAAGAAGAAGAGGTCGTCCTGATGGAATTAAGCGATGTAGAAAGCGAGTTGAGCCTGGCAGCCGAAAATCTGGCTCTTCTCCAATCCGAATCGTCCAGATTAGAAGTTAAGCAGAAAGAGACGGAAGATTCAATCCTTAAAGAGCAGGAAAATATCGCCTCCAGCAACAGTTTAAAAGAAGAGGCTTTAGTGGTGATTACCCAGACCAGGACCGAAATCGAGGCGCTGACTAAGCGCGTCAGCTCAGACGAAGCAACCCTGAAAATTCTTGAGGATACCTGTAATCAGGATAAGAAAAGCCTGCTCGCCGTGGAAGCCGAGATTAAAGAAGGGCAAAGGAGAAGCGGGTCTCTGGACGTAGAAATTAAAGGCCTGGAAGAGAAAATCAGACAGGCCGATATCGATAGAGGAGACCAGCTTAAGCTTCTCAAGGAGAAGGAATCTCAATCTGCCGGGATTAACCGAGACTCAAGCGGCGTTTTAGAAGAGATAGAATCACGCAGGAAAGAATTGGACGGATTGAAAAATGAATTATATGAATTGCAGATGCAAAATAAAGACGTAGATTTTAAAATCTTAAGCCTCAAGGAAAGAATCCTTCAGGCGTATAAGATGGACTTAGACGGTATCAGCGGTTCTTCCGGGCAGGAAATTGATGAGGATAAGGCTGCGGCAGATATCCGCCAGCTGAAAGAAAAACTGGACGCTTACGGTACGGTAAACCTGGTCGCGATCGAAGAATACGATGAATTAAAGAAACGCTATGATTTCCTGGCCCAGCAGCAAAATGACCTGAACAGCGCCAAGGAATCATTGCATAGCGCGATCACGAAAATTAACCGTACTACCAGGCAGATGTTTCTGGAGACTTTTGAAAAGGTACGCGTAGAGTTCCGTAATTATTTCCGGTTATTGTTTAACGGAGGGGACGCGCAGGTATTTTTAATTGACGAGCATGACCCCCTGGAATCGGGCATTGAAATCATCTGCCGGCCTCCGGGCAAGAAGCTGCAGAACGTGCTTTTACTTTCAGGCGGAGAAAAATCGCTTTCGGCGATAGCGCTGATATTCGCTATCTTCAAAATAAAGCCGGCGCCATTCTGCGTCCTGGATGAAATAGACGCGGCTTTAGACGAAGCAAACGTAGACAGGTTCTCCAGGAGCCTGCATGAATTCGCCAAAATCTCCCAGTTTGTTGTCATCACCCACAACAAAAAGACGATCGCCAACGCGGATATTATGTACGGAATTACCATGCAGCAGTCAGGCATATCCAGGATTATTTCCGTCAAATTCGCTCAAGACAAACCCATCCGGGATAAAGAACCCGACGTATCGGCGGTAGCCGAACCGGTTTAATCGTTACAACAGGTGTTGTTTTTACCTTTATGCTTGGCCTGATAAAGCGCTTTGTCGCACTGGGCGAGTAGTTCGGAAGACAGCAGACCGTCTTTGGGAAAAGAAGTTACTCCCAAGCTTACGGTCAGTTTTTTATGCGGCAGGATTTCTTCGTGACTAAAAGAATGTTTCTCGATATCTTGTCTTAGCCGTTCGGCGATTAAAAAAGCCTCGTGTTTATCGGTGTAGGGCAAAATAACCGTAAATTCCTCCCCCCCGTAACGACAGACAAAATCCATTTTTCGAGATTGATTTTTCAGCAATAGCGCCAGGTCTTTTAAAATCCTGTCTCCGGCCTGATGGCCGAGCATATCGTTGTAGACTTTAAAGTCGTCGATATCCAGCATAATCAGGCTCAAGGGCTCTTTGGTGGCTTTAGCTTTTTCTAATTCCACCTGTAACAGATACTGAAAATAGCCGTGATTCCAGAGCTCGGTAAGGGAATCGGAATGGGCGCGCATCACTGTTTTTTCGTAAAGCTGCGAGTTTTCTATGGCCAGGCCTGCCTGGTTAGCCAGCATCGTCAACATCCGGATATCGTCTTTGGTAATCGGTTCTTTAGTGATAAAATTATCCGCCAGGATGATGCCGTTGACCTTATTCTTTGCCTTCAGAGGGACAACCACCAATTCTTCGCTTTTTAAGATCTGCAGTATTGAGTCGTGAGCGTAGTTTTGGATGGTTTCGTGGGTTAAGTAGAGAGGCATACCGTCTAATACGCCTAAAGCCAGCAGCCCTCCGTTTTGCTCATCTAAAGGGATTTTCAGGCGCCTTACCTGTTGATTAAAGCCGGATTCCAGCGTATTTTTTGAAAATTTATAGGCGCTGATCAGGTCTTCCAGGTCCATTTGCTCCTGCTCAATCCGTTTCCAGACGCGGTTTGCTTCTTCGCCGTCTTCCGGGCCGATCCCGATTTTGCCTTCGATAATCCGGTCTTTTTCGTTAACCAGGAAGAGGATAGCCCGGTTAAAGCCCAATCCGGCATGCGCGGTAACCCCGGTTAAGATAATATAGAGGATTTCATCCAGCCTGAGGGTAGTGCGCATGGCATTGGAAACTTCATAAAGGATAGTTAATTCTGTCTTAGTGCGCTCAATTTCCTGCTTGAGCTTATTCAGTTCTTCCATAATAAGTAACTCTAACATATTTTAGGGCCGGCGTCAAGTGCTTAAACCGGGCCACTGATAAAGAAACTCTTTGGCAGGGGTTAATTTTAAAGGCAAATCGCCTTGACAAAGGGCGATTAATATGTTAAACTTACCCAATAGCTTGTTTTGACAGATTACCTTCGTGGCATTCCTTTTATAAAATCCTAAATTTATATCTGCAGTTTTTTGTCCGCGTATTGTACCTAAATTGAATATTTTCAACACCTTTTGATTCTGGATTAGAGCATCCAAACAGGAACCAAGGAGACTCATGATGGGAAAAAAGTTACTTTGTATAATCATCCTTTTGTTTATTTCTTTTATCATTACCCTTTCTGCCGGAGAAGGTAAACCGTGCGAGAGTTGCGATATGGTAGGTATTGCTTCCTGGTACGGAGAGTGGCATCGGGGAAGAAAGACGGCAAACGGAGAGCGTTTTAATCCCGATTTATTGACCGCGGCGCATCCCAGCCTTCCTATGGGGACAAGATTAAAAGTAATCAATCTCGAGAACCAGCGCGTGGTGTTCGTAAGGGTTAATGACCGCGGGCCTTATATAAATAACCGGGTGATTGACCTGTCTAAGCAAGCGGCCAGGCAGTTAGGTATGGTCAGGCAGGGAATACAGCGGGTTTGTATCGTAGAAATTCCTGATGCTTAAATTTTATTAAAGCCGGCAAGTTTTTGCTATCGAAATAATCCCCGAAGTCAATTTTCTCGCCTAATTCCTCGCTAAAATAATTTTTTACCCCTCTTTTATAATATTGACACTGATTAAAATAAATGTTATAGTAATATTTTATAAAAATAGAGGCACTAAAGAAGGGAGATGATTAGATTGCCACAGATCGAGGTCCGTAAAGACGAGTCTTTTGAAGCGGCGCTGCGCCGTTTTAAAAGGCAGATTGAGCATGAGGGTATTTTAAAAGAAATCAGGGAGCGCAAGCATTACGAGAAGCCCAGCGAGCGCAGGCGAAAGCGAGCCAGGAGAAGGCGTTAAGCAATGGGTTTTGCGCTTTCTACCTCCTGGAACGCCTGGCGTTGCTCTAACGCAAAGGAACTGCTCTTTGAGATAAAAAATACGGGATTCTCAGAGCTGGAGCTGAGTTTTAACCTTACGCCCTTAATGGTGGAGGAAATCGAACAACTTGCTCCCGCCAATCAAATGAAAGTTTCCAGCCTGCATAATTTTTGTCCTATTCCGGATGGCATAGGCAGGGCGGAGGCGCTGCCGGATTATTATTCCCTGTCTTCTCCTAATCAAGAAGAAAGGAAGCTGGCGGTGAAGCAGACTAAAAAGACGATCGATACTGCCAGGCGCCTGCATGCCCGGGCCGTAGTCCTGCACTGCGGCAGGGTAGAGATTCCCGATAAAACCAGGGATTTAATCGGTCTTTACAATCAGGGCCTGAAAAACTCCCCAAAATTCATCCGGATTAAGGACTTAGCGATAGAAGAAAGGAAAGACACTGCGCAGGTCTTCCTGGAAAATGCCATGAGGAGCCTGGAAGAATTAAGCCTTTATGCGCAGAAAACCGAAATATCTTTAGGCGTAGAGACCCGCTTTTATTACCGCGAAATACCTTCTTTTCAGGAAGTCGGGCTGATTCTTGAGGCATTCAGGGGAGCCGGTATTTACTACTGGCATGATACCGGCCACGCGCAGGTGATGGAAAATTTAGGTCTGAGTAAACACAGGGAATACCTGGAGGCATACGCCAAAGACCTGCTTGGCATACACCTGCACGGTGTCAGGGGCTGCCAGGACCATCAGGCCCCAGCCAAAGGAGAATTTGATTTTAGCCAGCTAAAAGGGTATCTTAAGAAGGATACCTTAAAAGTAATCGAAGCGCACCATCCGGCTACTGCTTCGGATTTAAAGGAAGCCGGAAACTTTTTAGAAAAAGAACTGAATGGAAGAGCTTAAAGTCCGTAGAGCCACTGTCGCAGGGCAATTTTACCCGTCAACCCGCCAGGAATTAAGCCGGCAGATCGAAAGCCTGATTAATAAAAAAGCAAAAAAACAGGATGTAATTGCCTGCATGCTGCCGCACGCCGGCTATGTTTATTCGGGGCGCGTTGCCGCAGAAACACTTTCCCGGGTCAACCTTAAAGAGCGAATAATTCTTTTAGGGCCGAATCACACGGGGATGGGCGCGGCGTTCAGCGTGATGGCAGAAGGCAGCTGGCAGACGCCTTTGGGTGAAGTAAAAATAGATACTCAATTGGCGAAAGCGTTATTAGGCCGCTGCCGATACTTAGAAGAGAATAGCCTGGCGCACATCCATGAGCATTCCCTGGAGGTAGAGCTGCCATTTTTACAGTATTTTAAGAGCGATTTTAAGATTGTGCCGATAACTCTTTTATCCGATACTATCCGGGCGCTCAAAGAAACGGGAAAAGAAATCGCCTCGGCTATCCAGGATAACGCTTTTACCGGTTCGACATTGCTCGTTGCCAGTTCCGATATGACGCATTACGAATCTCAGGCTCAGGCGGAAAAAAAAGACCGCCGGGCAATCGAGGCAATTTTAGAGCTCAATGAAGATTTGCTTGCCGAACGAATCCAGGAATTAAGCATCTCTATGTGCGGCTGGGCGCCGACAATGGTAATGCTTAGCGCCGCTAAAGCCCTGGGCGCAAAAAAGGGAGAATTAGTCAGGTATCAGACCAGCGGCGACGTAACCGGCGATACTTCCAGCGTAGTAGGTTATGCCGGAATCATCGCTTATTAGGCACTTTCGATGGACGAGATAAATAAAAATATCGACGAAAGCTGGAAGGATGCGGTAGAAAAGGAAAAGGAGCGGCTGAAAAAAGAAGGCAAATTTATCCCCCTCGAACCGGACTTCAATTTTTTTATCACCACTTTAGCGCTTCAGGCTTCAATTTTTTTAGGGGTGGCTCCTAATCCCGCCACGAATAAAATTGAGCAAGATCCTGCTCAGGCAAAATTTATCATTGATACCCTGGGGATGCTGAAAGAAAAAACCAAAGGAAACCTGAGTAAAGAGGAAACGGATTTACTGGATAGCGTGCTTTATGAGTTGAGGATGAGCTATATCTCTAAATCCGGACCAAGCGAGGTAAAAAATGATTGATCGGGAACTTTTGAGTATCCTGGCCTGCCCCGCCTGTAAAGGGGATGTGGAGCTAAGGGAAGAAAAAATCGTCTGTAAGGCCTGCGGAAAGAAGTATCCCGTCAGAGACGGTATCCCGATAATGCTCATTGACGAGGCGGAAGACTGATGAAAAAAATACTGGTAATCCACGGGCCGAACCTGGATTTATTGGGGCAGAGGGAGCCGGCAATTTACGGCAGGGTAACCTTAAAAGAGATAAATAATGAACTGGTTAAAATTGCCAAAAAAAGAAAAGTAGCGCTGAAAATTTTCCAGTCTAATCACGAAGGCGAAATCGTCGACCTGATCGGAAAAAATAAAAATAAAATTGACGCCCTGCTGATCAACCCCGCCGCTTATACTCATACCAGCGTCGCCATCAGAGACGCCCTGAGCGCATCGGGAATTTTGACGGTTGAGGTGCACCTTTCCAATATTTATTCCCGCGAAGAATTCCGGCGGAAATCCCTGATCAGCCCGGTAGCGAAGGGGACGATTTTAGGCTTCGGCGCGAAAAGTTATACCCTGGGGCTTGAGGCATTGATTGACCTGCTGAATGAGAAATGAATTCGAAAATAAAATACCTCTATGCGAAATTAAAACAGGCCTCGCTCGATGGTTTGCTTTTATCGTCCGCTCCTAATATCTCCTACCTGAGCAATTTAAGAAGCCGCGATTCCTATCTTTTGGTTTCCCCGAAAGACAACGTTTATATTACCGATGCGCGCTATACAGAGGAAATAAAAAAGAACCTGAAGGGGTGCGTTTTAAGAAAGATCAACGGCTCGTTCTTTAAAACCATCGCCTCATCCTGCGTTGATTTGGGGCTGAAGAGGATGGGTTTTGAAGAGAGGTACTTACCTTTTGCGGAATATAAAAAGCTTAAAAGCGAACTCGGCACTCGGGCTGATTTAATCCCTACCTATAACATAGTTGAAGACTTAAGGGAAATAAAGAACCCCCGAGAGATGGAAAAAATAAAGAAAGCGGCCCGGATAACCATCGCGGCACTGGAATTTATCAAAGGCTTTATCGCGCCCGGCATAAAAGAGATAGAGGTCGCCGCAGAATTAGAGCGCTTTATCCGCTACCACGGCGCTGATGCCGCCGCTTTTGAGATAATTGTTGCTTCCGGGCCGAACTCCAGCTTCCCGCACCATATCACTTCCGCGAGAAAAATCAGGAACAACGAAGCGGTATTGATTGATATCGGCGCCGACTATCTCGGCTATAAATCCGACTTGACAAGGGTGTTCTTTTTGGGTAAAATGAATACTCTATCGAAAAGAATTTACGCGATAATTAAAGAAGCTCAAAGCAGAGCAATCAGGAAAATCAAGCCAGGCTCTCCCGTAAACGAGGTTGACCGAGCGGCCCGCCAATATATCACCGAAAGAGGGTACGGCGGGTTTTTTAGTCATAATACCGGCCACGGGATAGGCCTGGAAGTGCATGAGGCGCCGCATATATCCGGCAGAGAAAATAAGGTATTCAAGGAAGGCATGGTGCTGAGCGTAGAGCCGGCGATTTACCTTCCAGGAAAATTCGGGATAAGAATCGAGGATATGGTTGTAGTAACCAGGAAAGGAACGCAGCTGATCAGTGGCTCTCTCCATAAATGAACTAAAATCCGGCCTGACGATACTGGTGGATAATCAAGTCTGGCTGACACTGGAATGCCAGCACGTAAAACCGGGCAAGGGCGCAGCTTTTGTGCGCGCCAAAATCAGGAATTTAAAAAACAGTAGCGTCCAGGAAAAGACCTTTCGGGGCGACGAGAAAATAGAAGAAGCCTTTGTCGAGCAAAGGAAACTGCAATATTCATATCCGTCAGGCGAGCTTTACCATTTTATGGACCAGGAAAATTTTGAAGAAATTGCCATCTCTAAAGAGCAGCTCGGCGATAAAATAAAATTCTTAAAAGATAATCTTGAGGTCACCGCTTATTTCCATAAAAACGAGGTTTTAAACGTGGAACTGCCCAATTTCATTGAGTTCACCGTTATCGATACCGAACCCGGCTTTAAGGGGGATTCCGCCAAGAGCGACACTAAATCCGCAAAGATAGAAACAGGGGGCACGGTGCAAGTCCCTCTTTTTATTAATAAAGAGGACAGGATTAAAGTTGATACGCGTAGCGGAGCATATGTCGAGCGGGCATATTAGGAGAGGTGAATAAATGAATTTAAAAGAAATCAAAGAGATGATTAACCTGATGAATGAGAACGGGCTGATGGAATTAGAAGTAGAAAAGGACGGCATGCGCATCAGATTGAAAAAAACGGCTTCCGAAACACAAGGGGCCGTCGGCCCGATTATTATCGAAAAGGAAAAGGTCGGTGATATCTCCAGGCCCCGGGAGTCCGCCGCCTCTTTGGAAAAAACAGTCTTAAAAACAGTGGAAATAAAAGCGCCGATGGTCGGGACTTTTTACCGCGCGCCGAGCCCCGAAGCGCCGCCTTATGTTGAAGCGGGCCAGATAATTGAGCCGGGCGAGGTAATCTGTATAATCGAAGCAATGAAATTGATGAATGAGATAAAATCCGAAATCAAAGGCAAAATCCTGGAAATACTGGTCGATAATGCCGAGCCGGTAGAATTCGGACAATCAATGTTCCTCATCGAGCCTCTCTAATATGTTTTCCAAAATATTAATCGCCAACCGCGGTGAAATAGCATTAAGAATTATCCGCGCCTGCCGGGAATTGGGAATCCGTACCGTAGCCGTCTATTCCGAGGCAGACAAGAACTCCCTGCATGTGCGCTTTGCCGATGAGGCAATTTGCATCGGACAGGCGCAGAGTTCAGGCAGTTATCTGAGCATCCCGGCGATTATCAGCGCGGCGGAAATAACCGATGTCGAGGCAATCCACCCCGGATACGGGTTCCTGGCGGAAAACTCGCACTTTGCCGAAATCTGTGAATCCTGCCAAATCACCTTTATCGGGCCTTCCCCGGAAAATATCAAAGTAATGGGCGATAAGATGGTGGCGCGCACCAACATGCAAAAGGCGGGCCTGCCCATAGTCCCGGGGAGTACCAGTATCGTAAAAAATAAAGAAGAGGCAATTAAGACCGCCAGAAAAATAGGCTATCCCGTAATCATCAAGGCAGCCGCAGGCGGCGGCGGCAAGGGGATGAGGATTTGCCACAACGACATCTCTTTAATCAGCAACCTGATGATTGCCCAGCAGGAAGCAGAAGTAAATTTCGGCAACTCCAGCGTCTATATTGAAAAATACATTGAAAAACCGCGCCACATCGAAATCCAGGTCATCGCCGATAAATACGGCCATATCGTCTATCTCGGGGAAAGGGACTGCAGTATCCAGCGCAGGCATCAGAAACTGCTGGAAGAGTCTCCCTCCACGGCCGTAGACAATAAATTACGTAAACGTTTAGGCGAACTCGCCGTCAGGGCGGCAAAAACGGTAAACTATTCCAGCGCCGGGACAATAGAATTTTTACTGGACGCCCATCACAATTTCTATTTTATGGAAATGAATACGCGCATCCAGGTGGAGCACCCGGTGACCGAAATGGTAACCGGCATAGACTTGATTAAAGAGCAAATCCGCATTGCCGGGGGGGAAAAAATAAGCTTTACCCAGGACGAGATTAAATTAAGAGGCTCGGCGATAGAGTGCCGCATCAACGCCGAAGACTACGAAAACAATTTTATGCCTTCGCCCGGCAGCATTGAAACGCTTAACCTGCCAGGCGGGCCGGGCATACGTTTGGATACGCATATTTACCAGGGTTATGAGATTTCGCCTTATTATGATTCTCTGCTGGCTAAGGTCATCAGTTATGCAAATACCCGGCAGGAGGCAATCAAAATTATGCAGCGCGGATTAAGCGAATTTAATATCGCGCCGATAAAAACTACCATACCTTTTCACCTGCGATTATTGGCCAATCCTTTGTTTTTAAAGGGCGAAATTTCAACTCATTTTGTCCAGGAAATGCTCAAGGAGGAAGGGGAACGACTAAATGATGCATAGCGAAGAATCGCGCACAGACCTAGGCAATATCCGTATTCATAAAAACGTGATTGCCTCTATTGCCAGTATCTCGGCAATGGAAATTGAAGGCGTAAAACGCGTCGGGGGAGATTTAAAAAGCGGGATTTTAGAGTTCGTCGGAAAAAAATCGCTTTCGGCAATCAGGGTGGAAATCGACAGGAATGAAGAAGTAAAGCTGGAGGTGCCGCTGGTGATAAAATACGGCTTCAATATACCGGAAATCGCCAATCGGGCGCAGGAAAGTATCCGCAATTCTCTGGAAAAAATGACCAATCTGTCCGTAAAAGACATCAATATCAATGTACGGGCCATAGAAAGGGGGTAATCGATGCGGGTCTTAGGGATCATATTCTATGCCAGTATCCTTACTTTAATCGGGGCAACGCTGATTATCTTTGCTTTTAATAAATTAGAGCCCCAGGAGGTAAGCACCGTCCTGATATCTCTGCAGGATAACCTTAGCTCCCGGGTAATGGTCGGCCTTTCCGGCCTTTTATTGATATTAATCACTTTTTCCTTCGCGCAATTGATTATCGGCCGTTTCCAGCGTGAGAAAACCATCGCTTTTACCACTTCTTCGGGAGAGGTAAGCGTGGCGTTGATAGCGGTGGAAGACCTGATTAAAAGGCTGGCCGGGGTTATCCCCGAGATAAAAGAATTGAGGCCGGATGTCAGGGCGAAAAAAGACAGGATTGAAGTGGACTTAAGGGTTATCTTAAGGTCAGAGGTAAACATCCCGGAGTTAACCGGCCGTCTGCAGGAGATAACCCGCTCAAAGATTCAGGAGGTTCTAGGCCTGGAAGAGCAGATTGTAGTGAAGATCCATATCGCAAAAATCATTTCTCACGAAGAAAAAGAGAAAAAGAAGAAAGAGGCAGGCCGGCCAGAGCCGACAGTGCCTTTTGGAAGTTACGGCAGGACACCGGCAGACTAAGGAGAGTGGACAAATGACAAAGATAGGCATACTCACCGGGGGAGGCGATTGCCCGGGATTGAATCCGGTAATCAGGGCGGTAGTAAGAAAAGGCTTAGCCGAGGGATATCAGATTACCGGCATCAGGAACGGCTGGAAAGGGCTGATTGAAAATGATACCTTGCCTTTAACTATCGACACAATTACGGGGATCTTGCCCAAAGGCGGAACAATCTTGGGTACCAGCCGCACCAATCCCTATAAAAAAGAGGGCGATCTTAAAAATGTTAAGGCTAATTATAAAAAACTCGGTCTTGATGCGTTAATTGCAGTAGGCGGCGAAGATACCCTGGGAGTGGCAAATAAATTATTCAAAGACGGCATAGCTAATATTGTAGGCGTACCAAAGACCATAGACAACGACCTTTCGGAAACCGATTATACATTTGGGTTTGATACGGCGATTAATATCGCCACGGAATGCATTGACCGGTTACACACTACCGCGGAAAGCCACCACCGGATTATGGTAGTGGAAGTAATGGGCAGGCACGCCGGCTGGATTGCCGTGGAATCCGGAATCGCCGGAGGCGCGGATATAATCTTAATCCCGGAAGTCCCTATCGACATGGATGATGTCTGCCGCCTGATAAAGAGAAGGCATGACCGCGGCAGGACATTCAGCATCGTGGTAGTGGCCGAAGGCGCCCATTTCAAAGAAGGGACGATGGTTACCCAGGAGCAAAAGTTAGACGAATTCGGCCATGTGAGATTGGGCGGGATCGGCGAAACCCTGGCGCAGGAAATAGAAAAGAGGACCGGTTATGAAACCAGGGTGAGCGTCCTGGGGCATATTCAGCGGGGCGGAACGCCTACTGCTTTTGACCGGGTCCTCGGCACAAGGTTCGGGGTAAAGGCAGTGGAATTAATCAAGAATAAGAAATTCGGCCGAATGGTAGCTTTATCCGGCAACAAAATTATCGACGTGCCGATAGAAGAAGCGGTGAAAGCCCTAAAGACTGTGGATATGGAACTCTACGATATCGCCAAGGTATTCTTTGGCTAATCAAGAGGACGGGTAAAATGAGAGAGAGGATAAAGGATATACTCTTAGAGAGCATCCAGGTTAAAGAAGAATTGTTGCGCAGCGTCGGGGAGATTAAAGAGATTGCCGACCTGATTATAGAGTGCCTGAGAAAAGGCGGTAAGGTAATACTCTTTGGCAACGGCGGCTCAGCCGCTGATTGTCAGCACATCGCCGCGGAGCTGATCGGAAGGTTCAAGAAAGACAGGACTGCCCTGGCGGCAGTAGCCCTGACTGTGAATACGTCGGTATTGACGTCGCTGGCTAATGACTACGGCTATGAAGTGGTTTTTGCCAAGCAGGTCGAGGCCCTGGCGCAAAAAAATGACATTGTTATCGGCATCTCAACTAGCGGCAAGGCAAAAAACGTTGCCTTAGGGTTAAAGCAGGCTAAAAAGAGCGGCTTAAAGACCGTGGCGCTTACCGGCGGAGACGGCGGGGAAATCACAAAGATAAGCGATGTCTCATTTCTCGTCCCTTCCTCTGTTACCGCAAGGATCCAGGAAGCGCATATCACCATCGGACATATTATATGCGAACTCGTAGAGCAGGCCCTTTGCCAGGAACAAAAATAAAGAAAACAGGGGAATTAAAAAGAATCGCCCGGCTGATAAAAGCCCGGGGCAAAAGAGTCGTCTTTACGAACGGCTGCTTTGACTTATTGCATTTTGGCCACGTGAGTTACCTGGCCAAGGCAAAGGCAAGAGGCGATATCCTGATTGTCGGCTTGAACAGCGACGCCTCGGTAAAAAGGATAAAAGGGCAAAAGCGCCCGCTGATAAAAGAGAGCGACCGCGCCGGCATAATTGCCGCCTTAGAAAGCGTAGATTACGTGACGGTATTCAAGCAGGATACGCCTTTAGAGACGATTAAGGAGCTCAAGCCGGATATCCTGGTTAAAGGCGCAGACTGGAATAAAAATAGTATCGTAGGCGCTGATTTTGTCAAAAGCTACGGCGGTAAAGTTATGACCGTAAAATTAGCCAGAGGCCGCTCAACCACTAATCTAATCAGAAAAATCATTGAAACCCAGAAAAATAAGCTCCACTGACCGGATCATCGACGCTAACATCAACCGGCTGCGGGAAGGGCTGCGCGTCTGCGAGGAAATAACCCGTTTTGTTTTGAATAGCCGCTTGCTAACTGAAGACTTTAAGAAAATAAGGCATAGCATAAACCTCTTGATCAAAAGGATGCCTGCCGGGATAGAACTGATTAAAAAAAGAGACAGCTTAAAAGACATCGGTTCGCGTATTTATATAAAGGATGAGTTTAGGCGCTCCAGTTGTGAGGACATTTTTTTCGCAAACATGCAGCGGGTGAAAGAATCGGCCAGGGTTTTGGAAGAATTTTCCAAGCTTAAGGATGTTAATCTCGCCCGGGGTTTTAAAAAAATCAGATACGCTATTTATGAAACCGAAAAGAGAATTGCTGGAAAAATCCCGGCTTTACGCGATCATCGATAAAGAGACCTGCGCAAATACGCCTATACGGGAAATAGCAAATAAGCTCAAAAAGAGCGAAACCGATATAGTGCAGTACCGCGACAAAAGCTCGGCTAAAGAAGTCATTCTTAAAGAGGCGCAAAGATTAGGAAAAATATTCTCTAAGAAACAAATCCTCTTCATTATCAATGATTATCTGGATATTGCCAAAATCGCGGACAGCGACGGGGTGCATTTAGGCCAGGATGACATTTCTCTCGGGACGGCGAGAAAGATATTAGGCAAAGATAAACTTATCGGCATTTCCTGTCATAGCCTCGAACAGGCAAAAAGAGCGCAAAAAGACGGCGCGGATTATATCAGCATCGGGCCGGTTTTCGCCAGCGCGACAAAGCCCGAATATAAACCGGTGGGCCCCAGTTTAATAAAAAAGCTTAAAGGAAAGAGTAAAATACCCTTTTTTGCCATCGGAGGGATAAAGCCAGCCAACCTGGCCGGAGTTTTGTCTTGCGGGGCAAAGCGGGTTGCCCTCTGCAGCGCTGTCTGCCGGGGTAAAAACACTCTCATTGAAGCTAAGAAAATATCAAGGATTTTACATCGCTAAGATGACGCAATTAGAATACGCCGGCAAAAATATAATCACGCCTCTGATGAAACGCGTTGCCTTCCTGGAAGGCGTTGGGCCCAGCCTGATTTCCCGGCGGATTAAAGAAGGCAAGGCGGTTATCCCGCTGAACAAAAAACACAAGCTCAAAAATCCCTGCGCCATAGGTTACGGCTTACGCACAAAGGTAAACGCGAATATCGGCACCTCCACCGATAAAGCCCGGCTCAATGACGAATTGAAAAAATTAGAGGTTGCCTGTAAATGCGGAACGGACACGGTGATGGATTTAAGCGTAGGCGGGAACCTCGGGAAAATAAGGAGAATGGTATTGCGGCGTTCGCCTGTGCCGGTGGGAACGGTCCCGCTTTATGAAATAGCGGTAAACGCGCAGGAGAAAAAGGGAAATTTCTTAAGATTTAACATTGATGATATCCTGGAAGTCCTGCGCACGCAGGCAAAAGAAGGCGTTGATTTTTTTACGATTCACTCCGGGGTTACCAGAAAGAGCCTGGAGGCCTTAAAAAAATCAAGGCGCATACTGGGCATTGTTTCGCGGGGCGGGGCGATTATTGCCAATTGGATGCGCTATTGGAATAAAGAAAACCCGCTTTACGAATATTTTGAACGGATTTTGGATATTGCCTACGAATACGATGTCTGCCTGAGCTTAGGCGACGGCCTCAGGCCCGGCTCGGTATTGGATGCGACCGATAAAGGGCAAATCGCGGAGCTTAAGGTATTAGGCGAATTAGCGCAACGCGCAAAAAAAAGATCTGTTCAGGTAATGATTGAAGGCCCCGGGCATATTCCTTTAAACCAGATTAAAAAGAATATTTCTTTAGAAAAAAAAATCTGTGCGGGCGCTCCTTTTTATGTGCTGGGCCCGCTGGTTACGGATATCGCCCCGGGATACGACCACATCACTTCTTCTATAGGAGGCGCCCTGGCTGCCGGTTTAGGCGCTGATTTTTTGTGTTATGTCACTCCCTCGGAGCATCTCAGGCACCCTTCCTTAGAAGATGTGCGCGAAGGGGTGGTGGCCGCCAAGATTGCCGCGCACGCGGCAGATATCGCCAAAGGAATACCTCAAGCTATAGACCGGGACAGGAAAATTTCCCAGGCCAGGAAAAAACGCGACTGGAAAGAACAAATTAAGTTGTCTATTGACCCGGAAAAGGCCCGGCAATACAGGGTTTCTTCAAAGCCGCGCCTGTCGGATGTCTGCACAATGTGCGGTAAGTACTGCTCTATTAAATTGATGGAGGAATGTCTGCGGGCGTAGTTCATCGGTAGAACACCAGCTTCCCAAGCTGGATAGGAGGGTTCAATTCCCTTCGCCCGCTTAAAATTAAGAGGATGCGCAAGATAAATTTTTTAATCTCGATTCCTGTTTTTGCTTTTTTAGCCATGGTTTTTTCCGGGTGCGCGTCAGTGCCGGAAATCGGAGCGGTTAAGCCGATACAGGGAATCCCAGGGATTTACCACCGCGTAGAAAAAGGCCAGACTCTCTGGAGAATCTCCAAAATATACGGCCTGGATTTAGACGAATTAGTAAGCATCAACCGTATTTCGGACAGCAGTAATATCGAAACAGGCCAGCTAATATTTATCCCCCGCAGGCAGAAGCAGCAGGCGGAATTCAGCCAGGGGGCGGTAGAAGATTTCGTCTGGCCCGCAACAGGCAGGGTGATCAGCGGCTTCCAAGAGGCGCATCACGATATGATTAACAAGGGAATAGATATACAGGTATCCCGGGGCGCGGATATTCTGGCCAGCCGCAGCGGTAAGGTTATTTTTTACAGCCCGAATTTTAAGGGTTTCGGCAAAACTATCATTATCGACATTACCGCGGATTTTTAACGGTTTACGCCAGAAATTCCGAAGTCCTGGCGAGGTTAGGCGAGCGCGTGCAGAAAGGCGCTGTGATTGCCAGGGCCGGCTCTGCCGGCAGGGATAAAAACATATATTTACATTTTGAGATCAGGAAAAACTATGTGCCGCAAAACCCTTATTTTTATCTGCCATGAGCAAGGATAAATTTTTTGACCGGGAGCCTTATTTAGATATCCTGGAAAAGCGTATCCGGGACCTTAAGGAAGGGTACCGTCAAAATATAGCGGTTATCGGAAATGAAACGGCAGGGAAGACATCTCTGATCTTCAAGTTCCTGAATAAGTTCTGCGATAACCGCATTATTATCCTTTACCTGGAGGCGAGGCCCGAATCCTTAAATTCATTTGCGCAAAGGTTTATCGGCGTATTGCTCTATAATTTCCTGATTAACAGCGGCATCCGCCTTCAGGAAGACCTCGGTTTCTTGATAAAAAACTCCGCAAAATACATACCAAAGACCTGCGAAAAAATAAAAGGTATTTTAGCCTCTTTGGAAAGAAGAAAAAAATCCGACATCTTTCCGGAACTGCTCTCGCTTTGCGAAAGCGTGCACCTGGAAGCGAATAAATATTGCGTGGTGATACTCGATGAGTTCCATAATCTGGAAAACATGGGGATTAAAAATCTCTATGCGGAATGGTGCAAGGTCCTGATTACCCAAAAAAATACCCTATATATAATTATAAGCTCGCTGGTATTCAAAGCCAAAAATATACTTTTGAAACAACTGTCCTTATTATTCGGTAATTTTGAAGTAATTACCCTGGAGCCGTTTGATATAAAAACAAGCGAAGGGTATTTAAAAAGTAAATTTCAGGAATTTAACACTGACCTGGATGCGGGCTTAAGGAATTTTATCGTGCATTTTACCGGCGGTTATCCGTTTTACCTGGAATTAATAACCGAGCAGTGCCTGAAGCCGGGCCGCGGCGAATTAGCCGATACGCTGGAAGGGATGCTTTTTGAGCCGTCCGGGACTTTAAATCAAAGGTTCTCCAGCTACCTTAAACCATTCCTCGATTCATCCGGGAGCCCGGATTATCTCTCCATCCTTTATTTAATTTCCAGCGGCCATAATAAAATTAAAGATATCGCGCAGCTCTTGCATAAGGCAAAAAAAGAAATTATTCCCAGGATCAACAGCCTCCTGGAGCTGGGTGTCTTAAGCCGCAACGGAGATTTTCTCGCTTTTTCCGACCGCGTATTCGGTTTTTGGCTAAAATTTGTCTACCAGGAAAAAATGCGCTCCCTGACCTTTGACGCTAAAAACCAAAAAACCTTATTCAGGGATAAAATCCAGGGGATGATCCAGGAATTTCTTCATTCCGCCAAGAAGCCGGTTACGGAAAGGATCCAGGAATTGCTGCGCCTCTTTTGCGATGAGACGATACAGATAGAAAGGAAGAAAATAAGGCTGGCGCATTTCAGGGAAATCAAGCCCCTGGAGTTCAACCGGCGGGGCTTAAAAGAAGGGCTGATCGGCCGCTCCCAGGATACGCTTTGGATACTTGCCTTCAAGCGCGACGGTTTGACCGAAGAAGATATCGCGGAATTTGCCCGGGAATGCAAAAAATACCGCCATAAATTACAAAGAAAAATCATCATCGCATTCCAGGATATAGATACAAACGCCAAATTAAGGGCGTTGGAAGAAAAAATCTGGACCTGGGACCTGAATAACCTGAATCAGATTTTAGATATGTTCCTTAAGCCGCGGATTATCGCGTAAATAACCATGAAAATCGGCGTCATCTCGGATACGCACATACCTGACCGGGCCAAAGAAATACCGCAGGAGGTATTACGCGACCTTAAAGGCGTAGAAATGATTCTACACGCAGGCGACCTGGTGGAGTTAAGCGTTCTGGATAAATTAAAGGCTGTTTTCGGCAAGGTAAGAGCGGTTTGCGGGAACATGGACCCTTATGAAGTAAGAAAAGTCTTGCCGGAAAAAGAGATTATTACGTTAGGTAAATATAAGATCGGAATGATGCACGGGTATGGAGCGCCGCACAAGCTGGTGGAGCTGATGGAAAAAGTCTTTAAAGGCGAGGGCGTTGATCTGGTGGTTTTCGGGCATTCGCATCAACCCATAAACGAAAAAAGAAACGGCGTTATTTATTTCAATCCCGGCAGCCTCACCGACAAAATATTCGCGCCTTATAATTCTTACGGGATAATCGAAATTAACGATAAGATAGAAGCAAAAATCATTAAAATATAGCGATGGATAAGCTCTGGGCGCCCTGGCGGATTAACTACATAAAAAAAGTCAAAAAGCAAAAAGGATGTTTGTTCTGCCGAAGCGCAAAATCCAAAAAAGACAAACACCGCGTATTCAAAACAAAATTCTCCGTTTGCATACTGAATATTTTCCCTTATAATAATGGGCACCTGATGGTTTCGCCGAAAAGACACATCAATGACCTCGCACAATTAAAGAAAGAGGAATTGCTGGACCTGATGGCGGCTTTAAATAAAGCAAAGGCGCTCCTGGACAGGGCCCTGAAGCCCCAAGGATACAATATCGGCCTGAATATGGGCGGCATCTCCGGGGCAGGCATCAGCGGCCACCTGCATATACACATCGTGCCCCGCTGGAAAGGGGATACCAACTTTATGCCGGTGTTATACCAGACAAAAGTAATATCACAATCGTTAGGCGAATTGCTTAAATTGCTAAAACATGCCGGGACAAGCGCGGATTAAAGAATTCGAAGATAATTTCCTTGCGCCTTATGCGATGAGAAGCTATAATAGCCGGGGCAGGGTTTACCCGGAAAAGGAGCATCCTTACCGCAGCTGTTATCAGCGGGACCGGGACAGGATTATCCATTCCGCCGCCTTCAGGAGGCTGGAATATAAAACTCAGGTCTTTGTCAATCACGAAGGAGATTATTACCGCACCAGGTTAACCCATACCCTGGAAGTAGCGCAGATTGCCAGAACTATCGCCAGCGCCCTCAGGTTAAATTGCGACCTTACCGAGGCCGTGGCCTTAGCCCACGATTTAGGCCACACGCCCTTCGGCCATTCAGGAGAAGAGGCGCTCGATGAGTTAATGGCAAGGCAGGGCGGATTCAACCATAACCTCCAGGGATTAAGGGTGGTGGACCGGCTGGAAGAAAGGTATCCCGATTTTCCCGGCTTAAACCTGACCTGGGAGGTAAGGGAGGGGATTATCAAGCATTCTTCGGCGTTTGATAAGGCCGCTAAATTAAAAGAACTCGCTCCCGCAGAGCTTCCGACGCTGGAGACGCAGATAGTGGATATTGCCGACGAGATAGCTTATGACAACCATGACCTTGATGACGGCCTGACCTCCGGCCTTTTAAGGGAATCTGACCTGGCAAATTTAACGCTCTGGAATGAAGTCTGCGCAGGGAGCGTGGGAAGATGCGCCAAGATAGACCGGGAAAGAAAAAAGTACCTGATTATCCGGTCGCTGATCGATATACAGGTTACCGATTTAATCCGGGAGACGCAAAAGAAGCTGGCCCATTATAAGATTAAGACTTCTGCGCAGGTAAAAAAGATGGACAAGAAGATAGCGTCTTTCAGTAAAAAAATAACGGGGTTAAGAAAACCCCTGAGGGGATTGTTGATGGATAAGCTCTATCACCATTACCGCGTAGTCAGGATGAGCTATAAAGCCAAAAGGTTTATTCAGGAGTTATTTAAATTCTATATAGAAAAACCGCAGGCCCTGCCGGCTAAGATACAGTTAAAAATACCGGAGGAAGGCTTAAGGCGCGTGATCGCCGATTATATCGCGGGAATGACAGACAGGTATGCCTTAGATGAATATAAAAAATTATTCGACCCTTACGAAAAAGTCTAAAACATTAATCTCGGCAGTCCACAGCGTTTACCGCCTGATTAATTCTACTTTTGAGTTAAAAGACCTGATCTGCCGCCTGGCGAGGCTGATCTGCCAGTTATTCGATGCCGATTACTGCTTAATCATCCTATTGGATGCCACAAAAAGATATTCGGTGCTTAAATGCCTGGTCAGCGGAAAGAAAAAATATACCGTAGATAAAAAAAGCAAGGTTTCGGGCAATATAGAAAAAAAGATCATCAAGACGCTTACCTCGATAAGGCGAGACAGCCTGCTCGGCCTGCCGTTAATCTGCGAAGATATCATGGGGGTTGTGGTCATAAAGCGCAAGAAAAATAAACCTGCTTTTGAAAGGTCCGACCAGGAGATACTGATGACCCTGATTGAGCAGGCAATTACGGGAATAAAAAATTTACAACTTTACGAAGAGCAGCAGAAGATAGTCTTAGGCAGCATCAAGAGCCTGGTTACATTATTGGATATACGCGTTCCCCAGGAATATACCCACTCGCCGTATTTCAGCCGCCTGGTTGAGGCGCTGGCGCAGCAGATGCACCTGGACGCAAAACAGACGGAAAGTTTAAAATACGCCAGTTTACTGCATGACGCGGGGAAGGTGGATATACCGCTTGAGATATTGACAAAAACTACAAAGCTGACGCCCAAAGAGTACAAGATTATCAGAAGCCACCCGGTTAAAGGCGCGGAGATCCTCAGGCCCCTGCAGATCTTAAGGCCGGTTATACCGATCATCATGCACCATCATGAGAAATATAACGGCACGGGTTATCCTTCCCGGCTAAAGAAAGGCCAAATCCCGCAGGGGGCGCGGATTATGGCGGTGGCAGACGCCTTTGAGGCAATGGTCTACGGCAGGCCTTACCGCGAAAGGATGGATATAACCTCCGCGATCCGGGAGATTAAAAAGAAAAGCGGGACCCAGTTTGACCCCAAGGTCGTTGAGGCCTTCCTGAAAGTAATAAAAAGAATAAATACAAAAAAATACTTGAAAAGAAATAAATAAAAGCTATATAATCAATTAGACGATGGAAAAAACAAATCATACCCAGCTGGAATTATTTTCGCAAATAAAAAGCAAGGGCGAGTCCAGGGCCGGCCGGACGAATTTTTTCGCTTTTCATATCCGCGGCCATGAAAAAAGAATAATTATGATTATTCTTTTTATCGTCACCGGCATCGTTTCTTTTTCTTTGGGCGTAGAAAAAGGCAGGAGCCTGGTCAGGCGTCTGCCGAAGACGGCAGCCCCCAGGATTGACCTGGCCCGGGAGCAAGAGCAGCCGGTCAGGCCGGTTAACAAGCCTGCGCCGGAACCTCAGCCGGTGAGAGTCGCCGAGCCCGTGGGAAACTACACTATCCAAGTAGCCACTTATCAGGCCAGGGCACACGCTGAGAGAGAGGCGAGGCTATTGAAGAAAAAAGGATTATCCACCGCGGTTGTATCCAAGGGGCGCTTTATCATCCTCTGCGTAGGTAATTTTACCGATGAAAAAACCGCGCGCTCAATGTTAACAGAACTGAAGAAACAATACCGAGACTGCTTTATAAGGAGGTTATAACCCGATGTCTATACACCCTTCATTAAGGTCTACCGAGAAAGATAAAAAACAAAGGTCCGTATTAAAACGCACCGAGCGTTTAAGAACGATGCTGGAAAAAGGAAATTGGAAAGAAGGCGACAGCGTCTATGGCCTGCCTAAAATCAAGACCGTCAGGATCAAGATTAAAAAGGAAAAAGCGGCGGAAAAGGTAGAAGCCGTTGCTGCCGAGGCCGCTGCCGCCACAGGCGCTCCTCCCGCTCCTGCCGGAAGCGCAGCCAAAGAACAGGCCCCTGCTAAAGGCTCTACTGCTAAAGGCGCTACTAAAGCCCAGGATAAAAAATAAATTGAATTTATCCGGCATCATTACATCATTCATCGTATTCTTCGGGCTGTTAATCATTCCGATGATCGTGCATGAATTCGCCCACGCCTTAGTAGCTTATAAATTGGGCGACGTAACCGCCAAGTATTCAGGCAGGCTCACCCTTAATCCCCTCGCGCACATAGATATTTTCTGGACGGTGCTCATACCGTTTATTGTCTTTATCAATACCGGGCTTTTTATCGCCGCGGCAAAACCCGTTCCGATCAATTACCGGGCGTTAAAGAACCCCAGGCGCGATATCATCTGGATAGGCGCCAGCGGGCCTGCGGCAAATTTTATCTTTGCCTTATTTTTAGGCCTCTTATTAAAACTCGTGCCGCAAAACGCGCTGACAACTTTCATTTTTATCAGGCTGCTCTACATTAACGTTATGCTCGGGGTATTCAATCTTATCCCTATCCCGCCGCTGGACGGCTCCCGCGTAGCCATGGGGCTGTTGCCGGAAAAAATAGCTTCTTACTACGCGAGGCTTGAGCCTTACGGCCTGATAATCGTAGTCGTCTTATTTTTTACAGGGATACTCGGCCGGATCATCTGGCCGTTGATTGAATTTATATCGAGGCTGCTTCAGTACACCGTCTAAAATGCGCTGCATAAAAGTTAATCTTAAAAAATATCCTTATAACATCATCGTCGGTAATCAGGTAATGAAGTCTTTAGGTAAAGAGATAAATAAATTGAAGTTAGGCAAAGACGCCTATATTATCACTAACGCTCCGGTAAAGAATAAATACGGCCGGGCACTGGATAAAGCCTTAAAGCAGGAGGGATTCAACGTCAGGTTCAGGGTCGTCGCCGATACGGAAAAAAGCAAATCCATAGATACTGTATCCGCGGTAATCAGAGACATCGCTTCTTTTGACAAGAAAAAGCGCATTTTTATTATTGCCTTCGGCGGCGGCGTAATCGGAGATTTAGCCGGGTTTATCGCCTCTATTTACAAGCGCGGGATAGCCTATGTACAGGTTCCCACGACCCTCCTGGCGCAGGTTGATTCCAGTATCGGCGGTAAAACCGCGGTTGATTTAAGGGAGGGTAAAAACCTCATCGGCACTTTTTACCAGCCCAGGCTTGTCTTTAGTGACGTCAGCCTATTGAAAACTTTAGATTTAAAGCAGGTACGCTCCGGGCTTGCCGAGGTAATAAAATACGCGGTAATAAAAGACGCCGGCCTGTTCGCTTATTTGAAAAAAAACTATAAAAGCGTCCTCGCGCTTGACTCAAAGGCTTTAGAGTTTATTATCCGGCGCTCAAGTTATATTAAGGCGAAAATCGTAGAGCGGGACGAAAAAGAAGCCAAAGGCATCAGGACCATCCTTAACTTCGGGCACACGATCGGACATGCGCTGGAGGCGGCAGGCGGATATAGAAAATATGGCCACGGCGAAGCCATTGCCTTGGGCATGCTTGTGGCAAGCGATATCAGCCTGAGCCTCGGCTTAATCCGGCAGGGAGTAAATAAAAAAATAGAAGACCTGATTAAGGCGGTTGGGCTGCCGGCGAAAATAGAAGGAATCGCCCTGGGCGATATCATAGAGGCGCATTACTATGATAAAAAATTTATTGGCAGGCGTAATAAACTTGTGCTCACCAGCGGTATAGGAAGAGTCAAGCTTGTGGATAACGTGCCTTTAGGGATAATCCGGGAAGCAGTCGGAAAAAGGTTGGCTATCTAGAACCAATTGAAAGCTTAAGCGAGGTTTCTTTATTTTTTAACTCTACGTCACTAACCCCTATTTTTGCAACCACCAGCCCTTCAATCTCCTCGCCCTCCTTTACAATCTGATTATTAATCAAGGCGTAGGCATCGTTTTCTGAGAAAAAAATACCGTTTAAGATTAGATTAGAGGGGAGGGGCTCTGAACCGGAGGAAATTTCTTTTGAGGCAGCCTCGGGCGGGGCGATCGGCTTTTGCGGAAATTCCGGGGCGGGGCCGGTTTTCTCTTCCGGCAATTCGACAGGTTCCCTTGCTTTGGGTATCTTAACGCCTTTTGCTGCGGGAGTGGTTTTAAAGGAAGGCGTAAAAAGACGGTAGATAAGGTTGGCGCTAAACGCGCCGAAAGCGATGATCAGTAGATATACCAGGTAGATTTTCGGGCCGGCTTTTGCCTTTTTTACTTCTTTTTCTTCCCGGGCCGGACTGCCGTAATTCTTGATTTTTCCTTCCACTTTTTTCAGCGCATCGTAAATAATGCTCATCTTATCCTCGTCTTGTAGAGTAGCTGCCGAGCTCCTCAAGGCATTTGTTGATCAGGGTTAAATCGATAGTATCGGTTTCCGCCACGAACCCCGCCAGGAGCGCTCTGTCGCAGAGAATATTTATCAGGCGCGGCGTGCCGCCGGAAAAGTCGGAAATTGCCTGGAATGCGTCTTCCGTGAATTTTATCCTGCCCGTAGAACCGGCAACGCCTAAACGGTGGACGATGTAATTTTTGACTTCGTCTTTTTCCAGGGGCGTGATATGGTACCTGACCAGTATCCTCTGCCGCAGCTGGCGTAATTCATAGAGATCCAGGCGCCGGTTTAATTCCGGCTGCCCCACCAATACCAGCTGGATTAATTTTTCTTTTTCCGTCTCTAAATTGGAAAGCAGGCGCACTTGTTCCAATTGCGCGGGCTTTAAATTTTGCGCCTCGTCAATAATCAAGACGACGTTGTTTCCCGCTCCCGACTCTTTTAACAAGAATTCATTCAGCTCCCAGACCAACGAAAGCCTTGATTTATTTTTTACGCTGATTCCGAAATCCTTGATGATTGCCTCCAGCAGCTGTATTTCGGAAAGATAAGGATTAAGAATGAACGCAGTCTTGGTCTTTTTCCCCAGCTGATTAAGGAAAAAACGGCAGAGGGTAGTCTTACCCGTGCCGATTTCACCCGTAAGAACGATAATCCCCGTTCTCTGGGTTATACCGTAGAGAAGATGGGAAAGGGCCTCTTGATGCCGGTGGCTCGAGAAGAAGAACGAGGGGTCGCTGGTGACGTTAAAAGGCCTTTCTCGTAAGTTATAAAATTGGCAATACATAATATATGACCATCCACGATCCTATCAAGATTCTCAGAAATATTATAACAAAAACAGGGAAAAATGTAAAGTATTGACATTTTACGGCTATCTGATATACTTTTACCCAAAGGAAGAAAAAGCCACGGCTTCCTCTAAAAAAGGGCGAAAATGCCGGCTGGTTTAGAGGATAAAAGACGTTTTCCGCGCGTAGAATTGAAGACGCCGCTGCGTTATCAAGTCAGGGGCAGCCCCGAGTCTAATAACTGTGTCAGCGACGATATCAGCGTAGGCGGAATCAGGTGCATTAATAACGGTTTTATTGCACCTTCGACGAACGTAATGCTGGAGATCAACCTGCTCTCGCGGGTTTTAAATCCTGTCGGCAGGATTGCCTGGGCCAGTCCCTTGGCGCATTCTGAGCGTTATCGCTTAGGCATAGAGTTTATCGAGCTGGGCGATAGCGAAAAGAATTACCTTTCCGATTATATAAACATGCAGAGAGGCCGACTATGAGAAGAGTTATTTTGGCATCGGTGATCGGACTTCTGGGAGTAACCGGAATACTCGCTTTTTCCAGTAACCAGGCTTTTTTAAATATCTCAAACCGTAACCTGCTGATTGCCACTAACCACGCGGATTATTTACTAAAAAATTTGAAGCAGCTTCCCCTTGATACCGTTCTCAGCGAAGTCAGGCAGGGTGCGTGGAACTGGAGCCCTAAGGACCTTGTTGCCAAGGGCATTATTCCGCTCGCCGGCGAATCCATAGAAACTCAGGTAAACGGCACTAACCCGATACGGGTAACCGTGATTACCCGCTGGAACGAATCCGGCCGGAAAAACAGGAATGTAGTCTTAAACACGCTGCTCACAAAGCATTGATGACGCAAAGCTAAAGAAATGAATAACCGCGGTATCGCCTTAATTTTGTCTTATGTGGTAATCATGGTCCTGACGATTTTTGCTACGGCTTTCATCGCCCGCACGGTTTCAGACACTAATCTTACCGCCAGATACATGGATTCCACCAAGGCTTTCTGGGTCGCCGAAGCCGGCTTAAACCAGGCCTATTATAACTATAAAAAAGGCATAGCTCAGCCGGTTGGCCCGGTTGAGCTTAATCCCGGCGGCGGCACCTATACTATCGATGCCGCCAACCCTATGGCGGTAAAAGTAACCGGGACCTTCGGCAGGACCAGCGCCCAACGCATCTTACGGGCTTCTTTTATCACTATCCCCGCAGCGTTTCAAAATACCCTTTCCATAGGCAGGCATTTAAGGTTTACGGGGAGCCAGCCAACGGCCTTGGAGGTAGACGGAAAAACGCGTCTTTCGGGAAGGCTTATTCGCGACTGGAGACACAGCCAGCGGGATTTTTCTTTTTATCTTGATAGCTGGTTTGAGGATTACAAAGAAGGCGTAAGCGTCAGCGATACTACCCTGGGGATTCCGGATTATAACCATAACGGCAGAGAGAACGAATACGACGATTTTGTGCAGATGGGCAGGCAAATTGTGGATACTTATCCGACAAGCGAGGTAATTTATATTAAAACTAACGGCGAAGTCCTGCTTTCCGATATTTCCAATATTTCCGGAAAAAAAATTATTTTTGTGGAAGGCAGAAGAGAAAACTATGGAGGAGATGTTACTATTTCGCATCTTTTCGCTCCGGCCCTAAAAACAGGGGACGACCTGACGGTTATCTCTACCAACAGCGTTACTTATTACCTGCCCTGGGAATCCCTGTTTCCGGAGAACGCGCATCTAAATATTATCTGCTGGGGCGTATATCGCCAGCCGGCAAGGTATTTTCAAATAAATCCCAGGCGTCATTATTCAGAGTTGGCCCCTCAAACTACGGGAAAAAACGACGGTATAATTTATACGCACGATTGGGCGGACTGGGGCCTGGCCTCCGGAAAACGCTCGATCACCGGCAATATTATCGTTAACCGTGACTTAGTGATTGATAGCGAAGAATGCCGCCTGGACATCAATTATTCCGACCGTATCTTCAGGGGTGATATCCCGCCCGGATTTAAGTGGCTGTTCGGCGCCGGGGAAGGGCCTAAATATATCGTTGATTGGCAGGAGGCAGAATGAAAAAAAAGTATATTTTGATGTTGCTCGGCTTAATCATTACTTTTACCCTGGGGCTGGTTTTTTTCTCGTTTTACCAGACCCCGAAAATTGAACAGGAGATAGCAAAATTAAACCCTTTGCCTAAAATTGATACGCGAGTTAAGGCGGACGCAGCTAAGCCGTTACGGAAACTTACCCCCTCTAACCCGGAAGAGTACGGCATAATCGTTATTCCTGAAGGCAGCCAGCCCCAGACCCAGGCAGAGTGGGACAGCTTTATTCAAGAAAACACGCAGAGATTGAAAACCAAGGGCACTCTTTATTCCAAATCGATGAGCGAAGAAGAACGCATGGATGCAACAGAGGCACTGGAAAGAATGGAAGCCGATATCCGGCAGCAAGAAGAGGCTTTAAGAAAAGACCCGGAGAACCAGGGGCTTAAAGAAAAACTACAACGCCTGATGATGTTGAGGAGTATTACCAAGGCATCGCTTCAGGAATAAGCAAAGGAAGGGAATATGGCAGCGGAAGAAACTAAGGCAGCAGCGGCAGCGCCGGCAGCGCAGCCGGAAAAACAAACCAATTGTTTAGGCTGCGGTAAGCCGATTAAAAAAATAAAGCGTTATTAACGCGACGGAAAATTTTACTGCAGTAAAAAATGCTGGAAAAAGACGGTGAAACCCAAGGAAGAAGAGGATAAGAAATGACCGCGCAGGCAAAAAAGGAAAGAAGGCTGCACCCCAGGCTCGAGCAGGAATTACCGGTCAAGGTTGCCGCTAATGGATACGATTTTGCCAGCCTCACCCAAAATGTCAGTTGTCTGGGCGCCTATTGCCATATAGATAAATATATCCCGCCTTTCACCAAGGTTGCCGTCCGGTTAACTCTGCCGATGAGAAATAACCGGCAGCAAGCAAAAAGCTGTGACGTGGAATGTAAAGGGGTAATTGTCAGGACCGAAGATGACAGTTACTCCGGATTTAACATCGCCATATTTTTTAACGAGATAAAAGGCAGCCAACGCCAGAAAATATCCCGGTATATCAGCCAGTTCCTGCCTTAAAATCCTCCTTAAAGCTTTAAGATGGGCAGCATAAAAAGACACCCGCCGGTAAAACTAATTGTCGGTTTTATCTTCAAAGAAAGCCAGGTAGAGGAAAAAGCCAAAGGCCTGTTAGAGAAGCGTTTCGGCAAGATAGATTTTGAAAGCCCTTGCCTCGCCTTTACGCATACGGACTATTACGAAAAGGAATTCGGCTCGGGCCTGAAAAAGAAATTTATCAGTTTTAAAAAACTGATTGCTCCGGATGATTTAGCGGGAATAAAAAAAACTACCAATCAAATTGAAAAGAGATTATCTCGCCGGCAATCGCGCCTGATTAATATTGACCCGGGCTACCTTGACCTCTCCAAGCTTATCCTGGCCACGACTAAAGATTACAAGCACCGTATATATTTAAAAGACGGCATCTACGCCGAGGCAACCCTTTTCTATCAGAATAAGACTTTTACTCCCTGGGATTGGACATATCCGGATTACAAGCAGGCGGAATACCTGGCGATATTTGAGCAGATCAGGGATATTTACAAGCGGCAAATCGAATAATATGTATCCGTTATACCTCGCAGCCTATCAGGACGGCAATTTAGAGCGCGCAATTGAAGAGTCATTTCAAAGGCTTAAGAACTGTTCTATCTGCCCGCGTAAGTGCGGGGTAAACCGCCTGAAAAACGAAAAAGGGTTCTGTAAAACCGGGCTTTTGCCGAAAGTATGCAGCTTTATGCCGCACCTTGGAGAAGAGCCTCCGATTTCCGGCACCCAGGGCTCGGGAACAATCTTTTTCTCTCATTGCGATATGGCCTGCGTTTATTGCCAGAATTACGAATTCAGCCAGTTGGGACAGGGCAGGGAGGTAGATTTCGAAAAACTGGCGGATTTTATGCTCCAGCTGCAAAATCTCGGCTGCCATAATCTAAACCTGGTAACTCCTACGCACGTAATGCCGCAAATCTTAAAGGCCCTGTCGATTGCTATAGGCCGGGGGCTCAAGCTCCCGATTGTCTATAATACCGGCGGCTACGAACTGACGGAAATGATAAAATTACTGGAAGGCATCGTTGACATCTATCTGCCGGATATGCGTTACGCGGATAATGCCGCGGCAATTAAATATTCCGCTGCCCCGGATTACCCTGAATATAACCAGGCAGCGGTTAAGGAAATGCAGCGTCAGGTGGGAACGGCTGAAATCGACAACTCCGGCGTCATTAAAAGAGGCCTGGTGATCAGGCATTTAGTCCTCCCCAATAATATTTCCGGCACGGAAAAAATTATGAAATTCATTAGCCAAGAAATTTCGCAAGAGGCGTATATCAGTCTGATGAGCCAATACCTGCCTTACCATAAAGCGCGTTCTTTTAAGGAGCTTGACCGCAGGCTGACCGAAGCAGAATACGAAAAGGCAAAACAAATCCTGGAAAAATACGGCCTATCCAACGGTTGGGTCCAGGAATCTTTTGGCCTGGAAAGGTTTGCCGGTATTCACATTAAGCCCGCTTTAGGCAAAAGCGATGAAGAAAATACTGAATAAGCTTTTTACCCTCAATGACTCTCCGCAAAAGATATCCTTAGGCCTGGGCCTAGGGGCGTTGGTAGGCGTTATGCCCGGCATAGGCATGATTACTACCTTTGTTTTAGCCAGTTTCTTAAGGATTAACCGCGCTGCGGCAATCTTGGGCTGCCTGGCTACCAATACCTGGATAACTTTTATTGCTTTTATCCTCTCAATCAAACTCGGCTCAAGCCTGCTCGGCCTTGACTGGCATAGCGTTTACCAAGCCTGGAAGCTGATTTTTACTGATTTTCATTTTAACAATCTATTTAAGGCATCCTTTGATATAGTGCTGCCGCTTTTGCTGGGCTATTTTATCGTTGGCCTTGCCTTAAGCGTGATTGTTTACTTGGCCGCTTTAATCATCATCACAACGCGGATGAAAGAGAAGAAATGACCTTGCAATATTCACTTACAAGCAGTAAGCTGAAGAAAACAGAGGAGGCTAAATGGCATATTTCCTGGCAAGATGGGTAATAAACTCGTTATCAATTTTTATTGTCGCGCACATTGTAAGAGGCATAGAGATTCCAAATACCGCGACAGTGCTGGTGATTGCCCTGGTATTGGGAATAATCAATGCTTTCCTAAGGCCCTTGATTATCCTGATTACCCTGCCGATTAACATTCTCACTTTAGGAATATTTACGCTTTTCATCAATGGCGCTCTTTTTTACCTGGTATCTAAAATCGTCAAGGGCTTTGTGATTACGGGGTTCTGGCCGGCCTTCTGGGGCTATATCCTGTTTAGCATTATCAGTTTCTTATTAAACTTCTTATTCATTTCTGTTAACCCATGAAAAATAATCCCTATCTGCAGGCGGCAATAGAAGAGGCAAAAATTGGTTTAAAAGAGGGCGGCATACCCATAGGGTCGGTGCTTGTCCATCAAGGTAAAATCATCGGCCGCGGGCACAACCGGCGCGTGCAAAAAAAGAGCGCAATTTTACACGCGGAAATGGATGCCCTGGAAAATGTCGGCCGCTTGCCGGCATCTGTATATAAAGATTGTACGCTTTATACTACGCTTTCTCCCTGCGCCATGTGTTCAGGCGCAATCGTCCTTTACGGAATCCCCGCAGTTGTGATTGGAGAAAACAAG
The DNA here is from genome assembly GCA_041653115.1 of Candidatus Omnitrophota bacterium. Classification (GTDB taxonomy): domain Bacteria; phylum Omnitrophota; class Gorgyraeia; order Gygaellales; family Profunditerraquicolaceae; genus JBAZGA01. The sequence continues at coordinate 100,017 of JBAZGA010000001.1, forward strand.
ACTTTTATGGGAGAAGAAGAGTTTTTGCGCTCAAGAGGAGTAAACTTAAAGGTTCTGCAAGATGAAACCTGCATTTCACTGATGCAGGACTTTATTAAAAATAATTCGAAACTTTGGAATGAAGATATCGGGAGATAAGGGAGGGGGAAAGGTATGGATTGGAAGGTATTTTTAGCCACTTTTGGCGCGATTTTTCTGGCAGAATTAGCAGATAAAACCCAGCTGGTAGGCATTGGAATGTCGGCAAAGTCCGGTAAGCCGATAACGGTCTGGCTGGGTTCGGTAGCTGCCTACCTGATAGTCACCGCAATTTCAGTCTTATTGGGTTCAACCGCGGCTAAATTCATCCGGCCGGAGCTGATTAAGTATGCCGGCGCAGGCCTGTTTATCATTATCGGCCTCCTTATCTTCGCGGGAAAACTTTAAAAAGCTTAGTTACCGCTTGTGCTAAAGGTTAGAGAAACCACCTGTAAGACCCTCCTCAATAAGTCCGGGCTCTCGGACTTTACCCTCAATTGTTATGTCGGCTGCAGCCACAAATGCCTGTATTGTTATGCCCGGTATATGAAGAAGTTCAGGGAGAGGCCGGAAGACTGGGGCGATTTTGTGGATGTCAAAATCAATGCTCCGCAAGCCCTGGCCAAACAACTGGATAAAATTAAGCCCCCAAAAACGGTGTTTATGAGCTCGGTAGGAGACGCCTGGCAGCCAATAGAGGCAAAGTATAAACTTTCCCGCGCCTGCCTGAAGCTCCTTTTGGAAGCCGGTTTTGAGGTGGACATACTCACTAAAAGCGCCCTGATTTGCCGCGATTTTGACCTTTTGACGGCTTATAAAACCCCTAGTTTAGGTATGACCATTACTACCATGAATCTGGGCCTGCAAAAAGCCTTAGAACCCTTTGCCTCGGAGCCCCAGGAGCGCATAAATACCTTAAAAAAAGCCCGGGAAAAAGGTATCAGGACCTGGGTATTTTTAGGGCCGTTGATACCCGAGTTTACCGACACCCCGGCCAATTTAGAGGCGATTTTTAGGGCCCTGGAAGGCCTGGGATTAGAAAATATCTATGTAGATAAGCTCAATCCCCGCTGGGGTGTGCTGGACAGCCTAAAAAGGGGCCTAAGCAGGGAGGACTATACAAAATTGAGGTTGCTGCTTTATAAATCCACCAATCCCGCGCGTTACGCCGAATACAGCCGCCAGCTCAAAGAAAAAGCGCTTCAATACGCCCGCCAATCCAACCTGTCAGAAAAGCTCACCTTTTGTTTCTAAGTATAGGGGACTAAAAATCCCGGTAAATCCTCTCATAAAAACCGCTGCTAAATGTGAAGATTAAAAAACAGAGGTAAGCCTAAGTAAGTCAAAACCGGCTTATTCACAGCTTAAAAACAGCATAATTTAACCCATTATGGGCCAAACGGTTAGAGGAATTCTTACAATATCGCCAAGTTAACATAATATACATTCTCGGAAGTTACGACGGAAAGGATTAAAAAATGAGGTTATCCTCATAGTATCTATTTTTATACCAAATAAAACCCGTTTTGTCA
>JBAZGA010000002.1:0-27094 GCA_041653115.1 Candidatus Omnitrophota bacterium
CAAAATTTTGGTGCGGGCAAAATTTTGCCAAAAGAAAACCGATATTTCAAAGTGTCAAAAATAAGTATCAAAATTCTCGATTTGTAGTATACTGAAGTTGTTTAGTGGTTAAGGAGTATGTATAAAACTTTACATGTAATACTTTATAACTAAGTTTGACTAAAGTCAAGAAAAAATGCTCGCTAAGAAAATTCGTGAATTAAGAAATAAAAAGGACATTTCCCAAGAGAAGCTAGCTCGCTTAGCGGACGTTTCATATAATACTATTGTAAAGATTGAATCAGGGGAATCAAAAAATCCTAGTTTCAAGACAATGACTGGAATAGCTAATGCGCTTGGTGTTTCTTTGGATGACTTAGCAAAAAAAGATTGACGAAAAGCAGATCTTATGGTAAGAATAAAACGACAATTAGAGATAAAGGTGGTATGTTTGAAGGGGGAAGCTGCCACGTTAAAATAATTAAAACCTTCGCTTAAAAAGCGAAGGTTTTTTATTTTGAAATAAAAATATACATGTCGAAAAATTAATCCTTTTTAAAATTATAGAATTCATGAATCAAATTAGAAAAGAGGTTGATAATGAATGAGAGAGTTACGGAAAATATTATAAGATCAATTTTTGAAAAAAATAAAAAATTTGCCCCTGGATTTTCTGTTGTTATATACGAACAATCGACAGAAAATCCAAGGATAAACAAACTATTATCAAAAGCTTCAAAAAGTGGACCGGGGCGTGGGAAGCCAGAATTTATTGTTACTTTTCCTTCTCCTTATTCAGATTTAGTTATTATAGTGGAATGCAAGCCAGATAAAAGCAAACATGAGAGCAAAGCTAGGGATAGGTATAAGGAATATGCCGTAGATGGAGCGCTATTGTATTCATCGTATTTGTCAAAAGAGTACGATGTTATTTCAATAGCAGTTAGCGGAATAAAAGCAAGTAGTTTAAGGATTTCAAATTTTATCCAGCTAAAAAATAACCCTTATAAGCAAATTAAGAGTAAAGAAATCCTTTCATTCGCAGACTACTTAAATTTATATTTATATCATCCTGATAAAGAAAAACAGTCATTTACTGAACTACTAAATTATTCAAGGGAATTAAATGAACACTTGAGAGATATAGATTTAACTGAGAGCCATAGACCATTACTTGTAAGTGGAATTTTAATTGCGTTAGAAGATCCTGCATTCCTAAACTCATATAAAGCTGAAAATAGACCAAGCGATTTGGCGAATAGCCTAGTAGAGACCATTACGAAAATATTAGATAAGAGTAATATACAGGGTGTTAAAAAGTCTAATATGGTTCAGTCTTATGGATTTATAAAGACGCATTCTTTATTGGCAAGCGATACAAAGCGCAGTGGGCAATATAATACTGTTTTATGCGACTTAATCTCTGATATAAACTTGAGAGTAAAGAGTTTTACTCGAACTTATAAATATTATGATGTATTAGGAAAGTTCTATGCTGAGTTTTTAAGATATGCAAACGGTGATAAAACACTAGGTATTGTATTGACGCCTACTCATATCACAGAGCTATTTGTAGGCTTAGCTAATATTAATGAGAATAGCGTAGTTCTTGATAATTGCTGTGGTACGGGGGGCTTCCTAATTGCGGCTATGAAAAGAATGATTCAGTTATGTAATGGCAATTCTAATAAAGAGCGCAAAGTATTCGATAAAGGATTAGTTGGCATTGAATCCAATTCTAATATGTTTACTTTAGCCTGTTCCAATATGATGATAAGAGGAGATGGTAAGTCAAATATTTATTATGGAGATTGTTTTAATCTAGTTGATGAAGCAAAGAAGTATAAACCCACTGTGGGCTTTTTAAATCCTCCCTATGCAAAGAAAAAAGAGGATCAAAAAGAGCTCGCCTTTGTTTTAAATAATCTTGAATGTCTAGAGCCCAGTTCTTTATGTATTGCTATAGTTCCATTAAGCTGTGCTTTAGAAGATCCCCTGAAAGCTGAATTATTGGAAAAACATACTCTTGAAGCTGTAATGTCAATGCCGGAAGATTTATTCCATGATTCGGAAGCAGGCACTGTGACTTGCGTAATGGTTTTTAGAGCTAAAATTCCACACGAACAATCTAATAAGAAAACGTGGTTTGGTTATTGGAGGAATGATGGGTTTGTAAAAAAGAAAAAAGAGGGAAGAATCGATTATTATAATAGATGGGGTAAGATAAAAGAAAAATGGATACAGTCTTTTAGAAATAGAGAAATAATCAAAGATTTTAGTTTAGCTAAAAAAGTTAGCGTATCTGATGAGTGGTGCGCTGAAGCCTATATGGTAACAGATTATCGTAAGATTAACCAAGAAGATTTTGAAAAAAGCGTCAAAGAATATATTGTCTATAAGATGATAAATGAAAAAGAAAACGTGGAGAATAACGAATGACTTTGTTGTCGAAATTATTTAAATTGAAAAATGGCATAACTAAGTCTTCTGTAAGGGTATATAGTGAAAAGGCTTCAAATGATTATGTTAAATTTATTAGACCATCAAAATCATACAGAGGAACTTTTGATGGATTTGTAAAAAAGACAGAGGTACCTAAAGATAAAGTATTCCCGAGTGAAACAATATTTGTATCAACCGATGGACAAGGAAGTCATTCATATGCTTATGTATCAGCTTTTGAATTCGTGCCAAATAGTAACGTTGTTGCGTTAATCCCAAAACATAAAATTAATCTTATACAAAAGCATTACTATGCCCGATGTATAAGTGCCAATCGATATAAGTTTTCATATGGCAGAAAACCAAAGGGCGATAGATTAGAGAACATCTCTTTGCCATCAAAAGAAGAAATACCGCAATGGGCATTAAACTATAAATATTCTCTAAATAAGATTACCGAAAGAAAAAAAGGGAAATTTCTAAAAATAGAAACAAAGAAATGGAAATGGTTTACTTATGATTATTTATTTATCCCTCAGAGAGGAAAAGTAAACAATATCTCTAAGAATATAAATAGTGAAAAAACCTTTCCACTTATTTCTGCAACAACTAAGAATAATGGCGTAGTTGGATATCTAGATATAAATACCAACGATAAATTCCCTCCGAATTGCATAACTATAGCTAATACTGGTCAAGGGAGTGTGGGATTTCCTGCTTTTCAAGAAAAAGAGTTTTATGCGACGAATAATATTACCGTATTAAAGCCTAAATTTAAATGTAATAAATATGTAGGGCTATTTCTTTGTACCCTTATGAAAAAAGAACGCTTTAAATACTCATACGGTAGGGTTATTAATGAAAAAAGGATCAAGGAAGCAAGATTAAAACTTCCTATAGATAAAAAAGGTAATCCTGATTGGCAATTTATGGACAAATATGTAAGACACTTAAAGTTGAGCGCTTATGTATAGAAGCCCGATAGATTTAAATAGAAATTAGAAGTTTACTAGAAAATAGGAATGCCTTCATTCAAAATAGCTTTTCCTGATGAAGAAGAATTATTAGCTGAAAAAAGTTTTAGAACATATAAAAATTACCTCAAAAGCATAGAATTAATAATAGAAACTTTATATGGATCAGAATTATTCCATAAGTTAAAATTAGCTCTTAGGAATGATGTACCAGTCACTGCTGCAAAGCCAGCAAGCACCGTTGATTTAAACAAAATAAAAAAACTTTTATTCAATGCTTGGTATAGTGAAATTATTTTATATCTTCCAAATTCCTTTGATCCTGGATTAAAGTTTTATTCCAACCACTGGGCTCCTGTCCAGGCTTATTATTCTGTTTATCTTTCCTTGCGATCTTTAATAGAATCGAGTGGTGTCAATTGCCGTGAGGATCATACCAATACTTTAAATCTCATAGCTAGTTGGATAAAAAATGATAACCTTTTTCTACCACCATGGAATGCGTGTTGCAAGGGATGCGTTGAATATGGGAATCATAAATTCTATTGTTTGCCTGACGGTTATACTGCAAAGGAAGTTTCTACTTTAACAAATCCATCTAGAGACAATATGTGGGATTTCTATAGCCTAATGTTGAGAACAACTAGAGATAGAATATTAAATAAAAGAAAGATGGATTGGAAAAGAAAGCATAATAGAAAAAGAATGCTTAAGGCGGAGATTTTTGAACTAGACAAAAATATTCACCCGACAACAATCTTTGATAGCTTGTATAGGTTAAGAATTCGATCAAATTATGAAGATGCTGATGCTTTTATGATGGGGACTCAGACTCAACAAGATGCAGAAAATTATCATAAAGCCTTGGTAACGATAACAGGCGCTACGCTTTTTACAATTGAGACTTGTATCATGCAATTTCTAGGAAAAGATAATTTTAAGAATTTGGTTGATGAATTTAAGAAGCGCGATCCTGTAAAACAATCAGAAAAAACTATTAAAACAAGAGCCGATGTAATACTTTCATAGACATCGATTCATATATCGCAGTTTTTTGTTTTATTAATAAGGGGATAAAACTAGATTATGGGCTGGGCAAAAGAACGACTTATAGAATTGCAGGCTCGTGGCTATGGAGAAGTTCCTGACAAATATGTTTGTGCTGCCTGTTTTGGAAACCAGGGCATAAAAGATTTTATTGAACGGAATGCTATTGAATATTTTTGCTCATATTGTGAAAGAAAAACTAGCCAGGGAGGAAACCCGATTAGCGCGTCACTGGAGGACGTTGTTGGGTTAATAGTGCGATCACTAAATCGGCTCTACGATGACCCAAATAACTGCTTGCCTTGGGATAGTGAAGATCACTGTTATTTTGGTACCACTTATTACATAGATGATGTTTTATATGATATGGGCCTTAGTTTGACAGTAAAAGACCAAGAGATGGCTGATCAGTTGAGCCAGGATTTAACGCAACATATTGACTGCGATACTTGGACACCGCGCGAAATCAGCATCTTATCAAAAAGTGAAGCTTATGAGTTAGGTTGGGAGCGTTTCGTAAAACAAGTAAAACATTATTCAAGGTTTATTTTCTCATTGATTCATTATAAACCAGATCCTTATGAAAGCCGTGATGTGCCTTTGCCTTCGCAAATGTTGTCTAAAATACTACACATGATTCATGATACTTCAATGGTGAGGATAGTAAAAAAAGGAGCTATTTTTTATCGTACGCGCATTTGTTTCGAAGGCGAATCTATTAAAGATACAGCGCATGATTTAGGTGCTCCTACTAATGAAAATGCAAAGTTTTCTAATAGGATGAGCCCCGAAGGTATTCCTATGTTTTATGGCGCTTTTGAAGAAGAGACAGCTGAAGAGGAAATCCGCGCCATTAAATATAGAAGCGGACAATTAAAAAAGGCATTATCAATTAAAATTGCTCAGTTCGTTCTTTTAAGAGATATTTCAGTTGTTGATTTTACAAGGCGTCACGACTATTGCCTTTTTGATGAAGAAATAGATGAACGTGAATTAAATATGAAGGCATTTTTGAATCATTTTGTTCGAGAGCTTTCGAAGCCAATTGAAAAGGACGGAAGAGAGCACATTGATTATGTGCCTACCCAAATTGTTACAGAATATTTGAAATATAAATGTGTTGATAGAAAAGATAGGCGTATTAAAGGTATTGTATATCCAAGTGCACGTCGTGATGGAACATCATGCGCCTTGTTTATTCGTAATAACCATTGTGTTAATATTGGCGATGATACTACAAAGGCATATTTGCAATTGACAAAGGTTGAAACAAAAGATTGGAAATAGTATTAAGGCCTAATTTTTTAATTTCCCTTATTAGTAATATATGGTAAACTTATTTTTGACACTTTGAAATATCGGTTTTCTTTTGGCAAAATTTTGCCCGCACCAAAATTTTGCCTGCGCTTCTTTAAGGTTTAATCGGGAGAGGCGCGGCATCCCGCACCGATGGTTTTACTTGTTGATTGCGGGAGCGGACAACCGTTCTTATAAAGAAATTGAATTGGACGTGACGGCTGGCGGCTGCCCCCACCCAGCCGCCAGCCGGCCGAGCCGCACACGCCTTAAAATTGGCTGAAAGCGAGCGGCCAAGCGAGCGCCCAGCGACCCCGAGCCCCAGCGAGGGGGAGCGGAGCGCGCAAGATACGGCAGCGCCTCCAGGCGCGGTGCCGATAGATTAAGGTTTCTTTTGAAAATAAGTTCTAACAAAGCGGTAGATACACCGCCAAGCAGGATAGGGGGCGCTGTCAAGGAAAGGGCGGAAGCCAGCTTCCGCCGAAAAAACCAGGCGGCGCTCTTTTAAGATAAAGTTCTTCACCAATCTTTTTGTCTTTTAATTTTGAGTTTTCGCTGCTCAAAATTAAAATACCGGATTCTAAATTTCCTCACCGAAAAGGAGGCCCTTATGAACTATTTTCTCTATGCCCGTAAGTCCACAGATGACGAAGACAGGCAAATCCTCTCCATTGAAGCACAACTTACAGAATTGCGCGAATTCGCTAAAAAGGAAAATCTTTTTGTTTGTAAGGAGTGGGTTGAGGCAAAGACCGCTAAAGAACCAGGTAGGCCGATATTCAACGAGATGCTAAAGAGCATAGGAAAAGGTGAAGTCGAAGGTATTATCGCCTGGCATCCAGACCGGCTCTCGCGCAATTCTGTGGATGGAGGAAGAATTATCTATCTTTTAGATAAAGAAATTATCAAAGACCTAAAATTTCCCACCTATCGCATAGATAACACCGCCCAAGGCAAGTTTATGCTCTCTATCGCTTTCGGCCAGAGTAAGTATTATATCGACGCCCTCTCTGAGAATATCAAGCGCGGCTTTCGGCAGAAGTTACGTAAAGGCATCTGGCCGCAAAAAGCGCCGCTTGGCTACCTTAACAACCGAGAAACACGGACAATAGTTATTGATAGAGATAAGGCGCCACTGGTGAAGAAAGCTTTTGAGCTGTATTCTACCGGCAATTATACCTTCTCCCATCTTCGCAACAAGATAAATGCCTGTGGACTTACGGGCCCGAGGAATAGAACTCTTAGCGCAAGTAATTATCAGGATATGTTAATGAATCCTATCTATTATGGCCTGATGCGCTACAACGGCGAAATCTACGAAGGCACGCATGAGCCCCTTATTACCAAGAAACTTTTTGATAAATGCCAGGAAGTAATGTGCCAGCGCGGCAAGCCCAAGAAGTCAGTAAAACAATTTGTCTTTAGGGGACTGATGCGCTGTGGCGAGTGCGGCAGGATGATTACCGCGGAAATACAGAAGGGGCATGTTTATTACCGCTGCACTAAGAGATTAACTAACTGCCGGCAAAAGTATATTCGTGAGGAAGAGCTTGCCGCGCAGATAAGAACTGCGATTCAAAAAGTTTCTTTAAGTGATGATTGGGCGCAGAATATCTTGCGAGAGCTGGATAAAGACAAGGAACAATTCGCCCAATCATCACTTGCTCATCTGCAAAATCTCAAGAAGTCTTTAAGTGAAATTGAAGCTAAGATAAGTCGGCTGATAGATGTTTACCTGGAAGGAACTCTCACTCTGGAAGAATATCAGCTAAAGAAAGAAAAATTAATTAATGGCAAGAAGGAGTTGCAGGAAAAAATCAGGGATTTTGCAGATGAGGGTAATAATTGGTTCGAACAAGCCAGGCGCTTCGTAACTTCTTTGCATGAAGCAAGTTGTGTAATTTCGGAAGGAAATTTAGAATCCCAGAAAGAATTTCTGAAAAAGATTGGTTCGAACTTTATCTTAAAAGAGCGCCGCCTGGTTTTTTCGGCGGAAGCTGGCTTCCGCCCTTTCCTTGACAGCGCCCCCTATCCTGCTTGGCGGAGAGTGGAGGATTCGAACCTCCGGTCGCTTGCGCGACTCACGCTTTCGAGGCGTGCGCTTTCGGCCGCTCAGCCAACTCTCCTCTTTTTTAAGCCCCCGCTACATTTTCAACAAAAGCACAAGGAATACTACCGCGTAAACGATACAAATCAGGCCGATGATTGCCTTTCTTTTTATTAGCCACTCGGAGAAACCGTAAAGGTTAGTTTCAATCCTGGGGATTAGCCTCGTTTTAACCCCGGATAATTCTTTACCCAATGCCTTCTCTATCTTTCTGTAGCTTTCTGCACTGGTCATCAACAAGAGGATACCTTCAATAAAAACTAAAGGCACCAGCCACAATAAAATTACCATCAGTCTATCAAAAACAGGGATTCCCACGGGCATCCGAAATCACCTCCTTTATGCATTAGGATAACAGTTTTGAGCTCGTATTTAAAAACGTTTTGAGCAAACGGTGGGGGTGAGATTCGAACTCACGGTGGACGAACGCCCACACCTGTTTTCAAGACAGGCCCATTCGGCCGCTCTGGCACCCCACCACTCAAATCTATCTCAAAAAAGTTGCTTAAATACAGCGTATAATATATTCCCGGCGGCCTGGAAGGAATTATTGGAGAAACTGACAAAAGAAAAATTTCCAAAGATAAAATTCAAAAAAAGGCTTAAGAGCGCCAGGTTAAGAATGTAAATAAAAGAAAAACCAAAGATGTAGTTTGCCTTTAAGAAATCCCCCTGCTTGGAGCGGATGGACTTAGCGCTGAAGACCAAATGCAGCCCGATGCTGAACCCGAAAAGAAAAAGAAAGAATTTAATTACCCCTTCCGACTTAAAGAAAAAAGAAAATGCACCGTAGAGAATAAATAAGACTATCGTATAAATGGGAAGGAGATACGGCGCCACCCTGACCAGGGGCTTAAAGAAGCTGAAAAAAAGCTCCAATAACTTCTGCCCCTTGGCATAAATTATCGCCGGCTCCCAGACAAATAGATAAATTATCAGCAGGCTGATGATCCCCAGCCAGAAATAATTCCTCAACGGGCTTTCCAGCCGGGAAAATTCGTTAAAAAAAGATACGGAGACGGAATAGACAAGCGGCAGCAGGCATACGCCTAAGGCGAGCTTGATAATGCTGAAAGCCCTGGAAGAAAGCCCGGAGATTTTAGGCTTAGCTGCGTTTTCGGATTTAGGGGATTCTTTCTTTTCCATCCAGATACGGCCTCAAGACCTCGGGGATTATAATTGAGCCATCCTTCTGCTGATAATTCTCCAATACGGCGATAAGAGTCCGCGCTAAAGCCACGCCTGAACCGTTTAAGGTATGCACAAAATCCAGCTTTTTATTCTCTTCTCTTCTAAATCTTATATTTGCCCGCCGGGACTGGAAGCTTTCAAAATTGCTGCAGCTGGATACCTCAAGCCAGGCGTCGATACCCGGCGCGTACGCCTCCAGGTCGTAACATTTACTGGCGGAAAAGCTTAAATCCTGCGTCGGCAATAATACCACCCGATACTGCAAACCTAAATTCTGCAGGACCTCTTCGGCATCCCGCACTAATTTCTCCAGCTCATCGTAAGAACTCTCCGGCTGCACGAACTTCACCATCTCTACTTTGTCAAACTGGTGCACGCGGATTAATCCTTTTGTCTCTTTGCCGTAAGAGCCCGCTTCCCGGCGAAAGCATGCCGTGTAGGCGGTATAGTAAACAGGCAAATCCTTTTCTTCCAGGATCTCGCTGCGGAAGATATTGGTCAAAGGCACTTCCGCGGTGGGGATAAGGAATAAATCGTCGTCCTTTAAGGCGTACATATCCTCTTCTAATTTCGGAAGCTGGCCGGTTCCCGTCATGCTCGCCCGGTTTACCAAAAAAGGCGGGAATACTTCGGTGTATCCGTGCTTTTTAGTATGTAAATCAAGCATAAAATTAAATAATGCCCGCTCTAATTTTGCCCCCCAGGCTTTATAAAGCACGAAGTTTGAAGCGGTAATCTTTGCCGCGCGGCCAAAATCAATAATCCCCAAATGCTGGCTCAATTCTATGTGCGTTACCGGCTTAAAATCAAATTCGCGCATCTTTCCCCAGGTGCGCACAATTTTTTTCTGCTCGGCGCCGCCGACGGGAATAGAGGAATGCGGAATATTAGGGACGGATAATAAGAACTTATCCAATCCGGCATCGAGTTCTTTTAATTCGTCTTCTAATTTATCTATCGCCTGGGCGATTGTTTTCATGGAAGAAATCTTGTCCTTGGCGTCTTTCTTGGTTTTTAACAAAGCGGTAATTTCTTCGTTTGCCTTATTCTTCTCTGCGCGCAAAGCCTCCAGCTCGTTTAAAGTTTTCCGGCGGGAATTATCGAGCCTGACCAAATCGTCTAATTCTAATTTGACGGCGCGGTCTTTGAGGGACTTTTTGACCAAGTCTAAATTCTCTCTGATAAACTTTAAGTCTAACATTTGGCTTTAACCTTTTATAACGCCCAAGGGGCGCATCCTGCAGACCCGCCGGGAGATCCCGGCATTATGCACTACGTTTACTACGTCGTTTACGTCTTTGTAGGCCTGGGGCGCTTCTTCTACTATCGTGTGCCGGCCAGAGGCCATCACAATTATACCCTTAGATTGCAAATCCTTCAATAAAACATTTAGGTCGGTTGACCTTGTGGAAGCGGTGCGCGATTTGACGCGGCCGGCTCCGTGACAGGTGGAATAAAAGGTTTCTGCTGCTTTTTCCGTCCCGACCAGGAGATACGAATTTCTCCCCATGTCTCCCGGGATAATCACGGGCTGGCCGATATTTTTGTACCTCTCCGGCAGGGCCGGATGCCCGGCAGGCAAAGCGCGCGTAGCGCCTTTCCTGTGCACGCAGAGATTCTTATCTTTGCCGTTCAAGCGATATTTTTCCACCTTGGCGATATTGTGGGCGACGTCGTAAATCAGGCGCATCCCTAATTTTTCCCAGGGTTTACCTAATACCATTTCAAAAGACAGACGCGCCAGATGCATCAGGCACTGGCGGTTTGCCCAGGCATAATTAGCCGCGCAGCGCATTGCCCCCAGATACTCTTTTGCCTCGGGAGAATTTACCGGGGCGCAGGCAAGCTGCCGGTCGGGCACGTTGATATTATACTTTTGCAGGCAATGGACCATGCTCCTTACGTAATCTTCGCAAACCTGATAGCCAAAGCCGCGCGAACCCGAATGTATCATCAGCATTACCTGGCCTAAATTAAGGCCGAAAGAATCGCAGAGGGCCGCGTCATAAAGCTGGTCAACAACCTGCACTTCCAGAAAATGGTTGCCCGAACCTAAAGTTCCGGATTGGGCTTTACCGCGTTCATACGCCCTTTGGGAAACCGCGTCCGGGTCGGCTCCGGCAATCGCTCCGTTTTCTTCGGTATATTCCAAATCCTCTTCTATGCCGTAACCTTTTTTAACCGCCCATTTTGAGCCATTGACCAAAATTTCCTTTTCTTCCTTAGGGCTGACCCGGATATCGCCTTTTGAGCCGACGCCTGCCGGCACATCGGAGAATAAAGCGGGAATCAAATCCTTGAGCTTATCTTTGATTTCTTCATACTGCAAATCCGTTTTTATCAGGCGCACGCCGCAGTTGATGTCAAAACCCACGCCGCCGGGAGAAACCACGCCGCCTTCCTCAATGTCGGTAGCAGCCACGCCTCCGATGGGAAATCCGTATCCCCAATGGATATCCGGCATCGCCAAAGAGGCATTGACAATTCCCGGTAAAAAGGCCACGTTCGCCACCTGCTCCAGCGCTTTATCCCGATAGATGTCTTTGAGCAACTTTTCGTCCGCATAAATAATCCCCGGCACGCGCATCCCTGCCTTATATGCCCTGGGGATACGCCAGCGGTAATCGTCGATTTTCTCCAAAACAAAATCAGACGTCAAAAATCACCTCTGCCTGCCAGCCGCCGGGAACCTTTTCTATCTTTAACCGGTGGTATGTCGCGGCTTTTATCTCGGTATTCACCTTATAATTTTCTATACCGGCGCCTATAGCCGTGGCTTTCAAATTATTTTCGTCAAGTTTATCTATAAGAAAATCGGAGAATATCAGCTCTTTGGTAGCCGATAAGGAGAGCAGTTCATTCAGCCAGTTCAGGAAAAGGTCTTCTAAATTATCCGCCTTCTGCCCGACAGCGATGTTTCTGGGCTGCGGCCTTTGCTGCGGGGTCTTTGGTTTTTCACCCGCAATAATATCGAACATCGCCGCTGCCGCATTTCTGAATATATCTTCTAAACTCGCGCCCTTTACCCGAATGCCGATATCTGCGGTGTGTTCGATAAGTTCGTAGGATTCCATGACACTCCCGCTTAATTCGCAGGCTATGAATTTTCGGCGAATTACACCGCGAAGCGATGCTGCTACCATAAACTTAATTAGCTCCCAGCTCAAACCTGAATAAAATTGATGTATCGCTAGGAGTAAAATTTCGCTACGCGAAATTTTATGGGCCATGAAGGAGTCGAACCTTCGACCTTGACATTAAGAGTGTCCTGCTCTGCCTATTGAGCTAATGGCCCGATATTTACTTACTATCGCCATTAGTCATCCCGCCCTCTTGATTCTGGGATTGAGCTAATGGCCCGGATAATTTTTATTATTTTAACTTAAAATACGGGGTTTTGCAAGGGGCGTTTTATGCGGGTAGCTGGAGTTAATCCCTTGATATCCTTAATATTTTGTATTTGAGGATACCGGCTGGTATTTTAATTTCAACTATTTCATTAACTTTATGGTTAAGCAGGCCACTGCCTACCGGGGAAGAGACGGAAATCTTATTCTGCGAATAATCGGCCTCAATCTCTGAAACCAGGGTATACGTTAACTCCTCATTACTCTCTAAATCCTTAATCTGCACAGTTGCCCCTATCAAAACCTGGTCCTTAGGTATATTTTCATCATCAAGGATACGACAGGAGGCAAGTTTTGTTTCCAATTCCGCGATTCTTTTCTCATTTAGCCCCTGCGCTTCTTTCGCAGCATCATATTCCGCATTCTCGGAGATATCGCCGTGGGCCCTTGCCTCACCAACTGCTTTTGATAGCTCTCTGCGCTTTGCTGTTTTGAGATATTGCAGTTCATCTAATAATTTTCGATGACCTTCTCTGGTAAGATATGTTTCGTGCATAAATTTTCCTCGCCCGTAAAAATGCGCCTGGCAGGAGTTGAACCTGCAACATCTTGCTCCGAAGGCAAGCGCTCTATCCAGTTGAGCTACAGGCGCGCTAGATTATTTCTGCCTTCCCGCCTAAAATTTCTTTAATCTTTTCGAGCTTCTTTTTATCTACGGAGAATGCATCCGGCTCGGCAGTAGTGCGCACCGGAGAGTTCAGCTGAACCTTGTCAGGGTTTATCCTTTCAATCGCTTCCTTCATCTTCTTAATCTGCCTCAAATCGTCATTTACGCCGGCAACCAGCATTACCTCAAGCCAGATTTTTCCGGGGAATTCTTTCTTCAACGCTACCAGCCCTTCGATTATTTCTTCTATTTTTATATCGGGCCGCGGCCGGTTGATTTTTTGAAAGGCTTTTGCGGTTACGGCATTCAAAGAGGGAATGATTAAGTCCGCGCGCATGAGCGCCGCGCGCACCGCAGCATCCGGCAATAAGGAGGCGTTGGTAATTACGGCTATGGGTGTGGCGGTAATCTCTTTTATCCCGGCGATTAAGGCGTCGATTCTGAGATTTAAGGTCGGCTCCCCTGCCCCGCAGAGGGTAATGAAACGCAGGGCCTTAGACTCTTCGCTATGCTGCCCAAGCCATAACTTTAGTTCGTCGAGGATGTCCCGGACGGAAACGTATTCCTTCCTTTCCCGGGCAGTCTCTCTTGTCCTGCCTAACTGGCAATAAACACAATTGAAAGTGCAGATTTTATGCGGGGTGAGGCTTAAGCCCAAAGATAAACCTAACCTGCGCGAGCCTACCGGTCCGTATATGTATCTCATAAAAGTATAGGGCGCCACCTTGTGTGACGCCCTAATTTATAGAACTAATTGCCCTGCCCAAACAAAATTATTTTACTTCTACGATGCAGTTCTGCGTGCCGAACGCATTGCCGACACATCCGCCGCAGCGCGGGTCGTTAACCCAGTTGCCGTCTATAAAAAACTTATACTCATACCTGCCCGGCTTTAAATTAAGCTTGAGCGACCAGCTGCCTTTGGCATCCTTTTTTGCAGGATGAGATTTTATATTCCAGTTATTAAAATTTCCTGCCAAGCTGACCCTTTTTGCCTGCGGCGCATCCAGCTTAAATAGTACCGGCTTAGAGCTTATCCTTGCCATCACAACCTCCTTTTTATCGGGATTTAGCTTACAACACAAACGAAACTATGTCAAGACCTAACTTATTAAACCGCAACGATTGAAATACAATGGCTATCGGCCAAGCCTATGCTTTGCGCTTTATCTATGAAGAGGGTCTTGCCTGCTTCAATGGCGAGACAGGCGGCTTTTGCCTTGACCAGGTTTTTTACGGTATTTAAGCCGACAACCGGAATATCAAAACGCATATCCTGGTTAGGCTTGCTTACCTTCACTATAGTGGCGCCTTTTTTGGCAATGCGCCCTGCCCGGTGGATAAGATTATCCGTGCCTTCAAGGGCTTCCACCGCCACTACTGCTTTTTGCTTTACGGCTACGGTCTGGCCGATATCCAAAAGCCCCATTTCCTTGGCTAATTCTAAACCGAAATATATATCTTCCCATTCGTTGAAATCAGGCTCGCGCCTGGTAAGCACCCCTTTCTTCGGCAAAAAGTCTCCCAAAAGAAAAGTCGGGTCTATCAATTCAAAGCCGGCGCTTTTTAATTCTTCCGCGATTGCCCCGAATACCGTATCCGCCCTACTGTCTTTGGCCTGGGTGAGGATTTTTTTCAGCCGCGAGTCCCGCCTTACCTCTTTACTGAATAAGCGGTAAGGACTGACCTGACCGGCCATGACTATCTTGACAATCCCTTCGGATTTAAAAACATCAAAGAGCCGCGAATAATCTTTTAGGCCCAGCCAGCAGATCTTACTGACAAATTTTTTCAGCCTGGAGGAGGTGTCGCCTTTTATCGCTACCGCCACAATATCATAACCCTTTTTCTTTGCCGCCTCGGCGAAGATAATGGGGAATTTTTTATTTCCGGCAATTAAGCCAATTTTTTCCATATCAGCTCAAGACCCGTCCTTGAAAGTTACATTATGTTTTACGGCAAGAATGGCTGATGCCCCGTTCCGAAGTCTTAATAAAATCAATGAGATGGGTAATTTCGGCAAGCGGCTTTATTTCTTTTTCTATTTTTTCCAGCGCGTGTTTTGTCGACGCGCCGGAATTGAATAATATGTTAAATGCCCGGCCAAGCTCCTTGATTGCCTCCTTGCTGACGCCGTGCCGGCGTAATCCCACCAGGTTCAGGCCGTATACCTGCGCCGGATGGCCGTCACAGGTAGAATAAGGGGGGATGTCCTGGACTACTTTGGAGCAGCCGCCGACAATCGAAAGCCTGCCCATGCGCACAAACTGATGTATCGCTACCAGCCCGCCGACAACCGCCTGGTCCTCGATAGTCACATGACCGGCCAGGGTCCCGTTATTGGCAATGATACAGTTATTGCCGACGTAGCAATCATGGGCGACATGAGAATAAGCCATAAAAAGGTTGTTACTGCCGACGGAGGTCTTTGAGTTTTCTTCCGTGCCCGGGTTAAACGTGCAATACTCGCGGATAATGTTATTATCGCCTATTTCCAGGAAACTTTTTTCCTCTTTATATTTTAAATCCTGGGGCCGGCTGCCGAGAACCGCGCCCGTAAAGACCTCGCAAGCCTTACCGATACGGGTGTTACCTTCAATGAGGCAATGCGCGCCGACCTTGGTCCCCTGGCCGATGGTGACGGAGTCTCCGATAACAGCATAAGGGCCGACTTGAATATCGTCGGCCAATTTCGCTTTTTTAGAAACTATTGCCGTGGGATGTATCTGCATTTTTAGCCCTCAACCAGGGCAAACATCAGGTCCGCCTCAGCGACAATCTTACCGTTCACCAGCGCCTTGCCGTGGACCTGGCCGGTCTTGGATTTTATCCTTCCGGCTTCCACATCAAGCACCAGGTCATCGCCCGGGACAACCGTTTTCCTGAATTTTATATTATCGGCAGCTAAAAAATAGGCGAGTTTGCCTCTGTTTTCCTGCGGGGCAAGCATCATCACGCCGCCTACCTGCGCCATTGCCTCAACAATCAAAACGCCGGGCATCACCGGCTTGCCGGGAAAATGCCCCTTGAAGAAATAGTCGTCTTTGGTTACATATTTGATACCGGTAGCGTGCTTGCCCTGCTCCAAGGCAATAATTTTATCCACGAATAAAAAGGGGTCGCGGTGCGGCAATATCTGCATAATTTCTTCCCTGCCCAGCTCTTTTCCCTTGGCAGAATGATATTTTATCCCGATGCCGCCCAGGGCATATCTCTTCCTCTGCTCGTCTATCTTTTTTACCAGCTTCAAATTTAAAGAATGCCCGCTCCTTAATGCGATAATATGCCCTTTAATCGCTCCCAAAAGGTATAAGTCCCCCAAAAGGTCAAGTATCTTATGCCGGATAAATTCGTCCTTGTAGCGCAATTTATTTTTAATCACTCCGGCTTTGCCTACCACCAGGGTATTATCGTAATTGGCGCCGCGGCCCATGCCCAGGCTCTGTAACCCGGCCGCCTCCTCTTCCAAACAGAAGGTACGCGCGCAGGCAAGTTCCTTCTGAAATATATCCGAATTTAATTTAACCTCCATGAACCCCGTCTTCAGGTAGGGGTGGCGGTAATCCAGGGTATAAGAAACTTTAAACTCCGCAGAAGGAACGGCCATGATGGAGGCGCCGTCTTCCTCCACGAAGATAGGCTCTTTAATCACATAGCACTGGCGCTCTTTTTCCTGCTCTTTAATGCCTGCTTTAAGCAATACCTCTAAAAAGTTCAAGCTACTGCCGTCCAATCCCGGCACTTCATTATTATCGATCTCAATCAGGAGATTATCGATATTCAGGCCTATCAACGCCGACATCAGGTGCTCAATGGTCTGAACTTCAAAGGAATCTCTCCCGATAGAAGTACGGCGGGGAGTATTGCTCTGGGAAATGAGGTTATCTATGGATACCTTAATTACCGGTTTCTCGGGCAAGTCCGTGCGGATGAAATTAATGCCCGTATCCGTCTCTGCGGGCTTAAAGGTGATGTTTACCTTGTTTGCGGTATGTAGCCCCACTCCCGAGAGGCTTACTTCCTTGAGAATGGTCCTTTGCCTATCCAAGCTTACCCCCCAACTCTTCTATTTTCTTTTTCAACCTTGCTACTTCTTCGTATAAGCGCGGCAGGTTCTGCACGCAGGCATTGATGCGCTTGGCCGCGGCATGAGCCTTTGCCGGATAACCCGATACCATAGTATTCGCCGGGATGGATTTGGTCACGCCTGCCTGCGCGGCGACCACCGCACCATCTCCGACGCTAATGTGCCCGACCAGGCCTGCCTGGCCGGCAATAGTCACGCCCTTGCCGAGGGTGGTGCTGCCGGAAATCCCCGCCTGCGCTACGATAATGGAATTCTCTCCTACCACCACGTTATGGGCGATCTGAACAAGGTTATCTATTTTTGTGCCGCGCCCGATGACGGTCTTGTCAAAGCGCGCGCGGTCAATAGTGACATTGGCCCCGATTTCCACGTCGTCCTCAACGACAACCGTGCCTACCTGGGGGATTTTATGGTGTGTTCCTTTTACGCTGACAAAGCCAAAACCGTCGGAACCCAGCACCGCGCCGCTGTGAATAATGACCCTGCTTCCGATAGTGACGCGCTCGCGGATAGAGACATTGGGATAAATTAAAGTATGCGCCCCGATTTTCGTCTCCTGCCCGATAAAACAGCCCGCATAGATTATTGCCTCATCGCCTATAGATACATTATCCTCAATCACGACATAAGGGCCGACTGCCGCATTACGGCCCAAAAACACATTTTTACCGATGATTGCCTTGGGGTGGATGCCTTGAGGATGTTTTATTTCGCCGGGCCCGGCCAGAGAAAGCAACTTGGCAAATGCCAGAGAGGGGTCATCTGTGCGCACAATCGGCTTGGCCGCGCTTTTTATCTGGCGGGAAGTAATGATTGCCGAGGCGCGCGTCTTTTCTATAAAAGAAGCGTATTTGGGGTTCGCCAGGAATGTAATATCGCCTTCCGAGGCCTCTTTTATCCCGCATACGCCGGTAATCACCACGCTTTCGTTGCCGACTACTTCGCCGTCAATAAATTCGGCGATCTCTCTGAGAGTCTTCTGCATTGCGGCGCTTCTTATCTTTTTTTGCCACTATAATCCTTATTCAGGATCTCGATGATTTGAGCGGAAATATCTATGCCTTTAGGCTGGTATGCCAAAGCCATCGCGTCAAATACTAAAGTATACCCTTCTTTCTGCGCGTACTTTTCTATGGCATCCTTGATATCCTTGGATACCTCCATCATCTTGTCGGTGCCTTCTTTGCGCAGGTCAGATTGCTTCTGGCGGACAAAATTCTGCAGGCTTTCAATCTTTGATTTAAGTTCTTCGCTCTTGGCTCCCTTTTCCTTGTCGTTTAAAAGGTTAATCTTGTCCTGGAACTGCTTGACCTCGTTTCTTTTCTTGTCAATTTCCTGCGTATAGGCCGTTTCCCTGTCTTCCAGTATCTTTGAATATTCCTTTACCTTTAAATATGCCTCGCTGATGCGCTCTATGCTCACCGAAGCAAACTTATCCGCCGCGAAAACAGCCGGGGTAAAGGCCAACGCGCTCAAAACAATTGCCAGAGATAACAACGCATATCTTTTCATTCATCCTCCTTGATTTGTTAAAAACTGTGGCTGACGCTAAAATGAAAACGGCCGTCCTTTTTACTGTCTTCTCCGGGTTCCTTATTCAAAGGAATGCCGTAATCAAGCATTATCGGGCCGATGGGCGTCTTAATCCTGAATCCCAGGCCCACGCTTGATTTAAAACCGCCGGAGCCGATATCGCCCATTTTCGACCAGACATTCCCCGTATCGTAAAAAGTAGCGACCTTAAGAAAGTCCATTAAAGGATAGGTATACTCAATATTTCCGACGAGCATAGCTTCACCGCCCAGGGGGTCTTTAGTTGCGGCGTCAATCGGGCCGATTTTTCTCTCCTCATAACCCCTGATAGTATAGGCGCCGCCGGCAAAGAATCTTTCGTATATCGGGATGCGCTCGGTATTGCTGTAAGGCTCAGCCACGCCCGCCCGCGCCCTTAATTCCAGGCTGGAACCGCGCAAGAGCGGAAAATAATGGCTCGCCCGGCCAAAGAACTTCCAGAAATCCTTATCTCCGCCGAATGCCCCGCCTGCATATTCGATAGAACCGGTCAATAAATCGCCTTTAGTGGGGTCAAAGACATTGTTACGGCTGTCAAAAGAGAGGCCCAAATTTATGCTGCTGATGGAATTTTTTCCGACCTCGCTCTTTAAGTCATCCGTAGCATCATCAACGACGTTGCTGATCTCTATCTCATCATAACGGTAGGTTAAGCTACCTCTTACATATTCGGATATCTCTTTGCCTAGACGTAAATCGCCGCCGGTGACGTCTTCATCATAACCGTAGCCGACGTCCTCGTCTCTTTCATGGCTGCGCCTATAGGCATCAAAGCCGAAGGACACCGGGTAATCGAAAACCCAGGGCTCGGTAAAGCTGAGCTCAAAGCCTTCGCTAATCGAGCCTAAGGAGGCGCGGAACTTCAGGTCCTGCCCGCCGCCGGTAAAATAAGGGAAATTCTTCCAGTCAAAATTCTTCTGTTCAATCTCAAAAAACCCGACGAACTGGTCAACGGTGGAATAACCGCCGCCGAAACTAAAAGCGCCGGTCTTTGACTCCTTCACGTCCACAATCAAATCCTTCTTATCGGGTTGCGGCGTGTCTTCGGTGTCATAACTTATCTCTTCGAAGAACCCCAAGTTCTGCAGCCGCTCTTTGCTGCGCCTTAATTTTTCTCCGTCAAACCTGTCCCCCGGCCGTATCCTTAATTCCCTGCGGATAACCACGTCTTTGGTTTTTACGTTCCCTCTGATTTTTATCTTATCCACATAGGCAATCTCGTTTTCCTGAATGTTGTAAACAATATCGATGCGGCCGGTATGCGGGTTCAGGGAAGTGGCTTCTTCTACCCGGCAGGATATATAGCCGCGGTCAAAATATAAACTTTGGATATTGGCGATGTCTTGCTTTAATGCCTCCTGGCTGAAGACTTCGCCCGGTATAGATTTCTCCAGCTTGCCCAGGACATCATCCCGGGAGATATCTTTATTGCCCCGTATGGTTACGTTACCGACAAGGTATTTTTTCCCTTCCCGGATCTTTACGGTGATATACAAAATATGCTTCTTCGCGGAATGAGCTTTAATTTCGTAATCTGCCTGCACATCGGTAAAGCCTCCGCGCTGGTAAAATGACTTGATGCGCTCGATGTCTTCCTTTAATACCTCTTCTTTTAAGACGCCGGCATTAAAAAGCCAGGCGCGCCTGGTCTTCATCAGCCTTAAGATGCGCCTTGAAGAATAGGCCTTATTGCCTTCAACAAAAATATTTTTAATCGCCAGCCTCTTTCCTTCGGTAACGTTAAACTGTATCTTTGCCTTATTCGTTTCTTTATCAATATCTACCGTGTATTGTATATCTGCCCTGCTGTAACCGATTTTTTCATATAATTTCTCCAGCGCCTTCACGTCCTCGGCTAAATTAGGGTAATCTAAGTACTGCGTTTCTTTGGACTTTAACTGCTCCTTTAGCTTTTCTTCTCTCATCGTCAGGCGCCTGATGCCGGAAAAGCTGATTTTTTCAATCAGCGGCCTTTCGCTGACCTTAATCAGCAGCTTAATGCCGCCTTTATAACCTTCGGTATCGATTTTTATATCGCTGAAGAAACCTAAAAGATAAAGCCGTTTTAAATCGTCGCTAATGATATTTTCCTGGTAAGGGCCGCCGACCCGGCTCTTGATTTTGGAGATAACCGTATTGCTGCTGATGGATTTATTGCCGCTTACCTCGATGGCGGTAATCAGCTTGGGGGGAGCTGCTTCCTGCTGGCTGGTTTGTCCGGCTGGCGCCGCTTGCTCGGTGGCTTCCTGGGCAAAAGAGAAACCCAGGATTAAAAAAAACGCCGCTAAAAATAAAGGTAATCTTTTTAACATGTTATATTATTATAGGATAATTTCCCCGTTCTATCAACCTTTTTATTATTCTATGCGCGTCAAGTTTTCAAAACGGGTATATTCCTTGATAAAAGTCAGTTTCAGCGAGCCTACGGGGCCGTTGCGCTGTTTGGCGATATTGATTTCGGCAATGCCCTGATTATCAGACGTAGGGTTATAGTACTCCTCGCGCAATATCAAGACGACGACATCCGCGTCCTGCTCGATTGCCCCGGATTCCCTTAAGTCGGAAAGCTGCGGCCGGTGGTCGGTGCGCGACTCAACCGCGCGCGATAACTGACTGATCGCCACTATCGGCACATTTAATTCGCGCGCCAATGCCTTAATTGAGCGGGATATCTCGGAAATCTCCTGCTGCCTGTTCTCGATATTACCCGAACCGCGCATTAATTGCAAATAATCCAGGATAATCAGCTGGATGTCCTGGTGTGCTTTTAGCCTGCGCGCCTTGGCGCGCAGCTCCATTACGGAAATTGCCGGGGAATCGTCAATAAATATCGGCGCCTCGGAAAGCTTTCCTGCGGCGGCGGTTAAGCGCGGCCAATCCGAAGTCGCTAAATAGCCCGTCCTTACCTTATGCGCATCTACCTTGGCATGGGCGCAAAGCATCCTCTGGACCAACTGTTCCTTGGACATTTCTAAACTAAAAACGGCCAGCGGTACTTTTTCGATTACGCCGGCATGCTCGGCCAGCCCTAAGGCAAAAGCGCTTTTACCCATCGAAGGCCTTCCGGCGACCACGATTAAATCCGAAGGCTGCAGCCCCGAGGTCTTCAAATCAAAATCAATGTAGCCGGTAGGTATACCGGTGACATGCGCTTTTTTCTGGTAAAGCCGGTCTATCGTCTCAATGCTGTCCTTGACAATCTCTTTCAGGGAAATATAGCTGCCCCGGTGTTTTCTGTCGCTGACTTCAAAGACAAGGCTCTCGGCGCTGTCCACTACCTGGTCGACATTGCCCTCCGATTCATAGCATAAAGAAACGATCCTGGTTGAATTGTTAATCAGCGTCCTTAAAATGCTTTTTTCTTTTACGATACCGGCGTAATGGCTGATGTTGGCGGCGGTGGGGACGGAATTGGCAAGGCTGGTCAAAAAACTTACCCCTCCCACTTCCTCAAGGGCCCCTTTCCTCTTTAATTCATCGGTCAGGGTAATCAGGTCAACCGCTTTATTGGCATTGTAGAGATCTAAGATCGCTTCAAATATTTTTTTATGGGTAGCTTTATAGAAGGATTCCCCGTCCAGCGATTCGATGGCTACGGAGATAGCGTCTTCGTCAATTAATAGCGAACCCAGGACCGCCATCTCGGCTTCCAGGTTCTGCGGAGGGAGTTTTTCTAAAATGGTCTCTGCCATTATTTTCTAACGATCCAGACTTTTATCCCTGCCGTAACTTCCGGGTGCAGCTCTATCCGGACTTCGTATATCCCTAAAGACTTTATCGGTTCGGCCAGGGCAATGGAATTTTTATCAACCTCAAAACCTTCTTCTTTTAAAGCGGCCGCTATTTCCAGAGCGCCGACAGAACCATAGAGCTTATCTTCTTCCTGGGCCGAAGCCTGGATAGTTAAAGACAAGCTGTCTAATTTATTTTTTAACTCTTCGGCTGCGTGCCTGGCTTTTTCCAGCTCTAAAATCTTTTTTTGTTTTTCCTGCTCCAATACTTTAAGGCTCCCGGAAGTCTTGTGGATGGCCAGGCCGTTAGGGATAAGGAAATTCCTGGCGAAACCGTCTTTTACCTTGACTACGCTGCCGGCCTTGCCTAATCTGTTGATATCCTGCTTTAAGATAACTTCCATCGCTTATCGCGTAAAGGGAATAAGGGAAATAAACCTGGCGCGCTTAATCGCCTCGCAAAGCCTTCTCTGGTGTTTGGCGCAGTTACCCGAGATGCGGCTGGAAACCATTTTTCCCCTCTCCTTGACAAACCCCTCCAACATTTTTACGTCTTTATAATCTATGGTCCTGACTTTATTGGCGCAGAAGCGGCAAAATTTTTTCCGTACCGACAAAAGCGCGTTTTTCTTCTTTTTTATAACTCTCTTTACCCTAACTGGCATGGGACTCGTCCTCGCTTTCCTGCCTGCCCTCAGGCAGGTCTTCTAACCAGGTTGTTTCCGTAGAACTAGAAACCTCTTGCTGCTGGGGCGATTCCATCCTCGCCGGAGCTTGGCCCAGGAATTGGATACGTTCGGCCCTGACTTCAATGACATTGCGTTTCTGCCCGGAACTGTCTTCGAAACTGCGCGACTGGAGCCTGCCTTCGACGAAAATCGGGCTGCCTTTATGTAAATACTGGTTACAGGTCTCTGCCTGTTTATCCCAGGCAACCGCGGTAATGAAACAAACCTCGTCCTTGAGCTCCTGGTTCCGGTCCCTGAACCTGCGGTTTACGGCGAGCCTCAAGTTAACCACTGCCGTGCCCTGCGGCGTATAGCGCAGCTCCGGGTCCTTGGTTAAATTCCCGATCAGTAACACCTTATTAAAATTAGCCATCTTATTTCTCCTTTACCGTGATCAGGACCCTCAATATATTTTCATTGAGTTTATACGCCTCTCTTATTTTTTCTACGGCTCCGGATGCGGCATCAAAATTAGCCAGATAATACATGCCTTCCTGGCATTTTTTGATGGGGAAAAATAATTTCCTTTTTTCCGCCCAGACGCTTGCCTGGGTTACGCTGCCGCTGTTTTTCGCCACGGCATCGTTGATCTGGCTGAATAAGTTCTTTTTTTCATCCTCCGATAAATCCGGCTTCAGGATAAACATTGCCTCGTATTTGCTCATTTAATTACCCCCGATTAAAGATAGCCATGGTTTTCTCTGTGCCCTCTTCAAGCCACGTGCGGCAGCAATCAGCTGCTTTTTCTACCAGCTCTTTGAGCTGGCTCTTTTCCTGTTTGTTAAAAGGCGATAATACGTATCTTGCGCTATCGCTCGATTTAGGCGGCCTGCCGATCCCTAAGCGCAGGCGCGCAAACTCCGGCTCTCCAGGGCGTCGATGATTGACTGAAGGCCGCGCTGGCCTCCCGACGAGCCCTTTGCCCTGATTTTGAGCCTGCCGAACTCCAAATCCAAATCATCGCAGACTACCAGGAGACTACTTAAATCCAGCTTGTATTTTTTCAGCAAAGCACTTACGGCAATGCCCGATAAATTCATAAAAGTAAGCGGCATCGCCAAAATAAGTTTATCGCTGTCAACCCTGGCCTTAGCGCTTAAAGAAAAGGCGGCGCTGTCTTTTTTGAGAATAATCCTGTAGCTCTGGGCCAGGGATTTGATTACGGAAAATCCGAGATTATGCCTGGAGCCCTGGTAAGCCTGACCGGGATTACCTAACCCGACGATTAATTTCACTTCTTTTCTTTGGTTTCTTTTGCTTCTTCCTCTTCGCCTTCGGCGGGCGTTTCCTTCTTTTCCTTGATTACTTCCGGCTCCTGCGCTGCCTCTTCTCCTTCGGCCAGAGGAGCTGCAGCAACCTCTTCTTTAATCGGAGCGGTTACGGATAAGACCACCGCCTCCGGATCGTTTAAGACCTTGACGTTAGAAGGGAATTTTATATCTTTGACGTGTACCGCATCGCCGATTTTTAAGGGGCTTACATCTACCGTAATCTCTTTGGGGATATCCGTGGGCAAACATTCCACCTCGACTTCCCAGAGTATATGCTCGAGGGACCCGCCTTCCTGCTTCACCCCGGCCGGTTCACCCTTGGCGACTACCGGCACTCCGACCTTAATCACTTTGGTTAAAGAAACCTCGTTAAAATCAACATGGATGATATCGCCGTTAACCGGGTCGTTCTGCATCTCTTTAATCAGGCAGGCCCTGGCGGCTTTCTGTTTCTTGTCATCTTTAACCCGCAGCTTAATCACGATACTCTCCAGGCGGTGTTGATGCACCAGCTGCAATAACTGCTTGTGGGGTATTTTTATGGATTGGGAATCTTTGCCCTCGGCATAAATCACCGCCGGGACAAAGCCTTTTTCCCTTAACGCTTTAACTTTGGCCTTGCCTATTTCTTCCCTCGATTCTACTTCTAAGAATATCTCTTCCATATCTCTATCCTTTTTACCTCCCTGCCTGCCGGCAGGCAGGCTTTAATCAAACAATGAACTCACCGACTCCTCATTGTGAATTCTCTTGATTGCCTCGCCTAAAAGCCCGGCTACCGATAGAACCCTGATCCGGGCGTGTTTTCTATGGTCATCCAGGGGAATACTGTCGGTAATAATCAGTTCTTTCAGGTCTTGGCATTTATCTATATTTTTGATGGCAGAACCGGATAAAACGCCGTGGGAAATCCCCGCCCGCACACTCTTTGCCCCGGCCTTCTTCAGCGCGCTCACTGCCTCAATCAGGGAACCGCCGGTGGCAATTAAATCATCGATGATAATCGCGTCCTTGCCTTTTACCTCGCCTAAAATATGCAATGCCTCTGCTTTTTCCGGCGAGAGGCGGCGCTTATCGATAATCGCCAGGCTCGCCGATAACCGCTTGGCATAAGCCCTGGCCATTTTTATGCCGCCGACGTCGGGAGAAACCACCACTATATCCTCCAGTTTCAATTTGGAAAAATACTCTATAAAAACACCCACCGCCAGGAGGTGATCTACGGGTATGTCAAAGAAACCCTGGATCTGGCCGGCGTGTAAGTCCATCGTAAGAACTCTGTTTGCCCCGGCAACCGTCACGAGGTTAGCCACTAATTTTGCGGTAATCGGGACACGGGGCTGGTCTTTCCTGTCCTGCCGGGCATAGCCGAAGTACGGCATTACCGCTGTAATCCGGTTGGCAGAAGCCCGCTTCAAAGCGTCAATCATAATCAAAAGCTCCATCAGGTTATCGTTGCTGGGCGGCGAGGTTGGCTGCACTACAAAGACGTCTTTGCCGCGCACATTCTCGTCGATTTTGACCCGGATTTCGCCTTCGCTGAACTTGGTTACGAGCGCTGCGGAAAGCTTGACTTTCAGGTATTTACAGATATCCTTGGCTAATTCCGGGTGCGCATTGCCGCTGAATACCGCTAATTTATCCATCTTCCCTACCTCTTTTTTATTTTTATTTGCCTTGCCGGCACGCCGACGACCACCGTATTGTCCGGGACAGCGGTATTTTTTACTACTACCGAGCCGGCGCCGGTAACCGCACGTTTGCCGATTCTTACCGGAGCAAGCAGCACGCTGTCCGAACCGATAAAGGCATTATCCTTAATCACCGAAATATTTTTCTTCAGTCCGTCGAAGTTTGCCGTAACCGTCCCCGCGCCGATATTGACCTTTTGGCCGATACGGCTGTCGCCGAGATAACAAAAATGTTTGGCGATGGTTTTTGAGCCGATTACGGAACGCACGGCTTCCACGAAATTACCTATCAGACAATTATCCTTCAGGCGGGTACCTTCTCTTAAATGCGCAAAAGGGCCGACCGAGCAATGTTTTCCAATTATAACACCGCTCTCGATTACTGTAAAGGGATAAATCACGCTGTCGCGGCCGATTTTTGCCCCGTAATTGATAAAAGTCGAATCCGGGTCAAGGATGGTAACTCCCTCTTTCATAAACCCCTCATTGATTCTTGCCTGCATAATTTTGTTGGCCCTGGCTAAATCCAGGCGCGAGTTGACGCCCAGTGCCTCGTTGATATCGCCGAGCCTGACGCTATCAATCAAACCGCCGTCCTTATAAATAATTCCGATGGCATCGGTAAGATAATATTCCTTTTTTTTGTTTTCCGGCTTAACCCGCTTTAAGGCGCGGGCTATTTTTTCCTTTTTAAAACACATAATGCCGGTATTAATCTCTTTAATCTCCTTCTGGAAATCGTCTGCATCCTTTTCTTCCACAATCCCCGAGACAGCGGCGTATTTATCCCTGAGGATTCTGCCGTAACCCGCAGGCTTATCCAGACTCGCCACGAGCAGCGTAGCATCCAGATTATTCTGTCGGTGGTATTCCAGGAGCTTGACGAGCGTTTCTTTTTTTAATAAAGGGTTATCCGCGTAAAGGACGAGCAGCGTCCCCTTAAAGTTTTTTAGCAGGGGCAATG
>JBAZGA010000002.1:27104-93051 GCA_041653115.1 Candidatus Omnitrophota bacterium
CGCGTCCGCGGTACCGAGCAGCCTGCGCTGCACAACGCTTTTGATGCCGCGGCCGAATATTTTATTCACTTCCCGGTGCTGGTGCCCTACTACGGCAATGACTTTATCAAACTTCATCGCCCTTACCAGGTCTAGGACATAACCCAGCATCGGCCTTCCGCAAAGCGGATGCAGGACCTTAGGGATATCGGATTTCATCCGTTCGCCCTTACCTGCGGCTAAAATAATTACTGCGGTATTTTTATGCATATATTAATCCTGGTTGCCCGGCATGGATTCGAACCATGACGCTCAGACCCAAATTCTGATGTGCTACCATTACACTACCGGGCAAAATATTTTATTATTCTATCTACCTGGCTTCAAAACGCCCGGAAATGCTGGGGCCCTTTACTTTTTCCTGCTCGTATGCCTCTAAAATCCTCTTTTGCAGATAATCCCGAAAGGACTGCGTAATCGGGTGGGCGATATCTTTTTGTTCAGACTGCATATTACCCGCGGCTTCCTGGCCGACAGGCGCGGGCACAAAAGGAAGCTGTCCGCCGCATTGATTGCAGTATTTAGAGCGCGACTCATTCTTAAAATTACACTTCGGGCAGGGTTGCTTTATTTTTCTCGAAGGCATGGCGATAAACGTGCCCTTGGTGCCCTCGATAACTTTTATATTCCTGACTACAAAGGCGTTATCAAAAGTTACGGTGACGTAGGCTTTTAATTTTTTATCCGGCGAATCCTTTAAGAATACTCTGACCTCGGTTATTTCCATCCCTTACCTCCTCCAACTTAACGCGTCCGGGTAACGAAAACCTCCAAAAATCGATTTTTCCGAAGACCTCTGTAAAGGCGCACAGCCTCCTTTCTTGAAGAAACAATGCCAAAAATTGCCGGACCGCTGCCGGACATCAGGATTGATTTCAAGCCCAGGATTCTCAAGCTTTCCTTTAAAATTACCACTTCAGAGTATAACTTAGCCGTAACCGGCTCTAAGCTATTGAACAAAGCCCTGCCGATGATAGAAAGAGCGTTTCTCCTTAAAGCCGAAGTTAATATTTTAACATCATATTTTGGCCTTGTCAACTGGGCTTTACGGCTATTTTTCAGCCTGTCCCAGGCTTTATACACCTTAGCCGTGGAAACATTTAACTTGGGTACAACTAAAATATGCCACAACCGCACGTGCTTTAAGCTATTTTCCGGCCTGATACGTTCGCCCCGGCTTTCACCCAGCGCAAAAGGGCAATTATAAATAAAAAAGGGGACGTCGCTGCCTAATTCCTGCGCTAATTCCACTAATTTCTGCCGAGTGAGATTCAGTTTCCAAAGCCGGTTTAGCCCGACCAGCACAGTTGCCGCGTTACTTGAGCCGCCGGCCAGGCCGCTGGCCAAGGGAATACGCTTGATTATTTTTATATCTACGCCTTTGTTAATCCGAAGCGTATTCTGCAATAAGCGGGCAGCGCGGCTGGCGATATTCGTATTATCCCTGGGCACAAGAGGCGAGCTGCAAATAATTCTTATTGCTTTATCCTTGCGGGATTTGAGGACTATCTGGTCATGCAGGCTGATTCTTTCGAAAAGAGTCTTGATGTTGTGGTAACCGTCTTTGCGCTTATTTAAAACTTCCAGGTAGAGGTTTAACTTGGCGTGGGAATCGAGGGCGAGCTTATCCACCGCTAAAGGGCTTTATCGGGTAATGCTTAAGACCGCTTTTTCTATATCCTTGGCCTCAAGGCTGTATTCCTTCATCAGTTCGGCAGGCTCTCCGGACTGGCCGAACCTGTTCCTGATGCCTAAGCGCGTTATCCTGACCGGGCAATGCTCTGCTACTACTTCATCGATGCTCGATGCCAGGCCTCCGATAACCGCGTGCTCCTCACAGACTACCATCCGGCCGGTATCGCGAGCGGCCTGAATAATCGTATCGGTATCCAGGGATTTAATCGTATGCACATTAATCACGCGCGCCTTGATGTTTTTAGAGAGGAGATTTTTTGCGGCCAAGAGCGCTGCCTCAACCATAATCCCGCAGGCGATAATCGAGGCGTCTTTGCCTTCAGTAAGCACCTGGGCTTTACCCAGCCTGAACTCGCCCTTATTTTCTATAGTAGGCACTTTCGGCCTTCCTAAACGCACATAGAAAGGCCCCGGGGTATTTGCGCAGGCAAGCACGGCTTCGCGCGTCTGGGGGCCGTCACAGGGGACGACGACTCTCATATTGGGGATTATCCGCATCAGCGCGATATCTTCCAGCGCCTGATGGCTTGCTCCGTCAGGGCCGACAGTCAGCCCGGCATGAGTAGCTACGATTTTGATATTGAAATTATTATAACTAACGCTGTTTCTGACCTGGTCCCAGGCCCTGCCCGTAGCGAATATGGCGAAGGTCGAGACGAATACGGTTTTGCCGCAGCTGGCAAACCCGGCGGCTGTCGCCATCATGTTCTGCTCGGCTACTCCGAAGTTGAAAAATCTTTCGGGAAACTCTTTGGCGAATAAAGCCGTGCGCGTAGAGCCGGAGAGGTCCGCGTCCAGAACAATAATATCCTTATTCTGTTTGCCTAATTCTATTAATGTCTGGCCGTATATGTCGCGCTGATACAACATCTCGCTCATTCCAGTTCCCTTAATGCCTTTTCCGCCTCTTCCTTTGTCGGCGCGCGGCCGTGGAAATCGCAGACGTTCTCCATAAAAGAGACGCCTTTTCCTTTAACGGTATGGGCGATAATAATCACGGGTTTTTTCTTTACCGTCTTCGCTTCTGCATAGGCAGAAATGATCTGCTTTATATCGTGCCCGTCTATTTCAATGACATGCCAGCCAAACGCCTGCCATTTGGCAACAACCGGCTCAAGCTCCATAATATCGCAGGTTTTGCCGTCAATCTGAAAACCGTTATAATCCAATATCGCGCAGAGATTGTCGCATTGATAGTGGCTGGCGGCCATGGCCGCTTCCCAGATGTTGCCTTCCTGGGTTTCGCCGTCGCCCAAAAGGACATAGACGCGGTAATCCTTCTTATCCAGCCGGGCGCTCAAGCTCATCCCCAAGGCAACGGATAAACCCTGCCCTAATGAGCCGGACGCCACATCTACGCCGGGAGTGCGGCGGTCAGGATGCCCCTGCAACAAGGAACCTAACTGCCTGAGAGTCAAAAGCTTTTCTTTCGGAAAATAACCCGATTCCGCCAACACCGCATACCATAGAGGACAACAGTGCCCCTTGGACATATGGAACCTGTCGCGCTCCGGCCAATGCGGATTTTTCGGGTCATGCCGCAAGACGCTAAAATACAAAACCGTAATTAAATCTGTTGAGGAAAGGCTGCCGCCGGGATGGCCTGAGCCGGCCTTGGCGAGCATTTGAATGATTAACCTGCGGATCTCTTTCGCCCTGGCTTCCAATTCTCTAACCTGGTTATCGGAGTCTTTCATATATAATAAGCTATTTTATTTTTTCCAGCTTCTTCCTCAGCTGCTCCTGGCCCGGATTTAATTCTAAAGATTTTTGCCAATTTAATTTCGCTTTCTCGCTATCGCCTGTCTTGAAATAAACCTCTCCTAAATGTTCGTAAATCACCGGGTCGTCTAACAAGGCGGATGCCTTTTCTAATTGCGCCCCCGCCTCTTTGTATTTGGCGCGCCTGAAATACAACCAGCCCAAACTGTCGATGTAAGCGGCGTTATCCGGCTCTATCTCCAGGGCCTTTTTAATCATCGTCTCGGCCTGTTCTAAATTCCTGTTTTCTTCAACATAGGTATACCCCAGATAATTCAGCGCCTCGGCATAATCGGGCTTTAATTCTATGGCCTGTTTCAATTCTTTTTCTCCCAGGGCCTGATTCCCCAGCTGATAATAAATATTACCCAGGAAAAAATGCGCTTCGCTATCGGAAGGCGATAAATCGAGGATTAAACGGTAAATCTTTTCTGCGGCTTCCAGCTTTTTCTGCCTCAGGTAGATTAACCCCAGGCTTTTATAAATATCTATATTCCGGGGTTCCAGTTTCGAGGCGTTCTTCAGCGCGGTTTCGTATTCGGCGGTTGCCGGCTCTTCTTTATTCTGCAAGGAATACAAAAGCGCCAGGATTGCGTGCGGCTCTACTGCTTCCGGGTCAAAGCTTGCGGCGAGGTTTAATTCGCCGACGGCTTCGTCAAGCTTGTTGCTCTTTATATAACTGGCGGCTAAATTCAAGTGGATGGTGGAATTCTTATAATCCAGCCTCAAAGCCCTTTTATATTCCGCGATTGCCTTATCGGGATTACCGAGCCGGTCATGCATCAGGGCCATAATATAGTGGCTTAAAGCAGAGGAGGCTTTTTTATCTAAAGCAAAAGCTTCGGTATTGATTAAGAGGGATATTAAAAGGCAAAAAAATACTCTCCCTCCCCATTTTTTAACCTTAGAAGTCATTTAATCCGAATGATTAACCCCAGGCTCTCTTCTTCAGATGGCGGAGGCGACGGCGCATCTTCTTTCTTTTATGCGTCCTGATTTTTTGTCTTTTTCTTTTCCTGCCGCAAGGCATTGGCTTCGCTCCTTCTAATAAATAACTTTATTCAACGGATACTCGATAATCCCCTCGGCACCGGCTTTCTTGAGCGCCGGGATTAATATGCGCACTATCTTCTCGTCGATGATGGTCTCAAGGGCAAGCCATCCCTCTGCGGAAAGGCTGGAGATGGTGGGCTTTTTCAAGGCCGGCAGAAGCGCAATGACCTTTTTTAAGTCGGCTTTTTTCAGGTTCATTTTCAGGCCTACTTTTTCTTCCGCGGCGATGGCGCCCTTCAATAAACAGGCGATTTGCTCCAT
Organism: Candidatus Omnitrophota bacterium; assembly: GCA_041653115.1. Taxonomy (GTDB): domain Bacteria; phylum Omnitrophota; class Gorgyraeia; order Gygaellales; family Profunditerraquicolaceae; genus JBAZGA01. The sequence continues at coordinate 31,914 of JBAZGA010000002.1, forward strand.
TTTATTTCTTTTCCAGGCATCCTTCCAGCTCTTACGATTAGCGATAAATCTAGTAGTGGATTCGCAAACCGTGGCGATCTCCTTAAGCTTGTGCGCCTTCAGGCTCCTGCCGGTTTCGGTAAGCTCTACTATCGCCTCGACTAAGCCTTGCGCGACTTTCGCTTCGGTAGCCCCCCAGCTGAATTCAATGCGCGCCGTGATTTTATTTTTCTTCAAGAATTTTTTCGTCACATTGACGAGTTCGGTGGCAACCTGCTTGCCTTTCAAGTCTCCGATGCTTTTTATCCCCGAATCCTTCGGCACGGCAACCACCCAGCGCACCGGCCTTAAAGACTGTTTGGCATAAATTAATTCTTCGACCCTGACTACCCTGGCGTTATTCTCCTGAATCCAGTCCTCGCCGGTGATGCCGCAGTCCAAATCCGTCTCCACATAACGGGGCATCTCCTGCGCCCGTAAAAGCACCGGCTCGATTTCCGGGTCATCAATAGAAGGAAAATAAGAGCGTTCGGAAACCGAGATATTAAACCCCGCCTTGTTAAACATCTTAAAGGTCGCTTCCTGGAGGCTCCCCTTTGGTAAACCTAATTTTAACACCTTATTTGCCATTGCGCGTAATCCTTTTTGTCTCTTGTTTTAATTTTTGGCGGGAATATACCTTTTTGCTCTTTTTTACCCGCGTGGCGGGATTAATCACCCAGACTTTCCTGATCTTGATGGGCTTATCTCGCACGGCCTCTAATTATAGCGGGTTAATCATATTTTGTAAAGCGATTTTTCATTATCCTGGCTCCAATTTAGGGGGTGGCTTGGGTGTTTTTGAGCCGCGTGATGCGGCGAGAAAATACCCAAGACAGGACCCGCTAAATTGAATCTAAAATATTTCTCATTGCAATATCCCTAATTCTGATTATAATTATAATCAATTTACCGGAAGGGAGATTAAAAATGCTGAAAGCCTTGCGTCATAAGAAAACGAGAAAAAGAATCCTGATTATCCTGGCGGCGGTGATTGTGCCGGCTTTTACCTTCTGGGGCTTTAGCGGCGCCCTGCGCAGCCAGCAGCAGTCCCGCTGGGCAGGTAAAATCTCCGGCAAGAGAATACCTTTATCGGACTATCAGGATGCGCTCTCCGCCGAAAGAAACCTGGCGATTATTCAATACGGCGAAAATTTTACGGAAATAGAAAAACTGCTTAACCTTGATGCCGCGGCATGGGAAAGGCTAATCCTGCTTTCCGAAGCGAGAAAGCGCAAAATTAGCGTTACCGACAAAGAAGTAATAGACTATGTTGAGCAGTACCCTTTTTTTCAGCGTAACGGCCGCTTTGACAATAGCCTGTATTCCCAGATGCTGCAATATGTATTCCGTACCCAGCCCCGCCAGTTTGAAGAGCAAACCCGCCAGAACCTCTTCTTATCCAAACTCTACCAGGAACTCACCCGTAACCTAAAGCCGCCTGACGATAAAGAACTCAATGAAGAATACATTAAACTTAACGAAGAGGTAAGTCTGTATTATATATACGCTAACCCCCTGGATTTCGCAAAAGAATTATCCATTGACGATACAGAAATCAAGGATTATTTCCTGAAAAACAGCATCCGCTTCAAACAGCCCCTTTCTTTCAATATAGAATATGTGTCCTTAAGCCCCGATGACAAAGGTAAAGAAAATATAAATGAAGCGGTAAAGAAATTGTTTTTGCGCTTAAAAAAGGGGGAAGATTTCGCAAAAGCCGCGCAAGATTTTAACCTTACCCTAAAGCAAACCGGTTTGTTCGGCGAAAGCGACCCTATCCCCGGGATTGGCTGGTCGCCGCAGATTAAAGAATTAATCGCCCGGGCAGATATCGGCGAATACCTCAACCCTTTGCAAATAGACAAAACTTATTACATCTTAAAAGTTACCGAGAAAAAAGAACCCTATATACCTGATTTTGAAACGATAAAAGATAAGGTAAGGGAGGGCGTCATCGAGGAGCGGTCCCGTAACCTGGCTGAAGAAAAGATGAAAAGCTGCCTGAAGGAACTCCGGGAACTATACCGGACTAACCCCAGGTCGCTGAATTTCGAATCAATCGCAAAAAACCGGGGATTAAAAACCGGCTCTACGGATATGTTTAAATACGGCAGCTATATAGAAGGGATTGGCGCATCGGATAACTTCTGGACAACTGCCCGGAACTTAAAAAAAGGAGAGCATAGCGGGATCATCACCGCGCCTTCCGGATTTTATATTATCCGGCTGAAGTCGCGTACGCCTATAGATGAAAAGAAATTTGCCGCGGAAAAAGACGGGTTTGCCCAGCTATTGTTATTGCAGAAAAAACAGGAGTATTTTACCAAGTTTACCGAGGAACTAAAAAGAAAAGCGCAAAGGTTTTAAAATCAGCTGACTTTAATCGAATTGACCGGGCACTGCTCCGCTATCTCATTGAGATTATGCGTAGCGCAGGCCTGGGCCTTGACATGGGCAATGCCATCGCCCTGCACCTCGAATACTTCGGGGCAGGATTGCTCGCATAAACCGCAACCCACGCACGTAGAAGCATCCACGCTTACCTTAGCCATTTCTTCCTCCCGAAAGTTGAAAGAGTTTTACCGCTCCATCAGGTTCTCGAACATCTCTTCGTGCGTTACCTCTTCCGACAATATATGCGTAATCAGCTGATAGGTAACGTTATCCTTGCCCAGTGTTTTTTTGGCAATTTTATTATAGACCTCGATTGCCGCTGCCTCGGCTTCCGTAACGATGCGGATTATCCGGTTGATATCGGCGACATTCTTAGGCGGCATCAAATAAGGCTGATTGGCGTTTTTCTCCAAGTCCATCGGATCGGCAATAGGTAAACCTCCCAATTTAGTGATTAAATCGGCTAATTCACCTGCGTGCTCCAATTCATCCTTGGCGATTTTATTTAGAAACTCGGAGATATCCTCATAGAATTTTCCGGAAACGGTCTGCGCCATATACCAGTAAAGATAAAACGCCAGCCACTCATCCGCATAGGCCTTATTTAAATCGTGCACCAGCTCCTTCAAGCTTAAATCCACAATTGCCCTTGCTTGTTTTCCCATATCCCCCTCCTTTAGTTACCTGATTGGGCTTCCTGCCTCAGGTTATATTTCCTGATATTATTATCAGCGATCTCCTGAACCTGCTTAATCGCCTCGGGGTTATTCAACAGATGCTTGAAGCGACCTTGAGCCTTGAGGTATTCTTCTACCGGCTTAGGCGCAATTTGCCGGCGGCCAACCAGCGCTCCGGCCTCATACTCAAACAAAGGATAAAGCCCGGTCTCTACCGCCAATTTTGCTACCCCAAGAGTCGCCGTGCTTTCATGGCGCCAGCCTAAAGGGCAGGGCACATGGATTTGCATATATTTCGGGCCCTTAAGCGCGAGCGCTTTTTTTACTTTGCGCTGCAAATCCTGCGGGAATCCCGCCGAAGCTGTCGCCACATAAGGTATGCCGTGCGCTACGGCAATTTCCGGCATTGGTTTTTTCGGACGAAGGTTCCCGAAAGACTCGGCGCCTGCCGGACTGGTCGTGGTATTCGTGCTGAAAGGAGTCAAGCCGCTTCTTTGCACGCCGGTATTCATATAAGCCTCATTATCGTAGCAGACGTAAAGTATGTCGTGGCCCCTTTCCAGCATCCCGGATAATGCCTGCAGCCCGATATCGGCTGTGCCGCCGTCGCCTCCCTGGGCAATCACGTTAATCTTATCTTTCTTACCTAAATAAATCAAAGCGCTTTCAATGCCGGAAGCTACTGCCGCGGCATTCTCAAACAAAGAATGAATCCAGGGTACGCCCCAGGCGCTTTCCGGGTATCTGGTAGAAAAAACCTCCAGGCAGCCGGTGTTGTTGGCGATAATCGTATTGGGACCGGCCGCCTCGATTACCAGGCGCGCAGCCAGCGACTGGCCGCAGCCGGCGCAGGCAGTATGCCCGGGTAAAAATAAATCCCTACTCATAATTCTCCTTTAAAAGCTCCGGCTTCAAATCAATAAACTCGCGCTGCCTTTCCTTGGCGGTAAGCAGGCGGAAGATCTCTTTTACCGAATCCCTGGTGATATCGCGGCCGCCTAATCCTGCTACGAAACTGCTGATTACCGCGGGTGTTTTCTTTTTACCGAAAAATACCGCCTTGATTTCCGCTGCCAGGGGCGCAAAAGACCCCAGGGATAGCGCCTTATCCAGGACCGCTACTTTGGGTATACCCTTTAGGGCGGCGTAAATCTCCTGAGCGGGAAAGGGGCGATAAGCTACAACCTTTAATAAGCCTACCTTCTTTCCTTTCTGCCTTAATTCATCAACTACTTCCTTGATTGTGCCGCAGACCGAACCCATAGCCACGATTACCCGCTCGGCATCCTTAGTGCGGTATTCCTCAATCAAGCCGTGATAAGTCCTGCCAAAGACCCTGGAGAATTCCGCAGTAATCTTGGGCAGTAACACCAGCGCTTCTTTTAAAGTCTCTTCAATGGCATAACGCGTCTCCATATAATAATCCGGGTCAGCCAGAGGCCCTATGGTCAAGGGACTGTCAGGGTCAAGCTTATATAAAGGTTTATAAGCAGGCAAAAATTTATCTACCTGCTCCTGGGAAGGTATCTCTACTGTTTCTATGCCATGGGTAAGGATAAAACCGTCCATACAGACCATTACCGGAAGCATCATACTTTTATCTTCGCCCAATCTATATGCGATAAGGTGGAGATCGACGCTCTCCTGGATATCTTCGGCATAAAGCTGAATCCATCCGCTGTCTCTCAGCGAGATTGAATCCTGCTGGTCGTTCCAGATATTTATCGGCGCGGACAAGGCGCGGTTGGCGCAGGTTAAAACTAGGGGAAGCCTCAGACCGGCAATATTAAAAAGCACTTCCGACATATAAATCAACCCTTGCGAACTGGTAGCGGTATAAGTGCGTACGCCGGTCGCCTCAGCGCCTAAAACTACCGAAGCGGCGGAATGTTCGGATTCCACATTCACGAATTGCGCATTTAAATGTCTGTCGGCAACCATCTGGGCTAATTCTTCTACGATGTGCGTCTGCGGCGTAATCGGATAGGCGGAAACCACGCCTGGCTTACACAACTTTACGATTTCGGCTACAGCGCGCGAACCCTCTAAAAACTGCTTCATTTTTCTTCCTTTGATTCTTCCTTGGTCATCACGATGTCTTTCTTCGGACAGACTACTGCGCAGATACCGCAGCCCTTGCAGAAACCATAGTCACACATATAGGCGCCCTTTTCCGCTTCCTCAATACAGCCTTCCGGGCAATTCAGGGCGCACAATTTACAGCCGATACAGTCCTTGCGCAAAAATTTCGGCTTCATTTCCGTGCGCCAGGAGCCGGTTTTATTATTCCTGCTCGAACCCGGCTTAATAATCAACGGACCAAACATTTCTCTCCTTTAGGCTTTATTCTTGATGAATTCAAAACCCTGCTTGGCTGCCGCAATATTTCCTTCTTGGGCCCTGCCGGCGAACCGCTTTTTAATCGCCTCAATCAGTGTCTCTAAATCTATTTCGCCTGTAGCTGCGGCGTAAGCGCCCAGTAAAGCGGTATTACCCAAAGGCCGGCCGATAGTCTTTAAGGCAATCTCATTGGCGGGAACAACAAAGACTTTTTGGCTCGCCTTTATTTTAGGGGCTTCTACGCCTTCCCTCTCGTTGACAATGGCAATACCTTTTTCCTGCAGGCCGAAAAAACAGTTAAACCCGCGCATCAGCGTAGCGTCAACTATAATCACATAATCCGGCTGGTAAATCTGGCTTCTTAAGCGCACCGGCTTAGTATCCACCCGCACAAAGGCATTCATCGGAGCGCCCATCCGCGCAGCGCCAAAATGCGGAAAGGCATAAGGATACATTCCTTTTAAAAAATAAGCGTAACCTAGGAGGGCGGCAGTAGTAATTGCTCCCTGTCCGGCGCGCGCGTGGATGCGGATTTCTTTCATTACTCGTTCTCCTGAAGGATTAAAGGCAAAATGATTTACCTATAATATACTTTTTGCCTTGATTTGTCAAATAATTTATTTTTTTAGGTTTTCCTGACTAAAGCGGAGACCTGCGCAAGCAGCTGGAATATCCGGGCTGATTTCTGCGTATCCAGCGTGCCTAAGCCGCAACTGGGGCTAAGTAATAGGCGCTCTGACAACAAACTCTTATCCAGGCCCTTTTTTTCCAAGGCGCCGATGGCGCTCTTAATTTTATCAAACAGTAAAGCAGGGGTTTCCTGAGCCGTGAATTCCTGCGTCGGCACGATCCCCCAGCAGATAATCCCGCCTCTTTCCAGGAATCCTTTGAGCTTATCGGCGTAAAGCACGAATTTATCTAAAAAACCGAAAGCGTCAAAGTTGATAACATCTATGGACGCTACTTCCGTAAAAATAGACCAGTCGGTATTACCGCAGCAGTGCACGCCGATTAAAATATCTTCTTGTTTTATCCCCTCCGTAAATTCGCTTAAGACCTTGACTACTTCTTCCCTGTTGACAGGCGTATAAGCAGAACCGAAACAGCCCAGGTACGGTTCATCTATAAAGATAATGATTTTCTTTCCGAACTCCCGGAAAAGCCTTATCTGCCAGAGTGCTTTCATCGTCAACCCCTTGATAATCGCCTGCATCAATGTTTGATCATGCAAGAGGGCGATATTCTGCTCGTCATTTACTGCGGCGGCAAAAGTAAAGGGGCCGGTAACCTGGCATTTAATAAACTCTGCGCCTGCGAGCCCGGATCCTTTTAGCTTTTGAAGAAATTTATGCAGGCCTGCGGCAAAATCAGGGCTGATTTTAAAATATTCTATATCCTGCTCAATGAGCTTAGCGTAGAATCCTTCCAGTTCTTTTTCTTTATCCCGGGGGTCAAAAACCAAGCCCTTCTCGTTTACCTTAAGGCAGGGCAGGCCTTCGCTGAATTGCGCGACCATCCCTTCGCGGATATTTCTTTTCGGCAGTTGCGGCCAGAAAGGAATTTCAGGGCAGTATTTAAAAATTAAGTCCAGGGCCTCATCCGCGTTTTGATGCGGCAGGCTGCCTATCCCGGTAGCTAATCCTTTTAATTTCGCCATTTAAACCAATCCCGGTAAATTGAAACCGGTAATCTCCTTCATCTTCTGCGCGGCGATATCATGCGAACGCTTGATTGCCCTATTATAAGCGTCTTTCAGCGCTTTTTCAAGGGCGGCCTTATCTAAACCCCGGATCTCGCCCTGAATAACGATATCTTTTAGTTCCTGCGCGCCGTTCATCGTAATCTTCACCAGGCCGTCAGAGCTGGCAATCTCAAAGCTGGCATTATCCAGCTCGCGCTTCATCTCCTGCGCCTTTTTCTGCATCTCCATCAATTGCTTCATTTTATCAAACATAAATACTCCTTGGTAGCACCTTTCCGATTGGTTTTAAAAACGGTTTACGGTTAAAAGCCAAGGGACTCGCCTACTAAAATTACCTGCAATCTACCGGGGCTGGCTTCTGCCTCGATAACCAAAACCTGGCAGCACATCTGCCGCGACTTATCCCAATTCAGGCGCTTGTAATTCAGCGGCGTGGCGTATTCTCTGGCGCGCTTAATCGCCGATTCCAGGTCCGGCGTCAATTTGTTGGCTCCGCAGACGACAATCACATTTTTGGCGTTGGAAATCCCGGCAATCCGCTGGCCCCAGGCGCTTAAAAAAACCATTTCGCCGTTTAGGGAAACTGCGTTGGCGCTGGTGAGATAATAATCCGCTAAGGCGCCCTGCTGCCGCAGCTTCATACTTTCTTCTCCGGTGATTCCCGGCCTGCCCTGGTTAAACACCTGATTTCCCCGCCCTTCCAGCTGAGCGACTATCCCAAGCTCACCCAGCGTAACCGAACCGGAAATCCCGACGCTGGCAGAAAGCGGAATTAATTCCAGCAATTTCTCCGCCGCTTCTTTTTTATCCGCGCAATAAAGACCCCGGATATTGTGTTTCTGCCAATTCAGGAGCAACTCTTCTATTTTCTTATCCATCTGCCTGCCTTGCTCCTAGCTGATGCGTTAAGTTCTGCCTTAAATTCTTCAGCCCGGGGCTGATTACTACCGGGTATTTATGCCTGGAGTAAACTCCTTTCAGGGCCTCTGGAAACCGGGAAAGGTTATTCGCGGCATACGACCTCGCCTTCTTCAAGGGCGGCGGCCGGTAAATCACCCTGCCCTTTTCCACCACCTTTATTAAGAGGGGCCTGCCTTTTATTTTTTCTTTTTCCAGGCCTAAAATATCCTTCATAAACTTGCCCTTTTTGTCCTGCAGGCGAAATACCTGTTTTCTCCCCGGATAGGTAACTTTTCCCTGGCTTAATTTCATCGTCGGCAAAAAATTCCCCTCTTCATCGGTAACTTCGCTGATTTTATAAATTACATCCAGGCAGGGCGCGTCAATGCTGGTGCCCATATTCGTCCCTACGCCGAAACTGTCTATCCGGGCACCCTGCTCAAGCAGGGCTTTTATCTTAAATTCATCTAAATTACCGCTGGCAAAAATCTGCACATCATTTAAACCGGCCTCATCCAGCGCCTTCCTGGCAAACTTAGACAAGGAAACAATGTCGCCGCTGTCTAATCTGATTCCTTTCAGGCGGTATTTTTTTTCCTGAAGATATCTGCCGATAATGACGGCATGCTCAATGCCTTTTTTTGTATCATAAGTATCCACCAAAAGGATGGTTTTGCCGGGAAAGCTGTTGCTGTAAGCAAGAAAACTATCCATCTCGTGCTTAAAAGACATCACGTATGAATGCGCCATTGTCCCTGCCACCGGTATTTTATAAAGTTTACCGGCTAAAACATTGGAGGTGCCGGCTGCTCCGGCGAGATAAGCGCTGCGGCTGGCTTTCAGTGCCGCGTCTTGGCCGTGCGTCCTCCTTAAGGAAAAGTCAAAAACCTTTCTTCCTTTGGCAGCAGAAACTACGCGGCTGGCTTTACTGGCAATCATCGTCTGGAGGTTCAGCGTATTCAGGAGGAAACTTTCGATAATCTGCGCTTCGATAATCCGGCCGGTAACCCGGATAAGCGGCTCCTGGGCAAAAAAGAGTGTGCCCTCCGGCATTGCCCAGATATCGCCGCGAAAGCGGAAATTATTCAGATATTCCAGGAAGCCGGCCGAGAAAAGCCCCAGCCTTTTTAAATAGACCAGGTCGTCTTTAGTGAACTTGAGGTTTTTGATGTAATTTAAAATATCCTCCAGCCCGCAGGCAACTAAATATGCGCGGTTTAAGGGGAGCTCCCGGACGAATAAATCAAAGGTGGCAGAGGCGTCCCTTTTATAGGTAAAATAACTCTCTGCCATGGTCAGTTCGTATAAATCCAACAGCAAAGAAATTTTCATTTTCTTTTATTTCGCAAGCAACGCTTTGTATTCTCGCTGGGGGAAATAATTGTCCTTAAAGACAATGTTCCCGGCCTTGTCAACAAGGACATAGGTAGGCACGCCGACAACTCCGTAAGCGCTGGAAATACCGGTATCTCTATCCAACAGCACGCGATAGGCCAAATTAAAATCCTGGATAAAATTAGTTACCGTATCCGGAAGCTCTCCGGCATTTATGGCCAAGAGCTCGATGCCGTCTTTTACCAGGTTTTGATATGCATTATTCAATACGCTCAATTCCCTCTCGCAAAAAGGGCACCAGGTTGTCCAGAAAAATAAAAGCACCGGCTGTTCGCCTTTATAATCCTTTAAGGCAACGATATCCTGATAAGTATCCTGGAGTTTAAAGTCCGGGGCAGGCAGGCGTTTTTTTACGGCAACACCCTGGGCAGCTGCTTTACCGGCCAGGCAAACGCCGAAAACAAAAGTCAATACCAGAAACACGCTAATGAAACTCTTCAGGCAATTTCTCATCTTTAAAGCCTCCTTATGGCAATAAATATAAAATATACCCCTATGGCAATCAAAATAAAGGCGCCTGATTTTTTTATATATACCATGCGCTTCCCCAGCTTGGGCAGGTTAATCAAAAGAGAGCTAAAGGTTCCGGCCAGGATTAAAACCAGGCCCATGCCGAAGGCAAAAGTAAATAATAAGCTCGCCCCGTAAAATATATTCTGTTTTGCCGCCAGGTAGACCAGAATCGCTCCCAATGCCGGGGCAGTACAGGGAGAAATAATCAAGCCGGAAGCCAGGCCGAGCAAGAATATGGAAAAATAGCTTTTTTCCTTCAGCACCGGCGATTTAATGAAACGCGGCAGGGGAATTATATCCAGCATCGACAATCCAAAAACGATGATCAGCGCCCCGGTGAAAATACGCGTGAGAGGGTGTGCGCTGATGACGCCAAAGATTTTTCCGGTCAAAGAAGCAACCAGGCCTAATATAGAATAGGTAACGGCGATGCCGGCAACATAAGCCAGGCTTAAAGTAAACCCCTGGAACTTCTTTGTCTCCGCCTTTATCCCGATATAACCCAGGATAACCGGAATCAGCGGGTATACGCAGGGAGTAAAGCTGATACCCACGCCTCCTAAAAATGCCCCTAAATAATTCAGCGGGTTAGCGCAGGGATTCATCCAGCCACCTCAGGTAATCCCGGCTGCCGCCGATGATGGGCAAAGCGATTATTTCAGGGACCCGATAACTATGCAAAGATTTCACCAATTTAATAACCTGATTTAATTTCGCCGCTTTGGATTTTACGATTAAAAGCGCTTCGCAGGCGCAATCTATTTTTTTCTGCCACCAGAAAACCGATTCTATTTTATCGATGATATTTACGCAGGCAGCCAGCCTTTTTTCCACGAGCGCGCGGCTGATACGGCCGGCTTCTTTTTTATCGGCGGCGGTAATAAAAACTACGATCTGCATAAGATTAGAGTTTCTTGGCTAATTCAGCTATTCTCTGCCCGAGCCTGACGCACTCTCTGGTGGCGCGGTTGTCAGGCGCTCCGATAGCTACCGGGCCGTAATGGTCGCCCTGGGGGTCACCCTGGATAATCATACCATGAATGAGCATGGCATTCAAGATGTCTAATATCGTAGTCTCATTGCCGCCTGCGATATTGGCGCTGGATGAGAATGCCGCGCCGATTTTTCCGTCAAGCCGGCCGTGGAATTTGACCGATTCATCCAGGAGCTTTTTAATTTGGGCGGCCATTGTCCCGTAATAAGTAGGCGAGCCGATGATGATGGCCTCATATTTCAGTAATTCTTCGGCCTTTGTGTCCTGTACGTCTTTTACCGTTGCCTCGACCTGCTCTTTCTTTATTCCCTCCGCAATGGCTTCTGCCATCTTTTTGGTGTTGCCGGTAGCGGAATAATAAATGATTAGCGCCTTTGCCATTTATGCCGTCCCTCCTTCATTTACTTTTACCGTCTTTATCCTTCCTAAGTCGGCGCAGATATCAAAAATAACCGTGGGGTCCTGGGTAGAAATAGAGACTTTAAAGTCTTCGCCGCTTGCCGGATTATCCTCTCTTAAGGGAGAAATCTGCAGATTATCCCCAAACTCTACGAGGGAATTCCTGATTACCTCCTGCGACGCATGGTGAGTGTTGAGGATAAATTCCAAATGATAGCTATGCATATCCTGATACGTTTAGAATTTCAGGGAGAATCCTGCTTGCCTGGCCGATAATTTTATATTCACATAAGTAGGATAAGGCCGAGACCTCGTTATTTATCTCGATGAGTTTTGCGCCCAGCTTTTTAGCGTGTGAAGGCAGGGCTGCCGCCGGATAGACAACCAAAGATGTGCCGATTAATAAGAGCGTCAGGCATTCGCTTAGTTCTCTGTAGGCGCGCATCAGCTCATCTTCAGACAGCATTTCCCCGAATAAAACAATATCAATGCGGTATCTGCCGCCGCAACCACAACGCGGGAAATAACGGCTAAGAATCCTCAACAGCCCTATCCGCGACCGCTTTATTTTCAGCAGCTCCACCAGCTCTCTCAGCCTGTCTTTTTCCAGGGTAATGGTTTTCCCGCAGCGCATACACCTGATCCTGAAGGCGCTGCCGTGCAGCTCAATGACATTACGGCTGCCTGCCTGCTGATGCAGGTTATCGATATTCTGCGTAATTACGCCGGTTAAAATATTCTTTTTTTCTAACTCTGCCAGGGCAAGATGCCCCGCGTTCGGCCGGGCCTCCAACAATACCGTATAAAAATCGACCAGAAAATCCGCGATTTTTTCCGGCTCCCTTCTCAGCAGAGAAATCAGGCCCTGGGCATGGGCGTAAATTTTCGGGTCGTATTTTTCCCATAAGCCGCCTTTACCCCTGAAAGTCGGGATATTGCTCTCCGCAGAAATGCCTGCGCCGGTCAGGCAGGCAACTCTTCCTTTTTTAAAATTATCCCGGATGTAGTCTTTAGCCTTTTCCGGTATCATCTGAGCATAATTACCGACATCATCCTTCCGGCCTTGCCTGCTTCTATGCGGTAAGAAAAATATTTGTCATTCCGGCAGGAAGTGCAGATCTTACAATCCGATATATTCTTTCCGGCCACGCCGGCATCTAAAAGCTCGCCTTTATTGACACCGGCTAAATCCAGGTAATTACGGCCCTTTCTCTCTATTATTCCGCCGGGAAAATAACCCCTAAATTCCGCTCCTACTTCATAACAGCATTCTCTGATTGCCGGGCCGAAACCCGCCAATAAATCCCGGGACCGGGTGTCAAATTTATCCTGCATTACCCGGATGGCTTCTCTGACAATATTACCTTTCGTGCTCTGCCAGCCGGCATGGACTATGCCGACAGCCAAACGCCGCGGGTCATACAAAAAAACCGAAAGGCAGTCCGCGGTAAAGACCGCCAGCGCTAAGTTTTTTTTATCGGTGACCAAGGCGTCGGTATCAGCCAAAGCCGTAGCGTAAGATAAGGCGCCTTTACCTTTGTCGCTCTCTCCGGCATAGCGGACGCCGACCCCATGAACCTGCCTGGCGCAGACGAGCTGGCGGTAATCAATGCCTAATCCGCTTAAAAAAATCTCGCGGTTCTTCAGCGAGTCCAGAGTGTCGCCGTAAGCCAAAGACATATTCTCGGGCCTTTGGCTAAAAGCGCAGATTAAATTAGGGGTACGAAAAATCATTTTTTTAATGCTGTGCGGTAGGCATCCATGATACTGTATATGCCGATAATGCAGATAGAGATTAAGCCAATGCTGAATAAAATCCCGCCGAGAAGAACCGCCCCCGGAAAAAGCGGCTTTCCCAAAAGCCAGAGGCCGATAAACACGGCTCCCACGATAAAAACCAAAAGGCCGAGCGCGGAAAGAAACATCATTACCAGGCCCTTAGTGATTTGGCCGTTATAGAGCTGGCCTAAACCGTTAAAAAGAAAAGAAAGAACCGCGGCCAATCCCGGATGCTGCTCCATCAAGATCTCCTTATTTTTTCTCTACGGATTTTGTCTCATGGATATCGCTCAAGCGGTCGGAAAACCTCTCCAGCCTCTTCTGGCTGTCTTCGTATTTGCGGCTGGCATTGGAGAGATGCCCGCCCAAAAGCGCGAAATCTTCTTTCAGCCTGCCGATTTCGTTGGCGAGCGCGCTTAAATTCTTTAAGATGACTTTGGCATTCTCTTCTACCTTCAAGCCCTTCAGCCCCAGGCAAATTACCTGCAGGTAGGCGTAGAATGTATTGGGAGAAATGGGGATGACTTTTTTGGAAATGCAGTAGGAAAGCGCGTCTTCCTTAATGATGATCTCGTAATAGACATTTTCCGCCGGTATATACATCAGGGCGAAATCATAGGTATTCTCCTGCGGCAAAATATATTTTGCGGCGATTTCGTCGATACGGTTCTTGACATCCTGGGTAAATTTCTTGCGGAAGGCGTTCTTCTCATGCTCGTCAAGGGCGTTTAATGACTTCTGGAAATTCTCCAGGCTGAACTTGGCGTCAATCGGCACCAGCCGCTCGCCCAGGCGGATGACCGCGTCCACGGCGTCGCCGGTTTTAAAGCGGTATTGCATCTGGTAATAATCCTTAGGCAGGACTTGTGATAACAGGTTCTCCAGGAGCGTCTCGCCCATCTGGCCCCTGAATTTCGGCACGCGCAAAAGCTCCTGAAGGCTGGAGATGTCCTTGCTGATTTCTACAATCTGTTCATTAGTCTTTTCCAGGCGGCCTAATTTCTCCTGGACATTACCGAAGATATCTGTAGTGCTGCTTAAGCTCTGGCCGATGATTTTATTTGCCTCCTGCAGGGATTGGCTCATCTGGTTCAGCCGCTCATTGACCTGGGAAGAAATCTTCAGGGCCAGGCCGATAATTACTACCGCCAAAAATAGAAAAAATATCCCGATAATCCAAAACATGCTCTTTCCTTTATATTCAGTATAGCACTCTCTGCTATTTTCTTAAAGCAAATAATCTTTTTTTATCCGCTTGATACTGCGGAAGATATTGGTCTTCACGTCCGGGCAGATTCTTTTGAGTTCGCTGATAATCTTGGCCATCCGGGCGCGGTTTGAAGTAATCGAATTCGGGCAAATGCAGCTCTGGTTAGACAGGCTCTCTTGTTTGGCGAAACGCTTAATCATATATTCTTCCACATAGACCAGCGGCCGGATCAGGGTAATTTTTCCCTTGAAGAGCTCCTGCCTGGGCGACATCGCGGAAATCTCACCCTGGAAAAACAGGTTCAGTAAAATGGTCTCCACAACATCGTCTTTATGGTGGCCTAAAGCGACCTTGCTGCAGCCAAAGCGGTGAGCGGTTTCAAAGAGGGCTTTTCTGCGGTTCCAGGAGCACCAGAAACAGGAGATGTCTTTGGGTTTAGTTTTCTTGAGCACATCAACATTTTCAATATGATAATTGACGCCGATTTTTTTGAAATATTTTTCCAGTGTTCCGGCGCAAGACTTAGGATAACCCAAATCAATGTGCACTGCCAGGAGCTCATATTTTATCGGCACAAAGCGCTTGCGGTCATTTAAAACCTTTAAGAGCGTCAGGCTGTCCTTGCCGCCGGAAACTGCCACGCAAATCTTATCGCCTTCGGAGAGCATTTTATAATCAATAATCGCTCTCCCGACGCGCTTTGAAATATAAAACTCCGGGCCTTGCAGCAGTGACATCCTAGATAGAATATACCAGAATCGCGCCCAAGGCTAAGGCGACACCCCCCCAAAGACGTATAAAAACAGGGGATTTTTTATCGAACCAGTTTATTGCCGCTTGCAATTTTGCCGGTTTAAGGATAAAAATCAGGCTGCCGCCAATAATCGCTAAGACGCCTAATACCATTAAAAATATTTTCAACCTGCTCTCTGCGGCGCTGGACAAAAGCAAAACGCCAAAAAGGATGCGCAAAATTCCCGCGATATAAATTCTCCTGCCCTGCCTGAAGAAATTCAAAATCCGGTTATAAGCCTTCGGCCAGAGCAGGATGATAATCCCTGCTGCCATTAAATAAACTCCCACCAGCCTCACTAATATCAACATAAAGACCTCCTTCTCTTAAAACGCATCTATAATTGGGGGGTAACGGCGCATGCTTTGAGTAATATGTTATAAAAGATTTCCGGCTTTTGCCGGAGCGTGCATTAGAAATTTTTTGGCAAAGGTGCGCAAGGAATTACGCCGAACGAGAGGGAGCTATCCCGCGTAAGCATCCTGACCGAAAGAGAGGCGTAAACCGCAGCGCACGGCAAAAAATTTCAGCACGCGGAGGCAAAAGGCGGAAATCAGGTTCTGCCTGATGCCACCACCATCCTCTTGATTTCTTCCGTAACTTCGTGCTTGAGCAGCTCTTCCAGCGAAATCGGCAGCGTCAAAGACCAGTTCTTCTCGCTGATAGTGCCGGGAGTATTGAATCGGTACTGATAAGCGTCGCCCGGAAAGATATCGGCCGGGTAAAGCCAATCGATGATAGTATTGATGCAGAATAACGAATTGGAGTCTAAGGTTATTTTCAGGGCGGCGCGGATAATCTCGTTATCACACTTTTCGCGCATTGGCCCGGCGATCCCTAAATGTTTCCAAAACTTTTCTTTCTCCTGATAACTATTTTCGTACAAATCGATAAAATCCCCCAGCTCTTCTCTTTTCTTGCCTAAAATCGCCACCAGCTTATCTACCGAATCAACATTCTCTTGCCAGCGCAACCTGCCGTGCGCGGAACGCGTGGCGTCAAAAAGCTTCTCTTCTGCCGCCTTAAAATCTATCTGCCGCTGATCGCTGCATTTTCTGATAAAAAGGGCCTCGTCAATTGTCCCGGCCTCATTCTCCCACCACGCCGGCCAGTTAGTCGTATCGTGCGTAGAAAGCATCGCCACGGAAAGCCGGCGGTATCCTCCGGGCGGCAAAAAATCGTGTTTTACCTTCCAGTCCTTTACCCAGCGCTGCACATCATTGCCGGGGATACCCAGTTCCTTTAAGGTCTCCGGGCAGATCTCAGGTATCACCCCTAAGTCTTCGGCGCAGAGAAACATCCGGGTATATTCCCGGATAACTTTCAGGAGATTACGGCCGTGCTCGCCCCAGACCTGCTCGCCTTTAGGCTCAAAGAATCCGCGCAAGCCCTTATTCTCTAAGGGCTCATTGTAACGGATACTCCAGATGCGGAATAAACCCACGACGTGATCTATCCTTAAGATATCGTAGAAATTCTCGGCGTATTTTAGTTTCTCGCGCAAATACTTGTAACCGTCTGTGGCGATGCGTGCCCAGTTATAAGTCGGCATCCCCCAGCGCTGGCCGCGCGCCGCATAGGCATCCGGCGGAGCGCCGGCAGCGTATTCCAATTGGAAAAATTCGGGGTGCTGCCAGACGTCGGCACTGTCGCGGGAAACCAGGATCGGCAGGTCGCCTTTGAGCAAGGTCTTTTTTGCCAGCGCGTATTTTTTTACTTCTTTGAATTGCCGGTAAAGCTGCCACTGGAGCCATTTTTGAAACAAGACCTCCTCTGCATGCTCGTTGCGGAAACTCTCTAAAGACCGGGCATCGCGGTTTTTATATTTTTCCTCCCATTCATACCAGGGTTTTTCCTCCTGCGAGCCTTTCAGGGTTTTATATAAGGCAAAATCGCGCAGCCAATAAGCATTCTCTTCCTTAAAGCGGTGAAATTCCGGCGAATGCAGTTCCCTGTCTTCAAGGAATATTTCCCAAAGGAAGTTGATTTTCTCCCGCTTTATCCTGTAATCGACATAGGGCGTGCCGGAGGGAAATTTTTCTCTGATCAGAGCGATCTTTTCCTTGAAAGAATTGTTTTTAGCGGCGGGAACCTTCTCTAAAGAAATATATGCCGGCTCTAAGGCAAAGGAGCTGATTGAATCGTAAGGGCAAAAAAGCGCCCCCAGTTCATTGAGCGGTAAAAGCTGGATAATGGAATTGCCCGTCTTATTCGCCCAGTCTATTACCAGACGCAGGTCATTTAATTCTCCGATACCCAGGCTTTCTTTGGAATATACGCAAAATAGGGGCACTGTTACCCCGGAGCGTTTACGCCGGGAGAGCTGCTCGCTTAGGTTTTTTTCTGACATAAGAGCCTATTGCCTAAAATAGAAAGATAGCGCGGATGATTTTATCGAACCAAAAGAGCGAAACCACTGCCGCAATCGCCAGAAACGGGCCGTAAGGAATGGTGTGGTCTTTTTTCACCAGGAGGTTAATGATGCCGATGACCGCGCCGAAGAACGGGGCAAGGAAAAAAGTCATTAAAGCCCTCTGCCAGCCCAGGAACGCCCCAATCGCCGCCAGCAATTTTACATCGCCGCCGCCCATGGATTCGGTCTCTCCCTGGATGGGAGGTTTTTTCAGCCACTTAAAATAAACCAGGTCAAAGAGAAAACCGGTCAGATAGATAATCCCGCCGCCGATAATAATCCCGAGCAAAGAATTAACCAGGGGCTTTAAGCTGTAAGCTTTAAGCTGTAAATCAACGCCCCTTAAGCTGCTTAAGATAAATCCGACTGCTATGCCGCCGAGAGAAATCTCATCGGGGATAATCCGGTGCGAGATATCGATAAAGGTGGCGATAATCAATCCGCAGGCAAAAAGGGTATAGAAGATAAAATCGTAACTTAATCCGTAACGGTTAAAAAAGACAAGAAACACCGCGGCAGTCAATAATTCGATCAGGGGATATTTCAGGGAAATCCTCTGTTTACAAAAACGGCATTTGCCTTTCAGGAGGATGTAGCTGATAAAGGGGACATTGTCATACCAGGGGATTCTTTTTTCGCATTTGGGGCAATGCGAACCCGGCCAGACTACGGATTTACCCAGGGGCATGCGGTAGATACAGACATTCAGGAAACTGCCGACGATAGAGCCGAAAATAAAAGCGATGATTTGACTAATCATGTTTTAGCTACTCCTTTGTTTAAGGCTTGGCGCATTATTTCTACGGGCGCTTTTTTACCTGTCCAGATCTCGAAACTGGCAACGCCCTGGTATAAAAGCATCCCTAAGCCATTGGATACCGAGGCACCTTTATCCCGGGCCGCCTTTAATAATTTTGTTTCTTTGGGATTATAGATTAAATCGTAGACTAAAAGCCCGGCACGGATAAATTTTTCATCCACCGGGGAGGGGTCGCTTTCTTTCATGCCGACGGGAGTGGCATTTACCAGTAAATCAGAACCTCCGATGT
Organism: Candidatus Omnitrophota bacterium; assembly: GCA_041653115.1. Lineage (GTDB taxonomy): Bacteria > Omnitrophota > Gorgyraeia > Gygaellales > Profunditerraquicolaceae > JBAZGA01. Next base: position 50,493 of record JBAZGA010000002.1, read on the forward strand.
TAAGCCCTTCGATAGATTCGGCGCTTTTAAACTCTATCTTATGAAAACTTTCTTTTAAATGTTTAATCAACGCCGCCAGCCTGTTTTTATCCAAGTCATAAATTGCGATGGACTTGGGCTTTGTTTTGCTCAGATAAACCGAAAGCGCTTTGGCAGCGCCTCCCGCGCCCAGAAGTGCAATGGTTTTCCCTCCCGGGTCAAACCCTAAATCAACGGTCAGGTGCTTTAAAAATCCTTCTCCGTCGGTATTAAAACCTTCCAATTTATTTGCGGAAGCCCTGAGCGTGTTCACCGCGCCGATTAATTCGGCTTCCAGAGACAGCTTCTCCAAAAAAGGGATAATCCGCTCTTTGTAAGGCACGGTGACATTCAAGCCCAGGATGTTTTCCCTGAAGAGAGAATGTAAAAAACCTTCCAGCTCTTCCGGATTTTTCTCGAAAATCCTGTATTCGGCATTTATCTTGAGGGCCTGGAAGGCCGCATTGTGCATCAGGGGAGACAAGCTGTGTTTGGCAGGATAACCTAAGACCCCATAGATTTTAGGCTGAGAATTCTTATCCATTCAGGATGGATTAAAGGCTTTCTATTTTGTTTAAAGCGTTGATATATGCCCGCAGCGATGCCTCGACGATATCCGTGCTTGAGCCGCGGGCGGTGACTACCTTGCCCCTGGCTTTCAGCTTCAGGCCGACTTCGCCCAGGGCATCCTTACCCTTGGTCACTGCTTCAATACGGTAATCCTGGAGCTCACATTTTGTGCCGGTAATTTTATCAATCGCCTTAAAACAGGCGTCTACCGGCCCGTCGCCTGAAGAGCTGCCGGAAATAATTTTATTTTTATATTTTAAGCTGACAGAGGCCTGCGGCACAACCCTGGTCCCTGAGTTAACCTCAAAACTCTCCAGCTTCCAGACCGGCTTAATCAGCCTGATTTCATCTTCCACTATGGAAATTAAATCATCGTCAAAGATATTCTTCTTTTTATCCGCCAGGGCCTTAAAGCGCTCGTTGACTTTATTCAGCTCTTCCTGGCTCAAATTAAACCCGAGCTCCTTTAACCTCTCGTTCAGAGCATGCCTTCCCGAGTGCTTGCCCAAAACCAGGCCTGTTCCGGTAAAGCCGACGTCTTCGGGCTTGATAATCTCATAGGTCGAGCGCTCTTTGAGCACGCCGTCCTGATGGATGCCTGATTCATGGCGAAAGGCATTGCCGCCGACAATCGCCTTGTTCGGCGCGACCACAAAACCGGTGAGCTTACTCACCAGGCGCGAGACTTTATAGATTTGATTGGTGGCGATATTTGTCTCGAGACCCCTGAAGATATCGGGGCGGGTTTTAATATTCATGACAATTTCTTCCATCGAGGCATTGCCGGCGCGTTCGCCGATGCCGTTGACAGTGCACTCCACCTGGCGCGCGCCGTTTCTCACCGCTTCCAGCGAATTAGCTACGGCTATCCCCAAATCATTATGGCAGTGCGTAGAAATCACCGCTTCGTCGATATTCGTGACGTTTTCCTTAATCCCCCGGATCAGGCTCCCGTATTCTTCCGGCTGCGTATAACCGACAGTATCGGGGATATTCACAGTAGTGGCGCCTTCCTTGATTACCGCTTCCAGCACCCGGTACAAAAATTCCCTTTCGCTGCGCGAGGCATCCTCCGGAGAGAATTCTATGTCTTGGCAAAACTTTTTTGCGTATTTTACGCTCTCAATAGCCAGGCGCATAATCTCGTCTTCGGCTTTTTTCAGTTTATACTGCATATGGATTTTGGAAGTCGCCAGAAATACGTGGATACAGCCGCGCTTGGCAGACTTTATGCCTTCAGCCGCGGCATCGATATCCGCCTTGATTGCCCGGGCCAAAGCGCAGATTACCGGCCCTTTAACCGCTTTGGCAATCTGCTTTACGGATTCCAGGTCTCCCGGGCTGGAAATCGGAAAGCCGGCCTCAATGACATCCACGCCCAGGTCAGCCAGGGCATGGGCGATCTCCATTTTTTCCGCCGGGTTTAAGCTCGCGCCCGGCGCCTGCTCTCCGTCTCTTAAAGTTGTATCAAAAATAATTATTTTTTCATCCATGGTAACTCTTATTTCTTCATCCAAGGCATCATTTCCCTGAGCTTCTTTCCCACCGCTTCAATCGGATGATTATCTCCGTCCTGCAAGAGTTTATTGAAATTCGGCCTGCCGATTTCATTTTCCTTAATCCATTCGCGGGCGAACTTCCCGGACTTGATGTCTTTTAAAAGTTTCTGCATCGTCTTGCGGGTCTTTTCGGTAATAACCTTCGGGCCGCGGGTTAAATCGCCGTAACAGGCGGTATTGGAAACTCTGCGCCGCATTCCGCTAATCCCGACTTCCTGGATTAAATCGGTAATAAGTTTTAATTCATGCAAAACCTCAAAATAAGCGATCTCCGGCTGATAACCGGCGTTGACCAGGGTGTCAAAACCGGCCTTGATTAATTCCGTAACTCCGCCGCAGAGCACTGCCTGTTCGCCGAAAAGGTCGGTTTCCGTTTCTTCTTCAAATGTCGTCTCAATGACTCCTGCGCGGGTGGCGCCGATCCCCTTGGCATAAGCCAGGCCGATTTGCCTGGCCTGCCCTGTGGCATCCTGAAAGACTGCCAGGAGGCTGGGTACTCCTTTACCTTCTTCAAACATCCGCCTGACCAAAGCGCCCGGGCCTTTGGGCGCGACCATAAACACGTCTACGTTCTTCGGCGGCTTGATTTGTTTAAAACGGATATTGAAACCGTGTGAAAAACAAAGGGCTTTATCTTTCTTCAGGTTCGGCTTAATGCTCTCCTTATAGACCTTGGCCTGCACATGGTCCTGGGTCAAAATCTGGATAATCTCCGCGGCCCTGGCTGCTTCCTCGACAGGGACCGGAACAAATCCGTCCTGTTTTGCCTGCTCAAAATTTGGCGTACCCGCCAGCTCCGAAACGATTACCCTTAAGCCCGAATCACGCAGGCAGAGCGCCTGGCCCCGGCCCTGGATGCCGTAACCGATAATCGCAATTGCCTTCTCCTTCAGCAGAGATAAATCCGCATCGCTGTCATAGTAAATTTTCGCCATTTTTAAATCCTCCTTTGGATAACGAACTACGCTATCGCAATCCTGCCTGTCCTGACTAATTCCTTAATCCCGAATTGCTGCAGGCGCTCCAACAGTTCTTTAATCTGTGATTGTTCGCCTACCGCCTCGATAATCGCGATATCACCCTTGTGCTGGATTATTTTCGCCACATACTTATTCAAGGCGCCTTCTAATTTAACTTTTTCTTTTGCCGAATAATTCACCTTCGCTAAAATCAGCTCGCGGTCAACGTGTTCTTTTTTGGTAAAATCGGTTACCGTAATTACGTCTATCAGTTTATTCAGCTGTTTTTTAATCTGCTCCAATACCTTCTCGTCTTCCGCCTCTACCACCATGGTCATATAGGAAATCTCCGGCTCCAAAGTTTCGCTCACCGCTAAAGAGGCGATATTGTACCCGCGGGCGCTGAATAACCCGGAAATGCGCGCCAGGACCCCGGGTTTATTTTCCACTAATACGGAAATCGTATGTCTCATTATGCCAGGCCCTCAATCATCCGGTTGATAGCTTCACCCGCCGGCACCATCGGATAAACGTTCTCTTCCGGCTCGATATGAAAATCAATAAACACGGTATTATCTATGGAGAGCGCCTTTTCGATTGCCGGGCGCACTTCTTCTTTCTTGGTCACGCGGATCCCCACCGCGCCGAAGCTCTCCGCCAATTTCACGAAATCCGGCCCCGCGATACAGGTATGCGAATAGCGTTTTTTATAAAAGAGCTCCTGCCACTGCCTGACCATGCCTAAATAACCGTTGTTCAGGATTGCCACCTTCACGTTTATTTTATTACAGACGCAGGTAGCCAGCTCCTGGATGTTCATCTGGATTGAGCCGTCTCCGGCGATATCAAAAACTATTTTTTCCGGACATCCCAGCTTCGCTCCCATCGCCGCGGGAAAACCAAAACCCATAGTCCCCAGCCCTCCTGACGAAATAAACGTGCGGGGCGAGGTATATCTATACCACTGCGCTGCCCACATCTGGTTCTGGCCGACTTCCGTAGTAATAATCGCCTCGCCTTTTGTCGCCTCGTCAATCTGCTCAATCACATATTGCGGCTTGATCTTATCCCCGTCTTTATAACGCAGGGGATATTTCTTTTTCAGCGCCTCAACTTCCTTCAGCCATTCGGTAGTATCGGGGATCTCCTTCAATTGCTCAAGCAGCTCGCCGAGTATATTTTTAGCATCCCCCACTATAGGAATATCCACGCGGAAATTCTTGCCGATGGAAGAAGGGTCAATATCAATATGGATGACTTTTGCCGAAGGAGCAAAGGCATCCAGCCTGCCGGTAACCCGGTCATCAAAACGCGCTCCCACCGCGATAATCAGGTCGGAAGCGGTAATCGCGTGGTTTGCATAGGCGGTGCCGTGCATCCCCAGCATCCCCAGGGATAATTTATGCGTGGCCGGGAATGCGCCGATGCCCATCAATGTCCAAGTAACCGGCGCCTGGATTTTTTCCGCGAGCGCTCTCAAAATAAATGTTGCGCCGCTGCTGATAATTCCTCCGCCGCAATAAATCAGCGGTTTCTCTGCGCCGGCGATTAATTTTGCCGCTTTTTTAATCTGCCCGGGATGGCCGAAATACGTCGGCTTATAGCTTCTGATCTCCAGTTTTTCCGGCCAGATAAATTCGCTATCCTGCATTTGCACATCAGAAGGAATATCTATCAGCACCGGGCCGGGCCTGCCGGTAGAGGCAATATAAAAGGCCTCGCGCACAACCCTAGCCAAATCCTTGACATCTTTTACCAGGAAATTATGCTTGGTAATCGGCCGGGTAATCCCGGTAACATCCGCCTCCTGAAAAGCGTCGTTGCCGATTAGAAACGTTTTTACCTGGCCGGTAATCGCCACCATCGGGATAGAATCCATGTAGGCGGTGGCAATGCCGGTAACTAAATTGGTAGCGCCGGGGCCGGAGGTAGCCACGCAAACCCCGGGCTTCCCGGTGGCGCGGGCATAGCCGTCGGCAGCGTGCGCCGCTCCCTGTTCATGCCGGACCAGGATAAAACGGATATCCGCATCATAAATTTTATCGAACAAAGGCAATACCTGTCCGCCGGGATAACCGAATATCACCTGGACGCCTTCGCGCTTTAAACACTCAATCAGAATCTCGGCACCAATCATTTTAACTTAAGATCGCTCCTTTATCCGCCGAACTCACCAACCGGGAATACCGCGCCAAATAACCGGTTTTTATTTTTGGCGGAACCGCTTTCCAGTTTCTAAATCTTTTTTCTATTTCCTGGCTGCTTAATTTAACTTCCAGCTTCCGGTTCGCTATATCTATACTGATTATATCGCCGTCTTTTAAAATCGCTATCGGGCCGCAGGCCGAAGCCTCGGGAGAAATATGGCCGATGCAGGGGCCTTTGGTGCCGCCGGAAAATCTGCCGTCGGTAATTAAGGCCACGGAGTCGGCTAAACCCATGCCGACAATCGCGGAAGTAGGCGCCAGCATTTCGCGCATGCCCGGGCCGCCGGAAGGGCCTTCATAGCGGATGACGATAACCTGGCCTTTTTTAATCCTGCGGTTTAAAATTGCCTGCATTGCTTCTTCTTCGCGGTTAAAAACCTTTGTCCGACCGCTGAATTTCATCATTTTCGGATTCACTGCCGACTGCTTCACCACTGCGCCGCAAGGAGCAAGATTGCCGGATAAAACCGCAATCCCGCCCTGTTTATGGTAGGCGCGGCCAAGCGGCCGGATAACTTCTTCATCAAAAATCTCTGCGCTATCGGCAATCTCAAATATTTTTCTGCCGCTTAAGGTCGTAAGATTATGCAATTTACCTTTTAAACGCTTGAGCACCGCCGGGATTCCTCCGGCATACTCCAAATCCTCCATAAAATGTGTGCCTGCCGGCTCTAAGCTGGTAATGTGCGGGGTCTGCTTGCTTATTTTGTCAAAAGTTGCTAAGTTTAATTTTATTCCGGCTTCATGCGCAATAGCCATGAGGTGTAAAACCGTATTCGTTGACCCGCCTAAGGCCATATCCGCCACAATTGCATTCTCTAAAGATTTTTTGTTGATAATCGCCAACGGTGTAATATTTTTTTTGACCAACTCCACGATACGTTCACCGCTGGCCTGGGCAATGCGGCGCTTCTTTGCCGACGCTGCCAAAGCCGTGGCGCAGCCGGGTAGAGACATCCCCATGGCCTCAATTAAACAAGCCATGGTGTTGGCGGTATATAAACCCTGGCAGGAACCGGCGCCGGGGCAGGCCTCTGTCTCCAGGCAAACCAGTTCTTCCGCGGAGATTTCGCCTTTTTTTGCCCGTGCCAAGGCCTCATAGGTATCGTGCACAAAGGCGAGTTTTTTTTGCCTGTAACGGCCGGAGAGCATCGGCCCGGCAGTGACGATGATTGCCGGAATATTTAACCGCGCCACACCCATTAGCATGCCGGGCGTGATTTTATCGCAATTCGTCAAACAGACAATCCCGTCTAACTGGTGGGCATTGCAGACGGTTTCAATGGTATCGGCGACGATTTCCCTTAAGGCCAAAGGATAACACATCCCTAAATGGCCCATGGCAATCCCGTCGCAGATACCCGGCACGCCGAACAAAAAGGGCACACCGCCGCCGTAACAGACGCCGCGCTCAATGAAGCGTTCCAAATCGCGCATCCCGATATGACCGGGGATTAAATCCGTAAAAGACGTGGCAATGCCGATAAAGGGCCTGCCTAAGTCCTTTCTGCTTAATCCCGTGGCAGATAAAAGCGCTCTGTGCGGAACCCGCTCCAATCCTTTTTTAATCTTATCCGAACGCATAATACTCTCCTTAATCGGCGCCTTCGCCGTCGTGCACAACCTGCTCTTTTTCTTCGCGCTTACGGCTGATCACCCTTTTCAAGGTTACGTATTTATCGACTAATTCCTTATTATTTACCGCGTTTAGCTGCTTGAAGAGAAATTCAAATTTTTCCTCAACCTCTCTGGCAATGGCATCGCGCGCCTCTTGCGCCAGCCCCATAATCTCTTTCTTAAAAGGCCCTAATGCCTTTTTGCGCGTCTTATAGAAAAATTGCTCTTCGGTTTCGCCTTCTTTCTTTTCGGAAGCGGCATTAATTTTCAACCATTCATAAATTTTCGTCTTTAATTCCTGCGGGAAATGCCTGCTTTCATAAATCATATTCTGGAATTCCGTAGCCAAATGCACTTCGGCGGTTTCGCATTCGGCAAATTTATGGAATGCCTCCGCGGGCAAAGTAGAGGCGCCGTGCTGTACCGCGCCGGCGAGCCCGTACTCTTTCCTGGCCAGCTCGGAAAGTGTTTTCAAGGTATCGAAATCCAGTTTTACCTGCGCCACTGTTCCGTCAGGCAGGACTACCCCGCCGTGCGAGGTCCCGGTCTGGACGCTGATTTTACTTATCCCGGTACGGCCTTTACGCAAGCGTTCTTTAAACCCTTCCATAAAGGCGCGCAGGTCTTCGGGAGTGGAATTTTTACTGCCTACTTCCCCGATTTCTCCGCCGACAGAAACCTCAACGCCCCGCGGCTGAACCTGGCGGATAAATTGCGTAAGCTTTGCGCAAACCTCGTAATTATTATACTGCTGTTTTTTGATGTCCGCCTTGCTTAAATCGACCAAGGTCGAAGAATCTATGTCGATATTATAAAATCCCGCCTCAATCGCTGCGCTGATTAATGCCCTGAGCCCTTCTAGTTCCTTTTCGGGGTTCTCCTGGAATTTCTTGGCATTCGCCTGGAAATGGTCGCCCTGGATAAAGACCGCTCCCGCATAACCTTCCTTGATTGCCGCCGCCAAAACTACCGCCGCATATTCTATCGGCGGCTGAGCCGTATAGCCCATTTCGGATTTGGCAATTTCAAAAATAAAAGCGCCGGAATTATTCCTTTTGGCGACGCGAAAGATCGCCCTGGCCAGGTCATAAGTCATGCTCCGTAAATTTATCGCCGGCACGGTAAAACCGCTGAAATCCCCCCTGCCGCGCGCTATATAAAGTTCATGAATGCTTGAAGGATAAATCCCCTTTTTATAGGCGAGGGTAACTATCTTTTTTGCCAATTTCTTTTTTACGGCCGGATCATCGGCGATGATTAAATCCAGCGCGATTTTATCAATCTCCAAAGGCTTCCTTCCCATGATGTACTCCTCCCTTAGGTCAATATCTTAATCAGGTTATAAATATTATCGACTTCTAATTCTTTTTTGGCGACGGTAAATTCCAGGTCTATGGTTGCAATTTGACCGTCGCGCAGCGCGACCGCCTTATCTGATTGCCCCTGAAGCAAAGAATCAACTGCCGCCCGCCCCAATCTTAAAGCCAGTTCGCGGCTGAAAGCGGTAGGACGGCCTCCTCTTTGGATATGCCCCAAAACCACTGCCCGTGTTTCTAAGCCGGTCATTTCGGTTATCTTTTGCGCGATATCCGCAGCGCTGCCGGCTCCTTCAGCCACAATAATAATCCAGCTGATCTTGCCTTTTAGATTCCCTTCGACGATAGCGTCGCAGGTGGCCTGCAAATCAAATTTTCTCTCCGGTATAACCGCATCTTCGCATCCGCCGGACAGGGCGGCTTTGAGGGCAATAAATCCGCTATTCCTGCCCATTACCTCTACCACAAAAATCCTCTCCATGGAAGTAGCGGTATCGCGGATATTATCAATCGCGTAAAGCGCTGTATTTATCGCCGTATCCGAGCCAATCGTCACGTCTATGCCGTTAATATCATTATCAATAGAGGCCGGGATCCCGATACAAGGCACCTTATAGTTTGTATAAAAGGCGTGCGCCGCCTGAAAACTCCCGTTACCGCCGATGACTACCAGGCCGCCGATGCCATTCTTCTTTACGGTATTAAACGCCCGCTCCTGGCCTTCTCTGGTTTCAAACTCCGGACAGCGGCCGGTCTTCAAAATTGTCCCGCCCTGGCTGATAATCCCGGAAACCGCGCGATGGTCTAATAATTTCAACTCTTCGTTAATCAGGCCCCACCAGCCGCGGAATACGCCGATTACCTCTAATTTATGGTGTGTCCCGTAACGCACTACCGCGCGTATCGCCGCGTTCATGCCGGGAGCATCCCCGCCAGTAGTAAGGACCGCAATTCTTTTGAGCGCCATCACTGATTATTTTTCCAGTTCCGCCAAATAGGCGATGATTTTCTGTAATTCGTTCTTGATGTGCCGGACTTTTAAAATTGACTTTACCCGCAATAAAAGGTCGGCTTTTTCTATGGGTTTGGCGATGAAATCGGCAGCCCCCGCATAAAGGCTCTCTTCTTTCTGGTCAGGATAGGCAGTCACCATCAAGACCGGTATAGGGTTGGTTTCCTCGTCTTTCTTCAGGGCCTTAAGGGCTTCTATCCCGTTTAAAACCGGCATCAGATAATCCAGGATGACCAAATCCGGCTTATGCGCCTTTGCCAGGCTCAAAACAGCGGCGCCGTCTTTGGCGACAATCACTTCATAGCCTTCTTTGGTAAGTATGCTCCTGGCTATTTCCTGTATATCAACATCATCGTCGGCAAATAATATTTTTTCCATAATTCACCGTCCTTTTTTTACCTTTCGCCGGCCTTATGTCCCTAATTCCCAGCTGGAAAGATACTTTTTCTGCTCTCCGGTCAAGCCGTCTATTTTAATCCCCATTGATTTTAACTTTAAGCGGGCGATATTCTTATCTATATCTTCTGGCACTTTATAGACATCGTTCTCTAATTCTTTATAATGCTTAACGATATATTCCGCGGAAAGCGCCTGGTTGGCAAAGGACATATCCATCACCTGCGCCGGGTGGCCTTCGGCTGCCGCCAGGTTAATCAGCCGGCCTTCGCCGAGCAGATAAATCTTACGGCCGTCCCTTAAGATATACTCATCGACAAAATCACGGATGCGTTTTTTCGCCCGGCTTAATTTTTTTAACGCCGGAATATCTATCTCTACGTTAAAATGCCCCGCGTTAGCCACAATCGCTCCGTCTCTCATCAGGAGAAAATGCTCCCTGCGGATGACGCTGGTATCGCCGGTGGTAGTCAGGAATATATCCCCGATTTTCGCCGCCTCTTTGAGCGGCATCGCTTCATAGCCGTCCATCGTTGCTTCCAGGGCGCGTAAAGGGTCGACTTCAACTACGATTACGCGGCTGGCCATGCCTTTTGCCCGCATCGCCACACCCCGGCCGCACCAGCCATAGCCGCAAACCACAAAGTTGGCGCCCGACAACAGCTTGTTCGTCGCCCGGATAATCCCGTCTATCGTAGATTGCCCGGTGCCGTAGCGGTTATCGAATAAATGTTTGGTCTGGGCGTCGTTTACCGCGATAATCGGGTAGCGTAACTTACCCTGGCCGGCCAAAGCCCTTAACCTGATCACGCCCGTAGTCGTTTCCTCCGTGCCTCCGATAATATTACGATGAAGCGCGGGCTTTGAGCTATGCACCATGCTTACCAAATCTGCGCCGTCATCCATCGTAATATCCGGCTTTGTCGCCAGTACCGACTTGATATGCTGATAATAAGTTTTGGTATCCTCGCCCTTGACGGCAAAGACCGGGACCTTCAGATTTTTAACCAGCGCTGCCGCCACATCGTCCTGCGTGGATAACGGGTTGGAAGCGCAAACCGATAAACTGGCACCGCCTGCTTTTAATACTTCCGTCAAAACCCCGGTTTCCGTGGTGACGTGTAAACAGGCGGCAATCTTCAGCCCCTTTAACGGCTTTTCCTTGGCGAACCTCCGGGCAATCAAGCCCAACACCGGCATATTATTGCGCGCCCATTCAATGCGCAAGGCGCCTTTTCCGGCCAACTTTATATCCTGGATATCCTGGCTCATATTTTCCTTTCCTGCTTTAAAAACTATAAACGCGCTGCCTGCCTCTTCAGGGCAGCTACTTTATCCGTCTTTTCCCAGTTAAATTCCGGCTCATTCCTGCCGAAGTGGCCGAAACAGGCGGTTTTCTTAAAGATCGGCCGCAATAAATCCAGGGCATTAATTATTCCCCTGGGCGTCAGCTCAAAATTCTCGCGGATCAGCTTAACTAATTTTTCATCGGATAATTTCCCGGTGCCGCAGCTGTCTACATATACAGAAAGCGGTTCTGCGTAACCGATCACATAAGACAGCTGGACTAATAATCTCTCTGCCAGGCCTGCGGCAACGATGTTTTTTGCGATGTAACGGCACATATAGGCTGCCGAGCGGTCTACTTTTGTCGGGTCCTTGCCGGAAAATGCGCCCCCGCCGTGCGGCACGCTTCCGCCATAGGTATCGACGATAATTTTTCTCCCGGTCATTCCGGTATCCGACTGCGGACCGCCGATGATAAACTTTCCTGTCTGGTTCACGTAGTATTTTGTATTTTTGTCAATCAGCCCTTTTAATACCGGCTTTGCGATTGCATCGATTAATTCCTGGCGCGCCCGCGAAGTAATGCGCTTGCCCGTCTTATCCAGAATTGAAGCGGTGTGCTGGCAGGCCAGGACAACCGAGTCGATGCGCTTGGCGACTCCGTTATGGTATTCCACCGTCACCTGCGATTTACAATCCGGCCCCAGGTATTTCAAAATATTTTCTTCGCGCACCGCTGCTATGCGTTTGACTAACTTATGCGCCATCATAATCGGCAAAGGCATCAGCTCCTCCGTCTCGCGGCAGGCAAAGCCGAACATAATCCCCTGGTCCCCCGCCCCTCCGGCATTGACGCCCTGGGCGATATCCGGGGACTGCGAGTTAATCGTATTCACAATCGCGCAGGTCTCATAATCAAAACCGTATTTAGGGTGAGTGTAGCCTATTTCTTTGATAATCCTGCGCGCGAGTTTCTGTATATCCACGTAGGCTGTGGTCGTAATTTCTCCGCCCACGATTAAAAGCCCCATCGTTACATAAGTCTCGCAGGCAACCCTGCTTCTTTCTTTATTGGGTTCAAGCCGTAAAACTTCATCCAACACCGCGTCGGATATCTGGTCGCAAACCTTATCCGGATGCCCTTTGCCTACCGATTCGGAAGTAAAAAAATGTTTGCGCAAACTCATGAGAAATCTCCTTATTTAAAAATATTTTTTGCCGCTTTATAAAACTTGGAATCTCCGATATCGAACCAATGCCCCTTAAATTCATAACCGTAAACCGGCACCCTTTTCCGCAGCCAATCGATGTAGAAACCGGTGGCGTCGCGCTTGCCGCGGGCAGCCGATAAATAGCCTCTAATCAAATGTAATTTCTCTTTAGGAAAATAATAAAGGCACATTGCTATCAGGCGGGACTTCGCTTTATCCGGCTTCTCCTGAAAATCAATAATCCTCTTTTTTTTATCAAGGCCGAGCACGCCGTATTTTTTTGTCTCCTTCTTATCCTTTATCTTATAGGCGCCGATTACCGGGTTTGGCTTATTGTTTCTGGCAAAAAGAAGGAAATTCTCCAGGTCCCCGTCAAAGATATTATCTCCGCCGATAATCAACAAATCGTCTCTAATGCCTTTCTTAGCGATGGCAAAATCCATATCTCCGATAGCGCCGCGCTTGTCTTTCAGGCTCTTGGTGAGGTCGTCTACCAGGCTTAAGGGTTTTTTCAGCTTTAAACCCCGCTGCCAGGCCCGGAAATGAGAAATAAACCTGCTGTTGGTAACTACGATAATTTCGTCTATCCCGGCAAGCTTCTCAAGTTTATCGACGATATAATCGATAATCGGTTTAGCCCCTACCTTTAGCAGGGGCTTGGGATAATCCTCGGTTAAAGGGTACAGCCTGGTGGCATAGCCGGCGGCTAAAATTAAAGCTTTCATCGGCTTTGCGCTAACTGGTTCTTTAAATAAGTGACCCTCTCTACGGGCGTCGGGTCAATTCCGTAAAGTATCGCCAGATAATAGGAGATAAAATCGCCTATATATATCAGGGAAAACATCCTGCTCAGCAAACCTTCTCCCCGCGACCAGACCTCCAGGACTTCTACGCCTTCCTTGCGCAGGATATCCTTGGTGATTTCCATCCTTTTGTTGACGCGCGGGTTTACCGCTTTATCCCTGAGCAGCAGCACGATAAAATTCTTAAATAATTTCTTCGGGTTCTGCCATCCGACAATCTCATTATGATTCATCTCCGGAAAGACGTGGCTTGAGCCAAGCGCCTTGGCATTCTCCGCCAGCTGCCCTTTAAGGCGCGTGGCCGCGACATCAAAATGTATGGAACTCGAATAAATAACGGGGAATTTATTAAAAAGTTTTGCCGCTATATATTTAGCGGGATTATCCTTAACGCCCGTTTGGGGCTTGAGGCTCTTTCTTAAATCTTCCAGGAACGCGGCTGCCTGGCTGATAGAGGAAGACGCGTCCTTGACTAAGCCCAGATTAGCCAATACGCATAAAGGTATAATACTCATGTATCCCAGGGCGCACCTCGGCGGCGAGTCCTTTGGTATGCTGATAAAAGTAACCTTATCTTTTAGGGCGGATTCTTCCAATACCCCGCCGGAAGAAACCGCGATGATGGTCGCGCCTTTCTCTTTTGCCTGGCGATAAGCGGAGAGCGTCTCTTCGGTATTACCCGAATAGCTCGAAACAAATACTAAAGTCCCGCTGTCTATACAGGCGGGCAAATCGTATTCGCGCAGCACGATCATCGGCAGCCTGCTCTCAAAATAGAGGTACGACCTGACCAGGTCCGCTCCGATCGCCGAACCGCCGAGCCCCGTAAAGACAATTTTCTGAAAATCCCTTTTGGCAAAAAGTATTTTTACGACATCGGCTATCTCTTTTGCCTGCCTAAGCTGCAGCGGAAAATCCAGCAACAGCCCCAGCATATTCGCTTTGTCGAGCTTACGGATATTCTCTAAAGTTAAACTTCTTTTCATCACTCTCCGATGATTTCCTTTAATTTCACCCGGCTGAACTCTTCCACTTCTTTTCCCGTAGAAAGCTTCAAAGCCTCCAAGGCAAGGCTCTTTGCCTGTTTTAAGGTAACCGAGCGGATGATATATTTTACTTCCGGGATGAGCAGCGGCGGGATGCTGAATTCATCCAGGCCCAAACCCAAAAGTAATAAGACTAAACTGGGTTCACCCGCCATTTCCCCGCACATTCCCACCCAGATACCGGCATTATGCGCCGATTCAATGATGTTCCTGATCATCCTTAAAACCGCCGGATGCGCCGGATCGTAAAGATAAGCGACTTTTTCGTTGGCGCGGTCGACTGCCAGAGAATACTGAATGAGGTCATTGGTGCCGATGCTGAAAAAATCCGCCTCAGTTGCCAGGAGGTCAGCGGTCAATGCCGCCGAAGGAACCTCGATCATCGCGCCCACTTCAATATCATTGTTAAAAGGTACGCCTTTTTTCTTCAGTTCGTCTTTGGCTTCTTCCAGTATCGCGTTAGCCTGTTTCAATTCTTCGATACCCGAAATCATCGGGTACATCAGTTTTAACTTTCCGTGTACCGAGGCCCTCAATATCGCCCTCAATTGCACCTTAAATATATCCGGCCGGGCCAGGCAAAACCTGATTGCCCGCCAGCCGAGAAACGGCTCTATCTCGTGGGGCATTTCGAACTGCGATAAAAATTTATCTCCGCCTAAATCCAGGGTCCGGATAATCACCGGGTGCGGCATCATCTCTTCGGCTACATATTTATATGCCTGGTAATGCTCCTCTTCGCTAGGCGGCTCTTTCCTGTTCATATAGAAAAATTCGCTGCGGTAAAGCCCGATGCCAAAGGCCCCGTGCAATTTTACCGCAGGGACCTCTTCGGGCAACTCTATATTCGCGCTGATCTCGATAGATTTGCCGTCGAGAGTAACCGCCGGCAGGTCTTTTACCGCCAGGAATTTTTCGGCAAAGCCTTTAAACTTTTCTAATTCGCGGCGGTAAAGGGCTAAAGTTTCTTCATCCGGATTTACGATGACAATACCCGTAGAGCCGTCAACGATGAGCGTATCGCCGGTCTTAATCTTTACGGTTACCCCTTCGGCACCGACTACCGCCGGTATCTCCAGGGATTTAGCCATAATCGCCGTATGCGAGGTTTTGCCTCCGATATCGGTGACAAAAGCCGAAACATTCTGTTTATGCATTGCCGCGGTGTCCGAAGGAGAGAGGTCATGCGCTACCAGCACCACCTTTTCTTTCAGGTCTTCAAAAGGCCGGCGTTCTTTCCCCAGGAGGTTGCGGAGAACCCGTTTGCCCACGTCGTTAATATCCGCGGTGCGCTCCTTTAAATATTCGTCTTCGATCTTGGAAAAAACTTCGACATATTTCCTCAGGACTTCCGAAAAAATATAGGCGGCATTGATACGCTCCCTCTTCAGGCGCGTAATCACTTCTTCAATCAGCATCCGGTCTTCAAGAACCAAGAGGTGCGCGTCGAAAATCTGGGCCTCTTCCTGGCCCATCTCGCCGGCAATACGCTTCTGCAGGTCGATAATCTCCCGGCGCGTCTTAATCAGCGCCTCCTCAAAAAGCTGGATCTGAAGAGGTATCTCTTCTTCGCGTATCTCTACCCTGGGGATAACAAGCTCTTCCTTGCCTATTTTATAGGCCGGGCCGATACTAATCCCCGAAGCCGCTGCTATCCCTTTAATCTGTAGCATATTTATTCCTCGCTCACGACGATTTTTTCCAGCTCCGCAAGAGCCACCTGCGCGTCGTCGCCTTCCGCTTCAATGATAATCATGCTGCCCTTTTCCGCGCCCAGCATCAGGATACCCATAATCGACTTTCCGTTCACCTCTTCGTTGTCGCGCTTGACGCTGATACGGGAATCAAATTTATTGGCAATCTGCACGAAGAGCGCCGCCGGCCGCGCATGCAGGCCCTGTTTGTTCTTGATCACTACTTTCTTCTTCAATAGAGGCATCTGATTAAAAGATTATATCTCTTCGAAAAAACTAAAAATTATTTTTGCCAGCTTCAGCGGGTCGTGCCTGACTACGTCATCGGTAATACTGACATCGTCTTCAATCACCCGGTAACCCATGCTTTCTATGTTCTGCCTGTCGGGGCTCACCCGGTAAGACTTTTCCTTTACATAACGATTAAGTATCGGCTGAGGGATTTCTCCCGTATTCAAGATGCAATAATCAAGGATACGCGGATGGCTGTGCGCAACCAGCGTCTTTACATGCTCGGAGGCGCGAAACCCGTCCGTCTCTCCGGGCTGGGTCATAATATTGCAGATGTATATTTTAATCGCCGAAGAGGCGGCAATGCTCTCGGTGATTTCTTTAATCAGCAGGTTCGGTATAATACTGGTATAAAGCGAACCCGGCCCCAAAACAATAATCTGGGCTTCCTCTATCGCTTTGATTGCTTCGGGTGTCGCCTGGGGCTCCAGCGGCTTAAGCGAAACTTTCTCTATCGGGATGCGGGATTTTGGAATCTTGTCTTCGCCTTCGGTGACCGACCCGTCCTTGTGCCTGGCTACCAAGACCACATTATTTAAAGTAGAAGGAATTACCTGTCCCTTCAGGGCCAAAACCTTGCTCGTCTCTTTAATCGCCTTCTCAAAATCCCCGGTTAACCTGGTCATTACCGTAATAAAAAGGTTCCCGAAGCTGTGCCCGGCCAATTCAGAGCTGGAGTCAAAGCGGAACTGGAATAAATCGCGCATCAACGCCGGCGCGTCAGCCAGAGCCACCAGGCAATTGCGGATGTCTCCGGGGGGCAGAATATCAAATTGCTGCCTTAAGCGCCCCGAAGAGCCTCCGTCGTCGGCAACCGTAACCACGGCGGTAATGTTAGAGGTGTATTCCTTCAAGCCGGTTAAAAGCACGGACAGCCCCGTGCCGCCTCCGACCGCCACAATCTTCGGCCCCCGGCCGAGCTGCTTCTTCTGATAAAGAATGTCTATTAACTCCGTATCCTTGGAAGCAGGCATAAACGCGGTCACGAAAGCGCGCACCATCTGCTTGATGCCTAAGATTAAAATAATAATACCGGAAATCAGGATTACCGTATCTAATATCTGGAGTACCCAGTATTCTTCGGCGCGTAGATAGGCGGAACCGACCACTATTAATATTACGCCTAAAACTGCCATGCCCATCCAGCGCTTGATACCGATGCCCGGATAGAGCCAGCGGAATATGCCCTTGAATTTAACGCGCATTATTTCCTTTATCAGATTAAAGCTTTTTTTCATCTTCCTGGCTGATGATGCGGATAACGGATTTTTCGTCTTCACAGGCACGCAAACTATCGCGGAAATATTTATCCTTCAAAAGGCGCGATATCCTTGCCAATGCCTTAAGGTGCGGCCCGGCGGAATCCTGAGGGGCTAATAATAAAAAGAAAATGAAGGCGGGTTCCCCGTCCAGTGAATCAAAGTCTATGCCTTTTTTGGAAAGACCGAAGACGGCAATCAATTTTTCCACGCAGTCTGCCTTGGCGTGCGGTATCGCTACCCCCTGCCCGATGGCAGTCGAGCCCAGGGCCTCCCTGGCCAAGAGCGCCTCGATAAGCTTATTGCGGTTGCGTTTTTCAATCTCGCCGGCGTTGATTAATGCCTCTACCAATTCCCTGATTACCTCTTCTTTTTTTGTGGATTTTATATCCGTGATGATTGCCTTCTTTGACAAAAAATCCATAATCTTCATCTGCCTTCTCCTTGTTGTAGCTTATTTTTATTTATACTTTTGCTCCTGTCTTCGCAAAAGTAAGCGGGAGACGGGGTTCGAACCCGCGACATCAACCTTGGCAAGGTTGCGCTCTACCAACTGAGCCACTCCCGCGTCACTGGCTATGATTTTTTTCTCAACGGTTCCGTCGCACTCAAATAGTGCGGACGGAGGGAGTTGAACCCCCAAGGGTTTCCCCATATGGTCCTAAGCCATACGCGTATGCCAGTTCCGCCACGTCCGCGTAAAAAAACTCGTGAGCCTCCCGAGACTCGAACTCGGCACACGCGGCTTAAAAAGCCGCTGCTCTACCAGATGAGCTAGAGGCCCAAGATTTAAAATTCCAAAATTTCCTTTTCTTTGCTTTTCAACAACTCGTCTATCTTGGCGATGTGTTTATCAACGAGTTTCTGCAGTTCATCAATAGCCCTGAACTTGTCATCCTCGGTAATCAGCTTGTCTTTTTCCAGCCTTTCCAAATGCTCTTTTGCCTCGCGCCTGATGGTGCGCAAGGATACCCGGCCTTCCTCTGTCATCTCATGCGCTATCTTTACCAATTCCTGCCGCCTTTCCTTGGATAAAGCCGGAATCGCCAGCCGGATTAATTTTCCGTCATTAGAAGGAGTAATCCCCAAATTGGATTTCATAATCGCCTTTTCAATCTCGGCAATCGCGGATACGTCCCAGGGCTGTATCACAACCAGGTTTACCGCCGGCACGGAAATAGAAGCCAGCTGCTTCAATAGCGTCAGCGTTCCGTAGTAATCGACATGCAGGCCTTCTACCAGCCCGGGGCTGGCCCTGCCTGTCCTGATTTCGGAAAATGCGCGCGTTACCGAATCAATCGCCTTCTTCATTTTTTCTTCTGTGCCGTGTAAAACTTCTTTGGCAGTCATCGCTTGCCTCCTGCTATACCACAACCGTACCGATTTTTTCGCCCATTACTACCCGTTTGATGTTGCCTTCTCTATTCAGATTAAACACGACAATAGGCAATTTATTATCCATGCAGAGGCTGATGGCAGTGGCGTCCATCACCTTCAGCCCTTTGTTTAAGACGTCGATATATTGCAGCTGCTTGAACTTCCTGGCGTTCTTTACTTTTAAAGGGTCGGCAGAATAAACGCCGTCCACCCTGGTTGCCTTTAATATCGCATCGGCATTTATCTCGATCGCTCTCAGCGCCGCCGCGGTATCGGTGGTAAAATAAGGGTTACCTGTTCCGGCGACAAAAATCACTACGCGCCCCTTTTCCAGGTGCCGGATTGCCCTTCTCCTGATATAGGGTTCGGCTATCCGCTGCATTTCGATGGCAGTCATCACCCGCGTCGGCAGGCCGATCTTTTCCAGGACATTCTGCAGCGCCAGGCCGTTTATTACCGTAGCCAGCATCCCCATATAGTCGGCTACAGAGCGGTCCATCTCCAGGCCGCGCAAGCCGCTATTCTCCCGGCCGCGGAAGATGTTACCGCCGCCCAAGACTATAGCCACATCTATACCTAAACCCTTAAGCTCTTTTATCTGGCGGGAAATCGAAACTAAAACTCTTTGCTCTATACCGTGGGTTTTTTTACCCTGGAGGGCTTCGCCGCTTAATTTCAGAACTATCCTTTTATAACAGGGCTTACTCATTATTCGCCAATTTTGTAACGCGTGAACCTGCGGATGCTGATATTCTCGCCCATTTTGGCGATTAGGCTCCCTAAGTAATCTTTAATGGCAATAGCCGGGTCTTTAATAAAGGCCTGCTCCAGCAAACAATTATCCTTGAAAAAACGCTCTTTGTCCTTCTCCTGGTCAAGCACGTCCTGCGGCACATCTTCCTTTTTTGTGTAACCGGGGTTACAGGCGGTAATCTGCATCGCGATATCCTTGGTAAACTGGGCGAAATCGCTGTTACGCGCCACAAAGTCCGTTTCGCAGGATACCTCCAGAAGCACGCCGACCTTGTTTCCCATATGGACATAGGCCTCAATCCTGCCCTCCTTCGCCGCCTGGCTTTGTTTTTTTGCCGCGATTTCCAGGCCGCGCCGGCGCAACAATTCGGATGCTTTTTTGATATCTCCGCCGGCTTCTTCGAGTGCCGCTTTACAATTGGCCACGCTGGCCAAGGTTAAATTCCGTAATTCTTTAATCAAATCTAAAGGGATTTTTTTCATTTTATCTTATACCTTCTTTTTAGTTCTTAATTTTTCTTCCTGAATTCTGCCCAGGCGCGCTTTCTTTACGGACTTATCTTCCTCTCCTGCTTCTGTTGTAGTCTCGACGATTTCTTCGATTTCTTCTATCTTTTTTTCCTCTTCGGGAAGCACTTCCGGCAGTTCGGCTTTTTCTTTCTCCGAATCAACCGCCACGCCGCTTTCCGAAAGATAGGAAAGAAACTTCTTCCTCCCTGCGATGATGCTGTCCGCGATGAGGGTCGCGATTAAACGTATGGATTTGGCGGCATCATCATTGCCGGGGATGGGATAATCAACCAGCTTGGGGTCGCAATTGGTATCAATCAGCCCGACTATCGGTATGGAAAGGCGCCTCGCCTCTCTTACCGCGGTCTCTTCCTTTTTCGCGTCAACGATAAAGAGCGCTCCGGGCATCCTCTCCATCGCGGCTATCCCGGAAAAGTTCTTCTTTAATTTGTAAAGCTCCTTCTCCAGGCGGGCAATTTCTTTTTTGGTAAACTTCTGGAAGGTGCCGTCTTCCTTCATTTTCTCTATCTCGCGCAGGCGGTTGATGCTCTTTTTCACCGTAGCGTAATTAGTCAATAATCCTCCCGGCCAGCGTTCGGTTACATAATACATCCCGGCGCGCACCGCCTGCTCTAAAACTGCCTCCTGGGCCTGTTTTTTTGTCCCGACAAACAAGACGAACTCGCCCTTTGCGGTAATATCCAGCAGGAAATCCCGCGCCGTATTCAGGCACTCCTCGGTCTTTTCTAAGTCGATAATATAAATACCGCTTCTTTCTCCAAAGATAAATTTTTTCATCTTGGGATTCCAGCGCGCGGTCCTGTGGCCGAAATGCACGCCGGCTTCCAAGAGCTGTTTAATTAAATCTGAAGGCACTCTTTATTCCCCCTTTTTAAACGGTTAATAATCTCTAAGCTTCGTCCTACCTTGGATTAAGGTAATTTTATGAGTATATCACAATCTTAATAAGATGCAACTATTTTATGCGATTTTTATGCGATTTTTATGCGATAAATTCCTGCATACTGTAAAGCCGTTTATATAAGCCGTTCTTCTCCAGGAGCTGCTGATGGGTACCCGTCTCTACGACCCTGCCTTTATCCAGAACGGCGATCTGGGAGGCAGATTTTACTGTGGATAAGCGGTGGGCAATAATCAGCGCGGTGCGCCCGTGAATCAAACGCTCCAGCGCCTGCTGCACAACTCTTTCTGAATCCGCGTCCAACTGTGAGGTAGCTTCATCCAAGATTAAAATCGGCGGGTTTTTCAGCAATGCCCTGGCAATAGCAATCCGCTGCTTCTCGCCGCCCGAAAGCTTCATCCCTCTGTCGCCGATAACCGTATCGTAGCCAAGGGGCAGGCGCAAAATAAACTCATGCGCATAGGCCTGCATTGCCGCTTCTTGAACCTCTTTATCGGAGGCGCTGGCCCTGCCATAAGCGATATTCGCCCTGACCGTGTCGTTGAATAAGATAGTCTCCTGCGTGACAATCCCGATTTGCTGCCGCAATGAGCCTAAAGTGACGCCTTTGATATCCTCCCCGTCAATTAAAATCGCGCCGCGCTGCGGGTCATAAAAGCGCGGCAGGAGATCCACCAGCGTAGTCTTGCCGACGCCGCTGGGACCGACCACGGCCAAGGTTGACCCCGGGCGCACCTGAAGGTTGATGTCTTCTAAAATCAGCCGCTCGGCATAGCTAAAACACACATTTTTAAAAACAATACTTTCCTTTATGGGGAGGAGTATTTTCGCTCCAGGCGCCTCTTTTATCGCCGGCTGTATATCTAAAATTTCATAAATCCTCTTTACCGCCGCGATTGCCTGCTGCACTATCGAATTCACCTGGCTTAATTTCTTAAAAGGCCGGATCAGAGAAAGCAGCGCCGCCATAAATAAGGTAAATACCCCGAAAGAAAGCCTTCCTTCCAGGACTTCCCTGCCGCCGTAGAAGATAATCAGGAGCGCTGCGGCCACGCCCATTAATTCCGTGGCGATGCCTAAGATCAGCATCCTCTTGATTGACTTCATCGCCAGTTTGTAGTAATCCTGATTCTGGCCTTTAAATTTCGAGATTTCCTTTTCTTCCATGCAGAATGCCTTGACAATCCTTACGCCGATAAATGTCTCGACTAATAAAGAATTGATATCCGCCATCTTCTCCTGCGACTTTTTACTCAGCTTGCGCAGGACCTTGCCTACCGTCACCATCGGGATAGCCACCAACGGCAAGACGATTACGGCGATTAAGGCGTATTTCCAGTTGATTAAAAAGGCGGTAACGCTAAAACAAATGACCTGGAAACCCTGGTAGAGTAAATCCGTCAGGCCGTAGGAAACGGCGTTTTCTATCACTTTCACATCGTTGGTAATCCGCGAAATCAGCTCGCCGCTTCTTTTCCGGGTAAAATAATCCAAAGACAGGCTCTGCAGTTTAGCGTAGACTAAATTACGCACGTCCCGGATTACTTTTTGCCCCACGTCAGACATAATATAAGAGTGTAAAAATTCGAATATCGCCCTGATGACCAGGGCAACCGGCATGACAATCAGCAAAAGGTAAAGGACCTTGAAAGGCGTTAAGGCGTTGAGTTGATTCAGGATATTTTCTATGAAGGGCGGGAACTTGCCGCTGGTGAAAATAATCGGTTTATTCGTAAAGACCCGGTCTATAAACGGCACAATCGCGCTTAAGCGGAAGACGTCAAACAAAGTGACAATGCCCATAAAAATGCCGGACAAAGCCAACAGGCCGTAATAAGGCCTGGCAAAGCTGAATAACCTGCGATAATCCTTCATAATGTAGTATATCTTATCATGTTTACGGCTTTTTGTCGAGGTTTTAAAAAACAGGGGACGGTCCCAGCTTAAAAACAGAACCGTCCCCTAATTCAGCTAATTTATCGCTAGGGAACAGTGCCCTCGTATTCAAAATGGCCGTCCGGATAGAGCGTTATCCAATAGGACTCTTTTGCGCCGGGCGGCTTGCCGCCGGCGAAATAACCATCCTCTGAGCATCTCTGAGCTGTGCAGGCGCCAGAAGTTGGATCGCACCAATACGTAAAATAGTGGGTCGGCTGACACATGTCTGCCTCTAGCGCAGGCACACCCAGGCCTAATCCATCCGGGCTATCCACGCCTCCGCAGCAATAGCTTCCGTGCTCCAGATAATAGCTAGCCTGTAATTTACGTAATGTTCCCAAAATACTCCTTGCTTCAACGCTTCTGCCCCTTTCTACTACTTTACCATATTGAATGATCCCTAAAGTTGTCAGAACGCCGATAATCACGATTACCACGATTAATTCCAATAAAGTAAATGCCCTTTTCATCATTGTTTGTATTATAAACTGTATTGCTTTGTCGGTCAATTACAAAAATTCAGTTGCAACTTGGCAGGGGGTCTGCTATTATTCTGGATATGGATAAGATAAGAGTGGGGGTGGTAGGCGTCGGCCATTTGGGCAGTCTTCATGCCAGGGTATACAGCCAGTCGGCAGATTCTGCCCTGGCAGCAGTCTGCGATACGGATAAAGACCGGCTGGGAGAAATATCCCGCAGCCTTAATGTCCCCGCTTATGCCGACTATCGAGAACTCATCGGCAAGGTAGACGCGGTGAGCGTTGCCGTACCGACCAAACTGCATTACCAAATCGCCTCTGACTTATTAAAACATAAGATAGATACGCTGGTGGAGAAGCCGTTCACTACTAATCTTAAAGAAGCGGATTCCCTGATTAAGCTGGCTAAGAAGAATAACCTCATCCTGCAGGTAGGCCACATTGAAAGGTTCAACTCCGCCTTTGCCGCCACGCAGAAGCTGATTAAAAACCCCCAATTTATCGAATGCCACCGCTTAAGCCCCTTTCCCCACCGCTCCCTGGATGTCGGGGCAGTGCTGGACATCATGATCCACGATATAGATATTATTTCAGGGCTGGTCCCGGCGAAAATAAAGAAAATTGAATCCGTGGGCGTAAATGTGCTGACGAATTTTGAGGATATTGCCAATGCCCGGATTACCTTTGCCAATGGCTGCGTCGCCAACCTCACTGCCAGCCGCGTCTCCGATGAGGTAATGCGTAAAATCAGGATCTTCCAGCAGGATACCTATATATCCCTGGATTATAAAGAGGCTAAAGCCAGCGTCTACAGAAAGAGCGGTGCGCAAATCAGCAAAGAAAACCTGCCCATCGAAAAAGAGCAGCCCTTGGAAAAAGAACTGGAATCTTTTCTGGATTGCGTAATTAGACGCAAAGAACCCCTGGTCTCGGGAGCGGTTGCCAGGGATGCCCTGGCAGTGGCATTGGAAATCCAAAACCAGATATGGCGGAAAAAAAGCACCTCCTGATTATCTGCGGCGAGGCTTCAGGCGACCTCAATGCCGCCAGCCTCGTGCGCGCCTTAAAAGAGATAAACCCGGAAATAAGAATTTCCGGAGTCGGCGGCAGCCTGATGCGCCAGGCGGGCGCGGAAATTTACTGCGACATCAAAGACCTGGCGGTCCTGGGTTTCTTTGACGCCTTAAAAAAACTGCCTAAATTCCTGCGCTTAAAAAAACTCATCCTGGAAAAAATAAAATCCGACAATCCGCATGCCGTCATCCTCGTCGACTTTTCCGGGTTCAACCTCAGGCTCGCTTCTACCGTCAATAAAAAAATTCCCGTCATCTACTATGTCAGCCCGCAGGTCTGGGCATCCAGGGCCGGAAGGTTAGAGACAATCAGGAAATACGTTCACAAAATGATCGTACTCTTTAAATTTGAGGAAGAATTCTATAAAAAATACGGGATAGACGTTAATTTCGCCGGACATCCTTTATTAGACATTGTCCAGCCGGTAACGGAAAAAAGGGAATTTTTAAAAAAATTCAGGCTCTCAGATTCTAAAACTACCATTGCGCTTTTACCCGGCTCACGCAGAACGGAAATAGAAAACATTCTTCCGGTAATGCTAAAGGCGGCTGTGCTTATCCAAAAAAACTTAGGCAATGTCCAGTTTGTCGTTGCCAAGTCCAGCCAGGTCAACTGGGATATCTATGCCCGTAAAATCAGCGGGATGGATATAGGCCTCGAGATAATCGAAGGCAATACCTACGATTGCCTGAATAGCGCTGATTTTTGCCTGGTTGCCTCAGGCACAGCCACATTAGAGACGGCAATCCTCGGCAAACCCTTTGTGATAATTTATAAAATGGGGCTGTTGAATTACCTCCTCTATCGTCCGCAGGTAAAGGTCCCTTATATCGGCATGGTAAACATCGTGGCGCAAAGAAAAATCGTGCCTGAATTTATCCAGTTTGAGGCGCGCCCCGAACGAATAGCGGCGCAGGTTTTAGAAATCCTCAAAGACCCCGCGCAGCTAGAGCGGATGAAAAATGAGCTTGCCCGCGTCAAATCCGCATTAGGCGAAAAGGGGGCGAGCCTGCGCGCGGGACGGATTATCCTGGATTTCCTGCCAGGGCAATCCGTTCGTCAATCGGCGGATGGTCAAAGAAGAAAAACTTGATTAAGGGGTGGGGATTCCTGTCGGCGAGATTTTGTTGACTGAGCTTTTCCATCATCGAAATAAATGCTTCCTTATTCCCGGTAATCTCCAGCGCCGTCCTGTCGGCATTCCTTTCCATAATGCGGCTAAGATAATTCTCCAGCGGCTGCATAACTATCCCGACCACAACAAAATAGATGAAAACCAGCGGCAGCGCTGCCGGATCCGACAAGGACGACAGGTTAAATACGCCTAAAACGGCGTTACTGGTCTTAAAGATAAAATAAAAAGCCGCAATGATCGCCAGCGAATTGATGAAAATCAGTTTGAGCAAATGCCTTAACTTATAGTGCGCAAACTCATGCGCTAAAATTACCTCAATTTCATCGTCAGAGTATTTACCCCTGAGGGTATCCGCCAGGATAACCCTGCGGCTGCGGCCCCAGCCGACAAAAGCCGCATTGCCTTTAAGCGTCTTTTTGCTGAAGTCTATTTCAAAAATATCCAGAAGCCTTATTTCCATTTTATCCGCCAGCCTGATAATCCTCTCGCGCAGAGGCCCGCTTTCGAGTTTTTTATATTTAAAAAATAAAGGGATGATTACCGCCGGAGTAAGCCTGGCCAGGATTAGGCTAAAAAATATCCAGAATAAGGATACTTCAAGCCACCAGGTAGCGGGATGTATTCTCACCAGATAATAGAATGCGGCGCAGAGCATCAATAAAATCAGGTAAAAGATTACCCCTGACTTAAGCTGATCTCCGGCCCAATCCCGGATTTTCTGGCTGGATAGGCCGAAGCGATGCTCTAAGATAAAAGTTTGGTATAAGTTGAGCGGAAAATTCAACAGATAATATATAATATAGAGGACGAAAAGATAAGCGGGGAGAATAAAGATTCCGGCAAAGATTTTTGCCAGGCCGGTTACCTGGAATAAAAAAAGAAGGAGCAGCAGATACGCCGTGTCAACCAGCGAAAGGGCGTATTTGAGCCGGGAATATTTCTTGGCCTTTGCCGGCGCCTCCATCAAGCCGGCTGGATGTTAATAAAGGTCCTGAACTTTCCGTGCGGGGTCTTTTTCTTGGTAAAATAGATTTTCCCCGGGCACAAAGCAAAAATCGTGTCCTGCCCTTTAACATTTATTCCGGCCTTATACGCGTTAAAACCTCTGGCGAGGATTTGGCCTGTTTTTACCGACTCTCCGTTTGAAATTTTGAGCGCTTTATCTTTCTTTGGTCTTGCTTTTCCGCCTGCCATTTGTTTCCTCCTTTGCCCCCAACCCGAGAACGTTTCTGAATCTAATCTTAAAACAGTTTTAAATCCAATCTTAAAACGTTTCTTGAGCCAATCTGAAAACTGTCCCCGGGGAGTTATGATGCTACCACATAATCCCTAATTAAGCAAGATTTCTTCGCCTTTAGCCGGGATATAGACATCCAGGCCTTTTTGGCTAAGCGCATCGGCTAAGGCCTGGGATTGCTCGGCGTCTCCATGGACTAAGAATACCCGTTTTATCGGCAAAGCTGCCGAAACAAAATCTACCAGTTCATTCCTGTCCGCATGCCCGGAAAAGGCGTTAATCACCACGACTTCGGCATTCAGCTCGTATTCTATCCCATAGATGCGCACAAAACGCTCTCTGTCGACAATCCTCTTGCCGAGGGTATCCCTGGCCATATAACCGACGACGAGGATGGTATTCCGGGAATCCTCAATATTATTTTTGAGGTGATGTAAAATCCTGCCCGATTCACACATCCCTGACCCGGAAATAATAATCATCGGCCGCTTATCATTGTTGAGGGTCTTGGATTCCTTGCGGTCGCGGATAAACCTTAAGTTCAAGAATTCAAAAGGGTTGTCTCCGCTGCGGATTGCCCGGTGCGTCTGCCTGTCCATGTAATCAATGTGGCGCTGGAAGGCATCCGTGATATCGGTTGCCAGGGGGCTGTCTACATATACGGGTACAGCCGGTATGGCTTTCTCTTTTAAAAGTTCGTTTAAAAAATAAATTACCTCCTGCGTGCGTTCCAGGGTAAATGAAGGAATGAGGATTTTCCCTTTTCGCTCCAGGGTATTGTTAATTGCCGTTTTTAATTTCAGCTTAGCTTCTTCAATGGGCGCATGCAGCCGGCCGCCGTAGGTGCTCTCTAACACCAGGTAATCCAGCCGCTTCACTAAAGTCGGGTCATTGAGCATCGGCAGGCCTTTTCTTCCCAAGTCAACCGCATACCCCAGGCGAGTGTTCTTCCCGCCGTCTTTTATCTCCAGGACGACAATCGCCGAGCCCAGGATATGCCCGGCGTCAAAAAGCGCGGCAGAAATATTCTGCTTAATCTGGATTTTCTGTCCGTAAGAAACCGGGTGGATTCTCTTTGCCGCCTTGCCGGCTTCCCTTCTGGTATAGAGCGGTTTTCTTAAAGGCTGGCCCAGCCGTTTATTGATTTTATTGACGTATTTGACGTCTTCTTCCTGGATTTTCCCCGAATCTTCCAGCATCAACCTGGCTATATCTTTAGTGGCGGAAGTAGCATAGATTCTACAACGCGCCCCCTTCTTGATTAAACTGGGCAGGTTCCCGCAATGGTCGATGTGGGCGTGAGATAAAATTACGGCATCCAGCTTGTGCGGGTTGTAGGGGAAATTCGTGTTTACCCGGTAAAAATCGTCGCGCTTGCCCTGGAAAAGCCCGATATCCAAAAGGACGCTTGACTTATTCGCTAAGACAAGATGCATTGAGCCGGTAACCGTCCCTGCTCCGCCTAAGAATTTTATAGTTGTGGCCATGATTAAGTAACAAAGAGGTTGGGGGAAGAAAACTTGCCGTCAGTGGTCAGATTGACGCCTAACCTCTTCAGGCCGACTTCATCGCCGGGCGTAGGGATATGCGTCATATGCACTTCACAGCCTTTTAATTCCGCGAGCTTGTTCATTGCCAGTTCCGCGGTATGGTTGGTAGTGGCGCTGATCGCCAGGGCAATCAGGGTTTCTTCCAAATCCAGGCTTTCGGATTCGGTATCGATAATCCCTTCCTTCAATTTTCTGATCTGATTTATAATATGCGGCGAAAGCAGGAGAATCTCGTCGGGGATATTGGCCAGGACCTTGACGGCGTTCATGATCAGGCTGGAGGCGGCGTGCATCAGTTTTGAATTCTTGCCGGTGATAACCCTTCCGTTACTTAACTGGATAGCCGCGCCGCAATAGATACCTTCATTCCCCTTGCCTTTTGCCTCTGCTTCTTCCGCGGCTTTACGAGCGACCTCAACTACAGGCCGGTCAATAACTTTCACTCCCTGCTCTTCCATCAAAATCATCACCCTGTCTACGGTCTCTTTCTTTTCTATCCCCAGGACATATTCGGCATTATAGCGAAAATACCTCCTGATTAATTCCTGTTTTGCCGCCTCCTGCACTGCCTGATCGTCAACGATGCCGAAGCCTGCGCGGTTGACGCCCATATCCGTAGGCGAATGATACATCAGGGGCTTGGCGTTCTTGTCGAATATTTTATTCAGGATTAATTTTAATATCGGAAACGATTCCACGTCGCGGTTATAGTTTATCGCGGTCTCATTATCTTCATTAAGATGAAAGGGGTCGACTAAATTGAAGTCCTGTATATCAGCGGTGGCGGCTTCATAAGCCACATTCACCGGATGCTTCAGCGGCAGGTTCCAGATAGGGAAAGTCTCAAACTTGGCATAACCGGCGTTTATCGAGCGCTTGTGCTCCTGGTATAACTGCGAGAGGCAGGTGGCGAGCTTTCCGCTGCCCGGGCCGGGGCCGGTAACGATGACAATGGAATGCTCGGTCTCTATATATTCATTCCTGCCAAAACCCTTATCGCTGACCACTAAATCTACGTTCGCCGGATAACCTTCTATCGGGTAATGTAAGTAGACCTTCACGCCCCGGCGTTCCAATTTATTCTTAAAAATCACCGCTGCCGATTGATTGCTGAAGCGCGTAATCACTACTGCCAGGATATCCAGGCCCCACTTTCTTAAATCATCGATTAACTTTAATGTCGCGGCATCGTAGGTGATGCCGAAGTCGCCGCGCACCCTTCCTTTTTCAATGTCGCCGGCATAAATACAGAGGACAATATCTATCTTATCCTTTAATTCCTGAAGTAATCTTATCTTGACATTGGGGTCATAGCCGGGCAGGACGCGCGCAGCGTGGTAATCAAACAAAAGTTTCCCGCCGAACTCCAGATAAAGCTTATTCCCGAATCTCTTCACCCGGTCTAAAATCGCCGCCGTCTGCTCTTTCAGGTATTTTTCGTTATCAAAACCGGTCTGTTTCATCGCTCTCCTGCCTGATGTTCAGGCAGTATTATAATATAAGCCTTAAGATTTGTAAATAGGATATAATAACTCAAATTAAAGGAAGGTATTCTTTGCCGCTGGTCAGGGGATTTAAAGAGCGTTCTATTTTAATTTTCCCTTTTAATGCTTTTAAATCAATGGTCTCTTTTTTGTCGGCGGGCGCGATAACTTCAACTTTAGGACAGAAGATATCGTCTTCGTTTTCTTCCCTGGCCACCGCGACTCTGCCGTCGCTTAAAAGCAGGAGTGTCCCTACCGGCCAAACGCCGATTACCCGGAAGAACCTCTCCAAAAGCTGCGGCTCAAAGACGTCGCCTTTTTGCCGCAGCATCAAATCATAAATCATCTCCGGAGGATAGTCGCTCTTATAGCTCCTCCTCTGGGAGAGGGCGTCGTAAATGTCGCAGAGAGAAACAATCATCGAGGCAATATGCGGTTTTTGATAGAATGACACTTTCGGATAGCCCTTTAAATTATATTTTAGATGGTGCTCAAAACAAACTACCACCGGTAAAATCCCCAAGGTATCTACGTATTTAAGCAGGATCTCGGTGCCGACGATAACATGGCTTTTCATTTGGGTGAACTCTTCTTCAGTTAATTTATCCGACTTCTGGATAAGCTTGCGGGAGATATAGGTCTTGCCGATATCATGGAATAACGCCGCAGTCCCTATATCCAGTATCTCCTCCTTGGCAAAACCGATTTTGGAAGAAAAATACATGGAAAGTATGGAGACGTTCAGGAGATGAAAAAATGTCCTGACGTCATATCTCTTCAGCGCGGCAAAAGTTAAAAAATGCTGATAGCGGCCCAAAAGGTTCTCCATCACATCGGTAACGGTAAGCCGCAAGGCCAGATAATCAATTGTTTCTTCATTTAACACCGCTTCCAGGGAACGGGTTACTTCGCCTAAGGAATTCTCATAAGTACTTAAATAGGTCATTGACTTTGCTACCTTGTCCTCGGCCGATGCAGCGGCCGCAGGGGCCTTGATTTTGCCTACCGCTATATTTTTCACTCCTAAGAGATTCAAATATTCCTGGGGCGGGCGCTGCACCTCTTCCTTGGGGGTCAATAAGAAGCTGACGAACCTGCTTAACTCTTCGCTTTCTAAGCCGGGCAGGAAAATAATCCTCTCCACGCCTCTTTCTTTTAAATAGCGGATGATCAGAGCGGACATTTTGCTCAGCTCGAAAAAAATCTCTTTTTCAAAAACCAGCTCCTCGCCGATAATCCCGATAGTCAAATCCTGCCTGTCCTTTAAAACATCCTTCAGGCTAAGATAGGCCTTATCAATGGACTTTTTAAATTGCGGGTGCCAGGCAGGATACATCCTGGTTACCTGTAAACAGGAAATAAACTCCTTAAGACAGCTTTCAATCTTTTCCAGCATGCCACTTACCTAAAGTTTGCAGCGCTTTTTTTCTGATGCTCCTGTTCCAGAAAAAACGCCTTCCGGCAAGAGGGGCCAAATATCCCTCTGCCTCTTTTAAGCCCATCCCGTCTATCAGCGTGATATTTTCTATGAGCAGCTTATTTTTCCGGCCGAATGGGCTGGGAATAGATAATAACTTTTCCAATGCCGTTTTCCTGGCAGCCTCGTCTTTGTCCAGGGCCTCTAAGGCCGCCTTCTTTAAAAAGATATCTCCTGTTTCTAAAACAGAAAATAAAAACTCGTTATCATGCCGGGATAAACCGCGCATTGCCTTTAAGACCTCTAACTTGATAACGTTATTGGAAAAAGAAAATATATGCTTAAGCAGGCTTTCGCTTAAGAAAGAATCGACGCTTTTCAGGGCCGCGGTGATTTTACCGAGAAAATCAATATCGAATTGTTTCTTTTCCAGCTCTTCGTAAATCTGGGGCAGCTTTTCCGGAAAGAATTTTAAGAGCAGCCTGAGGGCAAAGGGAGTAACCTTTCCTTCGTCAAAAAGGTTTTCCAGGTAGTAATTAAACCCCAGGACGCTTTTCTCTGTCTTATCTATAAAGTATTCCAGTCCCGCAGGCGGCTGATCTAAAAAAGCGGCCTTTTCTATAAAATCGTAAATGCAAATATCCAAATCTTTAAAAACTTCAAGTAATGACGGGCTCTCCTTTCTTTTTTGAGTTAAAACATCCCATAAAAACTTTAAATATTCCAGGCGGCGCTTTTGGATTAGCCGGTTAGCCTCTGCCAAGATACGCCCGGAAATCAAGCTCAATCTCTCCTGATCGCCCTCTCGAGCGAATAGATTGAGCAATAAAAAAAAGTAATTTATCTGCAGGGCTTCGCGGTCAAAGGAAAAGTCTTCCGTTACGGGCCTACCGGTAAAAAGCGAAGAAATGGCGTGGCGGTAAAACTCGGGGACAAAGAGGCTGTCGGCTCCGGAAAAAAGCTCTCTGACCCTCTTCCTGAGCTTGGGGTCGTTTTCTAAAGATCCTGTATTTTTTATTTTCTCCTTCAATGCGGAAGCAACTCCCTGGTGCGCGTCTTCGCCGATCAGCCGGGAAAACAGCTTAAAACTCAAATAATTGAAACTATCTTCCCTTAAAATTTCGTGGCATAAGACATCGGCGAAATCTTCTTTATTTAAATGCTGGAAAAAAGCTTTTATTTTATCGAGCTCGTCTTCCCGGGGAAGATTCTTATCTTTTAAAATAAATTTAAGCAGCTCCTTGGTGCAGCGGTAAAATTTCTCTTTTTCCTTGTCTTTAAGGTAGGCGAGAAAATTATAGAGGTTCTCCCTTAATTCCTCGTCTTCCAGAAGGTCCCGGGCTTTAAACTTACCGATAATTTTTTCAAAATTGTCCGCGAATTCATTAATCTGTGCCGGAGCTTCTTTTCTTACCGCGTCCTTAAATAAGTAAACCCAGATATCTTTGAATTCCTCGCCTTCATCTTTTAAAAACTGGGAATAGTCGAGTTCCTCGATATGGATATGAGGGTCCTTCTGTTTGTTTATTTCCAAAATATTTTGTATCCCGCCCTGCCTTAGAATTTCTCTTTTCGGCAGGGATATCCTATTCAAGAAATCGATTAATTCCGTAAAAGAGACGCCTTTGCTGAACTCGATGCTCTTAAGCTTGCGCATATGGAACATCTGCGCCAGGTCAACATACAACGGCCCTTTATCGTAAGAGACTTCCTCTATGAATAAAGATTCGGGAGCGATATTAATCTTGACGGGGCTTAAAAAATCGAATAATGCGTTGATTTTCTGCTGGAAACGCTCGACCGATTTTATGAAGTAGGGATGGTCTTTGGAATAGGCGGAAGCGTTGTTTATAACTATGCGCAGCTCTCTTAAGAACTCATATAGGGCTTCCTCTTTAGTCATCTTCAGATTATTTTACTGCTAAAAGGGGAATTGTTCAATAACAAAACTGCAGGGCGGCCTTGATAAATTCCCTGAATAACGGGTGGGCTTTATCCGGCTTGGACTTAAATTCCGGATGGAACTGCACGGCGATAAAATAGGGGTGTTTTTTCAATTCGATGATTTCTACCAGATTTTTCCTCGGATATATACCGGAGAAATCAATGCCTTGCCTTTCAAAAATTTTCTTGAATTTATTGTTAAATTCATACCGGTGGCGGTGCCTTTCGTAAATTACCGTCTTGCCATACACCCGAAAGGCCAGAGTATTCCTTTTAATTTTACAAGGGTAGGCTCCCAGGCGCATGGTAGCGCCCATTTCCCTGATTTTTTTCTGCTCTTCCAAGAGGCTGATTACCGGGTATTTTGCCGAGGGCTTAAACTCCGTGGAGTTCGCATCCTTTAAAGCGCAGCTGTTCCTGGCGAATTCAATTACCGCGCACTGCATCCCCAGGCATAACCCTAAAAAGGGAATCTTATTCTGGCGGGCATATTTAATCGCTTTGATTTTACCCTCTATCCCGCGGTAGCCGAAACCGCCGGGCACAAGGACGCCGCTTACCTCCGCTAATAATTTTTCCGCCCCGTGCTTCTCGATATCCTCGGAGTCCACTTTTTTCACTTCTACCCGGGCGTTATTGGCGATACCGGCGTGCGCCAGGGCTTCAAAAATAGATTTATAAGCATCCTGCAGGCCGATATATTTTCCCACCAGGGCAATGCTTACTTTATTTTCGGGCTCAAGCGCCCTGGCCACCACATTCTTTTCCCAGTCCTTGAGCTGTGATGAACGGGAGATTAACTTGAAATGGCTTAAAATTATTTCGTCGAGCACCTGCTCTTTAAAGACCAGGGGTATCTGGTAGATCGTAGCCACATCCCGCGCCTCAATTACCGCCTCTTTCTGTACGTTGCAGAAGAGGGAAATCTTTTCTTTGACTTCGCCGGATAAGGGCTTTTCCGTACGGCAGATTAAGATGTCCGGCTGAATCCCGATTTCGCGCAAAGTCCCGACACTATGCTGCGTCGGCTTGGTTTTTATTTCCTCGGCGCTTTTAATAAAAGGAACGAGCGTCACATGGACATATAGAACACTGTCCCT
Source organism: Candidatus Omnitrophota bacterium (assembly GCA_041653115.1). Lineage (GTDB taxonomy): Bacteria > Omnitrophota > Gorgyraeia > Gygaellales > Profunditerraquicolaceae > JBAZGA01. The sequence continues at coordinate 84,658 of JBAZGA010000002.1, forward strand.
GCCCATATCCAGGCCGAACTGCCTGGCCGCCTCGAGAAACGGCAGGCTTTCGATATCCCCTACGGTGCCGCCGATTTCTATCAGGATAATCTCCGCCCGGGAAACCTCCGCCACTTTTTTTATCCTCTCTTTTATTTCATCGGTAACATGCGGGATAACCTGGATGGTCTTACCCAAATAGTCTCCCCGGCGCTCCCGGGAAATCACGGTGTTATATACCTGGCCGGTAGTGGCATTATTGAATTTTGTCATTTGCGCGCTGGTAAAACGCTCATAGTGGCCTAAATCCAAATCCGTCTCTGCGCCGTCTTCGGTCACATAAACCTCGCCGTGCTGATAAGGGTTCATCGTCCCGGGGTCAACATTGATGTAAGGATCAAGCTTCATCAGGCTCACTTTTATGCCGCGCGACTCCAGGATTTTTCCGATAGAGGCGCAGGTGATACCCTTGCCTAAACTCGAAATCACTCCTCCGGTAATAAAAATATATTTAGCCATCGTCTATACCCTCTCCAGTATGTTCTTGGATAGCTTTTTATCCAGTTTAATCGGATAATCCCCGTTAAAGCAGGCGGTGCAGAATTTGCCCCTGGCTAAAGGCATCGCCGCCAGCATCCCTTCCAGGCTCAAATACTTTAAGCTGTCTACTCCGATAAAATCCCTGACCCATTCGACCGTATGCTTAGCCGCAATCAACTCCTTTTGCGTGGGAAAATCAATCCCGAAAAAACAGGGGAACTTAAGCGGAGGGCAACTTACCCGCATATGGATTTCTTTTACTCCGGCCTCGCGCAGGGCCTTGACACGCTGCCGGCTGGTGGTGCCCCGGACAATTGAATCTTCGACCAGCACCAGCCGCTTATCTTTCAAAATATCCCTCACCGGGTTAAGCTTAACCCTCACCCGAAAATCGCGTAAAAACTGCGTCGGTTGAATAAACGTCCTGCCGATATAATGGTTACGGATCATCCCCATTTCAAAAGGAATTCCCGAGACGCGGGAAAACCCTAAAGCCGCATAAGTACCGGAATCAGGAATAGGCATTACCAGGTCGGCATCTACAGGGTGCTCCTTTGCCAGTTGCTCGCCCAATCTTTTTCTTGCCTCATAGACATTATTCCCAAAGATGCAGCTGTCGGGCCGGGCAAAGTAAATATATTCAAAAATACAAAAGGCGGAGCGGCTCTGCGCAAAAGGCCTGACTGACTCGACGTTATCCTTATGGATAAAGACTACTTCTCCCGGCTCTACGTCTCTGAGGTATTGGGCTCCTACCAAATCCAAAGCACAGGTCTCGCTGGCCAGGATGTGCGCACCATTGAGCCGGCCCAGGCATAAAGGCCGCCAGCCAAAGGGGTCTCTTGCGCCGACAAGGACATCGTTGAACATCATCACTAAAGAATAGGCGCCTTCCAGCTGCATTAAGGAACGGGCGATTCTCTCGTGATAATCCGTTTCCGGGGAATGCGTTAAAAGATGGGCAACCACTTCTGAATCCATCGTGCTCTGGAAGATCGCGCCTTTGTCCTCCAGTTCCCGGCGAAGACTAAGGGCATTGGTGAGGTTACCGTTATGGGCAATTGCGATATCTCCTGCTTTTGCCTTCACGTAAAAAGGCTGGGTATTCTTGATATTGCTGCTTCCGGTAGTAGAATACCGCACGTGCCCGACTGCCATTTCTCCGCGTAAGCCCCTGAGGATACTCTCCTCAAAAACATCGCTTACTAACCCTAAGGCCTTATGCAGATATACCTTGTTGCCGTTACGCGTAACTATCCCCGCTGCTTCCTCCCCCCGGTGCTGCAGGGCGTAGAGCCCTAAATAGGCTATCCGCGAAGCATCTTTATGAGGGTAGATACCGAATATCCCGCACATCGTTATAGGCTAACCTGTTTTTCCAGGGATTTATGCCAGGCCTTGGACAAATCTTCCAGAGGTAAGGCAATCGGTTTTCTCTTACCGTTTAAAACAACCAGCTTTTTGCCGCCGGTTTTACCGATGACGCGCAAAGGCGCTTTGTATTTATCGGCAATCTTTCTTATCTTAGGGACAGAGCTGTTCTTGCAAGAAAGAATAATTCTGGATTGAGATTCGCCAAAGAACAAGGCATCGGGCCTGATCTCAAAAGTTAAATTATCAATCACCGCTCCCAGCAGATTATCCCTATCCGAAATACAGCTCTCGGCTAATGCGACAAGTAAGCCCCCTTCCGCGCAATCATGCGCCGAGCTGACCAATCCTTTGCTTATCGCCTCCCTGGCTGTTTTCTGCACTGCTTCTTCTAAATATAAGTCTAATTCCGGGGCATCGCCCCTGACGGTTTTATGGATTTCTTTTAAATAACCGCTGCCCCCCAGCTCTTCTTTAGAGACTCCCAAAAGAACGACCGCCTCATTTTCTTTTTTAAAATACTGGGTGCAGATTTTTTTGGCGTCCTGGATAATCCCGATCATGCCGATAGCGGGCGTGGGGAAAATTGCGCCCTGCGGGCTCTCATTATAAAAAGAGACGTTACCGCTGACAACCGGAAGATTGAAAAACTGGCAGGCGGAGGTTATCCCTTCTACGCAATGCTTGAATTGCCAAAATCTGTCCGGCTTTGTGGGATTTCCGAAATTAAGGCAGTCGGTAACCGCGGCCGGCTCTGCGCCGGCGCAAACCAGGTTTCTCGCTGCTTCTGCCACGGCAATCTGCGCTCCCCGGTAAGGATTTAAATAACAATAGCTGCTATTGCAATCCGTAGTCGCGGCAATGGCTTTCCTGGTGCCTTTTAGCCGCAAGACCGCTGCATCCGACCCGGGCAAAACTAGGGTATTAGTCTGTACCATATGGTCATATTGCCGATAAGCCCATTCCTTGCTGGCGATGGAAGGCGAGCCTAATAACTTCAGGAGGACCTGATTATAATCTTTTGGCTCGGCAAGCCGATGCAGGTCCAGACGATTCACCGTTTCTAAATAATCCGGTTTTACGCAGGGTACTTCGTAAAGCGGGGCGCTGGTCAAGTCATCGGCTTTAACTTCTGCCACGACTTTTCCTTTATGCTTTATGCGCACTAAACGGCCCCCGGTAACCTTGCCGATAAGCGCGGCATTCAACCCCCACTTGGAAAAAATCTTCTCAATTATCTTTTCTTTTCCTTTCTTGACGCATAAGAGCATCCTTTCCTGCGACTCCGACATCATAATTTCCCAGGGGGCCATGTTTTTTTCGCGCAGCGGCACCCCTTTCAGCTCGATTTCTATTCCCGTATGGCCGCTGGAAGCCATTTCGCTGGAGGCGCAGGTAAGCCCGGCCGCGCCCATATCTTTAATTCCCGTCACATATCCCGTAGCGAGGGCTTCCAGGGTCGCTTCAATCAAACATTTCTCGGTAAAAGGATCTCCGATCTGGACAGTCGGCCTTTTTTCCTCACCCCTCTTGAATTCCTTGGAAGCCAGGATACTGCAACCTCCGATACCGTCTCTGCCGGTAGAAGAACCGGCATAAATAATGGAGTTACCGCTGCCCTTGGTGCGCGCCCGGCTGAGCTTATTCTTTTTAGCTGTTCCGATACACATTACGTTGACCAGACAATTGCCGTTATAGCTCTGATCAAAGTATATTTCGCCGCCTACCGTCGGGACTCCCAGGCAATTGCCGTAAAATTGTATCCCGTCCACTACGCCGCGCATCAGGTATTTATTATAAGGTTCGCTTAAGCTGCCGAAACGCAAAGAATCCAGCAGGGCGATCGGCCTGGCTCCGGCAGTAAAAATATCCCGGATAATCCCTCCCACGCCGGTTGCCGCGCCCTGTTTGGGCTCAACTTGCGAAGGGTGATTGTGGCTTTCCATCTTAAAGACAATCGCCAAATCATCAACGATAATCCCGCCTGAATCTTCGCCGATCAGCGTCGGGTATTTCCCGGTTTTAGGTAAAAGCTGCAGCATTCTCTTAGAATGGATATAGCCGCAATGCTCGGACCACTCCACGGAAAACATCGCTAATTCCGTAAGCGAAGGCTCACGGCCGATAAGAGCGGTGATTTTCTGATATTCGTCCTGGCTTAAACCCAAAGCTTGGCAATTATTCGGGGTCGTCATCTTTTATTTTGCAAATACTCCAGCATTGATTTAAATATAAGGAGCCCGTCCCGAGAACCCAATGCTTCTTCTGCGCTTCTTTCCGGATGCGGCATCATCCCCAGGACATTCCCTTCCCGGTTAATGATGCCGGCGATATTGTCTTGAGAGCCGTTGGGATTGAATTTGTAATACCTTAAGACAATCTGATTGTTCTGCTTTAATTCCTGCAAGCCCGCATCATCTATATAATAATTACCTTCGTTATGGGCGATAGGGATTTTTAAGATTTGCTCCGGCCGGCATAAATTGCTAAACGCGGTTTCGGTATTCTCTGCTTTTACAAGTACATACTTACAGATAAAATGCAGGTTTCTGTTCCTGAGCATCGCTCCCGGCAAGAGCCCGGCCTCGAGAAGAATTTGAAAACCATTGCATATCCCGATGACTAACCCGCCTTGGGCGGCGAATTTATTTACCGCTTTCATTACCGGCGAGAAGCGCGCTACCGCGCCGGTCCTGAGATAATCGCCGTAACTGAACCCTCCCGGCAAAATCACCGCGTCAAAACCCGCCAGGTCGGTGCTCTGATGCCAGATATATTCAACCGGCTGCTTCAGGACCTCCTTGATGACATAGAAACAGTCCTGGTCGCAGTTAGAGCCCGGGAAAATTACTACTCCAAATTTCATTTTTCTTCTCTGAGTTTGAAAGTATATTCTTCGATGATGGGATTGGCTAACAACTTCTTGCACATTTCTCTGATTTCGCGCTCAGCCCGCTTTTTCTGCCGATAATTTAATGTAAGAGTAATCATCTTGCCGATCCTGGCCTCTTCCAATCCTTTATACCCTATTGACTCTAAGGCATGCTTGATGATTAAGCCCTGCGGATCGACTACGGTCTTCTTGAGAGTAATGTGAATCTCCGCTTTTAACATAACCGCTCCTTATCTTAAAAAATAAAAAAGGCGCCTAGCGCCGATAGTTCGGCCTCTAAACGCCTTTGTTTGCTAAAGTAGTACTTACTTTGGACTACGTTTAAGTATAACATAAATTTTAATTAAGTCAATTTTAAATCATCGGCAAAAAAGATTCTCCCATCAGATAAGCGTCCAGATAATGCGCTGCCTGCCTGCCCTCGGAGATTGCCCGGACAACCAGGGATTGGCCGCTGTGCATATCCCCGCAGGCAAATACTCCCTTTAGAGAGGTCATAAAATCATTGCCTGTCTTTACGTTGCCGCGGCTATCTAATTCTATGCCTAATTCTTTAATCAGGCCTTTTTGCTCGGGATGTAAAAATCCCAGAGCGAGAATCACTAAATCCGTCTCTATCTCGAATTCGCTTCCCGGCACTTCTTTCCCGCGCTCCACTCTCGCGCAGGATAATTTCCTGACAAAACCGTTTTCTCCGCTGAATTTCTTCGTGGAAACCGCCCACTCCCGGATTCCGCCTTCCTCATGGCTGGTGGAAGTTTTTAATAATAACGGGTATATCGGCCAGGGATAATCATTGCTGCGGCATTCCGGCGGCCTGGGTAAAATTTCTATCTGCATAACGCACCCGGCACCCTGGCGCAGCGCCACGCCCACGCAATCGGCACCCGTATCCCCGCCGCCGATGACCACGACTTTTTTAGCCTTGACATCAATTAAGTCCTGCGCCATGATTTTTTCGCCGGCTGACCTTCTATTCGCCTGTGTAAGATAATCCATGGCAAAATGGATGCCCTTAAGCTCCCTTCCGGCAATCTTTAAATCCCGCGGCAGGCTTGAGCCTGCAGCCAGGCAAAAGGCGTCAAACTCTTTTTTCAAATCTTCTGCCTTTAAGTCTTTACCTATATATATGCCGGGATTAAATACGATCCCTTCTTTTTTTAATAGCTCGATTCTGCGCTCAAGGATTTGCTTGTTGAGCTTAAAATCCGGTATACCGTAGCGCAGGAGCCCGCCGATTTTATCCGCCTTTTCAAAAACGACTACCAAATGGCCGGCTTTATTCAACTGGTCGGCGCAGGCCAGGCCAGCCGGGCCCGAACCCACCACGGCAACCTTTTTGCCGGTCCTGATTTTCGGGGGCCGCGGCTTAAGCAGGCCGGCGGTAAAAGCCTGCTCGATTATCGCCAATTCGTTTTCTCTAACAGTAACCGGATCGTCATTAATCCCCAAAACACAGGAATACTCGCATAGCGCCGGGCAAAGCCTGCCGGTAATTTCCGGGAAATTATTTGTCGCTGCCAAAAGCTCAAACGCCTCCTGCCAGCGGCCCCTGAAAACCAGATCATTCCATTCCGGGATATAATTCCCGACGGGACAGGCCCAGTGGCAGAAAGGAGTGCCGCAATCCATGCAGCGCGAGGATTGTTCTTCGGAAATACCTTTCTCCGGCAAGAGGCAAACTTCGCAGTAGTCCTTCAGCCTCTCGCAGACCGGCCGGTACTTTACCGTTTGCCGCTTGACTTTTAAAAAACCTTTTATATCACCCATCCAATACCTCTTGTAATTCAGGGACTTCTTCCGCTTCCCTGGCCTCTAAAATCCGCTTATACTCTTTAGGCATGACCTTAATAAATTTATAGACGAGGCGGCTGAAATTATCCAGGATCCGGTAGGCGGCCCCGCTCTGCGTGTATTTATAATGGTTATTCACCAGATTATAAATGATGCGCACGTCTTCTGCGGAAAGCTTTTCCAATTCCACCATTTCCAGATTACACCTATTTTTAAAAGTCTCGTCCTTATCGAAGACATAAGCAATCCCTCCGGACATACCGGCAGCAAAATTCCTTCCCGTCCCGCCTAAAACGACGATCCTCCCGCCGGTCATATATTCGCAGGCATGGTCTCCTACTCCTTCGACCACGGCATTCAGCCCCGAGTTCCTGATAGAGAACCTTTCACCGACCTTGCCCCGGATATAGGCCTCGCCGGAAATTGCGCCGTAAAAAGCCGTATTCCCGACAATCATATTATCCTCGGGCCTATAATCGGATTTTTTGTCCGGATAAATAATCAGCTTGCCGCCGGAAATCCCTTTGCCTACATAATCATTGCTCATCCCTTCCAGCTCAAAAGTAATACCCTTTGCCAGCCAGGCGCCGAAGCTTTGGCCGGCGACTCCCTTAAATTTGCAATAAATAGTATCTTCGGCAAGGCCCTCTTCGCCAAAGGCCTTACAGACCTCGCCGCTCAACATTGCCCCGCTGGCGCGGTCGGTATTATTAATGCCGAGCTCAATCCTGACGGGCTTACGGCCCTCCAGCGCCTCTTTTGCCGAACAGATAAGCTTCCTGTCTAAAATTTCGCTGAGATTATGCGCATTTTGGGCGGTGTAATATACGCTTGAGCGGGCAGCTGTCTTGGGCTTATATAAGATAGCGGATAAATCAACTTCTTTAGCTTTCCAGTTGAAAATTTCTTTATCTATTTCCAAGAGTTCGGTCCTGCCGACCATTTCATCTATCTTCCTTATCCCTAAACCGGCCATTACCTCGCGCAGCTCCCCGGCAACAAATTTAAAATAATTCTCGATATATTCGGGCTTACCCTTAAACCTGCGGCATAAGGTTTCGTCCTGGGTCGCGACACCCACAGAGCAATTATTTAAATGGCAGTGCCTGAGCATCACGCAGCCTAAAACAATCAAAACCGCGGTGCAAAAACCAAATTCCTCTGCACCCAAAAGGCAAGCGACCGCCACGTCGCGGCCGGTACGCATCTGACCGTCGGCCTGCAAACGCACCCGGCTTCTTAAATCATTTAAAACCAAAGTTTGATGAGTTTCGGATAAACCTAATTCCCAGGGCAGGCCGGCGTGTTTAATCGAACTTAAAGGGGAAGCACCGGTGCCGCCGTCTCCGCCGGAAATGAGAATCATGTCTGCATGCCCCTTGGCTACGCCGGCAGCAACCGTGCCGACCCCGGCCTCCGAGACTAATTTTACGCTCACGCGCGCCCGGGGATTTGTATTCTTTAAATCAAAAATCAGCTGCGCCAAGTCCTCGATGGAATAAATATCGTGGTGCGGCGGCGGAGAAATTAAAGTCACTCCCGGCGTGGTATAGCGGGTGCGCGCAATCACCGCGCTTACTTTATGGCCGGGGAGCTGCCCGCCTTCTCCGGGCTTTGCGCCCTGGGCGATTTTTATCTGCAGTTCATCGGCGTTCACCAGATAGTTACAAGTCACCCCGAACCTTCCGGACGCTACCTGCTTTACCGCGCTCCTCAACGAATCGCCGTTAGCCAAAGGTATAAATCTTGCCGGATCTTCCCCGCCTTCTCCGCTATTGGAACGGCCGCCCAAGCGGTTCATGGCGATAGCGATAGTC
>JBAZGA010000003.1:0-85027 GCA_041653115.1 Candidatus Omnitrophota bacterium
CGGGAGGCGATTACATTGGGTTCGATATCTTTGATGACAACGCTGCCTGCGCCGACTAAGGAATTCTCGCCAATAGTTATTTTCTCAATGAGCGTAGCCCCGGCGCCGATTACTGCTCCTTTGCCGACTCTTGCCGTTCCGCAAAGGGTCGCGCGAGGCCCGATGTTGACAAAATCCCCAATGAGCGAGTCATGGCAGACAATCGCCCCGGTATCAATCAAACAACACTTACCAATATTAACATTGTTCTCTATTATTGCCCCTGCGCCGACAAAACTCCCCTTGCCGACGATAACTTTCCCGCCCACTAAACTCTTATCGGAAATCAAGGTCAATAAATCCTGTTCAGCACCAATTGAATCCAGGATTTTAAATCTTACGGAGTTTTCTCCGATCGCTATATGGCAATATTTTCCCCGAAGTTCGGGATTCGTCTTGTAATATTCCAGGTCTCCCAAAACAGAAAAACCATTTATAACCTTTCCTTTTCCTTCCGTAGATATATATCCGGCGACTTTAAACTTTCTTGGTATCGCTATCTCTATTGCCTTGGCAGCCTGAGCGCCAGCGCCGAAAATAATTAAGTCTTTTTCCGGATTATTCATAAGCTTGCCCTCTCTAGGTTAATGAAACCAATATATCGCAAATCCGTTCTGTATCTTTAGGCGCGAGGTCGCTGTATATCGGCAGGCATAAAACCTGCTTGGCGATTTTTTCCGCCACCGGCAGATTTTTTAAAGAAGCCGAAGGTAAATCCTTATAAGGGCTAAACGCGCTGATTAAAGGATAAAAATACCTCCTGGTATAAATATTGCGTCTTTTAAAAATCTCGTATACCTCATCCCTTGATTTACCATATTCTTTTTGGTCAATAAGTATCGGGAAATGCGAATAATTCTCCTCGACACCGGAGGCATCGCTAAAAAATCTTATACCGCTGATGTTTTTTAACCTTCGGCGGTATATCCCTGCCACTTTCTTTCTCCTGTTGATTGCCCTAGCTATACCCTTCAGCTGTAATAATCCATAGGCCGCCTGCACTTCATTCATCTTGGCGTTAATCCCCGGTCCTACCACGGTAACTTCATCGGCAAAGCCAAAATTCTTTAGAAAGTCAACCCTCTTTTTTATTTCTTTGCTATTTGTAACGATGGCGCCGCCCTCGATGGTATTAAATACCTTTGTGGCATGAAAGCTTAAAATAGAGATATCGCCGTAATTAAGAATTGAATTGCCTTTTATCTTCACCCCGAAAGCATGCGCCGCATCGTAAATAACCTTCAGGCCGTAAGTTTTAGCGATCCGGTTAATCCGTTTTACGTCGCAAGGATGACCGTAGACATGAACCGGCAAGATGGCAGTGGTTCGGGGATTAATCAAGGCCTCTATTTTTTCCGGATTAAGGCAGAGGGTCTTTTCTTCTATATCGCAGAAGACCGGCTTAATCCCGTTCCACCATAAGGAATGGGTGGTAGCCACAAAGCTAAAAGGCGTGGTAATGACTTCACCGGTAATTTTTAACGCCTGTAAGCCGACAATCAGCGCCAGGGTCCCATTAGCAAAAAGACTGCAGTATTTAACTCCTAAATACCGGCAAAGCTCTCTTTCAAGCTCCTGGTGGTATCTTCCGTTATTCGTCAACCAGCCGCTTTTCCAGATATCCCCCAGATATTTCACAAATTCATCCAGCGGCGGCAATACCGGCCGGGTAACATAGATGCTCTTATTTCCTTCCTTCAATATCGCTCTCCTTTAGAGTGAGCCCATACCATTCAATCGTCTTCTTTAGTCCCTCTTCAAGCGTCATCCTGGATTTAAAACCGAATTCTCTTTCTGCTTTCTTAATGTCCAGGCACCGCCTAGGCTGACCATCGGGCTTAGAGTTATCCCAGTTTATCCTGCCTTTAAAACCGGTTAGCCGGGCAATCAGCTCAACTAACTTTTTTATCGGAATTTCAAAACCGCTGCCAAGATTAACCGGTTCAGATTTATCGTATCTTTCCGTCGCCAGCACAATTGCCTCCGCGCAATCTTCGACATAAAGAAATTCCCGCGTCGCCTTGCCCGTACCCCAGACAACGATTTCTTTATTTCCCTTCCCTCTCGCCTCAAAGCACTTTTTTATCGTAGCCGGTATTACATGCGAAGATTCCGGATTAAAATTATCTCCCGGGCCGTATAAATTGACCGGCATCACAAAGATAGAATTAAAGCCATATTGCTGGCGGTATGCCTGCGACTGGACAAGCAGCATCTTCTTGGCTAATCCGTAAGGGGCATTGGTCTCTTCAGGATAGCCGTTCCATAAGTCCTCCTCCTTAAAAGGCACGGGCGTAAATTTGGGATAACAACAAATAGTCCCGATAGCAACAAATTTCTCTATGCCGAGTTGTCTGCCGGCTTCCATCAACTGCGCGCCCATCATTAAATTCTCGTAAAAAAACTTACCCGGGTTCTTCATATTCGCTTCAATACCGCCTATCACCGCAGCCAGATGGATCACAATGTCGGGCCTGGCATCCTGATAAGCTCTTTTCACTGCCTCCATCTGCACTAAGTCGTAATCTTCTATGCCGGGGGTAAAGATATCTTTGCAGCCGCGCTGGCGAAGTTTTTGCAGAACGTAATTACCCAAAAATCCTCCAGCCCCCGTTACCATTATTCTCTTGGATCTTAAATCTATCGCCATTATTTTTTGATCTCCTTTCCTGCGTCTAAAAGCCAATCTTTATGTCTCAGGCACCATTCTACGGTGAAATCCAGCCCCGCGGTAAAGCCCAATTTAGGCCTCCACCCAAGCTCTTTAAAAACTTTACGAGAATCCAGGCTATACCTGAAATCGTGGCCGGGCCTATCCTTAACGAATTTAATCAGAGATCCAGGCTGCTTCATCTTTTTTAAAATCGATTTCACTACCTCTATGTTCTGCATTTCCTGCCGGCTGCCGAGATTATAAATCCCGCCTATTTTACCTTTTTCCAGGATTTTTAAAATCCCTCCGGCGGAGTCTTCGACATAAAGCCATTCCCTGATATTTTTGCCGTCGGCATACACAGGCACTCTTTCACCCTTAAGGACCGCCAGAATTGCCAGGGGAATGAGTTTTTCCGGATATTGCCAGGGGCCGTAGTTATTGCAGGGCCTTATGATAATAGCGGGGAAGCCGTAAGTTCTGATATAAGACCTGATCAACAAGTCCGCTGAGGCCTTGGAAGCAGCGTAAGGGCTATTTGGTTTCAGGGGAGAATTCTCATGGAATTTTCCCTTTTTAATATCGCCGTAAACTTCATCGGTTGAGATATGTACGAATCTTTTGAGACGGTATTTTTTTGAGAGATCAAGCAAAACCCGGGTTCCGATAACATTAGTTTGCAAAAATGCCCCGGCATCCAAAATGCTCCTGTCTACGTGCGTTTCCGCGGCGAAATTTACGATAATCTCCGGTTTTTCTTTTTTGAAAATACTTTCTATCGCGGTTTCATCGCAAATATCCGCTTGATAAAATTTATACCTGCCCTCAACTTCTTTTAACCTCGCTAAGTCTCCGGCATAGGTCAACTTATCGATAACAATTACCTTCTTATTCCTATTTATCAGCAGTCTGACAAAAGCGCTGCCGATAAATCCGGCGCCGCCTGTAACCGCTATTTTAAGTTTTCCTTTACCCATTATTTTATCCTCTTAGCCGAAAAGCCTTACCTTCAAAATCGCCAGCAACGCAGGAAGCATATCAAAGACCCTGATAGTTTTCCCCTCTTTATGCGTGCGCGGCTTATAATAGATAGGGACCTCTTCTATTTTATACCTTCTCTTGCATAATCTACTGGCCAGCTCGAATTCAAATGCCTGGCTATCTGCCTGGCATCCTAAATCCTTCAAGATAGATGTCTTGATTAATTTAGGGGCAATGACATCGGTAAAATTCCTTTTATACAATATATTTATCAAAAAGGTAGCCAGGATCGTCCCTAGCCAGAACGGCCGCTCCTTAATCAATTGCCATTTTGAAATATTATTCTTCTCCAAGAGCCTTGACCCGAATACGGCATCCAAATCTTCTGCTTCCAGCTTCTTGAGCATCCCTAGAACATCGGACATCCTGTATTCTAAATCCGCGCATGGGCTATAAAGATATTCGCCTTTTACAAGTGAAATGGCCATCTTTACAGAATGCCCCACCCCTAAATTTTTTCTTTTTAAGATAACCGTTAAAGAATTATCGTTTAGACCCCTGAGCAATTCCTGTGTTCCGTCTGTAGAAGCGTTATCTATTATTATTATCTCTTTATCTGCAGGCAATGCCTTTGCTTCCTCGATGGCTTTCAAAATCGTGGCTTTTTCGTTAAAACACGCAATCGAGACGGCTAATTTCATAAGCCTTTTGTTTTCCTGGAGATAAACTTTTTCATTACTTTGTTTATATGCCCCAACATTGAGGAATCGATCCCCGGATAAACCCCTATCCAGAAAAGATTATTCATCACCGAGTCCGTATTCTTTAAATCGCCGACTTTCCTGTATTTTATATTTTTATACGCCGGCTGGCGCAATAAATTACCGCCAAAGAGCATCCTCGTAGCTATTTTATGTTTTTCCAAATAAGAAACTAGCTCGTGCCTAGTAAAAGGTGCGCTTTCTTTGACAAATATCGGGAAACCAAACCACGCTGGCTCTGCTTCCTTGAGCCATTCAGGCAGGATAAAAAAATCTTCATATTCCTTTAGGCAATCATAAAGATAAACGAAATTTTTCCTCCGGGCCGCAATAAACCCGGGTAGTTTGTCTAATTGAGCTACTCCGATCGCTGCCTGCATATCGGTAACCTTAAGGTTATATCCGATGTGGGAGTAGACATATTTATGGTCATAACCATAGGGAAGGCTTGCGAATTTACGAGAAAATCTCTTCCCGCAGGTATTATCATGCCCGGGCGCACACCAACAATCTCTGCCCCAGTCACGAAAAGACATAATTATTCTTCGCAAGAGGGGGTTATTCGTCAAAACTGCTCCGCCCTCACCCATCGTAATATGATGAGGCGGGTAAAAACTGGAAGTGGATATGTCGCCGAATACGCCTGTATATTTATCTCTATATTTTGAGCCGAGTGAATCGCAGTTATCTTCAATCCACCATAAAGCGTATTTTTTTACTATTCTTCTTATCGCGTCTATATCAACGGGGTTTCCCAAAGTATGCGCGGTAAATATAGCTTTCGTCTTAGGGCTAATCGCCTTTTCTATTTTATCCGCTTCGATGTTATACGTGCCAAGCCCCACGTCAACGAATACGGGAAGCAGATTATTCTGGATAACCGGATTGAGGGTAGTGGGAAAACCGCAGGCAGTGGTAATAACTTCATCTCCTGCCTTAAGCCGGCGCTTTCCCAATAAAGGCGAAGTAAGCGCGGAAACGGCCAGGAGGTTGGCGGAAGAGCCGGAATTAGCAAGCAAACAATATTCTATCCCTAAAAATCCGGCAAGCTTATTTTCGAATAATTTCGCATACCTGCCGCTGGTAAGCCAAAAGTCCAATGATGCGTCAACCAGATTGGTTAATTCTTTGTCATCAAAAACCCTTCCACCGTAAGAGATGGAGGCCTTACCGGGCAAAAAAACTTTTTTTGGCGAAAGGGAGAAAAAATCTTTAACTTTTTTTAATATTTCTTTTCGTATCTTATCCTGCTTATTCATGGCTTTACTCAAAGTAAAAACTCCGATTCCGTTTTTACCGTGTCCAGCGAAGAAAATTCGGGCTTATACCCTAATCCGGCCGCCTTGCGGGAAAGAGAACAATATATGTCTTTCTTGCCCGTAGGGCAGTTGAACCGGTTTTTATTGTCAATAATATATTCCAGCCCGTATTCCCTGGCAAAAAAATCAAGCAGCTTGAATTTAGTGACCGGTTTTGCGCTGTAAGCATCCAGCGCTCCGTTAAAAGGCTTCTTTTTAATGATTAAGCTAACCAGAGAAAAGAGGTCCTGCGGATTAAGGTAATCCCGGATAAAATCACAGGGGTCAATTAATAATTTTTTGCCCTCTTTTATGCTCTTCAGTGCTTCGGTCAGAAAATAACCGGCGTTCAGGTCTATGAAACGGCTAAAATAGGAAAAAATTCTGATATCAACGATATTCAAATTCTTACGGCAACGGTGTTTCGCTTCGGAATTTATCTTGGCTATGCCGTAATAATCTTGCGGTCTTATATCATTCACCCGTAGCTTACGGCATGAATCTCTGCCTGTCTTTTCCGTAAAACTTCCGTATACCGCTCCGCTGCTGAAGTTGATACAGCGCGCCCCGGGATGCCTATCCAAATAAGAGATAACTAAATTATCAAAATCTTCGCTCAAGCGGAAAATCGAAAGTAAATCATCTTTAAGCCGATTCGGGGTACCGATACCTATACAGTTAATTATTACGTCATATTTATGCGCCGGGAAATCCTTAATCCCCTTGATGGAGACGGCCCCCTTTAAGTTATTCTCCTTTAAGAAGCTATTTACCCGTTCAGGGAACCGGGCAAATAAAAATAATCTATTTTTGCCGGTTTTGATAAAATTATAGATTAAACCTTTGGCAATATGGCTGGTTGCTCCTAATATCGCTATACTCTCGTTCATTTTAGATATCCACGGGCTTTACTATCATTTCCGAAAGAAATACCTTTCTGTCTAAAAAAGGGTACATATCTTCCAAGGGTTTGGAAACCAGCGAACCGTCTTCCTTCCTTACGGAAGAAACCGAAGGCATAACCTCCTGGTCCGGCGGGCAGGCCACTTCGCATATAACCGGGCCCTTCTCTTTAAGCACATTTTCTATCACTCTATCCAGCTTCCTGCTTTTATCCAGATAATAGTATTTTATCCCGTAAGCGCCGGATATTTTTTTTAATTCCGGAAATGAAACCCCCGAGTTCTTATCTGTTCCTATTAACCTGCCCTCAAAGAACCTGGACTGTGTAGCCCTTATGGAAAGGTACCCGTTATTATTCCAAACGAATAATTTAACAGGTAATTTATTGTAAACAATGGTCTGGAGTTCCTGCAAATTCATCTGGAATGAGCCGTCTCCGGTTATCCCTATTGTTTCTTTTTTATTGCGCGCAATGCAAATGCCGATTGAAGCGGGGATCGTATACCCCATCTCTGCCTGCCCACCCGAAGTAATGTACCTTTGCCCGTCTTTTAATTGTATCCCCTGTGAGACAACGTAAAAAGCAGACCCTGCGTCAGATATAACTACGGAATCCTTTTTAAGGTTTTTTGATAAACGGTCAATAAAATAGTATGAATTTATGCCTTTTTTGTCTTCGGCATATTCAGGGAGGCATACCGGCCATAACCCTTTCCATCTCCGGCATTTTTTTAACCACTGCGATATATCCGGAAAATTAGCGGTCCCTAATGCGCCGAGAAACTGCTTGGCATCGGCATTGATAAATAAATCTATCCGCACGGTATTTTTTTTGTGTTCTACCGGGTCAATATCCACCACTACAATCTTCGCGTCCCTGCCGAATTTTTCATATTCATGCCCCGTAGAGTTCACGCTCAGCCTGCTTCCTATGGCAATAATCAAGTCCGCGTTCTGAACGGTAAAATTTCCCGGCCTGTCTCCTTTGTTACCGATACGGCCGATAAAATGAGGGTCAGCGGATGCAAGGATATCAATCCCCAGGTGAGTAGCAACAACAGGGATATCGGCTTTCTTGATAAACCTTCTAAATTCGGGAATTGCTTTTGCCAGCCTTATGCCTTGCCCGCAGATAATCACCGGTCTTTTAGAGTATTCCAGCAATCTATAGAATTCTTTTATTTCTTCTTCCGTAGGAACGGTTTTATAAGAAGGCCTTAAATCATCGGGATTAAAATGGACCAATCTTCCGCGGTCAATAAGCGCGCCCTGGACATCTAAAGGGACGTCAATCCAGACCGGCCCGGGCCTGCCTGATTTTGCCAAATAAGCCGCCTTTTCCAGATGATAGGCGATTTCTTCCGGCTTATTGACCATGGCCGTATATTTAGTTATCGGCCTTACCATCTCAATGATGTCCGCTTCCTGTGCCCCAAATTGTCTTAAAGACAGGCCCGAATTACGGATAGTCTCTTTCCTCTTGCTCTGGCCAGATATAAAGAAGCAGGCGACATTATCCTGCCAGGCCCCCAGCACTCCGGTTATCGTATTGGTCCCGCCGCATCCGGTAGTGACCATTGCCGCGCCAAAATTTTCATTATATTTAGCGTAGGAAACAGCAGCCATTGCCGCGGCCTGTTCATGATGGACGCATATTGCCTTCAGTTTAGGGTGGCAGAAAACACCGTCCGATAAAAACATCATTCCTCCGCCGGTAACCATAAACACTTCTTTTACACCCGAGCGAAAAATATAATCAGCGATATAATCCGCGACACGCATACCCGCCATAGCCTAAGTTTTATCCGTCTTTTTTAAGGACAGTGAAAGATTCTTCCTGTCCCTTTCGTTATCTAATGGCTGCCAAAAACCGTTATACCTGTAAGCATAGAGCTCTTTTTTAGAAACAAGTTCCTCTAAAACATCCGTCTCTAGAACGCAGGCCGGATCTACAGACAGTTTTTTCAAAGCAAAGATTTCCCGGTTAAAGATATAAAACCCGCCGCAAACATAATCTTTCTCAAGCACGGGCCTTTCAGAGAACCCCTTCACTATGTCATCAACATCATAAAGACCGAGTATCCTGAAACGGGTCGGATTATGCGCGGCAAGCAATGTTGCGGTCCTGCCGTGGCTTAGATGGAACAAGAGCAAATCGCGTAAATTGACATCTGAAAGCGTATCGCCGTAGGTCAGGCAAAAGACGGATGAATAATCTACCATAGAAGACACCTGGGCAAGCCGTGAGCCCGTCATATTATTAATCCCGGTATCAACTATATTTACGTCCCAGTCCTTCCGGCTTAGACCGGGCAGCTCCTTTATCTTTTCTAATCCATGTCCGGCGCAAATAATGAATTTCCTAAAGCCCGCTTTACTATAATGGTCCATAATATACAGAAGCAAAGGAACGCCGTTAACTTCCACCATAGTCTTGGGAATTATAGAGCTATTTAAGCCTAAATTTATCCCCGCGCCACCGGCAAGTATAACCACCGGCATCCCGGCTATGATCTTATTAATGTCCCCTTTCATGTTTCCAGCTCCTTATTTGATTAACCGTTTATTTAACAAGTTTTGTATCTGCTAATTTTTTCTCGCGGAGCATTTCCGCGATTGTATCTACGGCTCCGCCGGAACCTACTACATAGCTAATCTCGTTTATACCTTTAACCCGTTCAATATAAGCCTTGCACCCCGCTTGAAGGGCAATGGGAAAAGCGCCCGCCACATCCCATAGTTTATTGGCAACCCCGTAGGCGCACTGAAGCCGGCCTGAAGCAACATAGCAAATATTAAACGAGGCGCATCCTGTCCTAAGGCATCCCCGGCTTTTATCATTTATTATGCCAAAAAAATCATATTCCTTTCGCCTTGCCGTTTTATTAGAATATCTTCCCGAGATAGAAGCGGCGATAAGGGAATTCTCCAGGCTCGCAGGATGGACTTTTAAGGCTTTCCCGTTCATGAAAGCCCCGCGGTCCCCCATCGTAAAGAAGATTTCCTTTAAAGCAGGCATTACCACGGCACCGGTGAGAAATCTGGAATCAAGCATCAACCCCGCGGAAATAGCATAAAAAGGCAAGGAGGAAATAAAATTTGTTGTCCCGTCAATAGGGTCAATAAACCAGGCCGGCTTATCCGGGGATATGCTTAATTTATTATCTTTACTCCCTTCTTCACCGATAATTTGATATCCGGAGCTGCTTAGGATTTCCCGTATATGCTTTTCAACAGCTATATCCAGTTCGGTAACAATATCCCGGGGCGTGCCCTTATTTTTAAAATCAATGTTTTCCGGCGTCTGGCCTTCTATTATGCTTAAACTTGTCGATATTGCTTTAAGGGCTAATTCTGACTCTAATACCCAATTTGCCTTCATAAAACTGCCTTTTTTGAATTTGAAGTTAAAACTCCCAGTTGCGATAATATCTTCGGAAGGCGCTCCCTGATTGCTATCTCCAGCGCCTCGCCTTTTCTTAAGCCCAATATGTAGGTTATGAATACGTCTTCCGGCAGTGCATTCCGGATAAAACTAAGATGGTGGTCTAAGTCCTCTTTATTCTCAAAAAGCAGCGCAGTGGTAATCCCGGTCAGTATATTATTTGGTATAAAACCAAGTGATAGGCAGATTTGAGCAGCACCGATAAGCCGGCCTTCTAATTGTAATTTTCTTAACGGCTCTCTTGCAACGCGCGAGATTGGGTCATAGAGAAGCTCGCAGGAGAAGCGCCGGATTTCTTTCTCGGCATAATAATCCAGGAATAGATGCGGAATATCCCATTTTAATTTTAAAGAGGTGAGCATTTCATTCATTGCGCCGGTGACAATCTTCTTAACCCCGGGTAATTGCATCGCTTCGTGGATATATTTGGCGCCGACAAGCGCGCCCAGGTAAGCGGCAATACAATGCGGGGTATTATGCAGAAATAGCTTGGCAATCCATTGTTTATCAAGTTCCGCTGCGTCACAATAAACCGCATTCCCTTTTATGCCTCTTACCCGTTCATCCATAAAGAGGATACCGTCTTCGGTAATAATTGAAAGCGGCTCTTTTGCCAGCATTTCCGGAGAAGCGGCATTGGAAGTTATGACATCGGGTATCGCGAAATATACCTTTTCGTAATTTAAGGCATCCTTTACTGCCGTAACTGTTTCCGGGTCATTTTCGCAAAGAATCACCGGGCATTCAACGCCCTCCAGAGCATTTGCCGCCGCGGTGCAGTTACGCGGCCCCACATTCATAAAAACGGCAATCGCATCGCGGTGCTCTAAAAATGAAAACTCCGAAAGATGGCATGCTTTTTTTACCGGGACAACCAGCTCTTCAAGCTTACCGGATTTCACCCGGTATGATTTATACTGTTTCTTTCGATTAAGGGAATTGATTAATTCGCGGTTGATATCTACAAAAACATATTCATAGGAATCGGGAGTGAATACCCACGGGAGGAACCCTCTGCCGATAGCGCCCGCTCCTAAGATTATAATCTTACTCATAAGGTTTCTCCCAGCTGCCAAGGCACAAACTCCTCTTTCCCTAACCCCTGTTTTTCGCTGCATGTAGGCCTGCCTCCGGCAACCTGAATGAAGGAATTATAAATTTCCCGGCCTACTTGCTCAAGGCTGCTTTTAACCAAAGATCCTCCGGCATCTAAATCCATATCATTTTTAAATTTATTAAACAGTTCGGAATTAGTGGCGATTTTTAGAGTCGGGGCTATTGAGCATCCATACATTGAGCCCCTGCCGGTTGTAAAGGCAACCAGATTACATCCGCCGGCAACCAATCCGGTTACCGATACAGGGTCAAACCCCGGCGTATCCATAAATACAAGCCCCCTTCCGGTAATCTGTTGGCCGTAATCAAGGACCTGCCTTATCGGGGAAACCCCTGCTTTGGATATAGCGCCGAGGCTTTTTTCCAGGATACTGCTGATGCCTCCGGTTATATTACCGGGCGCAAGGTTATTATTCATGTTTATATTATGGAATTTTGCAAGTTTACGCCAGTGCAGGAAGATATCCCGCAATCTCTCCTTGTCTTTTTTTGATACGCACCTTTTTGAAAGTAGCTTTTCTGCTCCAAAACATTCCGGTGTTTCCCCCAAAACAACCGTCCCTCCATACGAAACCAGGGTATCGCTGGCAATACCGAGAGCCGGATTTGCAGTAATGGCGGAAAAAGCGTCGCTGCCGCCGCAATTCAAAGCCACGGTTAACAAAGAAACCGGAAGATTAACGCGCTTAAAAGACGGCAGGCCGGATAATACCCTCTCTACTTTTTTTACGCCTAAAGCAATTGCTTTCTTTGTCCCGCCGGCATCCTGGATATTAAAAGAATCAAATAAGGGCAAGCTTAATTTATTTCTTTTTTCTAAGCCTGAAATAATACTCCTGACATTAATATCTTCACAGCCCAGACCGATTACCACTGCGCCGGCAACATTGGGATGAGCAAACCAGCCCGCTATCGTCCTGTTCAATAACCTGTCGGAACGTCCGCCCAATGCCTGAGCGCAGCCGCTATGATGGACGATAGGGATGACTCCGTCAACTTTAATTTTTGAAAGCTTTGCGTTTTCAAAGTGCCGGGAAACGTCTCTTACTACCCTAGCAGAGCAATTGACGGTTGAGATTACGACTACATAATTCCTGGTCCCCGCTCTTCCGTCTTTCCTAAGGTAGCCCTGGAAAGTATGGGGCAGACGGGATCTTCCCTCCGGCATAAACTTACCCGGAGCGCTTTCAGAAAATTCTATCTTATCCGAGAACCTCATATTATGCATATGCACATGCTCTCCGGGCATTATGGTCCTCTTGGCTAATCCTATAACTTGACCGAATTTTATTACCGGTTTGTTAGCACCGATTCTCTTAAACGCGATCTTATGGCCTTCTGGCACCCTGCCTCTTGCTGCCGTAACTACGCATACGTTGTCAGCAGGATTAAGAAGCAAACTCTTGGCAATCTGTCTTACTGTCATTTTTTCTCCGGCGGCATCCTCAGGTCTCTAATCACTATTTACTAAAAATACCCGCATACCACTCGGCAGTCTTCCTGAGGCCGTCTTGTATGCGACATCTTGGCCTCCAGCCTAAAACCGCTTCTGCCTTCTCTGAGCAAAGATACTGTTTTTTTATCTCGTATCTTGCGGTATCCATGATTTTATATTTTAGTTTGTGGCCGTGAAGCTTAAGTTCGCCGATTTTGCTTAACAATCCTACGACGGTTATTGGTTTTCCGTCGCTTAAGTTAAACGCCTGTCCGCCGAGGCTGCGTTTTTCCAACAATTCGGCAGCTTTCATATAGCCGCTTACGATATCCTCAATATAAACATAATCGCGGATGAACTTGCCGTCGCTGCGTATTTTCAATACCTTATTTAAAAACAGACACCTCATCGCGTCCGGGATGAGGCGGCTGAAATTAAAGTCTCCCGGGCCGTAGATATTTCCACAGCGCGTGATGACAACCGGAAGGTTATAGGTATGGAAATAAGTATAGCCGAGTAAGTCCGCGCAACTTTTAGAAACATCGTAAGGATGAGAGCCGCATAGAGCTGCGTCTTCTGCATAGGGAAGCTTATTATGGATACCATAAGCTTTATCGCTGGAAGCGACAACTATCCCTCTAACGCCCCTGGTATTACGACAAGCCTCAAGTATATTCCATGTACCTTTGATATTGGTAGAAAATGCCTTGAGAGGCCGGCTTAAAGCTTCGCCGACGATTGAAGTAGCCGCAAGATGGAATACAAATTCAGTCCTGTCATTTCTTAATATCTTCAAGAGAAGCGGGTAATCTTCAACGCTCCCCTTGACGATCCGGAACTTCTTCAGCGTCCCCGCGTCTAATATTGTCTCTTTCCTGTGCGTTTTGATGTCTAAACCGGTAAGTAAAGCTCCACAAGCGATAAGCCTGTTAACCAGATGCGATCCGAGAAAACCTTCGTAACCGGTGACCAAAACTCTCTTATTTTTCCAAAAATTACGCTGCATATTTTTTAGTCCTTCCATACTTTCCAGGGAGCCTTGCCGCGCTTCCAGAGCTCATTCAATATATCAAGTTCGCGCTGAGTATCCATACACTGCCAAAAACCGTCGTGCTTGTAAACAGCCAGTTCGCCCTCAGCGGACAACCTTCCCAGCGGCTCGTGCTCGAGGACACAGCTTTCGTTACTCTCAAGATAGCGGAAAAATTTTTTATTGAATATGAAGAAGCCGCCGTTTATAAAGCCCTGACTTACCAGCGGTTTTTCGTTGAATTTAACGACCCTCTTCTCCTTAACCAAGAGCTCTCCGAAACGCGAAGAAGGATGCACGCCGGTGAGAGTGCCTATGCCCTTATTCTTCTCGTGGAAATCAAGCAGTTTGAGTATATCAATATTGCCGAGACCGTCCCCATAAGTAACCATGAAAGTATCGGCACTGATATGCTCCTCGATTTTCTTGATACGCGACCCGGTCTGCGTCAGCAGACCCGTATCTACAAGGGTAACGTTCCAGTCTTTCTCAAGGTGGGAATTGTGGAATATGATATTGCTGCGGTTGCCCAGGTTAATGGTAAAATCGTTGTTCATCGCTTCGTAGTTCAGGAAATATTCTTTGATCAGCTCTCCTTTGTAACCGAGGCAAAGCACGAAATCCTTGAAGCCGTAATGGGAATATATCTTCATGATATGCCATAGGATAGGCCTGCTACCGATTTCCACCAGCGGCTTTGGTCTTATTTCAGTTTCTTCTCTTAAGCGCGTCCCTCTGCCGCCGCACAATATCACTACTTTTATATTTTCTGCCTTATTCATCTGTTTTTCTCCTTTTTCAGGTAGCCTGTTACGCATTCTTCCAAAACGTCCTTTATATCCCTGACCTTGAAACCCGTACTTTCTAACTTATCTACCGAAAGGACATTGTTCGTCCTGATTAAGTTCAGCTCGTTGAAATCAATCACTTCGTATTCAAGGCCGGGGACGTATTTTTTATACGCCTCCATTAAATCAGGATAAAACAAAGGATTTTTATTAACCACGTTATAAATACCGCGCGCCCCTATATTTATTAAATGTCCCGCTGCCCGGGCAAAATCAGGCATATAACTGGAAGAATTGGCTAAATTAATCACCCGGCGCGTTTTCAAGAGTTTGGTAAGGAGGTTTTTGGGTGTCGGGCGGTTATCCAGGGGTACCCGCGGCCTTAGGATAAGAATATGGCATTTTTTTGATAAGGCCCTCAAGGCTTGTTCCGCGTATATCTTAGTGCGGCTGTAATAAAGCTCAAAAAAGTCCGGCTCTTTCTCTTCATCAATAGGGGGATCTTTTGCATAATCATAATGATAGATGCAGCCGGTGCTGATATGTACCAGCCTGACCTGATGGCGCAGGCAAACCTCTCCCAGGATAATCGGGACAAATGTATTGGCAAATAAGGCCTTTTGTTTATCTAGCTCGCAGTCATCGACATTCCGGCCGATATAACCGATGCAGTTAATCAACACCCTGGGCCTCTGCTTCTTGACCTCGTCTTCTGCGTCGTCTAAAGAAAGAATCCTCCTCTCGGAAACAGGCAGGCCCAGCTCTTCATGGAGCCTGCTGCTGAAATATCCCTTACCGAGAATCAGAATTTCATTTCTCATCGCAAACTCTCCTCAGGTATTCTCCGTAAGGCGTATTAATAGTCTGCGCTAATGATTCCAGCTGCTTCTTGCTGATATACCCCATCCTGCAGGCGACTTCCTCAATACAGCCGATCTTTAATCCCTGCCTTTCTTCCACTGTTTTTATGAACATTGAAGCATCTATCAGGGAATCATATGTGCCTGTATCCAGCCAGGCATAGCCGCGGCTGAGCAGCTTGACCTTTAGATTCTTCTTCCGAAGATATTCGTTATTGACATCGGTTATCTCCAATTCCCCCCTCTTGGAAGGTTTGATATTCTTGGCAATCCCCACTACCTCGTTGTCATAAAAATATAAGCCGCATACCGCATAATTGGACTTGGGCTTTCTGGGTTTTTCTTCGATAGAAATCACATTACATTCCCGGTCAAATTCTATCACGCCGTATCTTGCGGGGTCTTTTACGTAATAGCCGAAAATAACCGCCCCCTTTTTCAAGTTAGCGGCCTCTTTTAAGAATTCGGTCAAGTTGTGCCCATGAAAGATGTTATCCCCCAATACCAGGCATACTTTATCGTTGCCGATAAATTCCTCTGCGACCAGGATAGCCTCAGCGATCCCCCGGGGCTCCTGCTGGATAGCGTAGGAAAAATTTACGCCCAGGCCTTCTCCATTGCCCAATAATTCTTTAAACCTCGGCATATCGTGCGGATTTGAAATGATCAGAATCTCCCGTATGCCTGCCAGCATCAAGGTTGATAATGGATAATAAACCATCGGCTTGTCATAAACCGGAAGCAGCTGTTTACAGGTACCCTTGGTAATCGGATAAAGCCGTGTCGCCCTGCCGCCGGCTAAAATAATTCCTTTCATCTTATACGCCCTCCATCAGTTCTTCTTTAACGCCCGCCTGCCTATCAATAGCCGCATCTTGCGGGAACACGGCAGCCTCTTTCTTCAAATTTTCTATTTCTTCCCTTAATCTTTCGTATTCTTCGATCTTCCATTCAAGAAACAGCTGCGTAAGATGGAATTTGATCTGGATGCCTTTAGGGGTAAGCATATAGGCATAGCCCAGCTTATTCTTCGATTCCTTAAAATTCTTGATTTCGATAAAGCCTTTATTAATCAGGGCCTTAATCAGAAAATTGATTTTACCTAAACTGATGGAGAGTTTTTGAGAGAGATAACGTTGGGTAAGATGAGAATTAGATTCGATTTCCTTGAGCAGGGACAGGACTTTTTCTGACTCTAAATTGCCGTTTTTTTTGGTCATTTTATGGGGGATTGTTCATGCTTTGAACAGTAAAGCTTATGTTAACATAACCCTAAAATAAATCAAGTCTTTTTTTCGGGAAATTTTGGGATTCAGGCAAGAATAAAAGTAGATATAAATAAAAGGGTTAGCAAATAAAAAGGGCAGCCGGAAAAGCTGCCCTGATCAGTCACAAAAGAAGATTTTTATAGGCCTTTTTTAACCAGGTACTCTGCCAGGTCCACTACCCTGCAGGAATACGCCCATTCATTGTCGTACCAGCCCATAATCTTGACCAACTTGCCATCTATTACTTTAGTCAATTCTGCGTCAAAGATACAAGAATAGTTTGAACCGTAGAAATCTTTGGAAACCAAAGGCTCGGTAAGGTACTGGAGGATACCTTTAAGGCTGGTTTCGGATGCCTTCTTAAACGCCGCATTTAGGGACTCGACCGTAGCATCCTTTTCTATGATACAGGAGAGGTCCGTTAAAGAAACATCGGGAGTGGGAACGCGGATTGCCAGGCCATCCAACCTGCCTTTTAGTTCAGGCAAAACCTCGCCGATTGCCTTGGCCGCCCCGGTAGAAGTCGGTATCATTGAAACTGCGGCAGCGCGCGCGCGGCGCAGGTCCTTGTGCGGCAAATCCAGTATCCTCTGGTCATTGGTGTAGGAATGAATAGTGGTCATCAAGCCGCTTTTAATCCCAAAATTATCCAGCAACACCTTTGCCATCGGCGCCAGGCAGTTTGTGGTACAGGAGGCATTAGAAATTATATTATGTTTTTTAGGGTCATAGTTCTTCTCATTGACACCCAGGACCACGGTTATATCCTGCCCTTTTGCCGGAGCGGTAATGATGACTTTCTTGGCGCCGCCATTCTCGATATGGCCGATGCATTTCTCTTTCTGGGTAAATACGCCCGAAGACTCTATTACTACCTCAACGCCGTAATCCTTCCAGGGAATTTCTGCCGGTGATTTGGCGCTTAATACCTTAAGGGTCTTGCCGTTTACGATTAAGGCATCTTCTTTAGCTTCCACTTCCGCCTTTAAAGTCCCGAAATTAGAATCGTGTTTCAGCAGGTGCGCTAAAGTTTTTGTGCCGACGGGCAAATCATTGACTGCGACAAAATCTAAGTCCTTAACCCCCTTTTCCACTGCTGCACGGTAAACCAGCCTTCCAATCCTTCCAAAGCCGTTGATCCCAACCTTTACTGCCATTTCTCTTTCCTCCTTGCTATACCGCCTTCAAATATTTAGCTGCCAACTCAGGCGAGGTCGAGTCAAGATAAAAACCCGTTCCCCACTCAAAACCGGCTACCCTGGTTAACTTAGGCATAAATTCGATATGCCAATGGTAATACTCGACTCCCCCGTCTCCGTTTACCGGAGAGGAATGTAGTATAAAGTTATACGATAAATTAACAAATACTTTTTTGACCTTGGCTATGGTTTCCCTGAGTATGCTCGCCAATGCCGGGATTTCTTCGTGGGGCATATGGCAAAAATAACTACTGTGTTTCTTGGGGACTATCCAGATTTCAAAGGGAAAACGGGAAACAAAAGGGCAAAAAGAAATAAAATATTTGTTCTCCAGGATTATCCTTTCCTTTTCCTGGCTTTCCTGTCTGATGATATCGCAAAAAATACAGCGTTCGCGGTATTCAAAATAATGATAAGCGCCCGTTATCTCCTCCGCTACATTTTTCGGCACCATCGGAAGCGCGACAATCTGGGTGTGCGGGTGCTCCAAGGAAGCGCCTGCCGCCTTTCCGTAATTCCGAAAGAGCATGATATATTTAAAGCGCTTGTCTTTAACCAGGTCCAGCGCCCGGCGGCACCACATCTGGATGACTTTTTCCACCTCTTCGTTCAATAAGTCAGAGATATCCTTATCGTGATAAGGCGTTTCAATTAAGACTTCATGCGCCCCGACGCCGTTAGACAAGTCGTAAATACCCTCTCCTCTTCTGTCTATCTCTCCTTCAATCTGCAATGCCGGGAATTTATTCGGCACCACGCGCACCTGCCAGCCGGAGGTATTCGGGGCGGTGCCGTGATGGCGGAAAGAATCTACTTCCGGGGGCGTCATCGCTTCATTGCCGTAACAAAAAGGGCAAAGCCCGCCTTTAGGTATATACTGTTCGTACTCAAAATCTTCGGGTTTATTGGGATGGTCGGTATCCACGATTACCCATCTTGCCACTATCGGGTCCCTTCTGATCTCTGACATTATATTTCAACCTCTCTTAAAAATTTAGCCGCATCCTCGGGCGGTAAAGGGCAGATATAAAATCCGGTCCCCCATTCAAAACCCGCAACCCGGGTCATCCGCGGCATAATCTCAATATGCCAATGATAATCGTGGTCTATACTTTTCCAGTAACCGACCTTTGTCCTTCTAAAAGGTGCAGTATGTAAAACATAATTATAGGGCGGGTCGTTCAACCCTTTCTTTAATTTCATCAGGACTTTTTTTAATACGCGCGCCAAATCCAGGCGCATTGACATATCCAGGTTGATAAAATCGCAGGAATGCTTCTTGGGTAAAATCCAGACCTCAAAAGGGAAGCGGGAGGCAAACGGCGTTATGGCAATAAAACCGTCTATATCGAGAACCAGCCTGTCTTTGGACCCTAATTCCTGTTTGATTAAATCGCAGAATACGCATCTCTCGTGGTAATCATAATACTGCCTGGCGCCGACGAGCTCCTCTTTAACGCGTTTCGGGTTAACCGGCGTGGCAATCAATTGCGAGCGTGCGTGCTTGACTCTCCCTGCGCCGGCTATCCAGCCGTGATTTTTAAAAACCAGCACATATTTAAAGCGCTTATCTTTTTCCAGGTCAACTAACCGGTCTATATAGCAGGTGATTACTTTAGAGATCTGCTCCTCGCCTAAATCAGCCATATTGGCGATATGCTGATTTGTTTCGATAACAATCTCATGCGCGCCTACGCCGTTCATCAGATCATACAGACCCCTTCCCCGGCGCTCAAGTTCGCCTTCTATCTTTAAAAAAGGCGCAATGCTGGGCACTACCCTTAAATCCCATCCCGGGGCGTTAGGGGGAGTCCGTTCCGGCCTTACGGCATATATCTCGGGAGGAGTCTCGGATTCTTTGCCTTCGCAAAAAGGGCAGGGATTTTCCGCAGGGCCTTCCTGAGCCTGTCCGCTGAATTGGTCAGGACGCTTGGCGCGTTCGGTGGCAATAATTACCCATCTTCCGATAATCGGGTCTTTTCTTAATTCCGGCATGTTTTAAAATCAGGACTTAATATGAAGGCGTTAAATTGCCTTAAATTTTACCAATCCAAAAATTATATCATAATAATTTTTTTTATGCAATTATTTTTTATAAAATTTTTCTCCGGCGCAAATCTTATGCCCGGCAATAAAATCCCTTACCTTCATCCTTCTTTTTCCTTCTACCTGCAATTCTTCAATCGCCAAATTGCCGTTTCCCGTCGCTACGACTATGCTGTCTTTATCTACTCTGAAGAGCTCCCCTGCGGGTATCCGGTAGCCGGCATCCGGCATTTCTAAAATCCTTGCTTTATAAACCTTGAGTAGCTTATCTTTATAATAGGTAAAAGCCCCGGGCCATTTAACGCAACCTCTGATAAGATTATAAATCTCTCCCGCGGGCTTATTCCAGTCAATCAGGCCGTCTTCCTTCTTCAGTTTTGGGGCGAGGGTAACTTTGGACTCATCCTGCGGCGTTAATTTATATTTATTATTTTCGATAGAATTAACGGCTTCGATTAATAACGCCGCTGCGTCTTTAGATAATTTTTCTTCTAAAATAATAAAAGTATCGTTTTCTTTAATCTTTGTCGTTTTCTGCATCATTATCGCTCCGGCATCCATTCTCTCGGTCATTTTTATAATTGTCACTCCCGTGATTTTATCGCCGTTAATGATTGCCCGGTTTATCGGTGCTGCGCCCCGGTATTTTGGTAAAAGCGAAGCGTGCGCGTTTATAGAAAAAATGCCCGGGATATCTAAAACCCTCTGTGATAATATCTGTCCGTAAGAAACAACAATAAATAAATCGGGGTTTAAGCCTTTAAGGAAACTTACTGTATCGCCGTCATTGACCTGCCTGGGCTGATAAATCCTGAGATTACAAAGCTCGGCTGCTGCCTTAACTGCAGTAACGCCTAAGCTCAGGCCCCTGCCTTTCTCTTTATCGGCCTGGGTCACTACACAGGAGATTTTATGCTTTGCAGCCAATAAAACCTTTAAGCAAGGCACGGCGAATTGCGAACTGCCGAAGAAAATAATATTCATGGTCTTTAATTCCAAACTGTGGACTAAATAGGATCTATGTCTACCGTCACTATTATACCCGAATGAGGGAAATTTTTTAAATTTATTTTGAGGAACCCGGCCAACTCTTGCGGGGATTTTGCTCTGATTAATATCTGCCAGTAGAAATTACCGCGCAATTTAGCCGGTTGAGCCGGATTAAGAGAAATAATCTTTAAAGCTTTATTTTTATGATTATCCTTATTTAACTTTGCAAATAACTGATTAGCCGCCTGCTTAACCCTGGGCTCGTTTTTGCTTCTTAACTTTACTATCCCCAGGTGCTGATAAGGAGGAAAGTTAAGCTGCCTTCTTTCCTTCAATTCTTCCTCATAAAACAAGCCGATATTATTGCTTTCTAACGCCCGGAAACAGTGGTGCTTGGGGGAATTCGTCTGGACGATCAGCTGTCTTTGCGCCAATCCTAAAAGGCCGGCAAGCATCTGGAATGTTTTTTCCGCGGAACGAAAATCTACCCGGTTTAAAGAATTATCTATGGATAATACCGCGATCAGGTCGAAACGATAATCTGCTTCCTTAATGATGGCTTGTGTGGCAATAAAAATATCTGCTTCTTGTATGTCTAACGTGCAGCTGCTCTCCCATCTTTTAATCCGCGCCCCGGGGAAAATCCTGGTTAATTCGCTTTCTATTTTTTCCGTGCCCGTCCCCGAATACCTGATATAGCCGGAGTTACAATTAGGGCAAATCTCGGGGGCCGGCATTTTAAAATTACAATAATGGCAGTTTAAGATATTCTCTCCAAAATGATATACTAAATTAATGTTGCAGCGCGGGCACTTCAGGGTTATTCCGCAATGCCGGCAGGAAGCAAAAGTGGCAAACCCCCGCCGGTTCAAGAATAGAAGTATCTTGCCTTTTGAATTTAGGCAAGAAATAATGGCGTCTTCCAGGTATTTTGAAAAAAAGATATTTTTCCGTCGAGCTTGAAGCGCTAAATGCCTAGTATCAATTATTTTTATTTCCGGGAAACCGTCAGTCCCGGGGATAAAGTTATATTTAATTTTGGCTTTTTTCGCTAAATAGAAACTCTCCAGGGAAGGCGCGCTGCTGCCTAAAACCAGTTTTGCTTTTTCAATATTTATGCGCATAAAGGCGGCTTCCCGGGCGTGGTAGTGCGGCACCTGGTCCTGCTTATACACGGAATCCTGCTCATCGTCAATAATCACCAGGCCCAAATCTTTAAGCGGCGCAAAGATGCCCGAACGGGTAGCTAAGACAATATTGAATTTACCTTCCTTTATTTTTACCCATTCATCTAATTCCCGGGGTTCCTTTCTGAATAACACCCCTATGGGGCAGTTAAATTTATCCTCCATTGCCTGCTTAACCCGTAAAACATTTTTTTTATCAGGTAATAAAACTATCGTCTGTTTATTATTCTTTAATGCTTCTTTTATGTTATCGAAATATGTGTTCCACCTTTCGTTACCCTTTAAATCATGGATTAGAATTACTTCCGGATTGCTTTTCCCGGGTTTATTTAGAGTTTCCCCTGTTTCCGGCATTATCCTGCCAATCCTAAGCTGTTCCGGCAAGGCTGTCTCAATCGCCTCCCCCCAGGAGCAGCAATAATAGCCGGATATCCGCTTAGTAAGCAAAAGCATATGCTTATCTAATACCGGCGAACGGTCAATTATCTCCGATAAAGGTTTAATATTTTTGATACCCGTCTTTTTTGTGACCCCTACTATATATCCTGTCATTTTGCGGGTGCCAAAAGAAACCCGGGCTCTCATTCCCGCTTTTATCTTGGGCGTGAATTTTTCAGGGACGGAATAATCAAACGGGCCTTCAACAGGCAGGCCCAGCACTATTTTGGCATACAGCATTATAAATCTCCCTGAGGGCGTCCGGTTTCTTGATTTTTCTCATCCTGGCTTTTATATCTTCCAGCTTAGACGGATGGGCTTTAAAATCCAAAACTATGTTTCTGATATCCGGAATAGAAGCGGGGCTGACTCCTATACCGTATGTCTTTAAGGCCTGCGCATTGATTCTCTCCTGCCCCGGGATGGCAGAGATAAATACCGGTATTAGTTCCATGTTCAAGATTTCCGAAATGCTTAAGCCGCCCGGCTTGGTAATAATCGTATCGGATACGGCCATTAATTCGTGTGCATTATCCACAAAACCGAATACTTTGACCCCGGGAAATTCGGCCTTTTTAAGGTCCGTATATAATTTTTTATTGTTGGCGCAAATCACTAAAATCTGGACATCCCTGTAGAGAAGTTTAACGATATCTTTTATCGGACCTAAACCAAAAGAGCCGGTCATAATTAAAACGGTAAACTTATTCCCGTCTATACCGAGCTTCCCGGCTGTCTCCGCTCGCGCGTAGCGCTTTAAGAACTTGGTATCTACGGGGATACCGAACTCTTTAATCCTCGCCTTATCGACCCCCTTAAGCAGCAATTGTCTTTCGGTAAAATCGCAGGCTACGCCATAAATATCCGTAGCGTCGGAAATCCAGAACGGGTGTACGCCGAAATCGGTAATAATAGTAATCAGCCTGGACTTTATCCTGCCCCCTTTTTTCAAGTACGCGGCTATTTCTGAAGACAAAAAGTGCGTAGAGATAATAAATTCGGGGTTCTCGCGGATTAAAAAATCAGAGAAACTTTTTGTGTTTAACCTGTTTATCAGCGAAACTGCTGCCCTGATGAATTTATAGAAAAACCCTGAATCGGTCAGCCGGTATGCCAGGCCCCAGAAGAAGTGCGCGCGCCTGATCGTAAATGAATAACCGCGGATATAGGCGTATCTAAAGAAAGCGGCCGTCTTTTCCAGGCTATCGATTATTTCCGTATCCGTCTCCGGAGAGCGGTCTTTTAAATAATCGTATATTGCCTTGGCCGCCTTAAAATGCCCTGCTCCGGCCGAGGCATAAGTAATGATTATCTTCATTGGGTTATTTGCGGTTTAGGATAAAATCTGCGGCTTCCGCGAGGTCGCGAAATACAAAATCCGGCTGAGCTTCCCAATTTTGGCGATTTGACAATTTTTCTTTTCCAGAGAGGACTAAAATGGATTTGCAACCGGCGGTTTTGGCAGTGAGTATGTCGCGGATGGTATCCCCGATAAAAAAAGAATCCGCTATGTTTATAGGATAATTGTCCTTGGCAATGCCGATTAGGCCGGACTTGGGCTTCCGGCAGGAACAATTTTCATCCGGCGAATGGACGCAATAATAAACGGCCTCAATTTTACCGTCTGCTTCTTCTAATTCCCGCAGCATATTTTTAGTTATTGAATCAAGCGCCTCTTGGCTGAATATACCCTTGCCCACCCCTGCCTGGTTGGAAATTACGAAAAGCTGAAAACCGCTTTTAGATAATCTGGCGATTGCCTCTTTTGCTCCGGGTAAAAAACGAAATTCATTCCACGCCGTGACATATTTGGTATCGCCGGGATATTCATCGATTACTCCGTCGCGGTCTAAAAAAATTGCTTTCATGATTCAAATTTACCGATCAAGGAAAATAAGCGAGTCTATCAGCCAAAATTTATGTTCACTTCGTTCCATAAATTGCGTGCTCATTTAAAATAACTTTCATTTTCCTTTATCCATTCAGCCAGATTTTTTAAGCCCTGCTTAACCGGGGTTTTAATTTTCCAGCCCAGGGCCTTTTCAAGTTTCCTGGTATCCGTAATATAAACCTTTTGGTCCGAAGGCCGCCAGGGGGCGAAGGTAACCTTCGGTTTTTTCCCGGTCAAAAGCTTTAGTTCGTCCAGAAACTCAAGCAGAGAAATAGTATTATCGGCCCCGCCGCCGATATTAAACAGCCCTCTCTCCAGCGGGCTGTTGATAAAGCGGTTAAAGGCGTTCACCAAATCGTCGGCATAAAGCATATCGCGTACCTGTTTGCCGTTGCCGTAAATTGTGATCGGCCTGTTAAACAACGTGGCGATAATAAACCAGGCAACCCAGCCCTGGTCCTCAAAACCGAATTGCCGCGTGCCGTAAGTGCAGCTCATCCGGAATACCGCGGTCTTCATTTTATAGATATAGCTGTACTCCTGGACATACAAATCTCCTACTAATTTGGATACTCCGTAAGGCGTATGCCCGGTTAAATCAGTGCACATTTCTTCGGATACCCCGGTAATGCCGTTAAAAACATACCTTTTCTCCTGCTCCAGCAAGGGGATCTTATCGACATTCTCGCCGTAGACTTTATTGGTGGAGCAATAGATAACGACGGTATCGCGGGATGAATTTCGCGCCGCCTCTAAAACATTCAGCGTGCCAAAGGCGTTAATACTAAAATCCTCCTTGGGCATCCGGACACTTGAAGGGACGCCGGGCTGACCGGCAGTATGGATTACCACATCAACCCCTTTGCCGATCGCCTTTTTCAAGTCTTTATCATTACGCACATCGCCTTTAATTCGCTCGATATTTTTAAATCTTTTCAGGTAATTCCAGTTGAATTCCACCGATGCCTTCTCATAGCCGAAGATCTCTGAACGCATCAGGTTATCCAGGGCAATAACTTTATTCTTAGGGTTGTTTTGGGCAAAGAACTCGGCGCAATGCGAGCCTACCAAGCCTGCTCCGCCGGTGATTAAGATTCTCATCTTTGGCTCTTCCTCCTCTTTTAAGTAGTAACCGTTTTAATCTGCAGCCCTTCGAAATCGCAGGGGTTACAAAAGCCGAACTCGCTGCATTTCACAAAGTCATTTGGAATGCCGGCCTTAAAGTTTTCATCAAATAAATTCCCGTAATGCCGGCTGGATTTAGTATATAAAAAATAATGGCAATTGTAGATATCCCCGTTAGGGGCGAATAAAACTTTATTTGTCTTGCACCAGGCTTCTTTCTTTGCTTTTTGCCCGCAGGCTTCCTCGTAAAATTTATAATCATTAATCCCATAATCCAGGCCGTATTTGATTCCCGTGTCTTCTTTAGGGTAAAGCTCATGCTTATAAAAACCCGTGAATCTCTGCATTTCCACGATCAGCCCTTTTTTAGCGAACTTTTTATCCCTGATCTCCTTGAATTCTTTCTCGCTTCCCGGAGGATAGGCAACATAGAATATATGGTGCACCCGTAAAGCCTTCTTTAGCGCAACTACCTTAGCGATAAATTCATCGGCATCGGCATAAAGAGGGTGAAACGAGACATTGAATTTTATTTTTTTCCTTCTTTTAAGCAGCTTCAGGAAATGTTTTATATCCGAAAAAATAGGCGCGGAAAGATTGGAGGTAACCGTCACCATCCAATCGTTATCTAACCCGTTAAGTATTTCGACAAAATCAGGATGGACTGCCGGCTCTCCTCCGATAAGGGAGAGTTTCTTAACCTTGGGCCGGCGTAGAAACCTCTTTTTTCGCCTTCCCGCGATTGAATTTAGCCGCTCTACCCATAATCTGCCCGGCATTATTTCATATTCGGGGACCGGCCCATAAATCTTCTGGATGCAATACGGGCATTTAAAATTACAGCCCAAGGTCAAAAAGACGCTCCAATAGCTGTTAAAAGGAACGGGTATAATCATCATATAAATTCCTTAATTGCGGTAATAATATAATCCATTTCTCCCCTGGACAGGTCAGGATATACCGGTATTGCCAGGGTCTGGCAAGAGGCCTTTTCCGATTCGGGAAAGTCCGCTTTTTTATACCCCAGATACTTAAAACATCTCTGCAGATGCAAAGGCAGGGGGTAATAAACGCGGGCATCGATGCCCTTAGCCCGTAAATGTTCGGTTAATTTTACGTTTGAGCCGTGTAAGCGCAGAACGTATTGGTGATAAATATGCGTAGTGTATGCCGGCAGATAAGGAATCTTAACCTTCGCACTTCTCAAATATCGATTAAAATATCCGGCATTCTCCTGCCTCTTCCTGTTCCATAAATCCAGATATTTCAGCTTAACCCTTAATACCGCCGCCTGCAGGGTATCTAAACGGTTATTATATCCGTTGACTAAATGATGATATCTTTTAATATTGCCCTGATTCCTTAAAACTTTAATCTTTTCGGCAATAACCCTATCGTTAGTCAGCACCATTCCGGCGTCGCCAAAGGCGCCTAAGTTTTTTGCCGGGAAAAAGCTTACCGCGCCGCAGTCCCCTATCGTCCCGGCCTTCCTCCGCTTATATTCCGCCCCAAATGCCTGGGCAGTGTCTTCGATAACTTTTAACTTATATTTTTTGGCTATTTTCAATATCTTATCCATATCCGCGCATTGCCCGTAGAGATGGACGGGAATAATTGCCTTGATTTTTATTTTTCTTTTCCGGCGTAAGACCATTTCTATTTTTTGGGGCGATATATTATAGGTATCGGGATCAATATCCGCGAATACCGGGATTGCGCCGATACCGGCAATTGCCCCGGCCGTAGCGTAATAAGTAAAAGCGGGGCAGATTACTCCGTCGCCATAGCTGACCCCCAATGCCACCAGGGCTAATTTTATGGCGTCTGTTCCGCTTGAGACCCCGACAGCATATTTTACCCTGCAGTATCTCGTGACTTCACTCTCAAAATCAGCGACCTCGCTGCCGAGGATAAAATTTGTATTATCAATTACTTTTTTGATTGCCGCATCAATCTCGCGGCGTATCGGGGCTATCTGCTTCTTCAGATCCGAGATAGGTATCATAATAATTTTCCTACCGCCTCTAAAGCCTCCTGCACATCTATCGCCTCTAAACATTCTTTATTCTTTAAGCAATCAGACAGGCGGAACTTATTATAACAGGGGCTGCATTCTAAATTTCTCCTTAAAACAATGTGCCGGTTCTCATCAAGCGGATAAGGCCCGTAGACTTTGGGACTGACCGGGCCAAAAAAAGAAACTGTTTTTTTGCCTAAAGCTACGGCGATATGTAACGGCCCGCCGTCGTTACTAACCAAAACCTGTAAATTATCTATAATTGCGATAAGGGACTCCAAGCTCGTCTTACCCGTCAAATCTATCGCGTGATGATGCATCGCGTTAATGATGGTATCGGCAATCGGCCTTTCCGGGGCATCACCTAAAATGATGATTTTAGCGGAGTAAGCCTTGATAATCTTATCCGCTAACTGAGCGAATTTTATCGCCGGCCAATGCTTAAGTGAAGCATTAACGCCCCAGCTGGCGCCTGCGCCCGCAGCAATACCGATGAGCAAATCTTTTTCGGTGATACCAAGGTCTTCCAGAATGGCCTTTGCCTTTATTTTTTCGGCCTGGGGTACGGATAAGTCTAACTTGGTAATTTTAGGCTCTATATTAAGAGGTTTTAATAAATCCAGATAATATTCAACTACGTGTTTATAGCTGTAACCGGATAAATCCAGCCTGTCGGTAAGAAATCTCCCCCGGTCTTTATAATTAAAACCGATGCGTTTTTTGATGCCGGCCAATTTGGCAATAAGACCATAGCGGTGGTCTAAAGAATAATCCAGGGATATATCAAATCTTTCTTTCTGCAATTGGCGATATAGGCGGTATGACTTATAGATCCCCTCCCATTTCGATTTGTAATAAATCTTCTTTATATCCCCCCTGGATAAGGCGAAGATCCTGTCAATTTTGGAATTATTTTTTAAGATACCTTCCACCCGCTGATTGCACCAATAGCCGATAAGGCTCTCGGGAAACCTCTGCTTGATATTGGAGATTACCGGCGTGGTAAATAATACATCGCCGACGCCAAAAGGGTTGATAATCAGGAACTTTTTCAAATTTGTTTATATGATTTTTTTTCTCTTAATATCTGGACTATTTTTTTGACATCCTGGGCTTTGTTTTTAGCGCAAACCAGCAGGGCGTCTTTAGTGTCCGCTATAATCATATTCTCCAGGCCCACTGTAGCCAAAAGCCGCTTATCCGACCAGACAAGGACATTTTTACTGCCTACATCTATGCAGTTACCTTTAAAGATATTGCCGCATTTATCTTTTTTGCCAAAAAATTCAACGGCCTGCCAGCTGCCGAGGTCCATCCACCCGAAATCCCCGGGTATGAGCATTAGTTTATTTGTCTTTTCCATTATGGCATAATCTATTGAGACAGAAGTAAAGCGCGGCCAAACTTTAGCGATAATTTTTTTATTATCGCTCTTAATGATTAACCTGTAATCGCGGGGTGCGAATTTCTTAATCTCCTGCAGGATAACATTGGGCCTGAAGATAAAAATTCCGCTATTCCAATAATAACCTTTCTTCCTGATAAACCCTTGCGCCTGCGAGAGCGGCGGTTTTTCAATAAAGCTATCGACTTTATAAGCTTTTGGCCTTGAGGACTGTGCCTTTATCTTAATATACCCGTAACCTGTCTCTAGCCTATCGGGGATTATGCCGAAAGTAACGATATAGCCTTCCTTTGCCACATTTACGGCTTTAGTTAATGCGTTTAAGAACCCAGTCCTATTTTCTATATAATGATCGGATGGTAAAACCAGGATAACGGCTTCTTTATCTTTATCATATATATTTTTAGCTAGCAGGCCTATCGGCGCAAGGGTATTCCTGCTCTCCGGCTCAAAAAGCAAATTTTGCGGAGGAATATGCAAATTTTTTAAATAATCATTGATATTCCGGCGGTAAATTTTATTAGTTGCGATATAGATATTGCTCTTTTTGACAAAAGGCTGTATCCGCTTGATTGTCTGCTCAATCATCGGCCTGTCTGAATAAAGATTAAGGAACTGCTTCGGCAAGGCGTGTCTGCTTAAAGGCCAAAAGCGGCTGCCCGTTCCTCCGGCAAGAATAATGGCGTATTTCATCTTCTTAAAAAAACCTCCCGGGACCTATTAAATACTTCATCAACCGTAATATCCGATAATTTGCTTTTTTCAATCACCGCGCTTCGAGGGCTACGCGGTCCCCATCTTCGGCTGGATTTTTCCGGCAGGTCGTTCCTGAATATGGCTACTACCGGAATCCCTGCGCAAGAAGCGAGGTGAACCGGCCCGCTATCGCAGGAAATCAACAATTTACATTTTTTTAAAAACGCGGCTAATTGCCTCAAACTTGTTTTCCCGGCAAGATTAATGATCTT
Source organism: Candidatus Omnitrophota bacterium (assembly GCA_041653115.1). Classification (GTDB taxonomy): domain Bacteria; phylum Omnitrophota; class Gorgyraeia; order Gygaellales; family Profunditerraquicolaceae; genus JBAZGA01. The sequence goes on from JBAZGA010000003.1 coordinate 29,844, forward strand.
GCCGCTTAAACCGGAAAAAAACCGCTCGCTTTCAGCTGACTCGGTTCTGCCGCCGATAATAATCAATTTTATATCCAGCTCCCTAACGAGCTTTTCCGCCAATTCCCGGAAATTATTTACCGGCCACTGCTTTATCGGGTCGCTGGTCCAGGGATGAAGCGCAACCAGGTTATTGCTGTCTTGTATGGCAAACTCTTCAGCAAGATTTTTAATTATATCATCTTCTATGGCTAGGGGCAAGGTTTTATCGTCGGTATTAGCGCCGATCAAGCGCACTAATTCCAGGTTATATTCTATCTCATGTTTATCTCCCAGGTATTTCCTGTCTTCTATTTTATGAGTGAGTAAAAATCCCCATTTTCTGTTATAGCCTATCCTTACGGGGATCCCGGAAAGCCAACTGATAAGGTTAAATTCTTTAGAAGGATTTAAGATCACCGCAATATCAATCTGCTTATTTTTTAATAAGCTGATTAACCTTAATTTCTCCGATAGCGGGTGCCCTTTCTGCCTCCATTCGATTATTTCATCGATGAAAGGAATTAGCCGGGCCAGTTCTTTGACATCGGGGTTTACTACCGCAATCAGCCTGGCTTGGCCAAACTTCTCTTTCAGGGCGCGCATTGCCGGTATATTCAACAAAAATTCGCCGAACCTGTCATTGCGCACTATCAGTATATTCTTAATAGCTTTAGCCTTTATCTCCATAGATTAACCCCGCCCTTCCTTCGGCGTTAAATCAGTTTTAAAGAAAGGCGGGATGAATTTCTCAAGCGCCAAAGAGAAACCGATCAAATACCAGAATATCATCGCCACCCGGGAATAATAGAGGCTTGTCTCGGTAAGGCCGTTAATCAAAAAAGCAAGAATACAAGCGAGGAGACAGAGGGATATTATTTTATAATATCCCTCTTTTAGGCGTTTATAAATATCTATATTCTTTTTAACGAGCCTAAATAACAGCCAGAGAAATACAATTAATCCAAATAAACCGGTCTCCCCTGTTATCTGCAGGAAATTATTATGGGCGTACATAGAATAATTTGTTTGATAATCTTCTCCGATCTCCGGCAATTTATATTTACCGTAATTCTGCGAAAAATTACCTATACCCACCCCGATAAAAGGGTGGTGTTTAATCATATTCAGGCTATTTCTATTAAGGCTGATCCTGCCGTGATCCCAGATAAAAACCACCGGATTATAGTTTAGGTCTCTGAACCAGTCCTTGAGACTCTGCGGGATAACGAAGGGAAATAAAAGCAGGACGATTAAAAGAGAGACAATCACAATTTTAGCCCTTTTACAGATACTCAAGAATAAGAGAGCGGCATAAAACCCCAATACCGTGCCCCGGGAACCGCTGAAAATAATACTTGCTACCACTAAAATGCTGACTATGGCCATCCTGACTTTTATCCCGCCCTTAAAATAGAAAAGGGTCAATCCCGCGATAAGCGGTACGATAGCGCTCAGGTAGATACCAAAAACAGCGGGGCTAGGGAAAGCCGCGCTTGCGCGTTTTATACCAATGGCATAATGAAGGCTATGCCCCCTGATAAAATCCTTGCCGAATATATACTGCCACAATCCGTCAAAGGAAGCCAGGAACGCGCCTAAAACAATAAATAAGATAATACGGTTGATGTGCTTTCGTTCCTTTATTTCTTCCGCGCAGATTAAAAAAATAAAGGCATTTTGAAACAACCGGATTATCCAGCGCGAACTTGCAAGATAATCTATGGAATTTCTACAGGAAATGAGGGAAATAAAAATTAAAAGCAGGAAAGGTAAATTTATGGAGGTGTTTATGAATAACTTCTCTTTTTTAAGCATCTTCTTCAAGGTAAAAGAAACCACCAAAAAGGATATCATGGCATAGGTAAAAGGCGGGGCAATAGCAATAGAAAAAGGCAGGAGAACGATTGACCAGTAGGTTATTTTGTCCAGGTATTTAAGAATTTTCTGCATTCTTTAATTCCGGAAACGGTATTTAAAGATAGAAAATAGCGCCCGAAACCCGCCAGCCCATCTTATTGTCTTGTTTTTTTCGTTTCTAGACGGGGCGTAAGAAAGCGGGACTTCTAATATCCGTATATTTTTTTTGACGGCATTGCAGATTATTTCAATATCTATCTCGGCGCCGTTTGCGCTTAAATCTAATTCATCGAACGTAGCCTTGCGTGCCAACTTGCAAGGAGCGGCGTAATCACTCAGCTTAAGATTAAAAAATAAATTTAATAAACCGGCAGGAAGCCTGTTGCGGAGTCTGCGCGCGCAGAGAATCAATCCCGCCTTTTCTTTTTTTACCTCCTCAATCAAACTAAAATAATCTAGGGGATTATATTCCAAATCTATATCCTGAAGGGCCGTAAATTCGCCTGCGGCATGGGATAAGCCTGTTAATAAGCTTGCGCCTTTGCCCCTCCTGCTCGTATGATGTATCACCTTTAAGTTATTGTAATTGAGGTTTTTTAATATCGAGCCCGTATCGTCGGTAGAGCCGTCATCCACCACGATTATTTCCTTATCGATAGCCAGTGAATTTATCTTTTCCAGAATCTGCTTTACCAGTTTAGACTGATTATGAGCCGGTAGTATTACCGAAAGTAACGGCACCAAAAGCTCCTTATTTTCATCAAAACCGCCCAGAAATATAATTTAAGGTAGCTGGGCAATAATTTGAAAACGCGAAAAGTAGACCTCCCCTGCGTCCTCTCTTTCCAGGCCGTAGGCACCTCGGTAATTTTAAACCCTAAAAAATACGCTTTAAGTACCAGCTCCATAGATACCTCAAAGTAACGGGATTCGATATTGATACTATCGATAACGGCCTTTTTATACATCTTAAATGAATTCGCGATATCGTGTGTGGGTATGCCTAAGAGATAATGCAACGATTTTCCTCCCCAGCGCGATAAAAAAGCTTTCAGTCTTGAACCGCCGAGGCGCTTACCCCCCTTCATATAGCGGGCGGCGCAGACAAGGTCATAACCCTGGTCAATTTTATTAAGCATTTTTTCGATGGTAAATAAATCATCGCAGAGGTCCGCCATAACCGGAACAACCACCTCTGCGTTAATACTGGAAAAACCTGCCTTTAAGGCATTGGCAAAACCGGCTTCATGATTATTTTTTACCAGGCGTATATTTTTATACTCCAAAGCCAGCCTTCCAACTATATCGGCTGTTTTATCGCTGCAATGGTCATCCACGACTATAATCTCATATTCGTTAAAAACGGATTGCTCTATAGACTTTATCATGTTCCCTATATTGCTTTCTTCGTTATGCGTCGGTATAATTATAGATAGCTTCATTTTAATTTACCATCTTTAACTGCCTTTTCCCAAATTTTAAGCCATCTAATTTGGGGGCCTATGACGTTCAATACACACCAGACTAACCCGTACCTACCGTCTCTATATCCCTTTTTTCTAATATACAGTTTCCAGAATAACTTAACCGATTTCCAGGTAAGGCGGTATCTTATCTCCTTGAAATCTATTTTATTTACACCTTTCAAAAATAAATCTGCCTCTCTATCGGTATAAAGATTCCATTTTTCTATTACTTCTCTGACAGAATTAAACGGATAATGGTATACCTCTGATGAATCAATGCAGCCTATCGGCCCATCCACCCTTAATGTTTCATGCACGCTATTGCCTATGTAAACGGCCTTGCCTTTTTTAAAAATTTTTATCATATATCCATAATTAATGTGTTTTAAAGGATAGTTTAAGATGTAATTTTTTCTTCTTAGCTTAAAGGCAACAAAATCTTTAGGCTCCCTTAAGGTTTCCTTTATCTTATGCGCCGTATCCTCCGGGACTATCTCATCGGCATCCATCTGCAAAATCCAATCGCCAGAAGCACATTCTATGCCTAAATTGCGCTGCTTATCGAAATTCATCTTAGATTCATGAGAAATTACCTGAGCGCCAAATCTTTTACAAATTTCAACGGTAGCATCAACACTTAAATCATCAACTACGATAATTTCGTCACAGAGGCCCTTAAGCGATGCAAGACAGTTAACTATATTCTTTTCCTCATTTTTTGTAATTATAACTGCCGTTAATTTATACATTTCCTATGTAAAATAAAATCTCCACCGTATTTCTTATCTCTCTTGACCCTAATACCTGCGATTGACTTTATTCCGATAGATTTAAGAAAAACAGTGCTAAATGAATCCTTAACCCGGCCAAGATGAGCCAAGTTATAACGACTCAATAGGTCGTTTAATATTGCCATATCTAAATATCGCTCATTTTCCTTAAGATGCAAACCCTTACCGCTAAAGGTGGATTTGCTTATAAGGTACCCTCTATTCTTAAGCAGCAAGGCCAGCTTCTCAATTGCCTTCTCGAGTCCGGGTATATGCTCAAGCACGTCATATGCGCAGATGGCATCATAATATCCGGCGGGCGGCCATTCCTTGAGTAAATCGTATGATTTAATGCGATTGACGTGCTTTGCAAAGCGATAATTGGCAAAAGAAAAAGTTTCACCATAGACATCGGCGTAATCGCATTTAAAGCCCCTTTCGCAAAGATAAATACTTAAACCCCCGATTCCTCCGCCAAAATCAAGAATATTCTTCAATCCTCGGCTTTTAAGAAAAAGCGAAATCCTTTTAAAATTTTCCCACTTATGATAAGTCGACTCCCAAAGCAATAGTTCGTATAGATATACTCTGGTATGGCAATAATAATCGATTATCTTTCCAGCACTTTTTTCTTCATATAAATCAATCTCTTCCGCTTCTTTGCATTTAACCAACTCCCGGCGGACGTCCTCAAAGCCGCTAATGCTCTCCCCCAGGAATCCTTCGAGTTCTTTAGCTAAAGGCTGCCATCTTTCGGGTTGTATTTTTAAATCCCAGACATTCATTTATTAAATTTATATATCCTTATCGTATCGTTTGAAAATACCAGCTCAAAAAGACCGGGGCGAGCCCTGGCCCAGGGATCTTCAAGGGGAAATTCTATTCCACTGCCGAGTAAATCGGAATAGACAAAAAAATAATCGATATTTCTCTTTCTCAGATTTTCAACCCAGACGTTATAATCGGCGCGGCCACGATAATTATTTTCATCTTCAAAATTCCTGAATATTATATCGCCATCATAGCCCCAAACATATTTGGAATTCGGGAAATAATGCAACATCGCCGGCTCAACCCTATTCACTGAAACATAATAAACATTATTCTTGAAATTTGTCCCGTAGAGAGGTAAAAGAACGGGCCTTCCTATATAAGCGATATTGTTACCGCGGGTATTCTGGTTGAGCCAAAGCCAGGCCTTAGTTGCATCTGGCCAGAAACCGGAATAATTTACCATTTTGACATAACGGATATATTCATTTTTGATATAATCTTTTTCTAAAAAGCTTGATATTAAAATAATCGCGATGAAAAAAACAATTACCAGTTTAGTTAAATCTATGCTTTTTATAAATCTTACAATATAAGGTGACAAGAAAAATAAAAGGAGGGAAAGGACAAACGAAATAATTAATTCTAAATGCCCGGCTAATTCTATACTAGAAGCGAATATACATATTAATATCAAAATTTTTAAAAGTAATTTTGGTATCTTTAGCATATCTGCTACATAAAAAGCAATTATAGAGGCTATTGCAAATAAACCATAGATATAACGTAAGTTAGCTATCGGAATTATAAATCGAAAAATCAGGATTAAAAAAAATGGCAAAATCAGAAAATAAATAAGATAAAAATTCAAATCTTTCCTTCTTTTTATTATAGTAACGGGTAAAGCTAATAATATGGCTGGCAGTAAAAATATTACCGTTTGAGCCCCGAGGCCTTCTGAAAATAATATCCTGGCCAAACTGAAGTCTCCGGGGCGTATGGATGTTCTGTAGATCTCATTTTCTACTACACCTTTAAAGATAACAGTGTTAAATAATCTAAAATTTAGTGGATATAAGGGATTACCAGTCTGAATAACATTTCTTATATAACCGAATCCTCCAAAAATTATTATCAGCAGAATAGCAAGCGCTAAGACAGCCGGAGATTTTTTAAAAGGGTACCTAAAAAAATAAAACCATGCTAAAGGAATAAGTAATATAAGGGCTATCGGCATAGCGGTGATTTTGGTTCCCAGTAACAATCCTAATGCGATACTATAAAGTATAGTATTTTGGATAATCCTTTCCCGCTTATATATTAGAAAAAGGTAATTTAATACTATCAGAAATAATGTCGAGACCATGATATCTATATAGGCAATTTCTAACTGCTTAAAATAATTTGGAATTAAATTAAATATGATTACGGAAAATAAAGCGTATTCTTTGGACAAATTTAATTTTCTTGCTAAAGAATATAGAGCGAAAAAGGAGATAACAAAGAAAGGAACCTGGCCCAAGTCTGCGATAAAAACATTTTTAAGCGGAAATATAAACCATAAAAAAAACAGGCTTGCATTTACAGGGTAATACGAAACCGCGGGATCTCCGGATATACTGATAGGGTTATCAAGGTTGCCGTGCTTTAGCCACTCTACAGGAAAAGTAAAATGGTAATTTAAACAATCCCAACCAAAAGGAGGGTTAACCAGGTTAATAGAAATCTTAACTAAACCGAATCCCAGGATTAAACAAACGCCCATTAATATAACTTTATTACTAAAGAACCCGGATAATACATCCTTTGCTCTATTAAAACTAAAATAGGAATTTTTATTTCTTGCTACAAACCAGATAATCAGAAGAATAAACAGATTAAATAAAATAACATTATTTAAATAAAGTATGCCAAATATTCCTAAAAGGAGTTGGGTAAATACAATTTGGCTGAAATAAAGAATAAATAACGATAACAATGCATCAATAAATTTAGAGGGTTTTAATATTCTATAAGTCAATAGGAATGCTGAAGACCCGGCTATAAGATTCATTAAAAGAAGAATGATCATTTCACTCCTGTAAGTCTTTTAAAATAAGGTATAAATAAAAGGCGCTACTGCCGAAGACTGGGTAAAGAAAATCAAAAAACCCAGTAAAAGAAGCACGATGATGATCGGCGCCAGCCACCATTTTTTACGCGCGCATAAAAAGTCCCAGAATTCCTTTAAAATCGCTAATTTGCCCATTGCATCCTCTCTTGAGCTAAAATAACCTTTCGTAATCCAGGCGGTTAAAGTCCTTTGCCTCTTTTTTCTTCCAATAGGAATCTTTACCCTTTTCTATTTTTCTATCCAGCAAGTCCATTCTAAATAATTTAATCATTAGCCCGATGGGAATAAAAATCAAATAAAAGATAATAACTAAAATCAGGCGCGTATTAAGCCATCCTAAGATGAATGCCAACTTCATCCAGGCTATATATATAGGCTTTAATAAACCCGGCATAGCAACCGCTGATATAAAAAAAATTAATGAGGTTATATAAACGGATACAGGGTTGTGCTGATCCCTAAAAAGAATAATCAGGGCAATTACAAGAAACGCTATCCCCATGATTATCCCGAACTTCCTCAACGTTTCTTTATTTAAGTTGATTTTTTCCATACCTGCCTAAATACTATATGCTGTCTACTTTCTATATTATTCCTAATCCAGCTCAAATACTTCCTGCCATCCAATATCTCCCTGTACCGGTTTTTGCTCCCCCTTACCCAGCAAAAAAGGACCCATTACCAGATAATCCATTTCTGTACGCATAAAACATTTAAATGCGTCTTCGGGCGTACAGACCAGGGGTTCACCCCTGACATTAAACGAAGTATTAATTATCGCCGGGCAGCCGGTTTTCCTATAGAAGGCATTAATCATATCATAATACAGAGGATGGTCTTCTCTCTGAATTGTCTGTACACGCGCTGAATAATCTACATGAGTGACTGCCGGAATCCTTGAGCGCGTTACTTTTAATTTTTCAAATCCCTTCGCATCTTCAGGGCTGTTTAACTTTATTTGTTTATCTGTTCTTACGGGCGCCACTAAAAGCATATACGGGCTTTCCCTGTCTAAGGCAAACCAATCAGAGACATAATCTTTTAAAACGGTCGGCGCAAAAGGCCGGAATGACTCGCGGTATTTAATCTTTAAATTCATCCTTGACTGCATTTGGGGGCTGCGCGCATCGCCAATAATGCTTCTTGCGCCTAATGCTCGCGGACCAAATTCTAAAGCCCCCTGGAACCAACCGATTATTTTACCTTCTATAATCAAATCCGCTACTCTCTGCGGTATATCCGAATACGAGATTTTCTGATAAGACAGGCCCTCCTTCTTCAGGAAATCCTCTATATAGCAATCGCTATAAGAAGGCCCTAATAACGACGCCTTCTGCTTGTCTTTCTTGCCGTCTACAGCGCGTTTATTCCCTAAATACTTGTACCAAACCAGAAGCGCCGCCCCTAATGCCCCTCCGGCATCGCCGCTCGCCGGCTGAATCCAGATTTCCTGAAAAGGGCCTTCGCGTAAAATCCTGCCATTACCCACACAGTTCAAGGCAACGCCCCCGGCAAGGCAGAGCTTATCCTGGCCGGTAACTTTATATACATAGTGCGCCATGCGCAGCATAATCTCTTCGGTTACCTTCTGAATCGAAGCGGCAATATCCATGTCTTTTTGGGTTATGCGTGTTTCCGGCCTTCTCGCAGGGCCGCCGAATAACCGCTCAAATCTAGAGTTAGTCATCCGTAAGCCGTTGCAATAACCAAAATATTTCATATCTAATTTGAAAGAACCATCTTCCTTTAAATCAATCAGGTTATCCATTATTAAATCTGTGTATTTAGGCTCTCCGTAAGGTGCCAGCCCCATCAGCTTATATTCGCCGGAATTTACCTTAAATCCCGCATAATAAGTAAACGTCGAATATAACAAACCTAATGAATGCGGGAACCTTAAATTTTCTAAAATTTCGATATTATTATTCCTGCCTATCCCGAAACTGGCGGTATCCCACTCCCCTACGCCGTCCACGGTTAAAAAAGCTGCCTGATTAAACGGCGAAGGATAAAATGCGCTTGCCGCGTGCGATGCGTGGTGTTCCGTAAAAAGGATTTTCCCTTTGTAATTTAATTCCTTGCGTATCAGCTCGGGGATCCAGAGCTTTTGCTTCAACCATAAAGGCATCGCCTGGATAAACTGCCTGATGCCGGAAGGCGCATAGGTAAGCGCTGTCTCAAGTATCCTTTCGAATTTAATAAAGGGCTTGTCGTAAAAAACTATAAAATTTAAATCGGAGGTATCGATCTCTCCTTCCTTAAGGCACCACTTTATTGAATTTATCGGAAAATTAAAATCGTGTTTCTTGCGCGTAAAACGCTCTTCCTGCGCTGCGGCAATTATTTCTCCTTCACGGACAAGGCAGGCGGCACTATCGTGGTAATATGCGGAAATCCCTAAAATATTCATAAACAAAAGTAAAAAAGCAATAAAATAATCAAACTAACCAGTGTTACGCTATTGGCTACGATTATTATCGGGTCCCTTAAATAGACGCCGTAAGAAACCCATAAAGAAACGCCCAGGGAGAGCTGTAAGAGCGTAATCAGGCTGACGTCCTTTACCGACTTAGTCTTCCATGCCTTGATAATCTGGGGGATGAAAGCAAACATCGTCAAGAGCGCGGCGGTTGAGCCGACTACTGGCCAAAGCATAATTAGTTATCTCCTTAAATGGTATGCACATTCCCGCCTCGAATGCGGGCGTATCTATATTTCATGCCTCCTGCTTTACGCGGCATTCTTTATACGCCAGGCCCAGGTGAATGGAAAAAAGTAAAATTGCATTGACGCAAAGCACCAGTTGTACCTGCGCGAGGCTTTGATGAAGCAGGCTGATCGTCAGGAACTGCAGGAATGTAAAACCGACCAAATACTTGACGAAACGCAAATCCTTGATCGAGAGCAAATAAAAGATTAAGATATATAAAACGGAAAAAAAACTCATCGAAATACTGAAGAGCCTGCCTAAGGATATTGATTCCGGATAAGCCTTGCCTGTCAGAAGCTTCAGGATGAAAGCGGGAAAAAGATTATAGATTAATGCGGCGCAAATACATAAGCCAAAAACATAGAAGAGCGACTTTTTTAAAGTTGAAAACGTGCCCAGATTCTGCGCCTTTAAGCCGCTGGTCCTGGGAAAAAGCACGATGCTTATTGCTGCCGGCAAAAAAAGAAAAATTTTTCCTACCATATGGGCTAAAGAATAAAGGCCGGAATCGAAGCCCGTAAAAAAATATTTTACTACTACCATGTCCAGGTTTACCAGGGCGATGAAACAGAAGTTGCTGATTGCCACGGGGAATAAATAACTAAGCATCTCTTTATATTCAATATCCTGCCTCGCGCTTTTTAAGGAAATAAAATGCCTGACGGGGGCATAATAAATCACCAGGCCGATTAAGATGGAAGCCAGTAACGCGCCCAGGGCGCTGGCAATATTAAATCCGAAGAGAATCAATAAAAAAGCGAGAGCTAATTTTAAGCCGCCGGTGATGACTGATGCGGCAGTCAGCCACCTAAAGAGCTCTAAGCCCTGGACAGCGCCTGAAAAAACCGGGCTTATCCAGGCCGAAGCAATCAGGAGAGGAAAAATATATCGGCCATATACCGTGGGGATCCTCAGCGTATTTATTATGTATGGCGAGGCAAGCCAAAAAATAAAAAAGGTAAAAAGTGCCAAGAGAGAAGTTTTTTTGAGGAGGTCCGATAATAAAAACCTGATTTTATTAACCTGGTTACGCGCATTAAATTCCGCACTATATTTAGCTACTGCCGTACCGATAGTGCTTAAAGGAACGGAGATTACCATAAATATGGAAAGCAGGGAATTGAACGCCGCGAAATCGGGGGTGGAAAGCTTATGCGCAATCAATAGCTGGTAAAGCAGGTTAAATAAATGGACTAAGGCAATCCCCGCAAAGACAATAACTATATTTTTGCTAAAGGAATCTAATTTCCTTATTTGTCTAAGCATCTACGATTATTCTTAAGAACCTCTTCGGGCCCAACTTGATTGTGCCGCTTTGCTTAAGGATAAAATTCTCGTCTTCAATCTTTTGGTTCTCGAACAATACAGCGCCCTGCTTAATCAATCTGCGCGCTTCGTTCCCGCTTTTGGCTAATCCGCTCTTCAATAATACAGCCAAAATCGCTTCCCTGCCGTCGCTTTTATATTCGGCGATATCTTTCGGCAGCTCCTTTTGGCTGAATACCCGTTCAAATTCCTGGCGGCTATCTAAGGCGGTTTCCCGGGAATGGTACTGCCCGACGATATTCTGGGCAAGTTTCAATTTTGCCTCCTTGGGGTGCAGCTTCTTTATCGTATTTAAATCCTCCTCCGTCAATAACTCATAATATTTGAGCATCAGCTTATCGGATATGGACATCAACTTCCCGAACATCTCGTTTGGCGGCTCATTAATACCGATATAGTTTCCGTAAGACTTGCTCATTTTCTGTACGCCGTCGGTTCCCTCCAAAAGCGGCATGGTAATTACTACCTGCTGCGCCTGGCCGAAATCCTTCTGGATATCCCTTCCCACCAAAAGGTTAAATACCTGGTCTGTCCCGCCTAATTCAATGTCCGCTTCTAATTTAACGGAATCATACCCCTGTAAGAGCGGGTACATAAACTCTAAAAGCGAGATATCCTCGTTCCTGGCTAATCTTTTTTTAAAATCCGCGCGCGCCAATAGCTGGGAAATGGTCGCGTGCGTGGTTAATTTCAGTATCTCCAATACCGACATTTTCTCAAACCATTGGCTGTTAAAGACAATTTTAATCTTATCGACATCGAGTATTTTAGACACCTGTTTTTTATAAGTTGCGGCGTTATCTAACGCTTCTTCCCTGCTTAACTGTTTTCTTATCTCGGAGCGGCCGCTGGGATCTCCGATGCGGGCGGTAAAGTCGCCGATTAAAAAGAAGACCTGATGGCCCAACTCCTGGAATTGGCGTAATTTTCTTAAGAGAACCGCGTGCCCCAAATGGATATCGGGCGCGGTCGGGTCAAAGCCTGCCTTTATCACCAGCGGCCTTTTTTGCCTGACACTCTCTTCTATTTTTTTCTTTAACTCTTCTTCGGAAATTATTTCCACAGTGCCGCGCTTAATAATGTTCCATTGCTGAGCGATATCTGATTTCTCCATCGTCCTACCTCTTGTTAGGAGACACTTTTCCTATTGAATTTAAAAACGTTTTCCGCTTGAATTAAAAACGTTTTACTTAAATTTTGGCGGTGAGGCCGATTTTGCCCTGCTCAATGTCAACCTTAATTACTTTGACCATCAGCTTATCTCCGGGCTTTAACTGAGAAACTTTCTCCTTATCTATTTCACTGGTATAGACCAGGCCCTCCAGATCCTCTTCTAACTTAACAAATACTCCGAAATCGGTAATACTGACTACCTCTGCTTCCAATGCCGTATCTAAAGGGTATTTTGCGGCAATCTCCGGCCAGGGACTCGGCTGCAGTTGTTTCAGTCCCAAAGTAATGCGCCGGTTTTGCGCATCTACGGAAAGCACGAGCACTTCGATTTTCTGCCCTTTTTTCAAGACATCCTGCGGATGGGCTATCCTTTTGGTCCAGGACATATCCGAGACGTGAATCATCCCTTCTAAATTACCGTCTAACTCCACAAATACCCCGTAGTCGGTAAAACCCCTTACCTTTCCGGAAACCTTTGTTCCCCCCGGGTATCTGGCTTCTGCTTCCAGCCAGGGGTTCTGCTCCAGCTGCTTCAAGCTCAAAGATATCCTGCGGCTGTCTTTATCCACGCTTAAAATCTGCGCCTCTACCATATCTCCGATGGCGAATATTTCAGTGGGATTATTTACGCGTTTTGTCCAGGATATCTCGGAGATGTGGATTAGGCCTTCAATGCCCTTTTCCAGCTCTATAAATGCTCCGTAAGGGAGGATATTGACGACTTTGCCTTTTACCTTGGAGCCGACGCTATATTTTGTCTCAATATCCTGCCAGGGATCGGGAAGCCTTTGCTTCAGACCCAAAGAAACCTTCCCCGAATCTTTATCCATGTTAAGGACCATCACCTCAATCTTATCCCCCAAAGCCACGGCTTCGGAAGGATGGCTGATCTTGGACCAGGACATATCCGTAATATGTAAAAGCCCGTCCACTCCGCCCAAGTCAATAAACGCGCCGAAGTCGGTAATTGCCTTGACTGTCCCGGTATACACCCCTCCGATTTTTAAGTTCTGCCAGATTTTCTCCTTGGCCTCTTCTTTCTGTTTCTGGATGGCTTCGCGGCGGGACAAGATAATACTCCGCCTGAGATTATTGACCTTGACAATTTTAAACTTAAAAGTCTTGTTTAATACTTCTTTATCCGGCACGCCCTTAAAGGCGGAAAGCGAAGCCGGCAGGAACCCTTCGATCCCGGAACAATCCACGAGAAAACCGCCTTTTACTTTTTTCATCGGCCTCCCGTCTATCAACCCGCCTTCCTGCGAATATTTAACAATGGTGTCCCATCCGCTGATGCGCAATGCCTTCTCCCGGGAAAGAGCAATTGAGCCGGAATCATCCTCTATTGAGTCAACGAAAAAATCCAGCTCATTGCCTACTTTTAAATCCTCCGGGCTGAACTCGGAAATCGGTATCATCCCTTCGGATTTAAAGCCCACGTCCACAATCACTTCCTTGGACTTGACCAGGACAATCTTGCCTTTAATAACCTGGCCCTCCTTGATTATTTTGATGCTCTCGTTGTAAAGCTGTTCCATCTCCGTTCTGTCTTTGTTCATTTCTTTTCTCCTTTAGATTTAATAATTTTATTTTTAAAAAGGTAAACTTTTTCTTTGGTTATATTTCTGGCAGCGCTGTTGGGTAAATCTTTGCGGAAATTGCGGAGGGCTGTGCTATTCAGCATGCAATACGCCTGATATTTGCCATTATCTGTTGAGCAATATCTTGATAAGGCAACCTCCTCTCTATGGGAATTTGCTTTCCAAAACACACGGAAATCCTTGCCGGCTTTAAGAATTTTGCGCCCCGCGGCAGGGCTCTTTCAGTGCCCCTGACAAATGCGGGTATCACCGGCACATCGAGTTTAGCGGCTAAGAATCCGACACCCGGCTCTGCTTCGGCAGAGGAACTATCGAGCCTGCGGCTGCCCTCGGGGAAGAGAACCAGGCCCTCGTCATTTCTTACCCGGCGCAGCGCTTCTTTTAAGGCTGAAATATCTGCGGAGTCCCGCTTAATCGGAAAAATATGCAACTTAGAAAAGAACCAGCTGGAGGCGCGATTGCGAAACAACTCGCGTTTAGCCAGGTAATTTAATTTCCTTGGCACCGCTACCCCGATCACTACGGGGTCCAGATAACTGATGTGGTTGCCGGCTAAAATAAAGCCTCCTTTTTTGGGCAGATTTTCCCTCCCCTTTACTTCTAAACGAAAGAATATTTTCAGGATTAAAAAAGACAAAAACCTAAGAAACCAATAAAGCATCTTTAAGAATCAAACTTTTACCCAGAGAAAGCAGCTCTTTCGCCCTGGCCAGGCTCTTTGCTTCCGCATAGATGCGCATCATCGGCTCTGTGCCTGAAGCGCGGAACATCAGCCAGCTTGCGTCTTCGCAAACCAGCTTTACCCCGTCATAGTCCTTCACCTGTATTACTTTTTTCCCCAATAACTCCATGGGGAAATTTTCTTTCTTCGGCTCGATGCGCTCTTTAAGCCCTAAATCTTCGCGCACGTAATAGTACCTGCCAAACCGCTTTTCAGCCTCCTCTAGAATTTTTAAAATATCTTTATTGCGATAAGCCATCATTTCAAGCAGCAACAAACCGGCGACTGTTCCGTCGCGCTCCGGGATGTATCCTTTAACACCCATGCCCCCGGCCTCTTCTCCGCCGGCGACAATATCCTCTTTTTCCATCAGCTCGGAAATATATTTAAAACCTACCGGAGTTTCATAGAGCTTGACTTTCAGGAAACCGGCTATCCGGTCAATCATCGCCGTGCCGCAAATCGTCTTTACGATTCCGCCAGACCAATGCCTGTCCTGATGCAGGTGCAATGCTAAAAGCCCCAATATTTTCTGCGGGTGTATAAATACGCCTTTGGGCGCTACCGCGGCAATCCTGTCGGCATCGCCGTCAAGGGCGATGCCTAAATCAAATTTTCCTTTTTCCACCCGCTTTTTTAGTTCGGCCAGATTTTGTTCAATCGGCTCCGGCCTCCTCCCGCCGAAGGAAGGGTTAATTTCATTACGCATAAATTCCAGCCTGATTTTTGTCCCTTTAAGTATCCGGGCGATAAAGCTGTCTCCTGAACCGTGCATTGCGTCAACTAAGACCTTGAAATTCTTATTTTTTATTCTTTTAATATCAATGTAAGAACGGATGAACTTAACATAATCAGCGGTCAAATCTTCTGTTTTTATTTCACCCGGCAAGGCGTTGCCGTCTTCCCTTACCGGAGTTTTACCCAGGCGGCTTTCTATATCCTGAGTTACTTCCGGGCCTGCTGCCCCGCCGGAAGGAGTTTTAATTTTAAACCCGTTGTATTCGGCGGGATTATGAGAGGCGGTAATCATCACACCCAGGTCCAGCTTTCTTGACTTGACGCAAAAACTCAAGGCCGGCGTGGGAACAGGCCTGTCCGAAAGAATAACCGTAATCCCGTTATCCTTAAGAACTTCTGCGGATACCCGGGCAAAGCTGTCCGACATAAAACGCGTATCAAAACCCACTGCTACTTTTTTGCCTTTACCCAGGTAGTCTGCCACTGCCTGGGAAATAATTTTCAAATTCTCAAACGTGTAATTTTCTGCGATCACCGCCCTCCATCCGTCAGTCCCAAACTTTATTCCGCTATTACCCTGCATTTCTGATCCTTTCTATGGCTTTTTTTACGTCGCTGGCGCCGAATATATATGAACCGGCTGCCAGGATATCCGCCCCCGCGGCAATGAGCTTGCCTGCTACCTGGTCATTAACGCCGCCGTCTACGGAGATATTGCCTTTGAACAGCGAACGTAACTTTTTGATTTTCGGTAAAACCTGCGGGATAAATTTCTGCCCGCTGAACCCGGGATTAACCGACATCACTAAAACAAAATCCACATATTTTAATATTTTTTTAACTTTAGTTAACGGCGTCGCCGGATTCAGGGAAACCCCGAATTTGATACCCCTCTTTCTTAACTTTGAACCCAGGACCTTGAACCTCGAGGCGGGCAGCGCCTCGATATGCACGGTGAGCATATCGCTTCCTGCGGCAACAAAATCATCAATAAGCTTTTCAGGCTTCTCAATCATTAAATGCACGTCCAGCGCAAGCTTTGTCACCCTGCGGATATATTTTACTACTACCGGCCCAATGGTAATATTCGGCACAAAATGGCCGTCCATCACGTCGATATGCAGCATATCCGCGCCGGCGGCTTCCACTTTTTTTATCTCCCTGTCCAGGCAGCTAAAATCCGCCGATAGTATGGAAGGCGCGACTTTTATTTTCATCGGTATAATCTATTCCGGTTAATATATTTAAATACTGAATCCGCGACCAGGTAACGAAAGGAGCGGCTTTCCCTGATGCAGGAGCGGATTTCAAACCCAGAAACATCCACCGCCCTGATGGCGACAGTGGAAATATAAGCCGGTATCTTTTCCAGCGGATAACCCGGACGGGTTGCCGCGATAAACTTTACCATCTTGGTGATTTCGTTCAAATCCTTCCATTCGTCTAAATATTTCAGGAGGTCTGAGCCGATAATAAAATATAAATCATCCTGGGGATAATTCTTTTTAAACTCTCTTATCGTCTCTATCGTATAAGAACGTCCGTCCCGCTTTATTTCCGCGTCGGAAGCGGAAAAATATTTGTTGCCCTTAATGGCGAGCTTTACCATTGCCAGGCGCGAGCCGGCAGGGGCAATATCGGAATTATCCTTATGCGGCGGAAGGTATGCCGGGACAAAAATAATCCTGTCCAGGCCCAGTTTTTCTCTTGTCTCTTCGGCTAAAATCAAATGGCCGATATGGATAGGGTTAAAAGTGCCGCCTAAGATTCCGGTTTTCATTTTCTTACCTGCCCGTCTCCGAATATCATGTATTTATAGGTAGTCAGCTCCTCGAGAGCCATCGGCCCTCTGGCATGCAGTTTATCGGTAGAGATGCCTATTTCAGCGCCCATTCCAAACTGGTTTCCGTCGGTAAAGCGCGTAGAGGCGTTTACGTACACACAGGCAGAATCCACCTGCCTTAAGAAATCCAGCGCATTTTCATAATTCTCGGTAATAATGCTGTCGGAGTGATGCGAGCCGTAATTATTGATATGACTGATTGCCTCGGCAAGGCCTTCCACCACTTTTACCGAAAGGATTAAATCCAGGTATTCTGTGCGGTAATCCTCTCTGCCGGCGCGTTTGATGCCTTTGACTATCCTTTGGGTAAAAGCGCAGCCGCGGATTTCTACCCCTGCCTGTTTAAACTTTTTGAGCATCCCCGGCAGGAACCTGGCAGCAACAGCTTTATCTACCAGCATGCTTTCCATGGCATTGCAGACGCCCGGGCGCTGGACCTTGGCGTTAAAACAGATATTCTGCGCCATATTTAAATCCGCCCATTCATCCACATAAACGTGGCAGATGCCTTTATAGTGTTTAATTACCGGTATGCGCGAAACCTTGACTACCCTGTTGATTAGGCTCTCGCCTCCGCGCGGGATGACTAAATCAATATAATTGTTTAACTTCAGTAACACATCCACCGCCCGCCTGTCTTTGGTCATCACCATATTTATGATATTGCCCGGAATATTATATTTTTCGATTGCGCTTTTCAAGGCGTTATATATAGCGATATTGGAATTGAGGGCATCGCTGCCGCCCCTTAAGATTGCGCTATTGCCGGATTTAAAACAGAGCCCGATAGTGTCGCTGGTAACATTCGGCCGCGATTCGTAGATAATGG
The DNA here is from genome assembly GCA_041653115.1 of Candidatus Omnitrophota bacterium. GTDB lineage: Bacteria > Omnitrophota > Gorgyraeia > Gygaellales > Profunditerraquicolaceae > JBAZGA01. The sequence continues at coordinate 47,783 of JBAZGA010000003.1, forward strand.
CGATTACGCCGATCGGCACGCGCACCTTATGTATCCAGAGGCCGTTGGGCCTGCGCCAGGCCCTGATTACCTCGCCTACGGGGTCGCTTAACTGCGCTATCTCCTCCAGCGACCTTGACATCCCCGCGATGCGTTTAGTATCGAGGGCAAGCCGCTCAATAAAGGCGGGAGATAAACCGGCTCTTTTAGCCTTTGATAGATCAAGCTTATTGGCCTTAAGGATAGAGTGCTTATTTCTATTTAAGCTTAAAGCCATTTCCCGCAGCGCTCTGTTTTTATCGGCTGAGGATATGTCCGGCATAAGCCGGGAAGCGCATTGTGCGCCTTTAGCTATATGAGTAAGCTCCTGCTTCAAATTCATATATTCCTTCCTTACAGTATAACGATATTATCGCAGTGGATTACTTCCTTCTCAGAACGGGCTCCCTTAACTTTATCCAGCTGCCTGCCTGAGATTGCGGCCTTGCCTCTGGCAAATTCATAATTTTGCCTGTCAACTATACTCACGATATCGCCGCACTCGAAATTTCCGCTAGCATTGATTACGCCGACAGAAAGCAGGCTCTTTTTATTTATCAGGGCGTTCTTTGCCCCGTCATCGACAATAATCTCGCCTTTCGGCTTGGTGCCGAAGGCAATCCAATGCTCTCTTGCGGCGAGATAACCTTTTTTCGGTAAAAATATCGTCCCTTGTTTATGCGGCTCTTTGAGCAGCGCAGAAATGACCTCTTTCTTTCTGCCGTCGGCGATTACGCAGGGAATACCCGAATCTACGGCTATCTTTGCCGCTTCAATTTTAGTAATCATCCCACCCACGCAGGTTTTTTTATCCGTGGGGCAGGCGAGGCTCTTTACTTCCTGGTTGATTTCGTCTACAACCCGGATCGGCTTCTTTTCCTTATCCAGCAAGCCTTCGACATCGGAAAGAATAATCAAAATATCCGCCTTAATTAATCCGGCAACGAGCGCGGATAGATTATCATTATCTCCGAATTTAATCTCTTCGTTAGAAACGCTGTCATTCTCATTGATAATCGGTATGCTTCTTAGCTTAAAGAGTTCGAGCAGGGTATTTTTTGCGTTTAGATAACGTTTTCTATCGTTAAAATCATCCCAGGTCAGGAGAACCTGGGCGCAGGTCAGCTCTTTCTCTTCAAAAAAACGGCGATATTGACTCATCAGGATATGCTGGCCTATTGCCGCAACAGCCTGCAGAGAAGACAACTCCCTGGGGCGGGCTTTCATCTTCAGGATACGCATCCCCAAGGCAATGGCGCCGGAAGAGACGATGATAATCTCTTTGCCTGCTTTAACCAGAGCGGAAATCTGGCCGCTCAGCTCTTCCATCGCATCGGCAAAGCAATCAGCGCCTGAATCTTCGCCGTATAAAAGGCTTGAGCCTATTTTTACGACAATCCGCTTATAATTTTTTTCTAATTCCTTCAATTAAATCCTCCAGCCCCTCTTTTTTCAAGGCCGATATCGGATAAACCTTTTTTTTGATTATTTTTCTGAATCTCGCCAGGTTAGGACCTGCGCTCTCCAAATCCATCTTGTTTGCGGCAATAAGCTGCGGCTTGGCATAAATTTCCTTGCTGTAATCCTTCAGTTCCCTGTTGATAATTTTATAATCTTCGGCCGGATCCCTTCCGTCGCAGCCAGCCATATCGACAAGATGAATGAGTATCTTGGTGCGCTGAATATGCCTTAAAAATTTATCCCCTAATCCCTTGCCTTGTGATGAACCTTCAATCAGGCCGGGGATATCCGCGACCACAAAGGAATTCCCTCCTTCGGTTACGACGCCTAGCACGGGAAATTTGGTAGTAAAAGGGTATGCGGCAATTTTAGGCTGCGCATGGGAAATGCGGGAAATCAAGGTGGATTTTCCGGCATTGGGAAAACCTACTACCCCCACATCGGCAATCAGGCTTAGGTCCAGAAGCAGCTCTTTTTCCTGGCCCGGCTCAGCTTCGGAAGTCTGGTTATGATGCCGGTTGCCCAGCCCGCCCCTGCCGCCTGCTGCGGCGATGATTTCCTCGCAGTCCTCTCTTAAGTCGCGCAGTGCGCAATTTGTCTTGGCATCTCTGACCAGCGTGCCGCAGGGTACACGGATAATTAGCGGCGAGGCGTCTCTGCCCTTTTTATTCTTGCCGGAACCGTGGCCTCCGTGGCTGCCCATAAAGTGCCGATGATACTGAAAATCTAAAAGCGTGTGTAAATTCCGGTCCACCCTGATAATAATATCTGCGCCCTTGCCGCCGTCTCCGCCGTCGGGGATACCGCGCCGGGTATACTTGTCGCGGTAAAAACTCCGGCACCCCTTGCCGCCGTCTCCGGAACGGACGTATATTTTTGCGCTGTCAATGAACATCGGTTAACTGCCTGACTCGATTCCTTTTACCTCAAGCCGCGTCATTTGCTGGCGATGGCCTTTTTTCCAGCGGGAAGATTTACGGCGGAGATATTTAAAGGAAACAGCCTTGCCTGCTTTAAACTGCTTTAATACCGCCAGTTTTACCTCTGTCCCCTTTAAATAAGGCTGCCCCACTTCAACTTTTTTGTCACGGGAGACTAAAAGTACCTTATTGATGGCGATTTCTTTGCCCTCGGGGCTGGTAAGCTTTTCCACCTCAATAATATCCCCTTTTTTCACCTGGTACTGTTTTGACCCAACTTCAATTATCGCATACATTTTCCGTTCTCCTTGGATTTTGCCGCTTTAGATAAGCATTTAACCCGTTAAATTACATTAGCTTATAATGATAACATAAAAAAGAAACAAGGTCAAGGCAAATTACTTTTCCAGCTCCAGATAATCATAGAGCCTGCCATCAATATCATACGCCATCATCCGTAAGCTTCGGCCACAGATGGTAACCAGGCAATATTGCCAGTTATGCAAAATCTTTGCGCTGAACCAGCTGCGGGTGGGGGCAAAATCTTCCAGTTCTGCTCCGCCGCCGCCTGTCTGAATATAGACTACTCCCCCGCCTTGCTCAACTTTACCCCGGCTAATAGGCCAAGTACGTTCATAATAATGGGCGTGGCCGTACCAAACAATATCTACCTTATATTTTTCGTAAAGAGGCGTGAGCTGCCTTACATTAGTATCGCCTAACCTGGATTTTCCCTTACAGGTATCGCCGTAATCATCGCTATCGGAGGTGTATACGGGATGATGATGAAACACGAATTTCCAGCTCGCCCGGGAATGAGTAAGGTCTTTTTCAAGCCACTGATATTGTTCACTGCCCGGCGAAAGGTCCTGGTTACTGTCAATTATCGCAAAGTGGGCATTTCCATAATCAAATGAGTAATAGTTTTCCGGTTCCGGAAAGGAAACATACCTGTAGTACCACTGGCTGTTTCTTTCGTGGTTGCCGATAGCGATATATATCGGTACCCGGCTGTTTAATTCCGCGGCAGGCTTTAAATACCGGTCGAGCCATTCTTCCTTGATATCGCCGTTATTTACCGCGTCACCCGTATTCAAGACGAAGTTTGGGCGCTCCTGCCATATTCGGCTGATGAGTTTTTCCAAGCGCGCTGCGTAAGACTGATTATCGCTCATTACCGCGAATGCAAAAGGAGAGTCTTCGCGCACTGCCGTTTGAAAGGTATATATCTCTGAAATGGCTTGAGCGTTATCCGCATCCCTAGAGCTGACGCGGTAAAAATAATTGGTTTGGGGCTTAAGCCCGTTCAGGAGAAATTCGTGGATTATTTTCTTGGAGCCCTCCTCAACCCGATTGCGCAATGGCACATCCTGCCCTCTTTTAACCCATTCGGCCTCGCCGTATTCGACCAGCGATGAGCAGGGGCGGTCCGTCTCCCACATAATCACTGCGCTGGTTTGAGTCGTATGCTGCAGGTATGGGCCGGCGATAATCTTAGGCCCTTGCTTTTGCCCCAAGGCTCTAGGAACCGGAATGCCCGCCAGCAGTGCCGTGGTGATCAGTAAAACTCCCAAATATTTTTCTCTCATTTATCTACAGCTCTGCCTGATTACAGAACTACGCATTGATAATCGCAAGCCAAACCCCGCATAAGATTAAAACTGTAGCTAAAATTAATTTACCGGTTATCATTTCCTGTTTTTTCAGGAAGGCTCGGCTTAAAAGAACGGTTACCAGCGGAGTCGTCGCAAAAATAGGGACAACCAGGCTGACCTTTCCATAAAGCAGCGCCGATAAGTCTACGATTTCCCCGCAAGAAGTCAAAAAAGCGGCGATAATAATAAACCTCAGCTCCCGTTTATTATGCAGGCCGATATTATTAAGAGGGCGGTATTTAAAAAAAACATACGGGGTTAAAATTATCAGCGAACTTGTCGCCGCTATCGTCGAGGCGAATATCGGCTGGGGCATTAAATTCAAGCCGTATTTACGCAGATTCGCCGCGGCCCCGGCCAAAATCGCAGCCCCCAGGGGATAGATAAAATGAAATGTTCTCCATGAAAAAGAATCTTTTTCATCTTTTTTTGAAAGAAAGGTAATCCCTGATACTATAAGCAATATTCCCAAAAATATGCCTATTCCGGGCGATTCCCGCAAAAAAATAACCGCCATGATGGTGGCGAAAAACGGGGTCGTTGCCCTCAATGAGGCGGCGCGCCCCGCCCCCAGATTATGGATGCCGTAATAAGTTAAAGTTCTCACGATGGTAGGGGCGAAACTGCCGATTGCCGCAAAGATTAATATACCTTTATAATTGTAAAAAAAATTTCTTGGCACAAACAAAAATGTGGCTGCCCAGAGAAAAAGAGTGCCTATCGCTACGGAAATATATACGGCCACGAAAGGGTAGATTCTGGAAAATCCTTTTTTTAAAACTATATTTGAACTCGCCGTAATTAAGGTCATCGTAAATGCTAAAATTATAGCCAGCGCCATATCTTATCCTTTAAACGAACTTGTAACGCGAAAAAAGCTGGCGGCTCCGGTATTTCAGAAAAGGGTGCTTCTTTAAAGATTTTTTTAAAAAAATGACCGGTTTCTCGCTTTTTAGCCCCGCCCTGCCCGCTATCCATGGCCTATATCCAGCTCCTTCCAATCTGTTTATTATCCCGCGGGCAGGCTTTTCATCGGCCGCTATAATTATTGCCCCGTTCGTGCAGGAAGTATTGTTAGGCAAATTTAATCCGGAAGACTCATCCGTATGTAATTGTATCTCATCGAGATGAATATTGGTCTTGCTGCGGAAAGCCATATCTTCAAAAGCCGATATTCCTTCTCCGGATATATCCTTTGTGGCGGTAATATGCCTCTTTCGATCGAAGTTGCTTCCTTTTAACGGCAAATAATCCGATATAATTTTTGCCGCTTCTATATTAGGCGTAGCCATTTTGCCAAGCACATCCAGCTTGACTCTTCTGATATCGGCGGATAACTCCGTATTTACCTGCCTGATTATATACAATACGAGTGCGGCTAAATCTCCGATAGGCCGCGTCACGATTAATAATTGCCCCGGCAGGAGATTGGAGATACGCGGAGGTTCTTTTTCAAAAAAACCTACTACGGTACTGCCAATAATTTCCAGGCCTAATCCGAGAGGGCCGGAGTCGACAAGGCTATAATTGTATTTCTTAAATTTAGATAAATAGCTCGCGAGAGATTTTTTTATCAGCCGGTTATCATTCTCGTAGATACTATCATATACAGGATAGAGCATAATATCCCTGTACACGCCGAGAGCATACAAGTCATTGAGGGCGTTATTAAGAGAGATGTATATATTTAGCCAGCTTGAATGCTTTAAATTAAAATCAACCGTTACTATCGCATCGTTACTGGCGGCTCCATAATAATTACCTTTTCTTGAAATTAAATAATCGGCTAAGATAAACTTTTGTCCGGGTATTTTTGAAATTTCAAGAGAGTGGCCTTTACCGATAGAAAAGGGAGTCCTTCCTCCTGAAACAGCTTTATAAAAACCGTACAAAGAATCAATAATTTCATTACGGGAGGCGGGATTTATATAAGAAGCAAGGATGATGGCGCTGGCCGGCTTGAATTTCCTGATGGCCTCCCTGACTTTTTGCCTTCCCCTGCCTTTGAATGAAAAGAGCGGATAAAGCCGCCTCTTGAGCCCGATTTTCCTGTTGCTTTCAAAAATATAGGCGTCGTTTCCTAATTCTATCTTGATATTCGTATCGCATAGTTTTCTTTTAACTCTCTTCAGGGCGGGATAAAGCAGGCTCCTTAAGGGCACCTTGGCAGCACAACCAAGGCAAAATATGTTGCGCGGCGTCTTTTCGCTTTTAGAAATAGAATGTTTAACGCGGGATCTCAGCGGCCGGTTCCCCCACTTTATCAAAATAGAATTTGGCATCTTTATATTGCTTCTTCACCAGATACGCCAGCCCTAAAAGATAATAATCCTCTTCATCAAGGGTTTGCTCACGGCTGTTTCTTAATATTTTTTCCTGAGTACTAAGATAAGATAATAATTCCAATGGCATTATATCTTCCGGGTGTTCGGCAATAAATCTTATTGCGCTCTTTTTATCGCCTTCATTCATGCGGCGGATTTTTGCGATATAAAGGCTAACGGCTAATTTTTCATGTATGCTTGCTGCCTTGCTCCTGATGCTCTTTAACTCTGCGACTACGCGGTTAAAATCGGTTTGCTCTTCAGAGATGACAACTTTAAAAAGAAGCATATTCCAGGCTTTATCCGAACAAACTACTTCAAGGTTATTCTGCCGGCTGTTTTTATGAGAATTTATTTTTTCTAACCAGAAGGCTTTTTCAGAAATATCGTTTTTAAGGCGCTGCAAGACATCTTTTGAAAAATCGCTGCTTATCCCTTCTCGGGGAGGCTGAAAGGCCTGCCCTTTTTCACTATTTAATTCCCGGTAAAACTTCCTAAAATCATCTCTTAAATTTTTTTTCCTTTGCCGAAACGCCTCCATAACCATAGAATAACCTTCGGCGGGAGAAATCTCTCCGCCATTGTCGTTTTCCTGAGCCATAGGCTCGAATATCTCCGTGAATAGATTATCGTCAAAGTTTTGTATGTGGTCTATTAATTCAAACGTTTTGAAAAAATCGGCGTTTATTTTTCCCTCTGCATAAGATGCCCAAAGCTTATCATAATAAGGGGGATTCTTATAAAATACGGCGCTTTTTCTAGACAGGGGAGCTGCTTCGTTAATATGCTTAAAAGAAAGGTCTTTGTCTATGCCGATTAACTTCCCGCTTTTAGGAAGCAACAAAAAGTTGGAGTCCTTGGCATCAAAATTATATATCAGCCAGTCCAATACCTGCTGCTTCTGTAATTCCTCTATCTGCCCGCTAGTTAATTCTTGTGGCGGTATATTGCTTAAAGTCCGCGCGTGAGGCAGGAGTATCTGCACGTAACCGCCGACTGCTTCTCCGTTAATCGGTAAACGGACAGGGTAGACTTCATTGCAATTCACTCCGAATAATTTCGCCAAAGAAGAAACTATCACCACCCTGTCTATTATTGCGTTATCGCTAAACTTAAACAGCCAGAGATTCCCGTCGCTGCCTTTTAAAATTATTTTTTGCTTACTCCCTCCCAGGTGGGACTGTTCTCTTTGCAGCTCATAGCTGATGTTACTAATTGCCTCTTTATTTAATTGCTGGGCTGTATTATATAATGCGGCTATTTCTTCATTGATGGTTATTGCATATGTTCTTAGGGCGGGCGGGAAGATGCAGCATAGACAGAGAAAAGTTATCCTTAATAAAATCGGCAGATGCCGGCTCATATCCTTCTAAAGATATTATCTAACGCTGCCAGGCCCGGAGAAACGATAAATTTATAAAATGCCGTAACTATGGGGTGCGGGCTGTTTAAGGTATAGTTAATTTTATCGCTCCTGATTACCTCTATTACTTTACCGATAGCATATTCAGAAGATATCTTGGAAAGAAGATAATCATTATCGCCTTTGTGAAAGAAATATAACCGGCCCCCGCTCCTGAATTTTCCTATGACCCTATGCGTAAAAAGCCTGCCCGAAGAAAAAGTAATCACATCGCCTATCTTTATCTCTTCCGGTTTTACGGGGGCGATCTTCACCTTCCAGCCTTCCTGAAGCGTAGGAAGCATGCTCTTTCCGATAACAGTAAGCACCCCGCCTTTCTGCCGAAGATAAAACCCATACCCCTCATTTTCGATGCTTTTTACCGCCCTGATAGTATTGGTTCCCATGATTAAATAATCCTATTCCCTAAAAAGTTTCGGGATAAACTTTTAACCTCTGAATTTAATCCTTTAGAGATGCCGATTTTATCTTGGGCTATAATAATCACGCCGATAACATCCTTATGCTTTTTCGCCAGCCCTAATCCTTTTGCTATATCCGGCGGACTTTTTATGATATTGGCAATAGACGTGGCGAAGGCGTCCGCCAAAACAGCGGACCCTGAAATAACGACTACGGCATCCGCCCTTCCAAAACTAAAGGAATGCCCTACCGTACCGCTCGAAGTACAGATACCGTAATGCCTGCTTTTTCCCTGCGGCGATATCCTGATAGCCAGCCTTTGCCTGGATTTTGATTTTCCCGCATAAATTCCAATCAGCCTTTCCCGGGCAGTCTTGAGAAAGATATCCCCTCCGTTTTCAACTATAATTTCCTCGCTGAATTTAGATAAGTCTCTGCCGACAAATTCGGCTATTGCTCCGGCAACGGCTGCCATCGGGCCTACCCCCGCCCTCCTGCCGGCCTCAGCCATATATTTCACTATCTTGGGCGCCCTGGCGCTTATTTTTACCGGCGCAAAACTTGTACCAAAAGACGGATTTTTTCTGGCATAATCTTCAATTTGATTGCGGTAAAACGCCAATAACCTTCCCGCTCTCTGCTTTAAATTATTTTCGGCGCTGATGAGTAAGTCGCTTTCTTTCTTAATTACCTCAAACTTAACTAAATCTGGACTCCGAACCAGGTCTCTGTACTTCATTTTCGCAGCTTATTCTTTATGATAATCAAAGCCGTATACTATTTTATGCATTTGCCTGACCACTTCATAATTTTCGTCCCGGGCCCGGACGAAACCGGTGAAATATGGCTCGACGCTGGTCAATATTTTTCTATAGCCGGGGTGATCATAATCCAACCGAAGAATGGCGTTCACGATTTTTTCTGCTAAACGGGGGTCAAAATCCTTATTGACACAAATCATATACTCCGGAAAAGCTGCGGAGATCTTTATAAATTTCAGGCCTTTGTTTTTAAAGCGGTGGGCGATGGCTTCCTTGACAGCTCCGGCGTCAAATCTCTTATTTATTATTGCCATAGCCACATCAGGGTCGGTTCCCAGGCAGGCATGCTCTCTCAGCTCTTCCAGCCGGATACCGGCATCAGCCAGCATTGCCCTGGGGATGAGCCAGGTTGATTCGGATAACCGGTGCCCAAAGGCAAAACTCCTTCCTCTGATATCTTCAATCTTATCAATATCGCTGTCTTTACAGGCGGCAATTATACACTTATAAGTCGGAGAGCCGGCATTTAACGCTGCCAAAATCGGTCTTACCCCGTATTTAAAATGCCCCTGGATATAAACCGAGGGGCTAACATAGGCAATATCAATGGTGCCCCTGCCAAGCTCTTCTATAATTTTATTCTCTTCTAATACCTGCCTAATGTTTATCGGCATGCCTATCTCTTCTGCCAGGTAATCCGCGAGCGGCTTAAACCTCTTCTCCATCAGCTTTTCGCTGATATACCAGTCTGTCTGAATGCCGAAATTTAAGCCTGGCGCCCTGCGGGAGATAATTATCGCGAGGAGCATCAATCCGCAGACTAAGAATATAATTACCCCTAAGATTATCGGCCTTAATGATGCTCCGCAACGAAGACCCCTCTCAGGCATAAATCTGCTCGGGTAAACAGCGCCGCATGCTGGCGACGGTAAAGGCATCTTTACTCAGAGTATCGCAGTCTTCAACTATCACAAAAGGGGTTTCCCACTTCTTCTTTTTCTTAGCCTTAAGCCTTTTCTCTGTTTTATTGTTTTTCATTCTGTTGCGCCTCCTTCTCTTTTTTTAAAATATCAAGTTTTATTCTTTCGTAGACTTTTTTTCGAATTCTGGCCTGCCTGCAGCTCTCCGCCAGGGGAGATTTCATATTGCCCTCTTCCAAAAAAGCCTCGCAAGGACACCTGAAACAAAAAAGAAAAAAATCGCAATCTTTGCACGCCGGCAGGTCCGACCATTTCAAAGACCTGATTCTCTGGAATTCTTCGGCATCTTTCCAGACCCTGGCAAAGGAATCTTTTTTCAAATTGTACCGCCCCAGATGCAAACGGATGCACGGGTTGAGGTCGCCGTAAGGGGTTATCGCGGCGATAGTCCTGCCAAAATCGCAAATTATATTATCTTTGCGCAAAGAACGCTCCAAAGCCGGGTCCCAACCTGAAAAAAGCCCCCGGGAAAAATCTTCCGCCATAAATTTTTCCAACTGGCTGTCCGAGAGGCGATAAGATAAGGGGATTCTCGAATGGTCATTTCTGGCGTAAATAAGCGGGCTACTTCTATGAAAGGTTGCCCCCAAATCCTTGCTCATCCTCTCTATATCAAAGACTTCGTTTATGTTTTCCCGGGTAACCACGGTTTTGATTACTACCGCTATTTTTCTTTCTACAAGAAGACGGATACCCCTGATCACCCGGTCGAAACTCCCCGAGAGTGCGGTGATCTTTTCGTAAGTTTCTTTTTTTGCGCCGTACAAACTTATTTCCGCGGATAGCGGCCGCAGCTCCATGACCTGGTCGGCAAGATGAGAAGTAACGAGCGTGCCGTTGGTTAAAAGCCGGAGAGTAAATCCTTTTTTTCTGGCGTATCCGGCGATATCAAAAAAATCGCGCCGCAGGAAGATTTCTCCTCCGGTAAAGGTCAAATGAATACAGCCGGCCTCTGCCAGCTGATCAAGTATTGCATAGACCTCTTCGCTGGTAAGCTCCTTTCTTATCCTGTCTTTCATTACATAACAGTGAGTACATTTTAAGTTGCAATTATAAGTGAGCTCAAAAAAAACGTTAAGGGGAATGGATTTCATTCTGGCATTATTAAGTATATCTTTATAAGAGGTCTTTAACATTTTTGCCGTAATTAAAACGATATCAAATCTTTCTTTCCCAGGTTTAGAATAAATTTCGCGACTTCGGCAAAGGCCTCGCCGCGGCTGATTTCAAACTCTTCGTATATTTCCCGGACAATCTCTTCGATTGTTCTTTTTCCGTCTAAAAGTTCCCAGACCCGCGTGCCGGTCTGATTAAAAATATTTATCTCGGCCGGCTGTTTTTTAAGGTGTATCACCACGGCCTGACCTTCAATTATTCTAGAGGCGGTATCTGTACTCTTAAAAGGTATCTTGTCTTTCAGCTGCGCTTCCATTATTTAGTTAATTACACGCCAAACGCTTTGGTCCGGGATAAACCCCAATTTAAAACAGGGTATTTTTTTTGTGATTTCAGAACAAATTTCAAACGTGTTTGCCGTTGCCTTGGGGTCCCAAAAAGGAAAAAAGCTGTTTCTCATCAAATCAACAGCCGGAAATAAACCTTTAAGGGGCGTAATAAAATTGCGTTTTGCCTTTTGCAGAAAAAAAATCCTGCTGATGGCTGCTCCCTGAGAAGAAACGCTTTTTTTTATCTTATCGTTACCATGCCACCAGGGATTGCCGAATACCCTAAAAATATTCCCGTATTTCCGGATAATGATTTTATCGTCGCTGATCAACGTCCTGTCCCCGCATAAATTAGCCAGGGTGGATTTGCCGCTGCCGGATGGCCCTACGAACAAAAAGGCGTCTTTGCCGTCCAAGACCCCGCAGGAGTGGAGCATAATACCTTTCTTTTCCCGGCTCAATAAAGAAGTCAGCAACATTACCGGAAATGGAAAAAGTAAAAGTTGTGATTCGGGGTTTCTGGTAAAAAATTCCGCTGATTTAAAATCCGGGCCAAGCAAGGCCAGGGCTCCTTTATAAAAAAGGAAAAAATAACAGCCGTCCCCCTGTGCGAATTTCCAGCTGATGTTCTTGCAAATCAACCTCTTATTATAGGGTTCTCTATAATCGCCCTGCTTAACGGTTATAGAGAGCTGCGGTTTCTTTCTGGAGAGAAAGCTCTTGTAATAGTTAAGGATATTCCGCCGCATTTCACGATGATTAACTTTAAGAGAAATACAAGTCTTTGCTATTTCTATCCTTAGCTCATCTTTATGCATTCGGCAAACTCCGGGAAAAATAATCTTTACTAATATAGTATCATCCTGGCTATAAAAGTCAAGCTTGGGATTATCGTTCTAGGTATGCGTTTTTGGCGAGATTGGCGAAGTTTTCCAGGGTGAGTTTTTCCGGCCGGATATTCTCATCAATGCCGTATGCCTGAAAAAATGCCTTCAGTCTTTCCTGCGGAATGATGCCTGCGAGGCTGTTCCTCAGGGTCTTTCTTCTCTTATTGAAAGCACCGCGGATAATCTGAAAAAACATTTCTTCGTCTTTTACTTTTACTGCCGGGGTTTTGCGCACTTCCAGGCGCAGGAAAGACGAATCTACTTTCGGCCGGGGGAAAAAGCAGGTTTTTTTGATAAAGAAGAGATTTTTGGCTTGCGTAAAATATTGGATAAAACAGCTTAAAGCGCCGTAGTTTTTTGAGCCGGCTGCCGCGGTAATTCTGGCGGAAAATTCCTTCTGCACCGTAAGGAATATAGCGTCGATTTTATTTCGGTACTCCAGAAGATGCTCTATAATCGGGGTAGTAATGTAATAGGGGATATTGCCGATTACCTTGGTATAATGGCGTTTTATCTTAAATTTCAGTATATCCTGATTAAATATCTCGAGATTAGGGTAACCGTATAATTTAGCCCGTAAAATTTTACACAAACCGGCGTCAATTTCAAAGGCGTCCAGGGATTTAACCTGCGCCGCAATCGCCTGCGTCAATTGTCCTTCGCCCGAGCCTATCTCTAACACCGTATCTTGGGCTCTAAGTTTGCAAGCAGCAATGAGTTTCCTTTGGATATTTCCGTCGATGAGAAAATTCTGGCCTAAGCTTTTCTTTGGTTTGTGGCGCATCTTACGGCAAGCCTGATGGCGGCAATTAATGAAGCGGGGTCGGCGAGTTTATCTTTTGCGGCAATATCAAAGGCGGTTCCATGCAAGGGAGATGTCCGGATAAACGGGAGGCCCAGGGTAAGGTTAACGCCGCTCCTTCTATCGATTAGCTTCAAGGAAATCAATGCCTGGTCATGGTACATCGCAATCACGCAATCATATTTTTTCTTTGCCATGCCGGCAATCGCTATATCGCTGGATAAGGGGCCAATCAAGCCGGGAATCTTATTTTTTAGCCTCTTTAATACCGGTTTAATCAAAAGGTTCTCCTCTTTCCCGATAACGCCGTTATCTGAAGCGTGCGGGTTTAGGCCCGCGACAACAATGCGCGGGTTTCTTATAGAGAAGAGGTCCTTCAAGGCCCGATAGGTAATAACGATAGTTTTCTCCAAAACTTCTTTATTAATTGCTCCGGAAACCGCTTTTAAAGGGATATGCCGGGTAACCAGGCTGAACTTTAATCGCCGGTTCAGGAGCATCATCACCGTATTTTTGGCTTTTAGGCGTTTCGCAAAATATTCCGTATGGCCTGAATAGCGAAAGCCCGCCAGATTAACCGCCTCTTTGGAAATCGGGCCTGTTACCAGGCAATCAATTTCCCTCTTTCTGATTAACTCCATTGCTTTATCTAAATATTCAATGGATGCCCTGCCATACTCTGCCTTTATTTTGCCGAAAGAAAAATTCTTATGCGAAACATTATTTAAATCAATAAATTCTGTATCTGGGAACCGGCAGCCGGCAGCCGGCAGCCGATTAAATACCCGCCTCTCACCAATTATTACAAAGCGGGCCAGCGGCCTGACCTGTGGCAATGCCCTGGCAATAATCAGCGGCCCGATGCCGGAGGGGTCGCCCATAGTTATGCCGACCTTAAGCTGATTCCTGGCAGATTTTAATGTAGGAACGTTTTTTGATTTCATCTAACCACTTCTTTAGCGCCTCCTGCATTTTACTGTTGAAAAGGAAGGCGTAAATCTTATCCTGCGCTTCGCTAAGGCTTTGCTGACGGGGAGGAATGATATTATTCAATTGAAAAATGTAATACTTGTCTTGGATATAAATCGGTTTTGAGGCCTCGCCCTTGCTTAGCTTAAAAACCGCCTCTTCAATGTCGCGCCGCAGCCCGCCGTCTTTTAAGAGGCTGATTTTATTTACGCTGAGAGAATATTCTCCGGCTAAATCCTCCAGCCTCTGGCCCCTCTTCAGCTTCCCCGAAATTTCCTGCGCTATTTTTTGGTTCCCGATGACTAGAGAATCCAATTCTCTTTCTTCGGGGGTTTTAAACTCCTCGGGCTTCTCCAGATAAAAATCCGTAACCTCCCCGGGGTTGACGCTGATTTTACCCCTTACTTCAATGTCGATTATATTATAAGTAAGCAGCTGTTCCTTTATCCTTTTCTCGATATCTGCCTGGACAAATCCCTGACTGGCTAAGGCCTCCTGAAACGCGGCATTAGAACCATAATGATTCTTGACCTCTTCTACCCGCGCCTTAACCTTGTCCTGTTCTACATCGAGCCGGCTGATAATATAAAGATTTTTATTTTTACGCGCTTCTTCCAGGGTTATTTTAGCTTCCTGCAAAATCAGGCGGTCTTCAATCAGTTTATTGACTAAATCCGGCTTCATCTCTTTAATCTTATCCTCGGCTTCTTCCTTGGTATATTCCGCCCTTAACTGCACGTGCAGAAAGTTGACAAAATCGTCTAAATCCTTCTGCGTGATTGCCTCGGAATTGACAACCGCGATAATTTTATCCTGGGCATAGAGGTGGCGGATAACCGGTGCCAGATGACAAAAAACCATAAAAACTAAAAATAATCTGTATAATTTAGCCATAATCAACTCCTCAGCTTACTAAAACTACTAACTGCCTCTCTCAATAGCCGGCAATATAAATCAAAACCTACCGCCGCGATAAAGCCGTGCTGCTCAATACCCAAAAGGTTACCCGCGCCCCTGATTTCTAAATCCTCCATGGCAATCTTAAAACCGGCGCCCAAATATGAATACTCCTCTATCGCATCCAGCCTCTTTTTCGCATCGCTATCCAATACGCCGTGTTTGGGGATCATAAAATAAGCGTAGGCCGGACGATTAAACCTGCCTACCCTGCCGCGTAACTGGTGCAGGTCGGATAATCCGAACTGGTGGGCATTGTTTACAATCAGGGTATTTACATTGGGGATATCGATTCCGGACTCAATAATCATCGTGCAGAGTAAAATATCGAGCCTGCCTTTTAAGAAATCCAGCATTACTTTCTCCAGGACTGCGGGTGCCATCTGGCCGTGGGCTACGGCTATTTTTACATCCTTTGACAGAATCCCGGCGATTTTTTCTTTTATCTTCTCGATATCCTCAATCCGGTTGTGTAAAAAATAAACCTGGCCTTTACGCCTTAATTCTCTTAAGATTGCCTGGCGGATTAAATCTTCGTCATATTCTACCACAATTGTCTTTATCGGCAACCTATTTTGCGGAGGCGTATTAATCATCGATAAGTCCTTTGCCGACATCAGGCTCATATATAAGGTGCGCGGGATAGGGGTGGCGGTCAAAGTCAGCACGTCGGTAGTTAAGCGCAGGGTTTTGAGTTTCTCTTTGGCCCATACGCCGAAACGCTGCTCTTCGTCAATAATCACCAACCCCAGGTCCTTAAATACTATATCATCGGATAAGAGCCTGTGCGTCCCCACTACTATATCTACCGTTCCCTGAGCAAGTCCCCGGACGATTTCCTTTTGTTCGCTTCCGGTTTTAAAACGCGAAAGCATCGCGACATTGATGGGAAAGTCGCGCAGGCGCTCGCTGAAATTCTGGTAATGCTGTTCGGCTAAAATTGTCGTCGGCACCAGGAAGGCTACCTGCTTATTATCCATCGTCGCCTTGAATGCCGCGCGCATCGCGACTTCGGTTTTGCCGTAGCCTACGTCTCCGCAGAGCAGCCTGTCCATCGGCTTGGGGGATTCCATGTCCTGCTTTACTTCGTGGCCTGCTTTTATCTGGTCGGGCGTTTCCTGATAAGGGAAAGTAGCCTCGAATTGTTTCTGCCATGCGCTGTCGGGCGAATAAGCAAATCCGGCTGCTGAAAGCCGCATTGCCTGTAAGGACAGGAGTTCCCAGGCCATTTTCTGTATGCCTTTACGCGTCCGCTCTTTCATTCGCTGCCATTCTCCCGTTCCCAGGCGGCACAACTTGGGCCTTCTTACCTGAAAGGCAATATACTTTTGCACCAGGTGCATATTTTCAACAGGCACATAGAGTTTCTCCTGGCGGTCATATTCAATGACCAGATGGTCTTTAGGCTTATCCTTTACTTTTATTTTAGTCAAGCCCAGAAACCTGCCGATGCCGTATTGGTTATGCACGACATAATCGCCGAGATTCAAATCCAGGAAATTCTCCAGGGGAAATTCTTCGCTGAAGGTAGCGGTCCTTAGGGCGCGCGTCTTTTTTACCGGCAGGATAATTACCATTTTATGTTCCCAGAGGGGCTCACCCGAAGACGGATTAAATGTTTTGATGGAGGCAAGCTTATCAATATCCAACTCAATACGTATGGGCAGTTCAAAGGCAAAGGGGAATATATCAATCACCGCGCCGCGCCTGGCAAAATCCCCCTCCTCGGCAACTTCTTCCTGTCTTTTATAGCCGAAGTCGACAAGCTCCGCCAAGAGGCTTTCTAAATTAACTGTACCGGTAGTATATAGCTTTAGGGATTTGAACATTTTTTATCTTCTTTCAAGGTCGGGTCTTCTAATTTATTTATTTGCAGTATGTTTCAAGACCCGATCTTGCTATGGGACTTACGCGTCCAGGCAAGGACTAAAGGAGAGGCAATATAAATAGTGGAATAAACACCCGAGATAAAACCGATTAAGAGCGCAAAGGCAAAATTGCTCAATACTTCGCCGCCGTAAAGGAAAATGGAAATCACCACCAATAGGGTAACCCCCGATGTCAGCAGGGTTCTGCCCAGGGTTTGGTTCACGCTTAAATTAATCAGCTCATAAAGGCTAAGCTTGCGAAAAAGGCGGCTATTTTCCCTCACCCGGTCATAAATGACGATGGTGTCGTTTATCGAATAACCGGCAATGGTTAAAAATGCCGTAACGCTTAAAAGGTCTATTTGCCTGCCGGACATCACTAAAAATCCCAAAGCCACTAATACGTCGTGCAAAAGCGCGATTACGCCGGCAAAGGCAAAATTAAAATGCTTAAAACGAAACGCCACATAAATGAGGATGCCGACTAACGACCATAACAGGGCGTATAGGGCTTTGCTCTTCAGGTGTTTTCCTGCTACCGGACCGACCCGTTCTATCCTGAGCACCTGTATATCCTGGCCGGGAAATTTCTCTTTCAGTTTAGAGGTGAGCATCTGGCTTTTATCCTCTTTCGTCCTAATCAATACTGCGTTAGGATTCTCTTTAAACTGCTGGATAGAGGCATCGGTCAATCCCAAATCTCTTAAAGTCTCACGTAGATTATCTATGGGGGGCGGAGTCTTAAAGCTATATTCCTGTAACTGGCCGCCGGCGAAATCAATACCGTATACCTCTTTGCCGTTTTTAAAGAAAAAGAAAATCCCGGTAAGGATGATTATTAACGATAAGGCATAAAAAATTTTTCTTTTGGCAATAAAATCGAATTTTGTCGCTTTAATCAGTTTTAACATCGGCAGGGATTTTAATAAGCCCGAGGCTAAAAGCAGCTCAAAGATGGCGCGCGTCACGACAATTGCCGTAAACATACTGGCGATGAGGCCGATAGTTAAAGTGACGGCGAATCCTCTTATCGGCCCGGTGCCGAATTGAAATAATAAAAATGCGGCGATTAAAGTAGTGAGATTGGAATCAAAAATAGCGCTAAAGGCCTTGGCATAGCCGTTGGCAATGGCGGTGCGCAGGTTAACGCCTCTGGCTAATTCCTCCCTGATGCGTTCGTTAATCAACACATTGGCATCTACAGCCATGCCCAAAGATAAGGCAATACCTGCGATACCAGGCAGGGTCAGGGTTGCGGATATCCCGGGGAATAAAAGCGGCAGCAATCCTAATCCGCCCAATACCATCAACAAGTTCAACAAAAGCGCGATATCGCTGATGATACCGGCAAAAAGATAATAACCCGCCATAAAGACAAGAACCAGCGCGCCGCCGATAATCGTCGCTTTAATCCCTTTATTAATGGAATCCTGCCCTAATAAGGGGCCGATCGTCCTTTCTTCTTCTATATACATCGGCGCGGGAAGAGCGCCGATCCTTAAAACAATCGCTAAGTCCTGCGCCGCTTCCACGCTAAAGCGGCCGGTAATCACTGCCTCGCCCGATGGAATCGCCTCTTTAATCCGCGGCGCAGACTGGACTTTGCCGTCTAAGACAATCGCCAGCCTCCTGCCGACATTGTTACCCGTTATTTCGGCAAATTTTTTAGCGCCTTCAGCGTTAAATTCTAAAGATACCACCGGCTCATTAAAGGAACTCTGGTCAAAACGCACGCTGGCATTACTGATGGCGCCGCCGGTTAATACCGCCTGTTTTTCCAAAAGCAGCGGCTCGTTGTCTTCCTCGGTGCGTTTAAATTCAAAACCTTCCGGAAGATTACCTTCCATCGCCTGCTTTAACTTCTCTATGTCCTGAGAAACTAATTTGAACTCGAGCAGCGCAGTCTTGCCGATTAACTCTATGGCGCGTTCTCTATCGGTAATGCCGGGCAGCTGCACGACGATTTCGTCTTCCCCCTGCTTCTGGATGGACGGTTCTCTGACGCCAAAGGCATCAATGCGGTTCCTGATTACCTCTAAAGCCCGGTCGCTGGCATCGGCCCTGTCTTTATCGGGGATGCGGCCGGTGTCGACCTTCAGCAGAAGATGCATCCCGCCTTTTAAGTCCAGGCCCAGATTTATGCGCTTATCCAGGGGAAAGGCATAATACGCGCAAATCCCGAGGATAGCTAAAATAAAAATTATTTTATAAGTTAGGCGTCTCTCCACCCTGTCTACTCCCTATTTGCCGTTTACTGCTGATTCGCCCCTGCTGTTTTTTTCACATAAGCAATACAATTCTTTTCTAATTCAATCTTGACGTTATCGTCAACCCTTAAAATCACGGTTTTATCTTTAACGTTAACAATAGTGCCGTGGATGCCGCTGTTAGTAACAGCTTCGTCATTTTTAGCGATATTCTGCAGCATCTTCTGATGCTCTTTTTCCTTGTTCTTCTGCGGGCGGATAAGCAGGAAATAAAAGATTACAAATATCAGGATTAAGGGAAATAAGTTTACCAAAGGGCTAGCTTGCGTTGTTGGCGACATTTTTACTCTCCTTTTCTATTTTCTTGATTAAACTTTTTATTGTATCCGAAACTTGTGCGCCGTTTTTTACCCAGAAATCAAAGCGTTCTTTCTTGATTTTTGTCGAGCCGCTCGCAGGGCTGTAAAAACCTATTTCTTCGATAAAACGGCTGTCCCTGCCCTCGCGTTTATCAAATACGCTTATCCTGAAATGCGGCCTTTTTTTCGGGTTCTTACCGATTCTTCTCAGTCGTATAGTAACTGCCATTTGCTTGTCTCCCTCCTCCGCCGCGTGGCGGACGCCGACCCATCCGATAGGGTCGGGCGTTTAGTTGTTAATTGCCTCAATCAAGGCCCGGGCCTTATTTACGGATTCAAAATATTCTTTTTCCGGCAGCGAATCCGCGACAATGCCTGCGCCGGCCTGAATATAGGCGGTATTATCTTTCATCACAATGGTCCTGATAGTGATACAGGTGTCCATATTATGGGAAAAACTAAAATAGCCCACGCAGCCTGCGTAAGGCCCGCGCCTTAAGTTTTCTAATTCGTCGATAATCTCCATAGCGCGGATTTTGGGGCTGCCGCTGAGTGTCCCGGCGGGAAAACTCGCCCTGAGCACATCATAAATATCATATTTTTTCTTAAGAATACCCCTGACCTCCGTGACTAAATGCATCACATGGGAATATTTTTCTACGCTCATAAATTCACTGACCTTAACCTGGCCCGGCTGGCAGACTCTTCCCAGGTCATTTCTTCCTAAATCTACGAGCATAATATGCTCTGCCCTTTCTTTCTTGTCATTTAACAGTTCTTGTTCCAGTCTTTTATCTTCTGTTTCATTCTTCCCGCGCTGCCGGGTGCCGGCAATCGGCCGCGTCTCTACAACCCCGTCTTCGCAGCGCACCAGCATTTCCGGGGAAGAACCGATTAAGTTAATCTCATTTAATTTCAGAAAGTACATATAAGGAGAAGGATTCAGGCTTCTCAGCTTGCGGTAAATATTTAACGGCTCTTCTTTGCTTTTTACCTTAAACCTCTGCGATAAAACTACCTGGATAATATCCCCTTTTTTAATAAAAACTTTTGCCTTCTTGACCGTATCCTGGAATTCCTGCTTTTTAAAATTAGAGCTTACTTTTATTTTAGGGGCCGATTTACCTTCCCGGATTAAGGGCCGGGTAACGCATTTGTTCAGCTCCTTGCGGACCTCTTCTATTTTTTTGATTGCCTGATGATAAACCCTTATCTTCCCTTTTTCCGAAAGCTGCCGGGACGTTTTAGGCAATATAATATTACTGACAATCTTTATGGTGTGATTAATATGGTCAAAGACCAAAATGGTATCGGTTAACATAAGGACAGCGTCGGGTAATTTTAAATCATCGGCATTCTTATCGGGGAGCTTTTCAAAGAACCTTACCATATCATAGCCGATATAGCCTACCAGGCCTCCGTAAAAACGCGGCAGGCCTTTGCTGCGCACCGGCCTAAAGTTATGCATAATCTTTTTAATCTCATCAAGGGGGTCGGTTTTAGCGACAAAGCGGCGGATGAGCTTCTTTTGAGGGTAGCTTATCTCTATGCTCTTTCCCTTGCTTCTAAAGACGAGCGCCGGATTACTCCCCAGGAATGAATAGCGCGCAATCTTCTCCTGGCCCTCTACCGATTCCAAAAGAAAGGCATAATCGTCTTTCTTGATTTTTAAAAAAGCCAGTATCGGCGTATCCAGGTCAGCATTAATTTCCTTATAAACAGGGATGACATTGCCTTTTTTAGTGAGCCTTAAGAATTCTTTTAGCGACGGACAATACATTTTAACAAATTTTCCTGTAAAAACACGACCGGTTCCCGGTATGACAGGCAACGCCTGCCTGGCGCACCTTTAATAAAAGCGCGTCCATATCGCAATCATAAGCGATGGCCTTAACATATTGATAACAACCCGAAGTCTCGCCCTTCACCCAGTATTCTTTGCGGGAACGCGACCAGTAACAGGCCTTGCCGAGCCTTAAGGTGCGCCGCAATGATTCCCGGTTCATATAAGCCAGCATCAGGACTTCGCCTGTTTTATAATCCTGGATTATCGCCGGGATTAAGCCTTGTTTATCAAATTTTAAATTTTTTAGCTCAAATTTTATTTTCTTGTTCATCAGCGGACAGGGACTCCTTTTTCCTTCAGGTACGCCTTTACCCGGCCTACGGAATATTCTCCGTAATGAAAAATAGAAGCTGCCAAAGCAGCATCGGCGCCGGCATCGGAAAGAACTTCGCGGAAATGCTCCGGCGAACCTGCTCCGCCGGAAGCGATTACCGGGATATTTAAGGCCTGGGTAATCTTTTTGGTTAAATCCAAATCATAGCCGTCCTTAGTGCCGTCGTAATCCATGCTTGTCAAGAGTATCTCGCCTGCGCCTAAAGCTGCTGCCTCTTTTGCCCATTCCAGCGCATCCAGATCCATGGGGGTACGGCCTCCGTTAACATAAACCTGCCAACCGCCGTCTTCTTTTTTGGCGTCAATCGCCAGCACAATACACTGGCTGCCGAATTTCTCCGAGGCCTCGGTAATCAAGTCCGGGCACTTTACTGCCGCCGTATTTATGGAAACCTTATCTGCCCCGGCATTCAAGAGATCTCTGATATCGCCGATATCCCTCACTCCTCCGCCCACGGTAAAAGGCATATAGATATTTACCGCGATCGCCGCGACTAATTCAATTAAAGTTTTCCTGTTTTCAAAACTTGCCGTAATATCCAGAAACACCAGCTCATCGGCCTGCTGGCGGTCATAGGCTTTAGCTACTTCCACGGGATCGCCGGCATCGCGCAGGCTGAGGAATTTCACTCCTTTTACGACACGCCCATCCTTAATGTCCAGACAAGGTATAATCCGTTTAGTCAGCATTATTCAATCTTGAGCCATGAACTGATTTTACTTTAGTTTTTTATACAAATATTCCTTCAACAAACTCCACGTCTGCTTACCGACCTTGCCGTCTACGGACAAATTATTCGCACGCTGAAACGCCCTAATAGCATCGCGGGTCTGCCTGCCCATTCTTCCGTCAATGGCGCCAGGGTTATAGCCGGCGTTTCTTAAAGCAATCTGAACATCTTTTGCCTTTGGCCGGAATTTTACTTCCCCGACAACCTTACTTTTAGGCAGCATTCTTCCTCTTAAACTGCTGATCTCTTCGTCCTTAGCTTGAATCTGGGCCTCTAAAACAGAAACCTGGTTCCTTAACCCCTGAATCTCCATTTCTTTTTGCTTACGTCCGGTAGCGCAACCACTTAGAGCAAAAAGAAAACCTACCAATAGCACTAAAATAAGCCCCTTTCTCGCCATATCTCCTCCTTTTTAACCGGCTAATTTCAAAGCCTGTAGTAAAGTAAACCTACCTTCATACAGGGCTTTCCCTACAATTATACCTGTTAATCCTTTTTTTCCAGTAATTTAAGCCGGGCTATATCATCTAAGCTGGAAATCCCGCCTGAAGCAATAACTTTTAATCCTGTTTCTTTGAGCAGGCTCTTTGTGGCTTTAATGTTCGGGCCTTTTAAGGTCCCGTCTTTGGCGATATCGGTATAGATTACCTGCTTGAAGCCTATTTCTTTTAAAAGGCGGCCGAATCTTGCGGTATCCATCCCTTTTAGGCTGACATCCCAGCCCTTAATAAACAAACGGCTGCCCTCTGCATCTATGCTTACGATAATCCTGTCTTTAAATTGACGAAAAGCTTTTTTTAGAAAATTATTGTCCTGCGCCGCCCTGGTCCCCAGCACGACGCGGGAAACACCCAAATCAAGCAGCTCTTTTATGGTTTTTATATTTCGTACCCCGCCGCCAAATTCTACCGGAGTATCGATACTTTTCACAATTTTTTTGACGATGGCTAAATTTTTCGGCGTACCGCTTGCGGCTCCGTCCAGGTCAACGATGTGTATAAGCCTTGCCCCCTGCCTTACCCAGTGCCTGGCTGTCCTTAGCGGGTCGCGGGAGTAGATTTTCTTATCCAGTTTACCCTGGACAAATCTTACGACACAGCCGCCTTGTAAGTCTATTGCTGGTATAATTAGCATAATAATTAATTTGTAGCGGGTCCGCTACAAACTTATAAAATTTTTCAATATCTGCAGTCCGATGGCCTGACTCTTTTCCGGATGAAACTGCACGCCGTAGACATTCTCCTGCCAGACAATCGAAGTAAAATCTCTGCCGTAATCTGTGCTAGCGGCAATCACGCCCTTATCTTCCGGTCCGGCGTAATAAGAATGGCAGAAATAAACATACGCGTTATCCTCTATGTTTTGAAATAAGGGGCATTTGCTACGGAATTTTAATTGATTCCAGCCCATGTGCGGAACTTTCAGCCCTTTTTTATTCTCAAACCTTTTTACTGCGCCTTTTAATACCCCTAACCCCTTTACCCCTTTTGCCTCTTCGCTTCCGGCAAATAAAAGCTGCATCCCCAGACAGATACCGAGGAATATTCTTCTCTTCCGGATGTGCTCTTTTAGGGCAGGAATCAAATCACGTTTTTCTAATTCCAGCATCGCATCGCTAAAAGCGCCCACTCCGGGTAAAACTACCTTAGCGCAGTCGTTTACTTCTTCGGGCTGATTAGTAACTATGGTTTGGCCGCCCAGAGACTCCAGCGCCTTCTGTACGCTGTGAATATTGCCCATACCGTAGTCGATAATTCCAATCATCTAATCTATTACACCTTTTGTTGAAGGAATGCCCTTGCGGCGAGGGTCAATCTGCGTGGCCTGGTCTAAAGCGACACCCAAGGCTTTAAAGACGGGTTCCAAGTTAGTATGTAAATCTGGATTTGCTCCCGTAATCCTGATATTTAAATTTATTCCTAGCTTCTTAGCAAATGACTCAAAAAAATGATTTGCATAAACTAAAGAATATCCCTGCGTATCGTATTCCACAGGCATCGGCGGCTCTTTGATTATCTTATCAAAGAAACCTCTACCGCTTATATCCGCGGTTACGTTTGCGACTATATCTTCCATCGGCACCGAACTAGAACCGAATCGTTTGATTCCTTTTTTATCGCTTAAGGCTTTATTAAAAGCCTCACCTAATACAATACCGATATCTTCATTAGTATGGTGTATATCCACTTTTAAATCGCCTTTGGCATTAATCTCTAAATCAAATAAGCCGTGGAAAGCAAACAACTCCAGCATATGGTCTAAAATACCTATGCCGCTATTGATTTTAGACTTCCCGCTTCCGTCAATATTTAGCTTGACCGTAATATCTGTTTCTTTAGTTTTTCTTTTAATTTCGGCTTTTCGCATATCGCAACCTCATTTAACCTCTTGTAACTTCATCTAACTTCAATTAACCTTCTATAAGAACCTTGTCTTTACCGAATCCAAGTGTTTATCCAGGCCTTCGATTCCGGCAATCTTTTCTAAGGGTTCTTTTATTTTTTCCAACGCCTTTTTGGAATAACCGATGATGTGGCTGCTCTTGATAAAATCCAGCACGGATAAGCCGGAAAAGAACCTGGCTGTGCCGGCAGTCGGCAGAACATGGCTTGGCCCGGCCACATAGTCCCCTACTGCAGCAGGGCTATATGGCCCCAGGAAGATTGCCGCGGCATTCCTGATCCCTTTAAGCAGCCGCCCGGGATTGTTTACTAAAATCTCCAGGTGCTCCGGAGCGATCTTATTCGCCACCTCAACTGCCTGCCCAAGGTTTTTCGTCAAAATAATGAAACCGTTGATATTCGCTTGAGACTTTACCTCTTTGGCTAACCCCTTGGAATTGGTAATTAATATCGCCAAACCTTTAGCATGCTCTGCCTGCGCTTTCAGGTCGGCAATAATAAATTTGGGGTCGCTGTAACGGTTGGCAATGATTACCAGTTCCGTAGGGCCGGCAATCATGTCGATATCGACGACACCGAAGACCTGCCTCTTTGCCTCGCTGACATAGATATTACCCGGTCCGACAATCTTGTCCACCCTGGGGATGGTCTTTGTGCCGTATGCTAAGGCAGCAATCCCTTGGGCTCCGCCGGCGCGGTAAATCTCATCTACTTTTAAAAGGTCCGCTACTACCAGGATGTGCGGGTTTATCCGGCCCTGGTTATCCGGCGGGCTAATCAAAACTATCTTTTTTACGCCGGCGATCCTGGCAGGAAGCACGCTCATATAAACCGTAGAAACCAGAGGCGCAGTCCCCGCAGGTATATATACTCCTACCTTTTCAAGGGGCTGGTAATTTTCGCCCAAAACCAGCCCGTCTGCGTCTTTAAGCCTCCAGGATTTCCTGATTGCCTTACGGTAAAAACGGTTAATATTTTCGATAATCACTTTAAGGCTGGAAACAAAATTAGGGCTGATATTCTGATAGGCGCCGCTGATTTCTATTTCCGAAACCTTTAACTGCCGCAAGGATAACTTTACCCCGTCAAATTTCCGGGTATATTTTATCACTGCCTCGTCGCCCAAAGTACGCACGTCCTCAATAATCCTTTCCACTCTTTCTTCCACGCGCTTGGACTTAAAGAGGCCGCGGTTATAAATCTTCTCCAGTTCTTTACTGGTAAAACGGATGATTTTCATGGCAGATTTTGAATTCCCTCTTTTAACCTGCGAAAGGCTTCCGGCAGGTTTTCCGGCTTATTCCCTCCGGCCTGGGCAAAATCTTTTCTTCCGCCGCCGCTTCCGCCCAGGGCCTTTGCCGGCTCCAAGATCAGTCTTGCGGCATCAAAACCTTTTGCCGTTAAATCGCTGCTTACTCCCACCACTAATAGTGCCCTGCCCTGATTATTCGACCCTAAAGCCATTATCGTATTATTTTTTTCCCTTACGCTGTCTACTGCCCGACGCAATGCCTGCATCTCCAGATTATCCCTGGCTGCGGCAATCAGCGTAATTCCGGCTACCACCGCCTCTGTATCCTTATTGCTTAATAAACTAGAAAGCGCATCCTGCATCAGGCCTGCCTTTTGTGTGCCGAGCTGCTTATCCATTTCCTTAATCTCTTTTTCTTTTTTCTGCAATTCCCGGAGCAATTTCTCCTCTTCTTCTTTAATTTTGCGATAAGCAAAAATTCCCGTCACTGCCTCGATACGGCGCACGCCGCTGGCTACCGAACCTTCCTGGGTAATTTTAAAGAGGCCGATTTGGGCGGTTGTTTCTAAATGCGTCCCTGCGCAAAGTTCCCTGGAAAAATCTCCGATGGAGACTACGCGCACCTTATCCGCGTACTTTTCCGCAAAAAAAGCCAAGGCCCCGGTTTTTTTTGCCTGGGCTAAGTTCATTTGCTTTTTCTCTAAAGGAAAATTATCCAAAATATAACTGTTTACCAGTTCCTCGATGCGCGCCAATTCTTCGTCGCTGATATCCTTAAAATGAGTAAAATCAAAACGCAGGCGCTCCGGCATAACCAATGAGCCCTGCTGCCTGACATGCGGCCCTAAAACCTTGCGCAGCGCCGCCTGCAAGAGATGTGTCGCGGTATGATGCCGGGCGATATTCATCCGGCGCTGGTAATCTATTTTTACGCTCACTATATCATTCTTTTTAAAAGAACCCTGCTTCGCTCTTCCTGTATGCAGGATTACCTTCTCCGCCTTTTTGGTATCCGCTACTGCAAAGATATTCTTGCCCTTAATAAACTCTCCGCTATCGCCGACCTGGCCGCCGGATTCAGGGTAAAAGACGCTCTGGTCAAGAATAATCGTGACCTCTTCGCCTGAGGAGGCTTTTTTTACCTCCTTGCCGTGCTTAAGGATTTTCAGAATTTTCGCCCGGCATTCATCGGCTTTGTATCCCGAGAATTTAGTCTCCTTGATGCCTAAATGCAGATTTTTCAGGCTAAAGACATCGCCTTTCATCGCGCTTTGAGCTTTGGAGCGCATTTTTTGCTTTTCCAATTCCCGGTCAAAGCTTGCCTTTGAAAAATTTATGCCGCGCTGATTAAGCCAGGCAAGCGTTGATTCTAAGGGCAGGCCGTAAGTATCATAAAGCTGGAAAACAATTTTCCCGGCTATCTCCGGATTACTATCTTTATCAAAGCCTTTGAATTTTTCACCGAGCAAAATATCGCTTGAATTCCAGGTAGAAAGGGTATTCTTTTCTTCCGCTAAAATAATCCCTGCAATATCTTCCTGCTGCCTTTCTAATTCCGGATACGGTTTTCTCATAATCTGTGCTAACACCGGCACCAGCTTATATAAAAATGGCTTCTTTATTCCTAACGACTGTAAATGCAGCATACTTTTACGGATCAGTTTTCTGATTACATAGCCCCGCTCTTCGTTAGATGGCAAAATTCCATCATAAACGGCAAATGCTATTGCCCGCAAATGGTCGGCGACAGGATAAACATTAGCTGGCTCGTTGGGGCTACGTACAGCCATGGCTTCAATTTCCTTAATCATCGGCTGGAATAAATCCGTCTCAAAATTATTGCGCACGCCCTGGATTACTGCGGCTAATCTCTCCAGGCCCATCCCGGTATCAATGTTTTTATCGGGCAAAGGCTCCAATCTCCCGCCTTCCTTGCGGTTATATTGCGTAAAAACCAGATTCCAGACTTCGACAAAACGGCCGCAATTACAAGAGGGGTCACAGTGAGGTTTTTGGCAACCTGCATCGGCACCCCAGTCAAAAAATATCTCCGAACACGGGCCGCAAGGCCCGTTAGGCCCCTTTGCTTTCGCTTCAGAAGGCCAAAAATTTTCTTTATCGCCTAATTTAATTATCTTCTTGGAGGGGACTTTTACCAAATCTCTCCATATCTTTAATGCCTGGTCATCGTCTTTATATACCGAAACCCAGAGCCGCTCTTTATCTATTTTTAACTCATCGGTTAAAAACTCCCAGGCCCAGGTAATCGCTTCTTTCTTAAAATAATCGCCGAAGGAAAAATTACCCAGCATCTCAAAAAAGGTGTGGTGCCCGGAAGTCTTACCTACCTTATCCAAATCGTCGGTACGCAGGCAGCGTTGCGCAGTTGCCGCCCGCCTGAAATCGGAGATCACGCCGAGAAATTCCTTCTTAAACTGGTTCATCCCGGCGGGAGTAAATAATACCGTCGGGTCGTCTTTAGGCACCAGGGAATCGCTCTCTACTATCCGGTGCTTACGGGCTTTAAAAAAGTTCAAAAATCTTTCCCTTAAAATATCTGCTGTCATAATCGCCGTATCGCCTCTATCACTAAATCCGTAGAAAACCCGCGGCGCAAAAGATAACCTAAGATGCGCTGTTTTGCCTTATTGCGCTCGACTCCCTTTAATTTCTTAAACCGCTCTTTGGCTAATCCGGAAACGACGCTTTCTTCGGAATAATTCTTTTTTACTTCTTCGAGAGTCTCGTCAATAATCTCTTTGTCTATGCCTTTTGCTCTTAATTCCTGCCTGAGCCTTATTACCCCTAAGGGTTTTGCGATGCGCCACTCAATCCAGGTTTTGGCAAAGAGGCGGTCGTCAAGGAAACGCTTCTCTTTTAAAAAAGCTAAAGTCTCGCTGATTACCCGCGGCTCGAATTTTTTTCTTTTCAGGCGCTCGGCGAGTTCTTTTTCGCTGCGCAAGCGGAACTTCAGCAGCAAAAAAGCATAATTTCTTGCCTTCTGCAAGGCATCAATTCTCTGGTTTTTCAATTTCTTTTATTACCAGGTAGCCCCGCATGGTTGCCATCAGGCAGTCGCCGCTTTTAGCGCTCTTAATTGCCTTCTCGTAATCCGCCAAGCTGTTTATCGGTTTCTTGTTTATTTCGGTAATAATATCGCCGGGTATTACGCCTGCTTCGTCTGCAGGGCTGCCCGGTTCTACCCCCACTACAACTACGCCGTTTTTCTCTTCGCTTGCAAAGCGCCGGGCATTATCCGGGCTTAGCTCCTCAACGGTTAACCCCCGCCACGCGCCTCTTTCTTCTTCCTCGTAAACCGTCTTTTCTAAATCCTCTTCCTGCGGCCGCTCTCCTACTTCTATCGTTAAATCCAATCCTCTTTTTTCGCGTACCAGCGCTACTTTTACGCGGCGGCCAACCTCGGTTTTACCGACGATGTTAAGTAGTTCCCTGACGCTGTTAACCGGCTGGTTATCGAATTTCCTGACTACGTCGCCTTCCTTCATTCCGGATTTTTCTGCCGGCGAGTTCTTCATTACCTGAGCTATCAATACCCCGTTTTTATCCGGCAAGCCAAAATACTTGACTAAGTCATCGGTTAAATTCTGCACGGTGACGCCTAACCAGCCGTAGGCTATCTTTTTGCCTTCGATCAGCCGGGAAATAATTCTCTTGGCATTATTTACCGGAATAGCGAAACCTACGCCCTGATAACCGCCGCTGGTAGAAAATATCGCTACATTAATCCCGAGTAACTCACCCCTAAGATTAACCAACGGCCCGCCGGAATTTCCCGGATTAATCGCCGCATCAGTCTGGATCAGGTCGTTATAATCCCTGTCCCTGCCAAAAGCCCGGCCTAAAGAACGGTGCAAAGCGCTGATCACGCCGACGGTGACCGTAGGCTCGGGATTATCCAAGGCAAAACCAAAGGGGTTGCCGATAGCGACTACCCACTGGCCAATCCTTGCCGCATCAGAATCACCCAGCGATACTACCGGAAGATTACGCGCGGCTATTTTTATTACCGCTAAATCCGCGCGCGGGTCGCGGCCCTTAACCTCTCCCTTAAACTTCCTTCCGTCAAAGAGGGTCACGGTAATCTTATCTGCGCCGGCAACAACGTGCTCATTAGTCAAGATATAGCCTTCGCTATCGATAATTACTCCGGAACCTAACCCCATCTGTTTATATTCCCGTTCAGGCATCTGGCCGAAAAATTCGTCAAAAAACCTGCGCAAAGGCTCCTGGTCTCCAAAGGGCGATTCGCCAAAAGGGTAATTAAAATAAAAACCCTTTCCTCCTCTCAGCCGCGTAGTATGTTCGGTGCTGATAGATACCACCGCCTTACCTATGGTATCTGCCACCTTGATTACCGCATCTTCTAATCCCGGCCTTTCAAAAGATACCGGTAATTTTTTTTCCGTCGTTAGGGCGGCGGCCTCCTGGCTCTCTGCCGCTGAAAAAATATCGAATCTTATCGCCAGCGCCAGCCCTAAAATCAGGCCCGCGCATAAGGTTATACTAAAGAATAAAATTTTCTTTTTCATTTTTGTGCCTCCCTGCCGCCTACCCCAGAGTAATCTTCCTTCTGACCTCTTTTTCTATCTCATCCTGCAGCTTGGGTTTTTCTTTCAATAGCTTCACCGCCGCATCCCTGCCCTGGCCGAGCTTCTCATCCCGGAAAGACAGCCAGGTTCCGGATTTCTGGACTATCTCCAGGTTAACCGCAGCGTCTAAGACCGTATTTGTCTTGGCGATACCCTCATTATGCAGAATTTCAAACTCCCATCCTTAAAAGGCGGGGCAACTTTATTTTTTACCACCCTCACCCTGACCCTGCCGCCGATAACTTCATCGCCGGATTTCAAGGACTGTATCCTTCTTAAATCCAGCCGGACAGAAGAGTAAAATTTAAGCGCCCGTCCGCCGGTGGTGGTTTCCGGAGAACCAAACATCACCCCGATTTTTTCCCTGATCTGGTTGATAAACACAACGCAGGTGCGGGACTTACTGATGGCGGCGGTCAGTTTACGCAGCGCCTGGGACATCAGCCTTGCCTGCAGGCCCATATGCGCGTCACCCATATCGCCTTCTATTTCTGCGCGGGGAGTAAGCGCAGCTACCGAATCAATGACCACTAAATCCACGGCATTGGAGCGCACCAGGGTTTCGGCAATCTCTAACGCCTGCTCGCCGGTATCCGGCTGCGAAATCAAAAGGTCGTCTAAATTGACGCCTACGATTTTAGCGTAAGTAGAATCAAAGGCGTGTTCCGCATCAATAAAAGCCGCTACCCCGCCCTTCTTCTGGATTTCCTTAATCACACTTAGGGTAAGTGTGGTCTTACCCGACGCCTCGGGCCCGAATATCTCAATCACCCTGCCGCGGGGCAGGCCTCCCACGCCCAAAGCTAAATCCAAGGTCAGCGCACCCGTAGGTATCGCATCCACATCTGCTTTTACATCGCCGCCTAATTTCATAATTGAGCCTTTGCCGAACTGCTTTTCAATCTGCAAAAGCGCCAGCTCCAGCGCCTTTTGGCGGTCGGAAATGTTCTTTATCTCTTCCTTTTTCTTCTCAATAACCATTTTCTACCTCCGTTTAGGAATTATTATTATAATCTCTTATCGGACAACTGTCAAACGAATAATCACCCCCCCCCTTCGCCTACGAAGGCGACACTGGCGCAATACTCCGCCACGGGGCGGATGCCGACCCATTCCAATTGGGTCGGACCAGTAAGCGCCAGGTGCTCTGCTCTAATAGACGCAGAAAGGAGCAAAATCTCACAAAAATTTTTAAAGAATTAGCGAAAGCGGGGCTTGAGATAATAAAGGGGGCGCTGCAGGGTTCTCTAAAGGCGCCTGGAGACTAAGAAAACAAATGTCTGGAATTAAGCCGAATGGTAACTAGATGCCTGGTTGGACATAGCGTCTGCCCAGATATCGACAGCCTCGTATCCTAATAGGTTCTTGGCGCTATATATACCGGTCAGTAAGGCATAGTCGGAATTACAATAGCGGAATAATCCGGCCCTGCCCATAGCCTGAAAATTAGGGAATCTGCGCAGGTAACTGCGGACGATCTCGATATTCCGAAGATAATCTAAAGCATATACAGGATAAGCGTCTGCCGCGCGGACAACGAAAGCGTTGATCAGGTGCCGGCGGGAAATAATCCCGATTTTCTCAAGTTCTCCCAGCGCGAAATCAACCAGGTCCACGTCGTTCATCATCCATAAACTATCCGCCTCATTACAGAAATATTCCAGCCCTAAGGATGTCTTTTTAGAATCGTCAACCATTCCCGCGCTCCAATTTTTATAGTTTTGAATCCTGCTTAACTTTACTTCAGGCGAATGGATATAGAGCCATTGGTCGGGAAAAATATGTTCTTTATCCAAGATGATATTCACAACAATAAAGCTCCTGAATCCCAGCTTCCCGGATGCCTTAATCACCTCTTGCGGCGGAAGAGGCAGTAAAGACTTGATAAAGGTAGGCAAAGGCATGCTGGAAAAAAGGTAATCTGCCGGGATTTCTTCTCTTTTGCCGTCAAGGCGGCTCTCAATGATAACCGAATGAATTCTTTTATCGTCGTGCCTGATGCCGATAACTCTGCTATTAAACTTAAAAATCCCCCCTAAATCGGATACCGTTTTTTGTAACCTGCCGCAGAATTGGCCCGGACCGGCCTGAGGGTATAAAAATTCTTCGCAGAGCGTCTTCGGGCTATCCCCCTTAATTCCTAAAAGCGCCTTTTGCAGGGCGACTCGAAGCGAGAGGCCCGATATCCGCTGCCTCGCCCAATCCGAAGAGATATCCTGGCATTCCAGGTCCCAGACCTTCTGGGTATAACTCTTAAAAAAGATATTAAAAAGCCTGTCTCCGAAACGGTTTATCACCCAGCCCTCAAAGGTGCTGTCGTCGCCGGGCCGGGAATATTTACATTTCAAGTAACTTCCGATGCAGGCGGCACTTTCCAGGGGACCGAGGTTCCAAAAAGTATTCAAAAAATTCAAAGGGTAATTAAAGTACTTTTTTCTGTAGTAAATCCTGGAGAGCCGCTTGACCCTAAGCAAATCCTCCCGCAGTATCTGCCGCCAGAGCGCGTTTACTTCCTGCGAGTAGCTTAAAAAACGGTGGCCGCCGATATCAAAAAGGTAACCGTTAAAATTAAGCGTCCGGCAAAGGCCGCCGGCAACTTCTGCTTTCTCTATCACTAAAGAGGGATAGCCGCCTTTGGCTAATTCATAAGCGCATCCCGTCCCTGCCGGGCCCGCTCCGATCACGACGATATTATTCAAAACTTTCCTCCCATAGCCGCTAAAAGCCCCACGGCAATACCCAGGGCCATCGCGATATTATCCAAGAATGTGATAAAAAGAGCGCGACTTCCGAAAATAACGCCCTTTTCCTGCGCCAGGAATTTGAGAAAGCGGAAATTAAAAAAATACCAGGCGAAAGTCAAGAGCGCGGCAATTAAAAAGTAAGGACGGTTTAAAAAACCGGCGAGCAAAAAAATAAATATCAAAGGAGCCAGAACGACGGCGGCAAGCTGCCCCAGAGAAACATGCGCAAAGCCGGTCTTGTTCCTCCCCAGCTGCTCCCAGCCTTTATATTTAATAAAAAGTCTAGCCCAGTGAAAAGGGATCACAAAGTCGTTTTTGATAAATGATAAAAAATCGTATTTTTTCAGGTGCGCTACCTCCAGTTCCCTCAAAAAAGCGATTTTCTTGCCCGAGGCGGCCAGGCGCTGCCCAAGCTCTGTATCTTCAGCAATATTAATCTCGGGTTTATAATCCTGCCAGGCCGAACGCCTGAGAGCGCAGAGCGAGCCGTATAAAAAACTGACCCTTGCAGGTAATCTACTGAAATTATAATGCATATAAAGGTTCTTATATTGGCTAAAGAAACCGTGATGAGGATGCTCCTTTGCCAGACATCCTGTTAAGGCATCCGCTTCCGGGTGATTGCGCAGATACCCTTCAATTATGCCGAGCGTATCAGGCCTAATCAGCACATCGGAATCTATATTCACGATGACTTCGCCTTGCGCGGCCTCAAAGCCATTGTTGCGCGCCTTGCTTCTCTCCGCCGCTCCCGCGAGCTCAATAACCCGGTCAGCGTATAAACCGGCAACCGCAACTGTGTTATCGGTGCTGCCGCAGTCTACTACAATCAATTCGTAATCCCGATAAGCTGAGCTCCTGATACTTTTGAGGCATTTCTCTATTACATCTTCCCTGTTATATACCGGGACTATCACTGACAAAAATGGCATCTTTTAGCGTTCTTTAATAAAACCTGAAATATAGTAGCCGGCCAAAAGCGATAAAAACGGAGTCAACGAATAAAAGTACCTTGAATTATGATTATAATAATAAACGCCTAGGAAATAAAGTATCATCAGCGAGATTAAAAAAGCCGGTATATATTTTTTCCTAAGGAATAAAAGGAACAAGCCCAAAAAACTCGTCATATACACGCAAGCTATAAAAACCCAGGCCAGCGCCTGGTAAATGCCCCATCCTGTTCCCGCTTTTCCCCGGACAAACCGCAAGAACTCGCCCGGGCTTTTTACCTCTTTCATCATCCAGTAAGTTTCCTCATTCTCTGTATCATGCCCAAAGACCCTGAGCATGCTCAGCGTCCCCGTACCGAAAAAGAAATGCTTCCGTTCTAAAAAATAATCCTTAATGGCGTTGCCGGTTCCGGCCCGCACCCGGACGGTTCTTTGCCGCGAAAGAAAGTTAAAATATCTCGCCATTTTCTCGGAAAGCATATAATCGCCGAATTTATTATAATTATATATTGATAACGGCGCTAAAGTCATGAGATAAACGGTAATCAGCAAAGAAGCGCCGGCGGACGCCTTCTTCAGCTGTTTTCTCTGTTTGAATAAAATTAACGCCAGCATTGCCAAAGGGAGAAAAATTGTCACTTCTTTCGCCAAAGTTGACAACCCTAAAAAAAACGCCGTTAAAACCAGGAAAGGCAGTTTTTCCCGTTTTAAATATAAAATAAAAAAATAAATCCCGCTGAGAACCAGTAATAACAGCAAAGGCTCAACAAGGACAAGCAGGTTGAAAATTAATACCGAAGGATAAAGGGAAAAAATAACCGCGGCGGAAAAAGCAGCCCGTTTTCCAAAGAAGGCCTCGCCGATCCTATACAAGATATTTACAGAGAGGACAAAAAGCAGCAGATTAAAGAAGCCCGCCAGGAGAAAACCGGGATTAAACAGCTTAAAGAAAACCGATAAAAATAAAGCGTATAGCGGCACGTCCCAGGGTAATGCCCCCGGGTTAATTTTATAAGAATCCAGATAATACCCCGGATTTTGCCCGGCAAAAAAAATTGCCGTGTTATAATAACGGTCGGCATCCGCGCAGACTAAGCCCGAGGCATCCCAGTTATTTTTAACCAAAATCGCCCCGAGCAGAATAACGCCGGGTAAAAAAGAGATTAAAAGAACGAGGATAATTGTCTTCATCTAGTAACCCGAAATCAACCCTTCCACCAGACTATTCTTTTTATTTCTACGGCGAAAGGCGTAAAAGGCGGGAGCTTGCTGCTATTATTGAAATCGAGGTCGTAATCCCAGTTTCTGGCCGGCGCTTCGTAATACGGCATACCGTAGTGCCATTGCCCCATGGCAATCTGGCTATTCCATAATTCCACAAAAGATCCTCTGATCTTAAGCGTCTTACCCGACCATTTCTCAAGCAGGCGCGGATAGTTTTCCAGCCCTCCGTTATAATCGCCGGAAGTAGAGGTCCTGATCCCCGCAATAAAAGCGGCATTAACCTCGGTATTGCTGGCGGTTCTTGAGCTTGTCGGCGTTGAGTCGCTCCAGTTATTCGAAAGGATATTCATAGAATCGGCGATTATGGCGCAGGATTTCTTCTGGCCTGAGACATCCTTATTGTAATCCCCCTGAACATATACAGGGTCATTGGAAACTACTGTCAGGTCATTTTGCACAAGGCTTGCATTTTTCAGCCGTATGCCGTTAGGCTGGGTGCTATTGGCATCGCTGCGGGTGGCGTATAAAAGTCCGTTTGCCGGAAAATACCCCGAACTATTTAACTTGGCCATATCGATATTCGTAACCGTGATATTTTTTCCCTCCCGGGCGTCATAAAAGGTGCTGGTGCTGATCGGATTATCGCTAAAAGTTATGGGATTACCGTTTATATCATAGGCTGTGTTATCGATAATTTTTAAAGTCGCTTTTTGGGCATAATAGCCGTCGGGCTGAATCGAACCCACCGCAGGAGCGGTCAAGGATTTTACTCCGTGGACGCTGGATTTTACCGTCCCTTGCCAGCGGTTTTGCGACTCGTCTGTCCAGTCTGCGCGGTCGCAATCTAGAGAAAGCTCTCCTGCTTTTTTCATCAATTCATAATTGGATGTCCCATTTACTTTAATATTTACCGGGCCGCTCATCACCTCGGTTGAGTCCTTGCGTTTATTATAGATACTGCCCGCGCTGTAGAGATAATCGGAATTTACCGTAAGCGAATTGTGCGTACCCAAATAGATGTCGTGGTTACAGTGAATCTTCCCGGAAAAAATCATCGCCGCCCCAGGCAAAATCTCCAGGTCATCCTGATAGAATACGGCGTGTTGAAAAGTATATATTTTTCTGCGGATGATTGTCTGATTGAGGGTTACGCGGGTAGCGTATTGGTTATGGGTGCAGGTTGCGCTGATCTGATAATACCTCAAAAAAGAAGTTATTCCGCTGGAGTCTGTAATCTGCTGGTCGCCGGAGCTGCCGGTTAAATCGCTGGTTATGTCGGTCCAGAAATAACTCAACGCCGCGTTGGCATTAGGGATATTGACAATCACAGGATTAGCCGGATCAATGTCGCTCACGGTGATGTAGTTGGCCTCATTAAAAGCCAACTGATAAGAAGCCTGCGCCAGCACTCCTTCGGCGAGATAGAAAGCTTCCGTATAAACCCTGGTTCTCTGGGCTAAGTTTGATTCGCTGATCGCCCTTTGAATAATTACTCCGGTAAGGATTAATACGGAGGCGATTACCGTATAAGCGATAATCAGGGTAATCCCTTTTTTGTTCATTCTTTTAGAATTAACCATTCCTCTTCCTGACAATAGAAGTGGAGACCAGGTTATAAACCCTGCCGTTGGTATCCACAGCCATTACCTCTAAAACAATCCGCAATTCGTCCAAAGGCAAAGTAACGTCCCTGCGGTGGTCGTAAAAATTCA
>JBAZGA010000004.1:0-69076 GCA_041653115.1 Candidatus Omnitrophota bacterium
TTTTTTGGGGTCGATACCGATGCTCAGCCAATCGATGACATTGTCGATTATCGATTCCGAAAGAATCGCCGGCTCCTCATACTCGCCCATCAGCGCATGCCAGTCGGCAACCATAAAAAAACAATCGTATTCTTCCTGTAATTTTACCCAATTGTCCAACGCGCCCACCAGGTGGCCTAAGTGTAATTTTCCCGTCGGACGCATCCCGCTGAGTATCCGTTTTTTCATTTTACAGTTTCCTGGCTATTTTTTCGATCTCATAGGCTTCAATGATATCGCCTTCCTGCAAATCGGTAAAACCGCTCAAGGTCAGCCCGCATTCAAAGCCTTCCTGCACGTCGCGCACATCGTCTTTAAAGCGCTTCAGGGAGGAAAGGCTGCCTTCGAATAAAACCTCGCCGTTTCTTACCAGGCTCACTAAAGAGTTCCGGGCAACCTTGCCCTTAACCACAAAACATCCGGCAACCGTTCCGGAACGCGATAATTTAAAGACTTTTCTTACCTCTATTCTGCCTAAAAAGATTTTCTTTAATTTCGGCTCAAGCATCCCTTCCAGGGCCGCCTTGATTTCATTCCCCAGCTCATAAATAATATTATAGAGTTTTATTTCTACGCCTTCCTTAGCGGATATTTCCTTTGCGCGCTCGTCCGCCGCCACATTAAAACCGATAATCAGGGCGTTAGAGGCGACTGCCAGGATGACATCCGAGCTGTTGATATTGCCGACGCCTTCATGAATGATATCCATCTTCAGCTCTTTCGCTTCCGAAACATCGATCTTTTGTAAAACATCTTTAATCGCCTCTAAAGAACCCTGCATATCGGCTTTAATCACGAGCTTTAATTCTTTAAGTTTCCCCTCCTGGATCTGGGCGTGTAAATCTTCTAAACTGATTCTCTTTACCGCTTTTACCTGAAGCTGTTTTTCCGCTTCCTGCCGCTCTAAAGCCAATTCCCGCGCTTTTTTTTCGTCTTCAATCACGAAGAATTGGTCTCCGGCCTGGGGCACGCCGGAAAGGCCGAGAATTTCCGCCGGAAAAGAGGGGCGGGCT
Organism: Candidatus Omnitrophota bacterium; assembly: GCA_041653115.1. GTDB lineage: Bacteria > Omnitrophota > Gorgyraeia > Gygaellales > Profunditerraquicolaceae > JBAZGA01. The sequence goes on from JBAZGA010000004.1 coordinate 1,053, forward strand.
TCGCTTACGGGTTGGCCGCGGTTATTGAACATCGCCCGGATTTTACCGTAATAATTTCCGGCGATAATATTTTCATTAAGGCGCAAGGTTCCGTTCTGAATGAGTAAAGTAGCGACCGGCCCCCTGCCTTTGCTCATCTTTGCTTCCACCACGGCCCCGGAAGCCGGTTTCTGCGGATTTGCTTTCAGCTCCAGCATTTGCGCTTCCAGGAGAATCATCTCCAACAAGCCATCCACTCCTTCGCCGGTTTTGGCAGATACGCCGACGGTGATAGTCTTGCCGCCCCAGTCTTCCGGCATCAAGTTGAGTTCCGAAAGCTGTTTTTTTACCCGCTCGATGTTTGCCTGCGGCTTATCAATTTTATTGATCGCGACAATAATCGATACTCCTGCGGCGCGGGCATGGTCTATGGCTTCCCTGGTCTGGGGCATTATCCCGTCATCGGCAGCGACAACCAGGACTACGATATCGGTAAGGCTTGCTCCCCGCGCGCGCATCGCGGTAAAGGCTTCGTGCCCCGGCGTGTCTAAAAAGGTAATCTCCCCGCGGGGTAAGCTCACGCGATAAGCGCCGATATGCTGGGTGATGCCGCCGTGTTCGGATTCCGCGACCTTGGTTTTTCTGATGGCATCTAAAAGCGAGGTCTTGCCGTGGTCAACATGCCCCATCAGAGTTACTATCGGCGAGCGCGGCTTTAAAGATTCAGGCCGGTCCTTTTCCCGGTGCACGCTTAACGCCGCCTCTTCCTCGCCGGGCGCCTCTTTCAGCTGAAAACCGAATTTTTCGCATACCTGTTTTACTACCGGCTCTTCCAGGACCTGGTTGATGCCGGCCATCAATTTCATTCCCATCAGCATCTTGATTAATGCCGAGGGCTTCTCCTGCAGCTTGACGGCGAGGTCTTTTACCGTGACCGGAAGCTTCACCTCAAGTTCTTTTAACGCTATCTTTACCGGCTGGGCAACCGCAGGCTGGGCAACCGGCGCTTTAACTTCTTTTCTCGGGATAATTTTAGGGGGCGCTTGAGGAGGCTGCGGCGGCGTCACGACGGGCGCTTCCGGCATTGCCTTGTGCTTTATCTCTTTGTGTTTTAAGGGCGCTGCTTTAACCACCCGGGGCTTCTTGACGATTTTAACCGCCGGCTTGGCTGCCGGCTTGGCTGCGCCTGGTTTTTGTTGCGCCGGTTTTTTTGCTCTTGCCTTAGCCGGCGACTTTACAATTGCCTTCTTCTTCCGTTCGACTTTTTCTTTTTTCTTTGTTACCATAGGTTGCCTCTGATTCCGTTTAAGGGGTTAATTTTTTCGCTTCGGCAACTAACTTTTCCGCTTTCTTCCGGCCGATACCTTTGACCTTCACTAAATCTTCCAATTCCGCCTTTGCGATATCTCCTACGCTGCTAAAACCGGCCTGCTTAAGGCTGGCGATGGTTTTTTCGCCTACGCCGGATAACTCTTCCAGGGAAACCGCGGCTTCCTTCTTTTTCTTTTTTGCCTTTTTCTCTTTTTTCTCTTCTTTCTTCTCTTCTTTCTTTTCCTCTTTCGCCTCGGCTGCCTGCGCCTCCTGCAAAGCCGTTTCTTTTGTGCGTATATCCAATTCCCAGCCCAGGAGCCGCGAGGCGAGCCTGACATTCTGGCCGTGTTTGCCGATGGCCAGCGATAACTGGTCGTCGTCGACAATCACCTGCGCCTTGAGATTATCTTTGTCTAATTTTATCTCGGCAATCTTCGCCGGAGAAAGTGCGGCCTTTATATATTCCCTGATATCCTCGTTGTAGCGCACGATGTCTATCTTTTCTCCCTGCAATTCATTGACGATATTCCTGACGCGGTTGCCGCGCATCCCCACGCATGCCCCGACAGAATCAACTTTTTCATTCTTGGACCAGACCGCGATTTTGGTGCGTTCGCCGGCCTGCCTGGCAATGGATTTTATCTCCACGATCCCTTCGTAAATCTCAGGCACCTCCAGCTCAAATAATTTCTTTACCAGATTAGGGTGTGTCCGCGATAAAATAATCTGCGGCCCGCGCGTGTCTTTTTTCACCTCGACAATATACGCCCTGATGCGCTGTCCCTGCTTATATTCCTCTTTGGAGGACTGTTCGCGCTTCAAAAGGATGCCTTCCGCCTTGCCTAAAAGGTCGACAATAATATTGCCTTTATCAAAACGGTAGATTACCCCCGAAACGATCTCCCCGACCTTGCCCTGAAATTCGCTGAACACCACTTCCTTCTCCGCCTCGCGGATCTTCTGGATGATTACCTGCCGGGCAGTGGAAGCGGCTATCCGTCCGAAATCTATGGAAGTAATCTCTTCTTTATTCCTGAAAGCCCTGACCTTTCCGGTCTCGCGGTCAAGCTGGACGCTGAGTTCCTCGCCGGGCTTGATATCAATCACCTTGCGCGCGGCGGATAATAAGGCACTCTCTACCGCTTCAAATAAAACCTCTTTCTTAATCCCTTTTTCTCTTTCCAGCTGCTCTAATATCGCTAATAATTCCTGGCCCATTATTTACACCGTCCGTTTTTAGTTGAAACTGATTAAATTACCTGCTTTGCCTTGTTAATCTTGGAGAGAGGAATCTCCAAAGCCGTGCCCGCTGCGTCAACATATACCGATTCTCCCTCTACCTTAACAATTGTCCCTTCCCATTCTATTTTGCCGTTTACGGCTTCACGCAAAAAAAATCTCGCTTTCCGGCTTAGACAGCGCAAGAAATCCTCTTTTTTTCGTAATGGCCAGTCTATCCCGGGAGAAGACACTTCTAAGATATACCTGGCCTGCAGCATATCCTTTTCATCTAAAATTCTGCTCAATTCCTGATTTATGTAAGCGCACTCACCTAAACTGATGCCGCCTTCCGGCTTATCGACGAGGATTCTCAGAACCAGGTCCCTGCCTTCATAGCGATAAATGATGTCCACTAAATCTAAACCCCGCTCCTTTAGATACTCCTGCGCCAGAGCCCTTAATTGAGAAATTAATTCCTGCCTATCCATGCGTAATCCTTTTTATCTCTTTTAAAATTACCGCCCTTTTATCCATAATCTTTTTGTGTTTGCGGCGGATCTTCAGTTCGAGGGTATTTTTCTTTAAAGATTCACGGCCGATAATTACCTGCAAGGTTATCCCTAATAAATCTGCGTCTTTGAATTTTACCCCGGCGCGTTCATCGCGGTCGTCAAGCAGCGTATCAATGCCCTCCTCTTCTAATTTATCGTAGAGCGCCTTCGCTTCCTGGGCGATTTTTGCCTCAGTCATATCCAGAGGCAGGATGATTACTTTATATGGGCTGATTTCATCCGGCCAGATAATCCCCTCGGCATCACGGTTCTGTTCAATGATAGCGGAAATTAAGCGGGAAACGCCGATGCCGTAACAACCCATAATCGCCGGACAAAGCTTGCCCTGGGCATCGAGAAAATTTGCCCCTAAAGTAGCAGAGTATTTAACGCCTAATTTAAAAATGTGCCCTACTTCCAGCGCATTTATTTTTTCTAAGGGCCCTTGGCATTGCGGGCAGCTGCCGGCCTCTCCCTTGAAAGGCTGGGCCGCTTTGCATTTGGCGCAGAATAACACTGCGTCTTCGCCGTCTGTAGCCGGGACCATAAATTCATGTGAAACCTTCCCGCCCATTACCCCGGGGTCGGCCTCAATCGTCAGGAAATCCAGGCCGCACCTCTGGAAAATCCTGCGGTAGGCAGCAAGCATCAGATTATAATTTTTATCCAGGCCCGCTTCATCCCGGTCAAAACTATAGGCGTCCTTCATCACGAACTCACAACCCCTGACCAGGCCGAAACGCGGCCGGAGCTCATCGCGGAATTTTGTCTGTATCTGGTAAAGAATAAAGGGAAGCTGCTTGTAGCTGGAAAGATGATTCTTTACCAGTTCCGTAATTACCTCTTCGTGGGTGGGGCCTAAACAGAGCTTTCGCCCTTTGCGGTCCGTAAATTTAATCATTACCTCACCCATATCTTTATCGCGGCCGCTTTTTACCCACAAATCTTCGGGCTGCAATGCCGGAAGCAAGAGCTCGCTAGCGCCCGAGGCATCCATTTCCTGGCGGATTATTTTTTCGATGTTTGCCAGCACCTTCCATCCTAAAGGCAAATAAGAATATACGCCGGCCATCAGCATCCGGATTAACCCCGCCCTCAAGAGCAGCTTGTGGCTGGCGGATTCCGCTTCCTGCGGCGTCTCTTTTAAAGTCGGAATAAGAGTTTTTGACCAGAACATATTTTAATCCTTAGTGAACATCCCTTGAGGCAAATCTATCCCCGCTTTTTTAAAGAAAGGATAAAACACAGGCACCGTGCCGCTGGCTTTCCATCTGCCCCGGACCCTGCCTTGCGCGTCAAGGCCTTCCAATTCGTATAGGAATATATCTTCCAGTATTGCCTGATTATCCCGCAATCCGTTTATCTGCGCGATGTGGGTAATTTTTCTTGAGCCGTCTAAAAGCTGCTCTTGCTGAACAATCAGGTTTACGGTTGCGGCAATCTGGCGGTGTATCGCTTCCAGGCTGATCGGAATGCCTGAGGTTAAAATCATCGTCTCCAGGCGGTAAATTACTTCCTGCGGCGTATTGGCGTGAATTACCGCCAAAGAACCGCGGTGCCCGGAGCAGATCGCCTGCAGCATATCCAGGGCCTCCCGCCCCCTGATCTCGCCTACGATAATCCTGTCCGGCCGCATGCGCAGGCTGTTATTAAAAAGGTCCTTGATCGTCACTTCGCCCCTGCCCTCGATGCTCGGCTGCCGGGATTCCAGCCTGACGACATGCTCCTGGGTGAGGCGCAATTCCGCCGTATCCTCGATAGTAACCACGCGTTCATCGGCGCTGATATAAGAAGAAAATACATTCAGGGTTGTAGTCTTTCCGGCGCCGGTGGCCCCGGAAAAGATGATATTCAATTTTGCCTTGATTGCCGCGATTAAAAAATCGGCCATCCGTTTATCCAGGGTCCCTAAATTGATTAAATCTTCGGCGGTTTTGATTTCCTTTAAGAATTTCCTGATCGTGATTGTCGGACCGTCTAACGCCAGGGGCGGTATAATGATATTCACCCGCGAACCGTCCTTCAAGGAAACCTCGGTGTAAGGATAAGCCTCGTCTACATGCCGGCGTGTCGGGGCGAGCATTTTTTCTATTAAATACATCACCTGATTTTCGTCGTCGAATTTTATATTAGTGAGCTCCTGCCTGCCCTGTCTTTCCGCGTAAATTTTATCCGGGCCGTTAATCATAATCTCGGTTACTTCCGGGTCCCTAAGCAGCCCTTCTATCGGCCCGAAACCGGTAAATTCATCGAATATTTCGTTAATTATCCTTTCTTTATCCTGCCGGGATAAATTTGCGTGTTCGCGGCCGGTAATCTTCTCCAAGATAGCGGATATATTTTCTTTTAATTCCGACGGGCCGAGATTCCCCCGGGAAAATAAATTGCGGTGTTCGGAAATAATCTTCTGCCTGAGTTTGTCTTTTAATACCCTGGACATCTAAATTCTCTCCATTTCTCGCAATACCGCGTCTATGCAGCGGGAATAAGAAACTTTTTTTATCGGCTTGCCATTCTTAAATAATAGAGCCTCGTTCCTGCCAAAGGCAAGCCCGATATCCGCCTCCCTTGCTTCTCCGGGGCCGTTAACTACGCAGCCCATTACGGCCACTTTCGGCGGCCGGGTTGATAGTCCGTAGTTCATAGTTGAGAACTTCGCGCCTAATTCTTTGACTATTTTTACCAAGTCCACCTCGCAGCGGCCGCAGGTCGGGCAACTGATAATCTCCGGGCCAAAGCGGCGTAACCCCAAAGCCTCTAAGATGAATTTGCCTGCCATCACTTCTTCTTTGGGATTATCGGTAAGCGATACCCTTATTGTATCACCGATCCCCCTTAATAGCAAAGCGCCAATCGCAATAGCGGACTTTATCGCCCCCTCAAGCGGCAATCCCGTGGCGGTAACCCCCAGATGAAAAGGATACTCGCAGAGCCGCGACATTTTTTCATAAGCTGCGATGGTATCCTGCGCATTTGAAGCCTTTAGCGAAATCACTATCTCGCGGAATTTTAATTTTTCGACCATCCTGACATAGCTTAAGCCGGCTGCCACCAGCCGGTCGGGCATACTTAATCTATGGGAATTAAGCGCCTTTAGCGAGCCCGAATTTACTCCGATACGCAGCGGTATCCCGGCAGACTTCAGGGCGCTGATTATCTCTTTGACCTCGGCCGGCTTGTAAATATTGCCCGGATTCAATCTGATCTTATCCGCGCCGTTATCTATTGCCGCTAAGGCGAGCCTCCAGTTAAAATGTATATCCGCCACTAACGGCAGCTGCGCCCGGCGCTTGATTTTCTTGAGAGCTATGGCGTCGGCATTATCCTTGATTGCCAGCCGCACGATTTCGCAGCCGGCCGCCTCCAAATCCTTTATCTGCCCGAGCGTACTTTCTATATCCGCGGTTTTAGTCTTTGCCATCGATTGGATGGCAACCGGATAATTGCCGCCGATACGGATATTGCCGATTTTCACGATTCTCGCCTTGCGCCTGGCTATTTTCATTGCCTATTTAATCCACTGGGGCAGTTTATCCCCAAAGAATCTTAAGATATCGTTATAAGTTACGAATACCGCCAATGACACGATGAGGGTCACTCCGATCTGCGTAATTATCCGTTCGGCCTTGATGCTCAAAGCCCTGCCCCTGACCTTCTCAATTGCCAATAATACAATATGGCCGCCGTCTAATACCGGCAAAGGCAGAAGGTTAAATATCCCCAGGCTGATGCTTAATATCGCCATCAGATGCAAGACCGCGATCATCCCTAACCGCGCTGCGTGAGAAGTAATGTAATAAATCCCCAGCGGCCCGGTAACGGATTCGCTAAACGATAATTTACCGGTAAGCATCCGCCAAATCGCCTTGGCTGTCAGCCCGGTCATATCCAGCGTCCGCTTTAAACTCAAAATAAATGATTTCCCCGGCCCATACCTTACGTTTACCGTCTCGGCGGGAGAAGGCGTAATCCCCAAAAGCCCCACCCTGCGTTGTGCGCCCATCTGGTCGTCTAATTGCCGCTCTTTTAAGGCGACATTTACCTTGGTTTCTTTATCGCCGCGTAAAAAAGAAATCTCAACCTGCGCCGGGAGCTGTTTATTATAAACCAGCATTTGCAAATCATCCCAGCTCTTGACATTTTTACCGTCAACGGCAATGATCTTATCGCCTACCTCAAGGCCCGCCTCTTTTGCGCCGTAACCATCAAGCAGACCGCCGATTCTGGTGGTCAGAGTCGGGTAGCCGAAGAAAAAAATGACCCAAAAACAAAGGAATCCTAAGATATAATTTAACAAAGGGCCGCAGAAGATAATCGCGGCGCGCTGGCCGGGCGTCTTGGAAAAATATTCATCGGGTTTACCCTTGTATTCCTCTAAATTATCGCCGGCAAGCTTCACATAACCTCCCAGGGGGATAGCGTTAATGCTGTATTCCGTGCGGTTTTTTTTCTTCTTTACCAGCGCCGGGCCGAAGCCGAGGGAAAAACGCTCGACCCTGACACCCTGGAGCTTAGCCAGGGCAAAATGCCCGAATTCGTGCACGACGATTAAGATGCCGAAAATAACCAGAAAAACAATCAGAGAAATCATAAAACCGCCCTTTCTCTTTGAATAACTTTACGCGCCTCTTTCCTTGCCCATTCATCCGCAGCCAGAATATCCTCTAAACCGGGGTTCTCGATTTTACGGTGCGCGTCAAGCACCCGCGCGATCACGCCGGGTATGGAAACAAAAGCCAGCCCGCCCCTTAAAAATCCCTCTACGCTTACTTCATTAGCCGCATTTAAAACGCAAGGCATCGTCCCCGCCTCTCCTGCCGCCCGGTAAGCTAATCCCAGGCAGGGGAATTTCTTAAAATCGGGCTTTTGAAAATTCAGCGCCTTTAATTTATAAAAATCTATGCTCGGCAGGCTATTGGATAACCTTTCCGGATACGTCAGCGCGTATTGGATAGGGATGCGCATATCCGTGGCTGATAATTGCGCCATCACCACCCCGTCCATAAATTCAACCATAGAGTGAATGATTGCTTCCGGGTGAATGAGTACCTTTATTTTATCCGCAGGCAGATTAAATAAATACATCGCCTCCAATACCTCCAGGCCTTTATTCATCAGATTCGCGGAATCCACGCTGATTTTTTTACCCATCTTCCAGCGGGGGTGCCGTAAGACCCTGGCTACGGATGCGCCGCGCATCTGTTTTCTATCGCTTTGTAAAAACGGCCCGCCCGAGGCAGTAAGGTAAACATTTTTTAATCTATCCGGGTTTCGCCCTTCCAGGCACTGCCAGATTGCCGACTGTTCGCTGTCCACCGGCATAATCCTGGCCTTCTTCTGCCTTGCCCTCTTCATCAGTATCGGCCCGGCCATCACCAGCGCCTCTTTATTCGCCAGGACGATATCGCAGCCGGCTTCAATAGATTTTAATAAAGGCTCAAGCCCTGCCGAGCCGCTTATCCCCAGGACAATTTTATCGAGCCGCTTATCCCGGATGATTTCCTCTAAGCCGCTCTCTCCCAGAAGAAATTTAGTTTGAGCAGCCGACTCTGCCTCCAAGGCCCTGCCCGCCTGAACATCCCTGACACAGGCAAACGCCGGATGGAACTCTTTTATTTGCTCGCTTAAAATATCGGTGCGCGAATTTGTGCTTAAGGCCAAAACTTTAAATTTAGCGGGGAAGTGCCTGATTACTTCCAGGGCGCTCTGGCCAATGGAGCCCGTAGAGCCTAATACGGCAATCTGCTGCATCATAAAACGATACTGATATAAAAATAAAATACCGGCGCGGTAAAAAGCAAACTATCCATGACGTCTAAAACTCCGCCCATCCCCGGCAGGATAACCCCCGAATCTTTTACCCCGCAGTCGCGCTTCATCAGGGATTCCGCCAAATCCCCGAGCTGCCCGATGATGCCCAGCGTAATACCCATCAAGATCAGATGCGTATAAGTCAAAACTTCTGCGCCGAATAAAGGAAAGAACGGCCTGCTGATTAATGCTCCGGCTACGCTAAAGAAGAGCCCGCCGAGCGAGCCTTCCAGCGACTTATTAGGGCTGATGCGGGGTATGAGCGGGGTTTTCCCGAAACGGCTGCCTACCAGATAAGCGCCGATATCGCCCAACTTGGTAATCAATAGCACTGCCGCCAAAAGCCCTGTCCCGCCGCTAAACGACCTGATCTTGATTAAAAAACTGAAAAACCAGGAGACGTAAAGTATGCCAAAAATAGTCGTCGAGATGTCTACGATTACGCCGTAATTTTCCCGGCGTTTGAATAACATCGTAATCAGGAATAAGAGGGTCAAAACGATAAAGAAAAGCTCCCACTTCTTGGTCGGTTCGAAAGAGAACATTATAGAAACGGGGATAAGCGTGCCCATAAGTATGCCGAAATATTTATAGGCGGTTATCCCTTTGTTTTCCAGCATCGTAAAGAACTCATAAAGCCCCGAGATAATAAAAAGCATTACTACAACATTAAAAAACCACTGGCTCAATACTGCCAGCGCCACAATCGGTATGACGACGCAAGCTGTGATTATCCTTTTTATCAGCATTTTACCGCGCCGAACCTGCGCTCCCTCTTTTGATAAACCTCTATCGCCTTTTCCAAATCACCGCGGTCAAAATCCGGCCAGTATTTCTTGCAAAAATATAATTCCGCGTAAGAAAGCTGCCAGAGCAAGAAATTGCTCAGACGCATCTCCTGGCTCGTGCGGATTAAAAGGTCCGGGTCGGGCAAGCCGCCGGTATAAAGATAACGGCTGAAATCTTCCGCGCTTAAGCCGGCGACACTCGCTTCGCCTTTTAAAACAGAGGCAGTAAATTTTTTTACGGCATCGACTATCTCCTGCCTTGAGCCGTAGTTGAAGGCCAGGATCAACCGCAGGCCGCTGTTATCCCTTGTTTTGTGCTCGGCCTCTTTGATTTTATCCTGCAGGTATTTGGGCACCGGCTCGTCCCGGCCGATGACCATCAGCCGGACATTATTCTTATGCAACTGCGCGATTTCCCTGCCTAAAAAATTATCCAGGTAGCGCATCAACATATTGATTTCCTGTCTGGGCCTTGTCCAGTTCTCCGTGGAAAAGGCAAAGAGCGTTAAGACCTTCACCTCTAATTCACTGGCTGCCCTGACTATTTCCTTCACCCGCTTGATGCCCTGACGGTGTCCGACAGTGCGCGGCAGGCCTTTTTCCTTTGCCCAGCGGCCGTTGCCGTCCATAATGATGGCGATATGCCGGGGAATATTATTCTTATCAAGCATAATCCCTCTTTACTGGTGGACCCTGTAATCTATAGCGGGGAAAAGGTTATCCTTATATTCTATATCTGCCAGCCACTTTTCGTCGATAGAGCTGCTTTTAACCTGCTCATATAAATTCGTAAAACGCAGGATGTGCTCTTTAGTGCGCCGCACGGCGTAGGAGCTGTGCGTGCCGGTGCCCATAATAAAGGCCCAGTCCGAGCTTTGCGCCAAGAGCAATTCCCGCAAGGCCTGGTTTAAAGCGCGCCTGGTTAAACCGTTTATGGAAGTATGTGAAAAGGTTTTAGCTAACTCGGTCATCCGGCTGCTTGCCTGATGCAGGTGCCGGTAAATCCAGTCGTTTGAACCCTGCAGCCACATCTCGCTATAGCCTTTCCAGCCCCAGCTGGATACCGAAGGCATAACTACCTGGTTGCGCGGATTCTCCGCCAGATATTCGGAAGGAGTAATCATGCGGATCGTCTTCTGGTCAAAGTAAATTTTGCGCATCAGGAATTCCAGCCACTGCGGCCCTTCGTACCACCAATGGCCGAATAATTCCGCGTCATAAGGAGAAACAATCATCGGCTTTTTCTGCATAAAATCATAGAGGTATTCGATTTGCCTTTCGCGGTTAAACATAAAATTACCCGCATGCTCTGCCGCCTTTTCTCTTGCCCAAAGGGAATTATACGGTTGTTTGTTTTCGCTGCCGGTGATGCGGTAATATTTTATGCCGGTATTTATCCTGATGCCGTCGCGGTGGATATACGGCCGGATATAATCATAATCCAGTTCAAAGCCGATATCGCGGTAAAATTCGCGGTAGAGATAGTCGCCGGGATAGCCTTCAATGGAAGACCAGACCTGTTTTGACGATTCCAGGTCCCTGGCAAAACAGGCAATTCCTGATTTACAATATACCGGCGCGAATACGCCGTATTTCGGCCGGGGAGAGCCATGCAATACGCCGTGGGCGTCGGTAAAAAAATAACGCAGTCCCGCTTCCTTTAAAATCTCGTCGTGGCCTGTCTGATAGCCGCATTCAGGCAGCCAGATCCCCTGGGGTTTCCTGCCGAATACGCTTGCATAGTGGCTGACCGCTACCTTGACCTGCGCCCGCACGGACTCGCGGCAGACATCCATCAGCGGAAAATAACCGTGAGTCGCCCCGCAGGTAATAATTTCCAGTTTCCCCGCATCCTGAAAATTTTTAAAAGCGGTGACGAGGTTGCGTCCGTATTTTTCAAAAATATCGCGCGATTTATAAAATTTCTCCAAATACATCAGGGCGAGGTTCTGAAAATCCGCCTGCCAGCGGGTCCTCTCCGCTTCCTTATGCGCCAGCTCGATCAGCTGGTTGATATGCTTTAAATACCTTTCCTGCAAAAGCCCGTCGCTGAGCATGGAGATTAAAGTAGGCGTCAGAGACATGGTAATCCGGAAATCCACATTTTCATTTAATAACCGCTGAAAAACGTCAATCAACGGGATGTAGGTTTCGGTAATCGCTTCATAAAGCCAGTCTTCCTCCAAAAAGTCTTCGTGCTCAGGGTGCCGGACAAAAGGGAGGTGGCTGTGTAAGACTATGCAAAGATATCCCTTATTCATCTTTATATCGCTTCCTTGGCTGGTTATTCCGGAATTTTATTTTGTCTCTTTGGTTACTACCGGCGTGATCGTTATTTTATCGATACCGTCCCTGGATACCCCTTCCACGGGTATTGCCTGCTTTCCGTCGGGAAGGGCGAAACGCAGGCTGAATGTACCGTCGGACCGCAGAGCCACGGGCTTACCCTGAACGGCTACTTTGGCATCGGCTTCTGTCGCGCCATAAACGATTAATTCCGTATTTACATTGAGCCAGAATTTTCTCGCTTGCTGTTTCTTTACCGGGCTGGCAACGGAAGTAATGCCCGGCGAAGCCAGGACTCCGGAAAAAAGGGCGCGCTTAACCCTTTCCTGCCAGGCCTTGCCTACGGGCGAGCTCTTTCCAAACCCAAAGCCCATGCCATACAACCGCGCAAACATGTCCTCCGGGACCATCCACTCTTCATCGGTAATCCAGGAAGGACCTTCTATAGGTGTGTAGACGGTATTGGAACGCGCAATCATGATAAATTCACCCGACGCTAACCTCAAACCGATATCCACGCACCAGGACCTGCCCGGCCCGTTGGTATCGACATACCAGTTACTGGCGTCGTTTCCGACTTCAATGTCAAAAAAACGGTGGGCATTTTTTCCGTCAAAAATAATCTGGCTGACGTCATAAACTCTCAAGACCCTCTTTGCCCCGTGGAAAGCGCCTGTCAAACGCTCTTTTAGGCTGTCCAGGGTCTTCTGGGTAATTTCCCAGTAGGCGTGTATCCAGCGGGTATCCCTTACCTGCAGGACTATTTTGTCCGCGCCATAGCCCCAGGGCAGCTCCTCTAACATCCGGGGGCTGATCCTGGGAGTTTCCGGAGTAGAAAATTTTGTCTTTTCTACTGCCGTTTCCCGTACGCCCAAGGCCTCCTTCGGTTTTTCTTTCGGAGTCTCTTTGAGCGCGGCCTTTTTGGCTGTTTTAAACTTTTTTTCTTTCCGGCCTAACTTTCTGAATTTCTCTTTTATTTTCCGCAATAACGCCATTAAACCACCCCCCTTTCTTTCTAATAAAAAAGGGGATAGCTATCCCCTTTTAGAACAAGAACTGCTCTCCTGCCCTTCTCCCCCTTCTATTTCATTTTTTAACCCTTGAGTTTTTATCTTTGATTAAGGCGTCTTTGAGGTCTTCTTCCAGCGCCTCTTTGAGTTTACTTAACTTCTGCAGCTCTTCCTTCAAGCTCTGATTGACCAATTGCTCCTGCAGTAAGGCCTTTTTCGTCGCCTGGTGCGCCGCCTTTTCTTCTTCCAGGGCGCTGGTTGCGCTTTTCAGTTCATTATCGCTGACCATCTTTTCCTGGGCAAAGCTGCTCGCCTTTTCCTCCAAATCCATTCTTCTGCCCATTTCTTTATCGCGGGCAAGCCTCTCGCGCCTGGCGCTGTCGCAGGACTTTAGCGTCCCGAGGAAAAAGATGGCGCTCAATATCGTCAAAATGATAATCAGCCGGTTTTTTAAGCTTTCTTCCATTTATTTCAGGTTTTCCCTCGGTTCTTTCAAGGGCGGTTCTGCCGGCGCCATTTCTTTTGCTTTGGTCAATTTGGGTAAAATTATAATTTCCACGCGGCGGTTTAACTGCCTGCCTTCTCTGGTATCGTTCAATGCCACCGGATGATATTCGCCGTAACCTATCGCGGAAACGCGCTCGGGGGACAGCCCTTGCTGATCGACGAGATAATGCAGGACGCTTAAGGCGCGCGCAGTAGACAATTCCCAGTTTGATTTCCATCCGGAAAACCTGATCGGCTGGTTATCGGTATGGCCTTCGATGCCGATATTTAAATCCGGCACGTTCTCCTGTAATACCCTTGCTACCTTATCCAGAGTGGGATAAGCCGCGGGCTTCAGCTTGGCTTTTCCGGAATCAAACAAAACATCGGCGACAAAAGTAATCACCAGCCCCTTGTCCATCATCTCTAATCTTACCTGCCTGTCTCCGATTTCCCCGCTTAACCTTTCCTCAAGAAGCCTTCTGGCTTGAGCCAATTCGCTGGAGAGTTCTTCGATTTTCTGCGTATCCGAACGCCTTCCGGTTTGAAAAATAAAGGTGCACCCGGCAAGAGAAACGGCTAAAAATACGCTGAGCATAACTCTAAATGACGCGGCTCTCATAGCTCATACCTCCTATTTTTGGGGTTTTGTAAATGGAACTTAATTATAACGCAATCAATAAGTTTAGTCAAGAGGTTTTATGGCCCTCTCTTTTTTTGGTTTTCTATAAATGGCCTTAATTTGGGCAGCATAAAAGAGGCTAAATATTTATGCCCTAATTCATTTAAGTGCGGGTCATTTATCCGGAAGCGAATATCTCCCGGGTCCAGGTTATGGTTTCTGAAATCCGGCAGCAGGTCATAGCAAATAACGCCATTATTTAAAAGATTGCTTCTTATATAATCGTGTATCCGGCTATACTGGTAATTTTGAAAGTTTTCGATTTCAGGTAAAATAAAAACGAGCAACTGAACATCCCGGCCTTCAAGGTAGCGGGAAAACCCTGTAATTTGATTTACGCATCCGGAGTAACTTGATTCCGGGATAAACCGGGGGGATTGTTTAAGATGCGTGCCTGTCAAAAATTTTAAAATTAACTTTTTAAGGTATGTTATGGCGTAGATATTTCTTCCCAGCATTTTCCTGATATTTAAAATGTGGTATTTTTGTAATAGCCTGATCCTGGGGATATCCACGCTGACAGGCCCATTATCGCTTAGATTAAAGGTTAAAATAATTAAATCGGGATTGTATTTAAAGCCCTCTATTTTAAAAAAATTGATTTCTTGCGATGTATTATACCCCCCAACCCCGAGGTTAATTACCTCTACGGGATATCCGGCATTTAATAACGAATCCTCGATTATTTTAGGGTAAGTATCCCTGTAATCCTTAACTCCCAGTCCAAATGTAAATGAATCGCCCAATACTACTATGCGGGTAAAAGGGTATTCTTTGCTATAGCTATATTCGCGGTCCCTGATGCCCTTTGAGTTGATCTTCATTATATAGCCGGAAAACTTACCGACAGAATTAGGAACTAACCGATAACCAAGAAATGGGTCCAGCTCATGGAGGGTCGGGGAGGGGTCCAGCAAGAATCTGGAAATTATCTCTAAGGCGATAAAAGAAACGCAAAGGCCGAAAATAATCAATAATATCTTGTGCCTAAAGAAAGGTTTAGCCACAATTAAACAGAATAATTTGACTTAACGGTTTATATAAACTTTACAGATTAATCATTTAATCCGTTGCTAACTATCAATCTTAGGTAATTACGCATTACCCCTAGACAGGTTGATATAAAACCGTATTTGCTTTTACCGAAACAGCGCGGGTGATGTTCTATCTTAACCTCCGCCATTTTATCGGTATGCTTTGAAAAGATAAGCGGCAAAAAAAAGATATCGTATCTATTCTGAAAAGTGATGCCCTTGACGATAGTTTTCCTATATACCTTCAACGGACAGCTGATATCATGTAGGTTGATTTTTGTTATACGCCTTTGCACATAATTACCCATTTGGGACTTTAAAACTTTATGCCACGGGTCGCGCCTGCGCCACCGCCATCCGCACACTAGATCAAAACCATCGTTCAATTTTAAAACTAATCTAAGAATGTCCTGCGGATCAGTTTGTAAGTCGGCATCTATTTGGGCAATAATCTCTCCCCGCGCTTCACGAAACCCCTTCTCAAGCGCCTTGCATTGCCCCTCGTTTGAATTAAATCTAAAAACCCTGACCCTTTTATCTGCGCCTGCCAAGCCTTTTAATATATCATAAGAGCCATCGCAAGAACCGTCGTCAATAAATATCAGTTCGCTTTCCCCGCTAAAGGCCTCTAACATCTTCTTTATTCTGACGTATAAAATTTGCAGCGTTTTCTCTTCGTTAAATACAGGTAAAACTATAGAAAGTTTAATACGCGAATTGTTCATCCCTGCATACGTCATCTTTTGATTTTAGAAAAGTAAATTGAGCGCTCATTCCTCTTTGTTACAATTAGATTTAATATAAAGTCCGGATAGGGATTTTTAAAATGCCTAGACAAAAATAGTCTCTTTGCGGGATGAACCTACGGAGATGAGCGAGATGGGCGTCTTTAAAATTTCCTCAAGGCCCGACAAATAGCTCCTGGCTTTGGCCGGCAGCTTTTTGTAGGAATCGCAGTGTGCTGTTGCGCCGGACCATCCTGCAACTTCCCGATAAACCGGCACGGCATTCTCTAATACCTCCGAATCATAAGGGAACTCTTTGAATAGCTTACCTTTATATTTATAAGCAGTGCATATTTTTATTCCCTTCAGCCCGTCTAATACGTCCAGTTTCATAATCGCTAATTCCGAGATGCCGTTTAAAAGGATGGCTTCTTTCACCATCACGCTGTCAAACCAGCCGCAGCGGCGCGGCCTGCCGGTAGTGGCGCCGAATTCATTGCCCTTATCCCGGATAGAATTACCCAGTTGCTGCGAAAATTCAGCGGGGAACGGGCCTTCCCCCACCCTGGTAGTATATGCCTTGGCTACGCCGATAATTTTATCTATCCGCAGCGGAGCTATACCTGTGCCGGTACAGGCGCCGCCGGAGGTCGCGGAAGAAGAAGTAACATAAGGATATGTCCCGAAATCGATATCCAAAAATGTGCCCTGGGCGCCCTCAAAAAGAATATCCTTCTTTTCCTGCGCCGCTTTATTCAATAATAACGCTGTGTCGCAGAGGTAAGGGGCGATCAGCCTGCCGTAGACAAGGTATTCCCGGTAGATTTTATGAAACTCAAATCCGGGATGGTGGTAAACTTTTTTAAAAATCTCGTTCTTCTCTTTTAAATTATCCTGCAGCTTATCCTTAAAGACACGCGGGTTAACCAGGTCAACCATCCTAATGCCGCAGCGGTTGATTTTATCGGCGTAGCAGGGGCCGATGCCTCTGCCGGTAGTCCCGATCTTATGCTTTCTTTTTGTCTCGCGCAACCGGTCCAAAATCTTATGGTAGGGTAAAATTACATGCGCCAGGGTAGAAATTTTCAGGCGCTTCTCGACGCGGATACCTGCCCCGGCTAAACCGTCAATCTCCTTGATCAGGGCGGCAGGGTCGATCACCACGCCGTTGCCGATGCAGCAGATTTTTCCTTTATGTAAAATGCCCGACGGGATAAGATGAAAGATGTGCTCTTTATTATTCACCACCACCGTGTGGCCGGCGTTGCTGCCGCCCTGGTAGCGGACGATATAATCTACCTTACTGGACAAGATATCGATTACCTTGCCCTTGCCTTCATCGCCCCATTGTGTGCCTACGATAACTATATTCATTTTACGGACTCATCGTAAAGATCTTGCGCGCGATATCCGGATACTTGGCGATAAACTTTAGTTCATCGTCAACCAGGGGTTTCTGGTTGTGGACATTGGCGTAACGCACCAGCTCCAAAACCGAGGTTGCCTCCTGGTCGTTATGGAATTCGACTTCCAATTTCTCATAGACGTTTCTAAAACCCTTAATCCCCGAATATTCGCCGGCGGTAATTTTCCTGCCGGTCTCGATTATCTCCGGTTCTCCCCGCCCCAGCTCCTCGAAATCATAAAGTTCGTAATTGCGCCGGTCTTTTAAGGCGCCGTCAGCGTGAATCCCGGATTCGTGGGCAAAGGCGTTTGCGCCGACGCCGGGCTGGTTTATCGGTATCGGCACGCCAAAGGCATAAGAAGCATATTTACAGATTTTCCAGGCCGCCTTAAGATTTATCTTTTCATCGAGAGAATATGCCTGCATGCCGCTGCCGTATTTTATGGCTAAAATTACGGAAATTAAATCGGCATTACCTGCCCGCTCGCCCATCCCGTTAACGCAGGTATTAATATAAGCGTCGCATCCTGCGTCCAGCGCCGCCTTTGCCCCGGCAAGGGAATTCGCCACTACCAGGCCCAAATCATTATGGCAGTGGACCTCAACCGGCAGGGAAACTGCTTCCGCCAGGACCTTAATCCGCTCATAAATCGTAAAAGGGGTGTCGCAACCCAGGGTATCGCAGTAACGCAGCCTGTCTGCGCCTGCCTCTTTTGCCGCCTGGGCAAACTTAATCAGGTAATCCATATTCGTGCGCGAGGCGTCTTCCGCGTTTACGCCGACGGATTGCGCCCCGGCTTTACGCGCTGAATTTACCGCCTCGGACATCTCTTTTATCACCGATTGATGGTCCAGTTTACCTTTAAATTTATGCGTAATCATCTGGTCGGAAGTCGAAATAGACAGGTTAAGGTGTTTAAGCGAAGGGGCCAGCTTAAAGCCTGACCTTACGTCATCCACAGTGGCGCGCAGCCAGCCGCCCAGCCTGATCGGGGACAATACGCCCATTCCGGCCAATTCCAGGTTGGCGTTCAAATAATTCGTCTCGTGGTGCGTCACCGGAAAGCCGAATTCGGACTGAAAAACCCCCATCTGGTTAAGGTAGAGGTTTATCATTGTTTTTTGTAACTTAGAAAGGCAGATCCGGGAAGTCTGCACTCCGTCGCGGTTAGTCACGTCGATAATATGAATCTTATTGGGTTTTGACATTTTTACCTCTCTCTTATTTTTTAAATATATTTTTAAAGTGTTCTTTTGCCGGCGCTCCCTCAATACCGAATATTTCCTGATTATCCCAAAGATAGGTCGGCCCGAACATCACCTCTAATTCCTTATTCAGGCCGATATTCTTCCTTAAAAGGCTCCTGCCTTCCTCGGACCTGGCGCAGGTTTTTATCTTCTGGCTGTCAGGGCCGCCCAAACAATCCTCCCACCAGGAAGTATTGATATGCTCTGCCCGGCAAGTGATATAATCCCAGAATTGCCCGGGATAATATTGCCGGACGCAGACTGCGCGTAAATATTCCTCTGCCTCAAGGTTACCCCTGGCAGCAGTAAAGTTACTGCCTTGCTCCGTAGCCAAAAAATGTATGTCGGGATGGAAATCCCTGATTGACTCTAATAACGGGGCAGAAGCCCCTTCATATAAACTCAGGAATAAATCCAGCTTTCCTTTTATCTTTTCCCTCCCCGGGAAATACGAGATGCCGCTGAACTCGGGTTTAATCAGATAGAAATTTCCTCTCATCTCCAGCCTCTCTTTTAGCTTTTCAAAACTTTTTTCTTTTTCTATTTTCCGGCTAAAAAGGTAAGCCGGCAACCCCCGGACACCTAATTCCCTGACCATTTTTTTGGACTTCGGGTCGGGATAATATAGGTAAGAAATACTGATGCCCGGCAATACTGCTTTTAATTGCTGAACCATATTCTTTGTATCGCAGGACATGCACTCCCGGGGCGTAATCACGAGCAGCCCGGCTTTAATTTTAGGCAAAGGCTTAAACTGGCAGCGCGCGTCTGGGCTCGCCGGTTTCACGCATTTTCCCTCCGCGTCTTTCTTCCGGCAATCGCCGTCGCTAAAACAACGCGGCAGGATAGAAACTATTGCCGGGTCATCGCCGACTTTGTCGGACAAGCGCAACTCTTCTATTTTCGGGTTGATGATTTTACCGTCTTTAAATTCAAAAGTAAGCTTTCCCAGCCGGCGCCCCTGCCAGGAAGGCCTTAAGAGCAGGGTAGGGCCGATTTGGGCTGAAGCCCCTTCATTGGCATAGACATGCCCGGTAATCAGGATATCTATGCCGCCGACATCCCGGATTAATTTTAAATCGTCGCTCTCGCCCTGATGGCTTAAAAGCACGATGATTTTTGCCCCTCTTTGTTTTAATTCCTCTATTGCCTGCTTAAGCGCCGTTCTTGGTTCGTTAAATTCAACGCCTACCGCCTTGTTTCTTACTGCCGGATTGGCTAATCCGGTAATGCCGATTTTAATTCCGGCAATTTCTTTGATAATGTAAGGGGAGAATTTATCCGACTTCAGATTGCAGGCTAAAAAGGCCGGTTTTGTTTTAACGATATTGTCTTCCAGAAATTCTTTGCCGAAATTGAACTCGTCATCTCCCACTGCCAGCGCGTCATATCCCATCAATTCCATCGCCTTGAGGTTCAACAATGTGCGCCGCATATCAAAGTCGGTATTCTGGGCATATTCGTCCATCAGTCCGCCGGCAAAAAAATCCCCCGAATCCAAAAGCAGCAGTTCAGGATAGTCTTTTCTTAACTGCCGGATTAAGCTCGCCCTGCGGCTGACGCCGCCATCCGGCTCGAGCGGGCAATGACAGGGGTAAAGCATAGCATGCGTTGAGCCGGTATAAACAACCGTAATTTCTTTGGCAAATACGGCGGAAGGCAAGAACAAAAATATAAAACCAAAAAACGCGAGCTTTTGAATCCCGCTCATATCTTAATCACCTTTACCGTCAAAATATTCTCCAGCTTCCTGATTTTCTCTAAAACTTCCGCCGAGACCGGGCTGTCAACATTCAATACCGTAATCGCTTTTCCGCCCGGCTTTTCGCGGCCGAAAGTCATCGCGGCGATATTGATACTGTGCTTGCCTAAAAGCGTGCCGAGGTTGCCGATAATCCCGGGCTGGTCCTGGTTATTGATGACCACCATTTCACCGACCGGAGAAACTTCGGCATAATAACCGTTAATCTTGACAATCCTGGGCTGTTTATTCGGAGAAAGAGCGCCGTTAACAGACTTTGTTTCTTTATCGGTCTTTATCTCCAACTGGATGGTATTGACAAATTCTTCCTCCTTGGAAGATTTGACCTCCCTGATCTCAATCCCTCTTTCCTTGGCTAAACTGGTGGCGTTAATAAAGTTTACCGTCTCTTGCAAAATCGGGGAAAGCAGCCCTTTAACCAAGGCCATAGTCAATGGCCCGACGTCGTATTTAATTAATTCTCCGCTATAAGTTATCTTCAGCTCTTTACACCTTCCTTCTACTAACTGGCCGGCGAAGGAGCCTAATTTTTCCGATAAGTTTATATACGGCTCTAGGACCCTGTAAACTTCCATTTCCACAGAAGGGTAATTGGCGGCATTGCGGATACCCCTGCCTAAGAGCGCGTCGCGCACGATTTCCGCGACCTCAATCGCCACGTTAACCTGCGCTTCTTCCGTAGATGCCCCTAAATGCGGGGTAGTAATCACGCAGTCCAGTTTCAAAAGTTCGTTTTCGCTCGCCGGAGGCTCTTTTTCAAAAACATCGATGGCGGCACCCGCGACTTTACCCTCTTTGACCGCCTTAGCCAGCGCTGTTTCATCGATAATCCCGCCGCGCGCGCAGTTAATCAGGCGCACGCCTTTTTTCATCAGGGCAAATTCCTTTGAAGAAAGCATATGCTTTGTCTCTTCGGTAAGCGGGGTATGCACGGTGATATAGTCGGCCTGCCCCAATAGCTCTTTTAACTCCACGACTTCTATGCCCAGCCGCTCTGCTACTTCGCGCGATAAAAACGGGTCGTAAGCCAACACCTTCATTCCGAAAGAAAGCGCGCGCTTGGCCACTTCTTTCCCAATCCTGCCGAAACCGACGATACCTAAGGACTTGCCATAAAGCTCGGTACCCATAAATTTCGAGCGCTTCCATTCCCCGGATTTCAATGAGGAATGAGCCTGAGGGATGCAGCGTGATAAAGCTAAAATCATGCTCATTGTATGCTCGGCAGTGGAAATCGTGTTCCCGCCGGGCGTATTCATCACGATAATGCCTTTTTGCGTGGCTGCCTCTAAATCAACGTTATCCAGGCCCACGCCGGCGCGGCCGATGACCCTTAATTTCTGCGCCGCTGCGATGATATCTTTGGTTACCTTGGTGGCGCTCCTGACAATCAGCGCGTCATAATTCTTGATAATTTCTTTGAGCGCTTCGGGTTTTAGTTCGGTCTTTACGTCTACCTGAAATTCTTTAACCGCTTTAAGGATCTTTAGGCCTTCTTCAGATAACGGGTCGCTGACTAATATCTTTATCATTCCTCACCCTCCATATCAAGCGCGGGTCTTGTTAAATATCTCTTCGGCTGCTTTAATCCCTGAACCTAAATTAAATCTATGCCCCATTTGCGCCAGGACTTTTTCCAAACAGGAAATGCCGGCGATAATATCGAATTCCTCGATAAAGCCCATATGGGCAATGCGGAAAACCTTGCCTTTCAATTCTGCCTGGCCTCCGGCGATAGTGACGCCGTAGGTATCGCGCATGGTCTTGACTAATTTTTCTCCGTCCAGACCTCCGGGCACCTTTACCGCAGTCACTACATCAGAGCCGGCAGCGGGAGCAAATAATTCTAACCCCAGCTCCTTTACCGCGGCCCTTGTCGCCTCTGCCATTTTTTTATGGCGCAGGAAAATATTCTCCAGGCCGTCCTGCTTCATCATCCTTAACGCCTCGTTTAAAGCGATAATCAAGGTTATCGCCGGCGTAAAGGGAGTATCGGTTTTATCCAGGGCTTTTTTTGCCCGCTTTAAATCGAAATAGTATCTGCCGCTTTTTGCGCCTTCTATCAATTTCCATGCTTTTGGGCTGACTGAAATGAATCCCAGGCCAGGCGGGAGCATCAGTCCTTTTTGCGAGCCGGATACTACCATATCGCATGACCAGGCATCGGTCTTTAAGTCTATCGCACCCAGGCCGCTGATGGCGTCCACGACCAGTGCTGCCGGCGTATCTTTAACCACCCTGCCGATTGCCTGAATATCATTTACTACGCCGGTAGAGGTCTCGCACAAAGTAGTAAACACTGCTTTTATTTTTGGGTTGGCCTTTAATCTTTTCGCTATCTCCTGCGGCTCTACCGCCTTCCCCCATTCGACATCGAGTACTTCGGCATTTATGGCGTATGCCCGGCAAAGCTCGGTCCATCTTTCCCCGAATTTACCGCCCTGCACGGCTAATGCCGTATCACCCGGCGATAAAAGGTTTACTACTGCCGCCTCCATCGCGCCTGTTCCTGATGAAGCTAAGATAAAAACGTCATTTACCGTCTGAAAAACATGCTTCAGGCCTTCGTTAGCTTCTTTTAATATCGCCTGAAACTGGGGGGTGCGGTGGTGGATAATCGGCCGCGCCATTGCTTCGCAAACTTGCGGAGGCAGGGGCGTTGGCCCGGGCGTTAAAAGATAATTCTTGCGCATGGCTCTTTCCTTTTGTTATAGGTTAATGGTTATTTTTTCTTAGTGTGGATGATTACTTCGTCAATCAAGCCGTAATCTTTGGCTTCCTGCGCGGACATAAAATAATCGCGGTCAGTGTCCTTCTGGATTTTCTCCAAAGACTGGTTTGTATGCTGGGCCAAAATTTCATTAATCCGGTCGCGCAGCTTAAGGATTTCCTTGGCGTGGCGCGAGATATCCTCGGCCGCCCCCTGGATTCCTCCCCAGGGCTGGTGAATCATCACCCGCGAATTCGGCAGGGTAAAGCGTTTTCCTTTGGTGCCGGCGGTCAATAAAAGCGCGCCCATGCTCGTTGCCTGGCCGACGCAGTAAGTCGCCACGTCGCATTTTACGAACTGCATCGTATCGTAGATAGCCAAGCCCGAAGTTACCGAGCCGCCCGGAGAATTGATATAAATATTGATGTCCTTATTGACGTCCTCCATCTGCAGAAAAAGCATCTGGGCGATAATCAGGTTGGCGACGACGTCGTCGATAGCCGTGCCGATAAAGATAATCCTGTCTTTCAAAAGCCGCGAATAAATATCGTAAGCCCGCTCATAACCCCGCGATGTCTGTTCGATTACCATCGGTACCAAGGTTTGCCCTCTTGCGCTCATCTTGACTTCTCCTTTTTTAACTAGCCTCCCGCTGCCAGGACGCCTCTGTTAACAATAACTCTATTACCCTGCGCGGCATATGGTCGTCCAGGGGTATATTTTCTTTCTTGGCTATCTCGGCCAAAACCAGGTAAATCTTGACCTGTTTCTTTGCCTCGGGCTCTAATTTTTCCTTTAATTCTTTTTCCTGTTCCTCGATTTTCCCCCGCTCCATGCCTTTTAACGCCAAATCCACCTTTGCCTGCCGGAGTAATTCCTCTAATTGCCGGCTGACTAAAGAAGCAGGCACTTTAAAATCCAAATCGCCGCTAATCTTTTCGATAATTCCCTCTTCGATTTTATGCCTCTGGAGGCTCTCCTTCTCGATAAAAATCTGCCTTTCTATTACCTTCTCCAATTCGGCTAAATCGGGGAACCCCTGGCTTTTGGCAAAGTTATCGTCCAGGGCATCAAGCTTCCTTGATTCTTTCAGGGAATCAAGGTTGCGCTTTAACTCGTCGGGGTTTACCTCTATTTTCTTGTAATTTACCTTGAGCCCTTTGTAGTCTTTAAGTTTGATTTCGGGGCTGACCTCAACCGTTGCCGTGAAAGCCAGGCTGGTCCGGTCTAACTTAACCTCGGATATTTCCGGCAGACCCAGGACATCCAAACCTTCCTTTTGGACCGCCTCCTGATATAACCCGGGGATTAATTCCTTCAAAACCTGCTCCTGCGCGTGGCTGGAAAAATTCTTTTCCAGGATATCGCGCGGGGCGTGCCCCGGCCGAAAACCCGGAATCTTTGCTTCCTGCGCTATTTTTTTAAAGACGTCTTCAAATTTATCCTTTACCACATCGCCGGTCACTGCGATAGTGAGCTGCCGCTTCGTGCTGTCGATTTTTTTGACTTCTGTTTTCATCTGTCCCCCGCTTAGCTTGCCTCACATGCTGAACTTCTCACCCAGATAAATCTCCCGCGCCTTGGGGTTATTGATTAATTCTCCGGCAGTACCGGTAATCAGGATTTTCCCCTCGGCAATCAAATAAGCCCGGTCGGTGATAGAGAGCGTCTCCCGGACATTATGGTCGGTAAGTAGAATCCCCAGCCCCCTATCCCTTAATTCCTTGATAATCTCCTGCGCCTCGTTGACCACAATCGGGTCAATGCCGGAAAAGGGCTCGTCCAAAAGAATAAAAGAAGGGTTGGTAACCAGCGCACGGGTGATTTCCAGGCGCCTTCTTTCTCCGCCCGATAAAGTATAAGCCTTATTCTTGGCTAAATGCGCGATATTCAACTCTTCCAGCAGGTTTTTCAGCCGCTGTTTCCTTTGGCTCTTGCCCAGCGGCAGCGTTTCCAGTATCGCCATAATATTTTCTTCTACGGTCAGTTTCCTGAAAATTGAAGCTTCCTGCGCCAGATAACCGATCCCGAAACGCACCCGCCCATGAATCGGCAAAGAGGTGATATCGCGGTTATCGAAGGTAATTGTCCCGCGGTTAGGCGTGATTACGCCGACAATCATATAAAAAGTGGTGGTCTTGCCTGCGCCGTTAGGGCCTAAGAGCCCGACTATTTCGCCGCGCTTGACCAGAATATCTACGCCCTTGACGACTTCTCTGCCGTCGTAAGACTTGGACAATTCTTTAATTTCCAAAAGCCGCATTAAACCCTTCCCGCTAATTGCTCATTAGGTCGTTAAAATCTTCGCTGGAATAGATAATCAACCTCGGCCTGCCTATGAGCGTGACCTTTTTTTCCAGCGCCGTATAAACTGCTTCGTCGCTATAAGTAATATTCTCGCCGCGCACGGTTTTCACATTGCCGCGGGCAATAATCCTGTCAATGCTGGTGCCCATCAAAAGCGGGTCTTTCCCGTCTTTGCCTGCTGCGCCTGAATTATCTTTTTTGGCGGCGAAATAAACGTCCATCGTATCGCTGTAAATCTGGGAATCCACTCTCTCCACCTTGACATTATTCTTAAAGGTAGCGATATTCTTTTCGTAATCTATTTCTAACGGCCCGTCGCAGGTAATGATGGTGGCGTTCTCGGCGCTGGCAAGCTCTTCTTTTTCAGGCGCCTGAGGGCTGATCTTCACCGTTACCTCTTTCTCCAGGGCCATTTTATTCAGATTAGGCCTGCCCAGGGCGCCGCGGGCAGTCGTCTCCATCGTCTCTTTTTTTATATTCACGACGTCTTTGGTCGAAACAACTTCATTCGCCCTGTCCCAATCCAGGGAATCGGTGAGCAGCCTCCCTCCGGATGAGGTGGTAATCACTACGTTCTGCTCTACGTGTATCTTGCCGCTTTCTTTATCAAAATCACCCTTATCCGCCGTAAGCTTAACGTCCTCTTTTTCTCCGTACATATTACCGACGATATCCTTGAGCTTGATGATATTGTCAAAGATATCCGCGGATTTACCTGAAAGATCCCAGGACTTTTTTCCTTTTTCTCCGAAGCCCGATAAGGAAAACTCGCTGATCTGCTGGTCGGCGTCGGCGGTATTTTCTGCCTGCTTCGGGGTTTTTTGTTCCCGGGCATAGACAAGAGAAGCAAAAAGGAAGACGAAAATAAAAGCAGTTATAAACCTCTTAGGCATCGTAAAGCCCTATGCACTCCTGCCATTTCCCCTGTGACTTCAGGATTAACTCAGCTACCTCGCGCACCGCGCCCCGGCCGCCGAGTTTCAAGGTGATGTAGGCGGCGGCTTGCTTGATTTCCGGGCAGGCGTTAAATACCGCGATGGGCAAACCCACCCTTTTCATCAGGCATAAATCCACTAAGTCATCCCCGACAAAACAGATTTCCTCGCGGCTGACCTTATACTTCTTCAATATTCTATCCAGGACGCTGCTTTTAGGGGAAACATCGGCAAAGACTTCCTCTACGCGCATATCTCTGGCGCGCGGTTTGAGCGTGCGCGAGCCCTTGGCGGTAATCAGCAGAGTCGGAATGCCGGATTTTTTCAGCAAATAAACCCCTAAGCCGTCATGCACGTCAAAGAACTTGGAATCCCGGCCGCGGGAATCATAGATGATCCGGCCGTCAGTAAGAACGCCGTCTACGTCCAAGAGCAGTAATTTGATTTTTTTCGCTTTCTCTAAGATACCTGCTTCCATAATTTTAGCCTAAAAGCCCAAAGAAAAATAATACCATAACTACGGGGAAAATCAAGGGAATGTTTTCTAATTCTACGGGGGGGGCACTTACGGGATTGAGCGGTATAGGGTACGGGATTAAGCTGAAAACTTAAAGAGGGCCGATAATATCTTCTCGGATATTCGGCGTAACGCCATTATAATCATCATCAAAGCCGGAGGTTTTAGCGTCTGCATCGCCCCTGAAACCCATAGGATTAGCTGCTCTCGGCCCGCCGTAGGCGCCCATATCGCTGCGGGAGCTATCCGGATCCAAAATAGTAGGATTGCCGCCGTCAATGATGTATTCATTACCGGTTACTGCCAGATGATAAGCGGCATCTGCGTATACCGGGGCCTTCCTGATATTTCCCGGCGGCGTTGGCGGGTCGGGTGGCACTACTGGATAAGCCAAATCTCCTACGTCTGAGTAAGTAACCGTGGTATCGCTGCTCTTATCCAGGTTAGTAGTACTTGCCGGGGTAGGATTACCGTAACATATCGTATTGATGATATTAATTTTTCCGCTGGCATATGTTTGAGTATCTATCCCATCGCCGCTGCCGGAAACAGTATTTTGCGTAATTGTATTGTTAATAACGTTAAGCACCCCTGAACTGTAAACGCTGGCGTATATTCCGCCGGCGGAATTACTCGTAATAATATTGTTAGAAACCATACTAGATGCGCCGCTGCCTGAACATCCGATAACGATTCCGGTCCATTGATTTTGGGTAATAATGTTATTGAACAAATCAAGAGAACCGTTATTTACAGTGTAAACCGCTGTGCCCGGGTTCATGCTGGTTACGGTATTATTGTAAAACCTGACTACGCCACCGCTATCATTATTCTGCACGCGTATCCCGCCTGTAGCCCCTTCAGTACCGCTGGTCTGGCCGTTATCTTTTAAAAAATTATTGGAAATATCGCAGCTGGAATCGCTGTCGATAGCGGTATAGATTCCGCCGCCGTGTGAGCCAGAACTATTCCCGCTAATAATATTACTGGCAAGAGCGGCCTGACTTTCATTATTAAACATGGCAAGAATCCCGCCGCCTTCAGCGCTGGCGTTATTTTCTGCGATGATATTATTGAAAATGTCAACAACGGAGGAATCGCCGTAGGTATAAACGGCTATTCCGCCGCCCCTATAGCTTGTGCTGTTCCCGCTAATGAGGTTGTTGGCAATGTTAAGGTGGGAGTTATCGCGTACCTCGGCAGCACAGATCCCCCCGCCGCCCTCCTCTCCGCTAGTTGCTTCATTGCCGATAATGGAATTGTTGGTAATATTAATGCTAGAAGTATCTGACAGTTCGAGAGAAAGGCCGCCGCCGAGATAGGCGGAGTTTTTTTCTGCGGGAGTACTGCTTCCTATGCTATTCCCGGAAATGGTCAGGTTGGCGTCATTGCTGGCGATAGCGGTTATCGCGCCGCCATCGTATGCGGAGTTCCCTAAAAAGGTATTGCCGCTGATGACAAAACCAGATCCCTCGTAGGCGATAGCAAATATTCCGCCGCCCCGCTCAGAAAAATTTCCTGTAATAATATTATTGGAAATGGTAAGGACCAGACCTGGAGAAAAAGCCCAGATTCCGCCGCCGATTCCGCCGCCAACACCCGAGGTATTATCTTTTATGCTATTATTGATAATGGTAATAGGGCCTTGCATGGCCTGGGCAAAGATTCCGGCGCCGTTAGCTGACATACCGTTTTGTATGGTAAAGCCGTCTATAGCAGTATTACCGGTATAATTGTGGCTGGAAGTAATTACACTTCCTTGCCGGTTACCGTCAATAATCGTCTCATAATTAGAGTCGCCCAGATGCCTTGACCAGGTGATGTTGTCATAAGCGCCTTCCAGGGTCAGAGATTTATTGATGACAATACTCTCAACATAGGGTTGCTTATCGTTGGAAGAAACCTGGACGATATCGCTATTCGAGGCAGCGTCAATTGCTTCCTGAATGCCTGCGTAATAAGCCTTGATTGTCGTCCTTGAGGCATCTACTACTCTTACCAAACCGGCGCCCTTTGGGATACGGCAGAAGGCTAAGCTCTGCAGATAAGAGGACTTGTCAGCACGCTTATTGGGGTCTTGGGCTTCCAGGGTAATCCTGATGCCGCGGAAAATCTCAGCTGCGCCCAGACTTTCCAAGCCTTCCAGATTAAAGGTCTGGACATAGGGCAGGATAAGTTGAAAGTCGGCGGGCTGAGTAATATCCGGCCGGTAGCATAATTTTTTGTTTAAAGGATCAATGGAATCCAGGTAATACTCGCTGGTGACTTCTGAGCCGGTAGGCGGCTTTTTAAAGAGCCGGAAAGAAGTGCCCGCTGCAGGGACAATTACGGAATTGGATTCCTCGACCTCCCTGACCATCAGCTCCATCGCGTAAGAGGTACTCTGAAAGAGGAGAGCGCGGTAAATGCCCTTGTTGAACATCTGCAGCAAGCCGATCTGCATGGCATTTACACCCAGGACAATGGTGGCGATGATGGAGGTGGCGATCAGTAATTCGACGAGGGTAAGGGATTGCTTGGGCCTCTTCATTTATCCCCTTTCCAACAAAAATAATACCATAGCTATAGTGGAAATCAAGGAATGTTTTGATTGACTGATGAACGGCAGGAAAGAATCTTTTAAAACGTACCGATGATATCTTCCCGGTATGGCGTAGAGCCATCATCGGGGACGCCGGAATTAGGCAGGGTGCCTGTAAAACCTATGGTAGAAGTTGC
Organism: Candidatus Omnitrophota bacterium; assembly: GCA_041653115.1. GTDB lineage: Bacteria > Omnitrophota > Gorgyraeia > Gygaellales > Profunditerraquicolaceae > JBAZGA01. The sequence goes on from JBAZGA010000004.1 coordinate 30,539, forward strand.
TCCTGGCCCGCCATAGGCGCCCATGTCGCTACGGGAGCCGCCCGGGTCCAGGATAGCAGGATCGCCGCCGTCAATAATATATTCGTTACCGGTTGCTGCAAGATGATAAGCTGCATCTGCATACACAGGAGCCTTATCAATATTTGTTTCCGGAGATACCGGCGGCACCGGATAACCTGTACCGCCGATGTCTGAATAGTTCTGAGAAAACACGCCTGAACCTGTCGTAGAGATGCTATTAGCGGTATTATTATAATATATTGAATTGACTAAGGAAAAAGTGCTGCCGCTGCCAAGAGAAAGGTCTATTGCCGCTCCGCTACCCGCTGAGTTTCCGGTAATGGTATTATTCGCCAGAAAAATAACAGCGTCATAGATATCGGCCTGAATTCCGCCAAACATACCCATGGAGACAGAATTGCTGGCGATAATGTTGTTGGTTATATGCATAGTATGTCCACTATAGTAAACGTAAGCCTTGATTCCGCCGGCCCTGCCAAAAGTACTATCAGAATGATTCTGGCTTATATCATTGTTGGCGATGTAGAAGGCAGTGCCTTGGCTGCGGGCATATATTCCGCCGCCGCCATCCCGGTTATTGCTATTTCCTCTTATACTATTGCTGGTGATGTAAAAAATGCCGTAGCTACAGGCAGCATATATTCCGCCGCCAGAGCCGGCATAAGAAATATTTTCTGTGATAAGATTGTTATTGATGCGAAAGTTACGAGTAGATCCGAAGGTGGTAGCGTATATTCCCCCGCCGCCAATATCGCTAGACTGAACATTATTTCTTATGGAATTATTGCTGATAACAACTTCAGCGCCGGAAGCCCGTATTCCGCCGCCAACATAACCTCTATTATCGTCTATAATATTATTGGTAATAAGCGCGGAAGAATCCGGCTCGAGACCAATACCTATTCCGCCGCCCTCAATATAATTATAAAAGATACCGCTCTTCTTCCCGTTCCCCGTTATGCTGTTGTTGGCGACTGTTAGGGTGACTGGCCCCTGGTCGGAATAATCAGCAAGATGAATTCCGCCGCCGGGATTTGCGGTAATAGTATTGTTGATGATGTTGAAAGAACCGCCTCCTCTGGGCGCAATACGGATTCCGCCATCACCGCTATTGACAGAGCTGAGGGACATCCCCCCATTTGTAATGATAAAGCTGTCTATGCTCACAGTTAAACCGGAGCCCTGGCAGTTAATTACAGTTCCGTCATCCTGGCCGTCGACGGTAGTATAAGTATTCACGCGGTCTTGAATATTAAAATTCGTATCGTAGCCTCCTTTGAGGGTAAGGGATTTGTTAACCGTAACGTTTTCCCTGAAAGTCCCGTCAAAGATACCGGAATTATTGCCCATACAGCGCACTTCATCGCCGGAAGACGCAGCGTCCACGGCATCCTGGATAGTACTGTAATAAGCCTTGATGGTGCCGCCGGAATCCCGTAATTGCACGAGATTACCGGCATTCTTGGGGATCCGGCAGAAAGCCAGGCTCTGCAGGTAAGAAGATTTATCCGTGCGTTTGTTAGGGTCTTCTGCTTCCAGGGTAATCCTGATGCCGCGGAAGGTATTAGGCGTGCCTAAGGCTTCTAGGCCCTCCGGCGTAAAGGCCTTGACATAGGGAAGGATGACTTGGAAATCGGCAGGTTGAGTAATATCTGCTCGGTAGCATAACTTCTTGTTCAAAGGGTCTGTGGAATCCAGGTAATACTCGCTGGTTTTTCCGGAATCGGTATTGACCAACTGGAAATAAGTTGCTCCTGTAGTGATGATTACGGAATTAGACTCCTCAACCTCTCTGACCATCAGCTCCATCGCGTAAGAGGTGCTCTGGAAGAGGAGAGCGCGGTAAATGCCCTTGTTGAACATCTGCAGCAAGCCGATCTGCATGGCATTTACACCCAGGACAATGGTGGCGATGATGGAGATGGCGATCAGTAATTCGACGAGGGTAAGGGATTGCTTGGTGGGTTTCATGGCTGGATAACCAGGCCGAACAGCTGCTCCTGCTCTGCTCTTCCGTTACTCTCGGTCCAGCCGGTAGTAACGGTTATCTTTTTCCCTTCTGTAATTTGCTCTACGGTATATGAACGGCTGGCGCCGAAAATATCTTTCAAATCGCAACTTGGCAGCGGAGAAATAGACTCTGCGGAATAAGGACCTCCCACATTCAATAAGGCATCGTCATAAGGCGTAATCAAAAGCGTCTCTAAGATTTCGCGGTCAAAACTCTGCGCCTGTAAACGGCGATGCGTAGTTTCGTTCCTGTTCTTGACATAAATAAAGCCGGCGGATAAAGCCAATACGCCGACAGCGACAATGCTCACCGCGACGATTACCTCCAAGATGGTAAATGCTTTTAATTTATGTATACCCATTCTATGATTTGGGCTGTGGAGCCGGCTTTCCTGACTGTCGCCTGAATTTTTTTATCCGCGGCTTCGTAAGTGCACACGGAAAGCACGCTGTATTCATCGGCGGCAACGGAAGAGATGGTAATCGCTATATTCTCCCCTTCTCCGGCGAGGATCCAGCCTGTCTCGCTGTCAAAATTATCATTCTTTATTTTATATACCCCCTTCTGTATCCCGGCTTCGGCAAAATAAAAGGCCTTCGTGCGATTGAGAGTATAATAACTTAAAAAGGTATTGCTAAGTGTAAATTTTATCCCGATAGCGATTAAAACAATCAAAAGCAGGATTATCGCCAGCACAATCATTAACGCAACTGCCTTAGAATTTAAACGCGTCATACCAACCCTGCCTTTAATAAATCCTGCACATCCAAAAGCCCGACCGGCCGCCTCTTTTTATCCACCACCGGCAATTCATCGATTTTCTTTTCGCGTAAAATCCTTAAGGCTTCTGCCGCCAGCATCTCCTCCCCGACTACAGTTGGCCGATACGTCATTGCCAGCTTTACCTTACGCTGGGAAAGGTTAGGGTCGCTTTCCAGGTGCCGGCGCAGGTCACCGTCGGTAAAAATCCCCACTAATTTGCCTTTCCTGTCCACTACCGAGGCGCTGCCGCAGCGCGCTTGGGTAATTTTTACCAATACCTCGGAAATTTTTTTATTCTCTCCCACTACCGGATTGTTTGCGCCGCTGCGCATAATATCCTTAACCTTTAAAAGCAGCCTTTTTCCCAGCAATCCGCCGGGATGATAAAAAGCGAAGTCTTTTTCCTTAAATCCCTTCGATTCCAGCAGGCAGACTGCCAGCGCGTCGGCCATCGCCAGGGTAGCTGTGGTGGAAGCGGTAGGAGCCAGTCCCAGAGGGCAAGCTTCTTTTTTTACTGAAACATCCAACGCCACATCGCTATATTTGGCTAAAAGCGAATTTAAACTGCCGGTAAGGGCGATAATTTTTGCGCCGATTTTCTTTAAGAGCGGCAGGAGCTCTTTCATCTCCTGGTTTGCGCCGCTATTGGAAAGAATAATCACCGTGTCATCTGCGGTAACCTTGCCCAAATCCCCGTGGATTGCCTCAGCCGTATGCAGGAAGAGGCTCGGCGTGCCGGTGGAAGCAAGTGTCGCGGAGAACTTCTGGGCGATAATCCCGGTCTTGCCCATGCCGCTGACTACCACCCTGCCCTTGGTCTTTAGAATTATGTCCAGGGCCTTTTGAAAACTCTTTCCCAGGCGCGGCTTTAAACCTCTGATTGCTTCCGATTCAATATCCAAAACCTCTTTTGCGCGTTTAAGCGTATTCATCATCGTGCCATCTCTATTTTTTTAACCTGCTTTAAAAGCTTTTCTAATTCTTCCAGGCTAATCATATTCATGGCATCGCAGAGCGCCTTATCGGGCGCAGGATGCACTTCTAAAAAGAGCCCGTCGCAGCCAAAGGCGACTGCGGCGCGCGAAAGCCCGGAAACAAATTCGCGCTGGCCTCCGGAACTGGCGCCTTTTCCTCCGGGAAGCTGCACGCTGTGCGTGGCATCGTAAATTACCGGATACCCGGAGTCGCGCATAATCTTCAGGCTGCGGAAATCAGAAACCAGGTTATTATAGCCGAAACATACCCCGCGCTCGGTAAGCAGGATTTTCTTGTTACCCGCGGATTCAATCTTGCGGATAATCGGCAGAATATCCCAGGGCGCCAGGAACTGCCCTTTCTTAATGTTGATTACGCGGCCGGTTCTGGCAGCCGCCACCACAATATCGGTCTGCCGGCACAAAAATGCCGGGATTTGGATAATATCCAAAACTTCAGCCGCCGGCTGGATTTCCCGCTGGCAGTGGATATCGCTTAAAATCGGGATTTTCAACTCTTTTTTTATCCGCTTTAATACCGCCAAGCCCTTTTTTAATCCGGGGCCGCGGAAAGAATCAACAGAAAGGCGGTTAGCCTTGTCAAAACTGGCCTTAAAAATAAAGGGGATGTTTAATTTTTGCGCAATTGCCTTAAGCCTCTTTGCCGCTTCAAAACAGGCCTTCTCGGATTCGATTACGCAGGGCCCGGCAATCAAGACCAGCTTATTACCGCCGCCTATTTTAATCTTACCTACTCTTACCATCTTTTGCGCCTTTCGCAGGTTATTTTTGCTGTTGCAGGTAATTTTTTACTTTTTCCAAATCCTCAGGCGTATCTACGCCGATTGTATCGTATTTTGTTTCAATCGCCTTAATCTTGAAGCCTCCCTCCAAAACGCGTAATTGCTCTAAGCGCTCTATCCTTTCCAAACGCGAAGCCGGTAAATTCTTATAGACGAAGAGAAAATCCTTGGTATATCCGTATAACCCGATATGCTTATAATAAACCGGTTCTTTCTCCTCGGAATTACGCGCGTGGTGCGGGATAGGCGCGCGGGAAAAATATAAGGCGAAATTGTTTTTATCAACCACCAATTTAACTATATTGGGATCGTTTAAATCCCGGGGATCCTCTATCCTTTTCATCGCGGTAGCCATGGAAACATTTTTATCGTCTAACAATTCCCGCGCCACCGCGTCAATCATCGTGGGATGGACTAACGGCTCATCTGCCTGGATATTGACCACGATCCTTACCTCTAAAGGATTAACCACTTCGCTGATCCTGTCGGTACCCGAAGCGTGCCCTTTGGCAGTCAAGACTGCCTTGGCGCCGAATTTTTTAGCCGCGGAAGCAACCCGCTCGTCATCGCAGGCAATAATCAAATCATCCAAAAGCTGCGCCTCTTTTGCCCGCTCATACACGTGCCGGAGCATAGGCTTGCCTAATATATCCGCCAGGACTTTGCCCTCAAACCTCGTAGAAGAATATCTGGCCGGTATGACGCCGATGACATTCATTTATTTTATTCTTTCCCGCAATTCCTGCCGGCTGGTGACTGCCGTGCCTAATTTTCCAACGACAATTCCCGCGGCAAAATTAGCCAGGTGAGCCGCCTCTATCTTTTTTGCCTGGCAGGAAAGAGCCAGGGTAAAGGTGGCGATAACCGTATCCCCGGCGCCGGAGACATCAAAAACCTCCTGGGCCACGGTAGGGATGTGGGTGATACGCCCGCTCCTGTCAAACAGGCGCATCCCTTGCTCGCCCAGAGTGACTAAAAGCGAATCTAAATTCAGGTACTGCATAATTTCTTTAGCGGCTAAGTCAATATCGCTGTCCGTAAATAAACGGTCGGTATTGACTTTAAAGGAATTCGTGCAGTCTTTTATCTTTAAATTCCGCACGGCATTTTCCAGCTCGCGGCGGTTAGGAGTAATCGCGGTCACCCCGCGGTAAAATTGGAAATGTTCTTCCTTGGGGTCGACGGTAATGATTTTTCTGCTTTTTCGGGCCAGCTTAATAAGTTCCCCCAAAAGATGCGCATTAATTACGCCTTTGCCGTAGTCTTCAATAATGATGCCGTCAAAATCCTCAATATTTTTCCGGATAAACTTAATGATTCTTTCGTTCAGTTCCCGGGAAAGCGAATCGGTATGCTCCCAATCAAGCCTCACTACCTGCTGATGGCCGGCAACAATCCGGCTCTTGACCGTAGTGTGCCTTTTTGCTTCGACAAATATACCTTCGGCGTTTATCTTTCTTTTTTTTAACTCCGTTAATAAAATATCCCTATTTTCATCCTTGCCGATCACGCCCACCAGCGAGACCTTGGCGTCAAGGGCACGGATATTATGCGCCACGTTAGCCGCTCCTCCCGGCACATAAGTCCTTTTCTTTGCCCAGACTACCGGGACCGGCGCCTCCGGGGAAATCCTCTCGACATCGCCCCAGATGTATTCGTCTAAAATCAAGTCGCCGATTACCAGAATCTTGGCCTTAGGGAATTTATTGACGATATTTTTCAGGTCTTTCATATCTTATCAATGACTGCCTGGGCTAATAAGGGAAGCATTATCTCATGATGCCCGACGATATAATAACCTTTACCCCCGGGCTCTACCGGACGGGCAACCACATTCTGCGCCGGACGGTAATGATGGATCATGTCGAAATTGGCAGTGGTAAAATTTTTTACCCGGTTGCCGAGGTTACGCGCTAAGTTGAGGGCTTTTAAAAATACTTCGGGCAATATCACTGCCGAGCCGAAATTTAAGGCTGCGCCCCCCTGATTTAACCGGCAAACTTCTTCTACAAGCTGGTGAAAATCCCGCAAACTCCCTTCCGCAGTCAGGCCGGCATCAAAAGAAGGGTGCTGATGGATAATATCCGTGCCGATGGCTGTAAACACGCAAACCGGCACCTTGTATTTAGCGGCATTATAAAGCAGGCTTAAATGCTTATAGCGTAATTTTGCGGCGCTGATTTTAGCGGCGACAGCCTCCCCTAATCCCGAACCCTCTGACACACCTTCACTTACAGCTCTGTTAAGAAAATCTGCGGTCTCCCTCCCCATCCCGAATCTGCCGGTTTTTAAATTCTCGCCTACGTCTTCGGAGGTTTTCCCCTGAAAGGCAACCTCAAAATCGTGGATGATCCCTGCTCCGTTTAAGCAAACGCAGGTGATTACCTTCTTTTTTAAGAGCTCGATTACTACCGGATTAAGGCCGCACTTAATCACGTGCGCCCCGGCCATAAAAATCACGGCTTTCTTCTTTTTGCGGGCCTTGACTATTGCCTGGCTGATATTGTGTAAATCTCTGGCTTTTAAGATACCGGGAAGTGAATGATAGAACGCGGAAAAACTCTTTGCTTTGGCCGGCGGCTTGGCAAAATCGCCGAGCTTGACCTTGCTGTACCTTGTCCTTACCGAATACGTCTTTACTTTTTTTATATTAATCATCTAAATTTTAATCTTATCACAAATCTCCGCTAAATCAACCTTAAAATTAGTGTTTTTAGCGTGCGAGCAAAGCCCGCAGCAAAATATCAAGTCTTCAAAACTTCATCCGCCACGTCAACGACGTCATTGACCGTAATCGCCTTCAGGCAGGCGAATTCTTTAACGCAGTCATGCGCCAGGCACTGGATGCAGCCGACTTCCTTATGGAGAAACCTGTCCTTCCCTCCCAGCGGCCCCCAACGCTTGGGGCTTAAGCCTTGCTGGTTCCTGCCAAAGATAGAAATTACCGGCGTGCCGACCGCGGAAGCGATATGCACCGGCCCGGAATCATTGGAGATAAACAACGCGCATCTTTTCAAGACGCTGGCTAATTGGCTGACCGATGTCTTGCCGGCAAGATTAACCGCGTAATGATGCATGTTTTTCTGCATATCCTGCGCTAATTTTATGTCTTTGGGCCCGGCAATCACTAAAACCTTGAAAGCGTATTTTTCAATTAACCGGTCGGCGACCTGGGCAAACCTCTCTTTTGGCCAGATCTTGGACGGGCAGCTGGCGCCCGGATGGACCGCTAATAATTTATCCGCCCTGGCAATCCCCTCTTTTTCCAAAAGCTGCTCTACCCAGGCTTCTGATTCCGGCTTTATCGGCATCAGCGGCTTTTTCTCCTGCGGCTCAATGCCTAAATATCTTAATAAATCCAGACTATATTCCAATTCATGTTTCTCCCCGGTTTGTTTGCTGTGTTTTATTCTATCGGTAAGCAGAAACCCCAGCTTGCGGTCATAACCTATTCTTCTGGGTATGCCGGCGAGAAATGCGACTAAATGCGCGCGGTTTGTCGGATGCAGGATGACCGCCAGGTCAAATTTCTTTTTCTTCAGTCTCGCGGCAAACTTTAGGGACCCGGCCCAACTGCGCTGCTTTCCCTCTTTATCATAAATGATTACGTCGTCCAGGTAAGGATTGCCGTCCACGATATCCTTGGCATACGGGGAAACCATCATCGCCAGGTAGGCATAGGGATACTCGTCCCTTAAGACCTTGATTACCGGCGTTGACAAAAGCACGTCTCCGATTCTATCCGTACGGATAACCAATATGCGTTTGTATATATCTTCGTCGCTTTGAAATGTGAAATTTGAGCGATGAATTAATATGTTCCTTATTTCTCTCAACGCATCCTCAACCCTTACCATCTTCATGCACTGTAAGTCTCCGAACCGGCATTGCGCCTTCTGGCAGGGCCGGCAAAAAATTTCTTTTTTTAGCAGCGCGGAAGTTTCCGACCAGGGGCCGTATTTTACTGCGCTGGTAGGGCCGAATATCGCCACGACAGGTATATTCAAATAGCTGGCTAAATGCAGCAGCGCGCTATCGTTAGTTAAACATAGCCTCGCGCCCTTCAATAAACAAGCGAGTTCCGGGATACTGGTTTTTCCGGCCAAATCCACTACCGGATAGCGGGAATGTTCGGCGATATACTTAGTCAAGGGGGCATCGTCTTTATCCCCTGCCAAAATTACTTTTAACTTAAACTCCCCTACAAGAGCCGGGATTAACTCTAAGAATCTATCGGCGGGCCAACGCTTGATGTGGCTGCGCGCCCCGGGAGATATAACTATTACTTTATCCTTTTCGCTAATGCCGTTTTCCCGCAGCAGCCCCCGGATATATTCCTTGTCCTCCGGCTTGATATATAAAGAGCTGTGCGGCAATCCTTCTGTTTTTAATTTTAAATTCCGGATTTTATAGAGGTGCCTTTCCTTCATGTGCCTGATCTTTCCCATAATCCGCAAGAGAGACGCAGTCCGGTATTTACTGGGAAGAAGCCAGCCAAAAAGGCTGTTACGTAAATCAACCACGAGGTCGAATTTATCTTTTTTTAATTCCCCGAATAATCCTATCTTTTCTCTAAGCTTTGCCCGTTTATCATAAATAATCAACCGTTTTATACAGGGATTGTTTTCAAAAATTTCTTTCGGCCGGGGCCCGGTCATCACCGTGATTTTTGCCTCGGGAAAATTTTCCCTTAAGGCGTCCAGGACCGGTAAGGTCAGGATACAATCGCCGATATTGCTTAAGGTAATGAATAAAATCTTATTAATCATAATTTTATTTTCTCGAATACTTCTTCCGGGGTAATTGCCTTCATGCAATGGTTATTTTTGCAATCTATCGCATAACAGGGGATGCGGCAGCCTACTTTTTTCTGGATGACGATCACGTTAGCCGACGGGTAAGGCCCGGTTACCGCCGGGGAGGTGGGGCCAAAAAGCGCGATGATTTTTTTTGCCCCGACTGCATTGGCGATATGCAGCGGCCCGGTGTCCGCGGTAATAAATAAATCCGCCTTCTTTGCCAGCGCCCCCAGCTGCTTGAGGTTAAATACGCCGCAGGCCAATAGGGGCTTGTCTTTCATTAAATTTTTAATTTCCTGTGCCAGGGGTATATCGGAAACGCTGCCGCTAACGATTACCTTGGCATTTAATTTATGGATTAATTTATCCGCCAGGAGCGCCCAGTATTCCTTTGGCCAGCGCTTGGGAAGCCAGTTGCCCCCGGGGTTAATTACCGCCAGAAAATCACCCTTGCCGACTGAGTTTTTGCTTAAAAAGCTGTCTACCGACGCCGTATCTTCATCACCCGTAAAAAAGTCCAGATACCTGTCTTCAAGCCGCAAGCCGGCCTTCTCAAGGATATTCAGGTAATAATCGATGCGGTGCAGTGAATCTTTAGCCGGCGGCAGGATACCCTGGGTTAAGAGAAAAGCCCGCTTCCTGGTATAGTAACCTATCCTGCTGGGTATCCCTGCCAGGCGACAGAGCAGCGCGCGGGTAAAAGAACGGTGCAATAAAAATGCGGTATCGAAGTTTTTCCCTTTCAAGAATTTTACAAAATTTAATTTCGCGACAATCCCTTTATGCCGGTCATCGTCGTCAAAGATAATGATTTCATCCAGATGGGGATTGCCTTTTAAAACCGGGTAACAGCGGCTGGGGATGACGCAGGCGAGAAAGCTCTGCGGAAAATTCCGCCGGATATTCCTGATCGCGGCGGTAGAAAATAATACGTCTCCCAGCCAGTTCACGTTAAAAATAAGTATGCGTTTATTCTCCATCTTATTTAGTCGTCACGGCGCTCTTTGATAAAGGTATAAAAACCCGAGGTCTCAATCCAGAAAACAAACATATTCCTGGAGGTCTCCGAAATCCTCAATCGTTTCAAAGCAAAGATATCGCTATCGGAGTATTGTCTTCCCGGGCTCGTTGCTACCGCAGCTTCATATCCGGCGGCAATCACCAGCCCTCTTATTTTATCATTAAACCTGCCTTCGGGATAACTAAATGTTGTGACTTCGCGGCCTAAATTTTTTTCCAGTATTTTTTTGGAAGCAAATATCTCTCTTCTTAAATCCTCTTCCGATTTAATATTTGTCAAAGGCTCTGGTCCCAGGCAATGGCTGCCAAAACTAACCAGGCCCGAATCCCGCATCTGCCGGATCTCTTTCCAGCTTAAACGGTCAGGACCATTCACTTCATTCACGATAATAAAGATTGTCGCCGGCAAATTGTATTTCTTAAGTATCGGAAAAGCCAACGCATAATTATCTTTATAACCGTCATCAAAGGTTATCGCCATGGTGCGCGGGGGGATTTTCTTTTTTTCTTTGAGCAGAGTCGCTATTTCCTCCAAAGGCAACACGTTATACCGGTTATTTTTTAGAAAACGTATCTGCCTTTCAAAAGTCTGCGGCGAAACAATTAATCTCGCCATATAAGGGTTCTTTTCGGTATTAATGGAGTGGTACATCAATACCGGCACTACATATTTCTGGCGCAAGAAACCTGCCAGCAAAAAGACGGCTAATAATACTCCGGCTAAAATGGAAACTATTATTCTTTGCCTGCGCACTCCAGATACACCCCTTCCGTCTCTTTAATCATTTCTTCCTGCGAAAAACTTTCCCTGATAAAATTTCTCGCGTCAACTCCCAGGTCCGCTCTTTTTTTTGCGTCATTAAGCAATCTTAATATTGCTTCGGATAGCCCGGCAACATCTGCCGGTTCGACTAATATGCCGTTTTTGCCGTCCTGAATCAAGCTTTTGATGCCGCCGACCCGCGAGCCAACCACTGCCAGCCCTTGCGCCATTGCCTCCATTAAAGCCAGGCCCAGCCCTTCTTTAAGAGAAGGCATCACGAATACGTCCATCACCGGGAGGATTTCTGCCGTATCCAAAACCGGCGGGATAAAAAAGACACTTCTCTTTATCCCGAGCTGCCGGCTTAAGCCGGCTAATTCCCTCTGCATCCTGCCTTTGCCGACAATCAATAACTGCGCCTGCGGCATATTTTCTAAAACACTTTTCATCGCTTCCAGCAGGTAAACGTGCCCCTTGACATCGGATAGCCGCGCGATGATCCCGATTACCGGAGCGCTGCTTAAACCCAGCTCTTTCCTTTTTTGTATTGAGTATCGGGCATCGTGTTTTGTGTACCTTTCGATATCTATCCCATTATGGATTATCTTTATTTTTTCTTCCTCCACGCCAAAATCCTTCACCAGGTGCTCTTTAACCTGCCCGCTTATAGCAATCACCTTCTTGCCCCAGCAGGGAAAAATCCTGCGCGATAGCCTTCTTTTAAAGAATCCGTGGCAGGTGGAAATAAAGGGCTTTCCTGAATAACGGCTGAGTAAACAGGCCAATACCTGCGTGACGCGCGTATGCGCATGGATTATATCAATGTTCTTTTCTTTCGTAACTTTGAGCAATTTTACCAGGCTGATGAAGACCTTCGGGCTAAGCTCGGATTTTGTCTTGATGGGGATAGGGATATAAGTCACGCCTTCCTCCCGTAATCGGCCAAGCAGTTCTCCCGAGCTTGTAGCGACATAAAGATTGTGGCCCCTTTTTTTAAGGCCCTTGCCCAAGGTTAAAACATAGCTGGAAATACCGCCGATATCTAAATGACTGGTAAGCTGTATGATATTCATGGCTTCAATAACCGATCAATCGCCTCTGATACTTCTTCCGGTCTGATGAGTTCCATGCATTTTTTATTTTTACACTTTGTTTTATAGCAGGGGCTGCAGTCCAGGTCTTTCTTGAGCAAAATATAATTTCCCGCCGGCACCAGGTGCCGTTTGGGGTCCGTAGGTCCAAAAAACGCGATAAACGGCGTATTCATTGCCGCGGCAATATGCAGAGGGGCTGAATCCGGTGAAATATAGACGGCACATTTCCTGATTAAGCAGGCAAGCTGATTAACCGTGGTCTTTGCGCAGGCATTGATTAATTTGGTGTTTTTCACCGCCTTGATTAAAAGCTCTGCCTGGGGCAGGTCTTTCTCCGTACCGGTAATCACAATCCGCATTTCCTTACGGCCTAAATTTTCGCAAAGCTCGATAATCTGCCGCAGGGACCAGTTTTTAGTCGGCCACCTAAGGCTGGCGCTGATATTTATCCCGACCAGCTTCTGGTTGGCGCTTACCCATTCCGACTCCAGGAGTTCTTCTATATAATGCTCGTCTTCTTTACTCGGCCAAAGCTCCAGGCGCGGGTTCTTTAGATCTATGCCTAACAGCTTTAAGGCGCGGAATTGATGCGTCAGGGGATCCAGGGGTGCTTTATCGTCTTTGATGCCGTGGTTAAGCAGAAAGCCGAATTTCTTATTATTATACCCATAGCGGTTTAAGGCTAAACTGAAAGCGGCCAAAAGATGGCTCTTGCGGTTATTCTGCAAATCAATCACCAGGTCAAAATTCTTCTTTCTTAAAACCCTGGCTAATTTCCAGAGGCCGGCTATTCCCTTGTCCTTGTTTTTGAAATCGCAGACCAGTAATTCATCGATATGGGGAGAACGCAAAACGACGTCCTTGGCTTCTTCGCTTACCAGAAAAGTAATTTTATGGCCGGGGAATTTTTCCCTGATTGCCCTGAGTGCCGCCGTGGAAAGTATCACGTCGCCGACGGAACTGAATTTAATCACCAGGATATTCAGGCTGGAGAACGCGTCCTGATAGACCTTAAGGGTATTTTCTACCATCAACTCTATATTGTATTTTTCCTTTACTTTTTTATAGGCATTTTCCGCTAAATTATGCGCCAGTTGTTTATCTCTAAATATCCTGGCTATCGCCTCGCTCATGCCTTGCGGGTCGGAAGGGGCGACTAATAACCCGTTTATCCCGTCTTGAATAATATCGACAACCCCTCCTACTTTCGTCGCCACTACCGGCACGCCCGCTGCCTGCGCTTCGATAATTACCCTGCCGAAGGCCTCCTGGGTAGTTGTCGCCAGCACCAGGCAATCCAGATTTACCAGTATCGCCGGTATATCTCTCTGGTTGCCTAAAAATTCCGTGCAGTGCCACAGCCCCAGCCTCCTGACTAAAACCTGCACCTGTTCTTTATACGCCTGCTTGGATAGAGGCGCCTCCCCGACAATCCAGATCTTAAGCCGGGGGATGGTCCTGGCCACCTTAGCCATGGCTTTAATAAAATCCAAATGGCCCTTTATCGGCGTGATTCTTCCGATAATACCGACATTGAACTCATCGCTTCTTTTTACGTCGGGTTTTAAGAATTTGAATCTTTCCAGAGAGACGCTGCGCGGTATTAATTTGATGCGTTCGTAGGGAACCGAAAAATCATCGAGCATGTGCCTGGCAACCGCGTTACTTAAAACGATTACCCTTTTCGCCCAGCCCATTACATAACTAAAAGGGTGTCTGCGGTAATAACCGTGGCAGGTCGTAATAAATACTTTTCCGGTTTTACGCGCCGCCAGATACGCGCTCCAGGCAGGTACCCGGGAACGCGCGTGGATAATATCTATATTTTCCTTATTGATAATCTCGACTAATTTAGGCACCATCTTGATTACCGTGAACAGCGACTTCTTATGTACCGGCAGTTGATAATGGATGGCGCCGTAAGATTCAAGTTCGCCGACCAGCTCTCCGCCGGCGGAAACTACTACCGCTTTATGCCCTGACTTGACCAGGTATCTGGCTAAATCCAGAGTTCCCGTCTCAACCCCGCCCACATTCAGCTCAGGCAATACCTGAAGTATGTTCATAATAATCTCTCTACTGCCTCGGCAATTATAAAGTTATCCTTTAAGGTATTCATCTCTGGCTTATCCCGCCAGATATCTGCGATAGTGCCGCCTAAATCGCCGGGGCCTACAAGATGTATATATTTGTTTTTCGCGAAATGACGGATGAACCTTTGGTGCCTCCCGGGTAAGCCTGTGCCGGCGAATACCAATACATATTTTTTGCTGTTTACCGCTTCGGAAATCATGGAAATACTTTCCGGAGAAGTAACGATAATCTGGCTTAAACCCAATATCCCGCCTACTGCCTCGGGGATATTCTTTTCATTGGCGATAACCAGCAGTTTACAGCGGCTGTATTCCCGAAATTCTCTTTTTACCAGTTCCTCAACCTCTTTTGAGGTCCGGCGCGAAGTAGTGATTAAAAGAACCGCATTCATTTTTTCCGCGGCCTGCTTTAGCTGCCGGATAACTTCCAGGACCATTTCTTGACTAAGCAAAAATTCCTTTGTATTGCCGCCGAGTAACAGGCCGATATGGGCAGCCGCCGGGTCGCGGCCGCCGGCTGTCAGCCGGCTTAATTTTTCCCTCTCGGTTTTGAGATATTCGTCATTGATTAAATTCAAAGCGCCCTCGGTAATCGCGATATTTTTCCTGCGCGGCGGATTATCGTGCCGCGGCATGATTACCAAATCAAAGCGCTTCGTGCTTAAAAACCCCGGGCGCAGGATTACCACGGATTTAGCGGCGTTCTCCCGGGAGAGGACAAAATTTATCGGCGCGAGCGCTGAACCGCAGGAGATAATTATATCGGGCTTGGCGCTGATTAAAGA
This sequence comes from Candidatus Omnitrophota bacterium, assembly GCA_041653115.1. Taxonomy (GTDB): domain Bacteria; phylum Omnitrophota; class Gorgyraeia; order Gygaellales; family Profunditerraquicolaceae; genus JBAZGA01. The sequence continues at coordinate 45,664 of JBAZGA010000004.1, forward strand.
CCGGTAGGTATCCGCGGCCAAAGAATTCCTCAAGCACCAGAGGCACCCCTGACAGCTATACCTGCCGGATAAAAGGCTGCTCAATGCCAGCGAGGATGGAGCAAATTTATTTTTAAATCCTACTGCAACCGTGGTAATATGCGTATCTATGCCTTTATCCTTAAGATAGCCGGCGATAATATTCAGGGCGGCTTCTGACTGGCGCAGGTGCCCGGCTTTTTGGTCGCTTAAGATTAAGATATTTTTCTCTTTGGCGTATTTCCATATTTTATAAGTCCAGAGGTAATCCTTAGGGTACCTGAGAATAAGTTTTTCAAATATAGCGACCAGCGACTGTAAATTATCGCGGATATCCTTCTCGGCATCTCCGGTCCTTTTAAGCTCAAGCGGCGGCTCAACAATCAGTTTATGGTAGGGGCCGTTTCTGCGCGTATAAAAAACCGGCAGGATTACCGCGTCATACTTCAGGGCGAGCCTGATTGCGCCGGTAGGCATTGAGGCATCCTGGCCAAAGAATTTAACCAGCGTGCCGGCCCTGCCTCCCTGATCAACGGTCATGCCAAAGGCTTCGTTATTTTTGAGCACCTGGATCAGCGCACGGGCCTGGTTTTCCCGCTGGATTATTTTACAGCCCCTCTCCTGTCTGTAAGCATTAAGTAATTTTTCCAGGCGCGGGTATCTCTGTCCGCGGACAAACAAACTAAAAGGGTACCCTAAGTTAGCCGAAATAATGCTGGAGAGCTCCCAGCTGCCGGCATGCATGCCGGTAAAAATAATTCCCTTGCCTCTTTTAAAAGCCTCATCTACATAAGGCCTGCCTTCTATGGAAATATATTTATTGATGTATTTCTTATCAATCTTGGGAATAAGGAATATCTCGATAATGCTCTGGCCGAAATTCTCATAGAATTCTTTGCTGAGCCGCGATAATTGCCGCGCAGATAACTTGCCGCCAAGCGCCTTTTTTATGTTCGCATAGGCAACCGCCTTATGCTTGAGGTCAAAATAATAAAATAAGCTGCCGATTACCCTGCCCAGGAATAGGCTAAAGCCCAAAGGCAGCAAGCGGATTAGCGGGCCGACAACCTTAAGCGCGGCGTAACCCCAGTAATCGACGACGGAATTCTTCCTCATTTCTGGTAATTTTCAATTCGATGCGTAAAACAAAAACGGACGCCCGGCCATGGACGGGAGACGATGCCAAAAGCCTTGCCGCGTCCTTTTCGGTAGTAATAACAGTATCGATATTTTTCTTCTCTGACTCCCGAATAATATTATCTAAATCTTTTTCTGAATAATTATGGTGGTCGGGGAAGCGAAAAGACAGGCCGATCCCTATCCCCATCCGTTTAATTAAGCTCTCAAATGAATCCGGGTCGCCGATGCCGGAAAATAAAGCGGCAATCTTTCCTTTTAAGGCATCCGCGTTTAAGGTCTCTTCGGACTCGCCTAATTTATAGAAGCCTGCGGTGCTGTGTACGGATTCCACGATTAACGCCGGAGGGTTAATCCGCTTCAAAAAATCTTTTATCTCCTGCGTATCGGGATTTAAATCAGTCTTGGTTAAGACAAAGACGTCCGCGCGCTTCAAACTGGAGAGCGGCTCGCGCATTACCCCCCGCGGGATAACGCGGCGGTTGCCGAAGGCTTGGGTGGCACTGATAGTTACTATCTCCAGGTCTTTTTTGATGCGCCATTGTTGAAACCCGTCATCCAAGATGAGATTATCGGCACGATGAATTTCTATCGCCTGCTTTGCCCCCCTGATCCTGTCGGCACCGACGATCACCGGGACATCGCCTAAATTCTTAGAGAGCATATACGGCTCATCGCCCATGCTTGGCTTCATCCTTTTATAGCCCCTGCTCAATATCGCTACTCTCAGGCCCTTTTCTTTCAGGCAGCGGGCAATATACTCAACTAAGGCGGTCTTTCCCGTGCCTCCCAGCGTAATATTGCCCACGCTGATTACCCTGCAATCCAGATAAGACAACTTAAGGCGGCAGAGAAACGCCAGGAACCCGATGATTAAGCCGTAAACCAGCGAGAGAATCAGCAGAAAAAATTTAAGGAATCCCGGGATAACGCCTTTTTCCCGGTCAGTTGCCAACCTGTATAAGTATTCGCGCATTTTAGGCTTCAGCCTCTTATAGAGCTTATATTATAGCAGTATTTGCACATAACCGCAGCATTTTCAGTGATTTTTATCTCTGATTTAGCGCCCAGGGTTATAACGCCATGCCAGATGCCTTTATCAAGGATGACCGGCTTATCCAGAAGAAAACATTCTATTTTGGCGGGATTCTTTGCCGGCGCTACATAAAGCAGGGTTTTGCCGGAGATAGGCTCAAAGCTTTCGAAACTGTCAGGATGCTGCTCCAGTTTAGTCAACTCTTTTTCTCCGAGGACTAAATAGGCTATCCGCCAGCCGGTCTTTCTTCTCTCGCGCAAGACAATCGAAAACAGACTCCTGCCCTTAGGGATATTTTTCTTACCCGGGCAATCGATTATCCAGCCGTATGGCTTAAAATTCCTGCGGTTTAATTTCTTTCCCATTTCCTTTTACTACATCGGCAATTAAAGAAAGCGTGCGCCGGGTAGCGCCCTGGTTATCTAAAATTAATTCTCTGGCCTTTTTGCCCAAGGCCTCGGCGTCCTTAGGCTTAGCCAATAGATATTTTACGGCATTGAGCAGCTCATCTTCGCTGCGCGCCAGGATAGAGGCATGACCCCTCAGATATAACTCGGCGATATCATTAAAATTAAACATATGCGGGCCAAAGATAATCGGCTTGGCCAGCGTCGCCGGCTCAAGGATATTCTGCCCGCCCTTTTTAATTAAGCTCCCCCCCACAAAAACTATATCGGCGATGGCGTAAAAATCCATCAGCCTGCCGATTACATCCACGATAAATACGGGGAACGGAATACAGCCGGCGCATCCGGGCCGGTCCTGCGAAATAAAAACCGGCCGGAAGCCAAACCTAGAGGCGATACCGGCTACTTCTTTTGCCCGCTCAGGATGCCGGGGCGCTACAATCAACTTTAAATCCTTAAACTCCTTTAATAATTCCCGGTACACCTTGATAATAATTGCCTCTTCCGGCGCGTGCGTTGAGCCTGCGACGAATATTTTATCTTCGGGTGAAAGGCGTAAATCCTCCTTAAGGCGCGCTTTCGCCTTTTCCGGCTCCGCTAAATCCTTTTGCAGGTCAAATTTCAAATTGCCGGTAACCTTTACCTTATCCTTTTTAGCCCCGAGAAGAATTAATTTTTCTTTGTCGCCTTCTGTCTGGGCGCAAAAGAGGCTGACTTTATTTAAAGTTTTCCCGATAAGAAACTTTATCGCGGCATAACCCTTAAATGAACGCTGGGAAATCCTGGCATTTACAACCACGACAGGGATATTCCTCTGCTTAAGGCAGGTTAATAAGTTCGGCCAGATTTCTGTTTCGGCAAGAATAAATAACGCGGGGTTAATCTTTTCTATAACGGCTTTAACGATAAAGCTGAAATCCAGCGGCAGGTAAGTGACGAAATCATTTTCTCCGGCAAAACTCTGGACTACTTTATTACCGGTTGCCGTAACCGTAGAGATGACGAATTTTTTCTTGGGGAATTCGCTTTTTAAGCCGCTCAACAAATTCCTCACTGCTTTTGCCTCGCCCACGCTCACCGCGTGAATCCAGACAGGATTACCCAGATTTAAACCTTTGGGCAGGAACCCTAAGCGCGCTAAAAATCCTTTATGGAATTTACGCTTAAAAAGGTATACCGGAAAATAAACCAGCGTAAAAATCAGGAATATCAAATCGTAAATTATAAACATATCTGACAACTGATAGCTAACAACCGACAACTAAATTAAGCCCGGGGATGCGCTTTCTGATACACGCTTTTTAACTTCTCGGTGCTCAGGTGAGTATAAATCTGGGTAGTGGAAAGATTAGCGTGGCCTAAAAGCTCCTGCACGCTCCTTAAATCCGCCCCGCGGTTTAAAAGGTGCGTGGCGAAAGAGTGACGCAGGGTATGCGCCGAAATACCCTGCCTGATGCTTGCCAGGCCAAGATACTTCCTGACGATATTGCGCACCCCTCTGTCGGTGATGCGCTTGTCGTTCTTATTCAAAAACAAAGCCTCTGCCTGCCTCTTACGCCTATCCAGGTAGGTCTTTAATGCCCCCAGGGCGCACTCGCCGATCGGCACCAGGCGCTCTTTTTTGCCTTTGCCCATGACCTTGACCGTGCCGCTGATAAAATCTATGTCGGAGATATTTAACCCGACTACTTCCGAAATACGCATCCCGGTAGAGTAAAATGTTTCCAGTATCGCCCGGTCGCGCAAAGCGCGTTCGTTTTTTTCCGCCTTTGGCATCGCAGCGGCAATTAATTTAGCCACCTCCTCCTCGGTCAAAAACTGCGGAAGGTGCTTATCCTGCTTGGGGCTGGAAAGGATAAGGATAGGGTTGGTCTTCAGCAACCCCTCGCGGGTTAAGAATTTAAAGAAGGAACGCAGCGTAGAAAGATGACGCCCCACTGTCCTCGTGCCCAGATCTTTCTCTTTCAACACAGCTAAATACTTCCTTAGGGCCAGGTAATCAATGTTCTCTATTGCCGTCTCTCCTAAAAATTTGCTGAAATCCTCTAAATCAAGGCGGTAATTCAGGATAGTATGCTGCGAATAATTTTTTTCGATTTCCAGGTAGCGCATAAATTTTTCGATATAACGTTCCATAATTAATTACTGAGAGGCACCTTTACGCTTGATTTTAAAAACGTTTTACGCTTAAATTAAAAACGTTTTATGATTTAGGTTCCTCGGGCAATGTCCGCGAAGTAAACTTGCAGTTCGGGTAATTAGAACAGCCGTAAAAGAAACCCCGGTGCGAGCGGCGCTCAATCAATTCTCCGCCGCAATTGGGCTCGGGGCATTTCACGCCGGTTGTGATAGACTTAGAAAACTTGCATTCGGGAAAACCCGAACAGCTCAGGAACTTGCCTTTCCGGCCCCATTTGATAATCATCGGCCGGCCGCACTTTTCACAAACTTCCCCGGAAAAAATAATTTCTTTTTTGATATTATTCTGCGCAAAATCCAGGCTTTCCTTGAAAGACACGTAAAAATCCTGCAGCACCTTAACCTTGTCGTACTTTCCCTCTTCGATTTCATCAAGCTCTTCTTCCATTTGCGCGGTGAAATTTATATCCATAATCTTAGGGAAATATTCTACGAGCATTTCGCAGACTTTAAAACCCAGCTCTGTCGGCTGAAAATAACCTTTTATCCGGCGCACATAATCCCGCAAAACCAGCGTGTGAATTATCGGCGCGTAAGTAGAAGGCCTGCCGATACCGCCTTCCTCCAGCGCCTTGACCAGCGAGCTGTCCGAGAACCTCGGCGGCGGCTTGGTAAAGTGCTGCGAAGGGGTAAGCCTGGCGAGATTTAAAATTTCCCCTTTTTCTAAATGGGGAATCGGGTTCTTCTTTTTTTCTTCTTCATTATGGTTATAAACCGCAAGAAAGCCGTCAAAAACCAGTTCGCTGCCGGAAGCGGTAAATAAATACTTCTCCGCCTCTATATTAACCGTAGTTGCCGAATATTCAGCCGGCGTCATCTGGCTGGCAAGGAAACGGTTATAGATAAGCGCGTAGAGCTTGTATTGCTCGGGGGTTAAAAATTTTTCTAAGCTTTCCGCCGGCCGGGCAATCAGCGTCGGCCGGATTGCCTCATGCGCCTCCTGGGCGAGCTTCTTTACCTTATAGACATTCGGCGCTTCAGGCAGGTATTTTTTCCCGAAATGTTTGGCGATGTGCGCCCTGACCTCTTGTATCGCCTCTGCGGCAACATGGAAAGAATCGGTGCGCATATAGGTAACCAGGCCAACCGGGCTATCCTCGCCGATATCAATGCCTTCGTAAAGCTGTTGCGCCACAATCATCGTCTTGGTAGCATTGAACCTTAATTTATTGAAGGCGTCCTGCTGTAAGGTGCTGGTGATAAAGGGCGGGGCCGGGTAACGTTTCTTTTGCGTCTTTTTTATATCCGCTACAATAAAAGTTTTATCCTTTATCTCGCCGATAAGCCTGTCTACCTCTGTTTTATTTTTTATCTCTGCTTTTTTATCTTCTATCTTTTCCAGTTTTGCCGAAAATAAAGCCTGGGCTTTTTTCAATTCCGCCTCAATCTCCCAATACTCCTGGGGGACAAATTTTTCGATTTCTCTTTCTCTTTCTACGATTAACCTCAAGGCCACGGATTGCACCCGGCCGGCGCTTAAGCCGCGCACAATCTTCTTCCAGAGCAAGGGGCTTAAAAAATAGCCGACGATTCTATCGAGTATCCTCCTGCCAGCCTGGGCCTCGACCATATTCGGGTCAAAATCCCGCGCGTTCTCAAAGGCATGCTTAATCGCGGAGGCGGTAATCTCATGGAAGACCACGCGAAAGACTTTTTTGCCTTTTAAAAGGCGGTCTTTAATCTGCCAGCCGATGGCTTCCCCTTCCCTGTCGGGATCGGTGGCCACAAATACCTTATCTTTGCCTTTGAATTCTTTTTTTAAAGCAGCCACTGTCTTCTGCCTTCCGGGAATGATTACATAATCGGGCTCGAAATCTTTATCGATATCTACGCCGAGCTTTTTCGCGGGCAGGTCAATCAGGTGCCCCATCGAGGAAACAACGCTGAATTCCTTGCCTAAGATTTTACTGATCGTCTTGGCTTTGGTCGGAGACTCTACGATGACCAGGCTTTTCTTTTTCATTAGCTGCTCCTGATAAATTGTTTTCCGGGAAGTTGTCTGATTAATTTTCTTATCTCTAGATTTAAAAGTATCTGCGAAACTTGAGAGATATTAAGAGCTGCCTTCTCAAGAATGGCATCTAAGTGTAAAGGCTGATTGTGGATGAGATTGTATAAGAGCGATTCTTCGCCGGCTAAATCCTTGCTGGTGATACTTTTGTTTGCCATTTCTATCTTTATCCCCTCTTTCTTTATAGAGAAATTAAATTCCTCCGCTATATCCTCAACGCAAGAAACCAGTTTTGCTCCCTGCTTAATCAGTTCGTTTGTGCCAAAAGAAGTATTTGCATCGACTTTTCCGGGAAGCGCGAACACATCCCTGCCCTGCTCTAAGGCAAAATCCGCGGTAATCAAAGCCCCGCTGTTTTTGGCGGCCTCAACTACTAATACGCCTAAACTCAGGCCGCTGATAACGCGGTTACGCCGGGGAAAATTCTGCGGCAAGGGCTTCATATCGCAGGGGAATTCGGAAAGCACGGCGCCCTTGGCGGCAATCTCTTCGGCTAATTTTTTATTCTCCGGAGGGTAAATATGCTGAAAACCGCTGCCCATTACGGCAATCGTGCGGCCTCCGGCTTTTAACGCCCCGCGATGGCTAGAAGTATCAATGCCGCGCGCCATCCCCGAGACAATCGTAAAGCTGTTTTCGCAAAGCCCGTAAGCAAATTTCTCGGCAGAATTTAAGCCATAATAAGAAGCGCGGCGCGAGCCCACGATGCCCAGGCTAAACTTATCTTCTCTTTTTAATTCCCCTTTTACATAAAGCACAATTGGAGGATCATAAATACTTTTTAAATTTTCCGGATAATCTATATCGCCTTGGGTAATAATTTTTAATCCCAGCTTTTTTACCGACGCTAACTCTTTATCTAAATCTTCTTTCTTAAAAGACGCTATTTCCTGCGCGGTCTTTTCTCCTATCCCTGAAACTGCGCTTAATTTTTCTGCGCTGGCTTTCAGGATGTTTCCCGGGCTGCCGAAATATTCCAATAGCTTTTTTAGCCGGATACTGCCGATTTCACCAACCATATTTAGGCTAATTAACGCTTCAAGCTGTGTCACTTCTCCCCCGGCATCCTTTTTGATTTTCTCTTTTCGCAATAACACAAGAGGATCGCCAATATGGTCGGGACAGGCAAAATCAGGGCTAAATCAAATTCATTCCTCATTTTCAATACATAAGCGCTGATTGCCAGCAATACAATAAACCAAACAAGCTTCCTGGAGGTGCGCAGTTTAAATCCGTCGCAGAAACAGAATCCCGTAAACGAAACATATAAACTTAACGCTATAAATTGTATCAATAATATCCGTGCCGTCATCCCCGTCTTCCTGCTTTTTTCATTTTGACTTTAGGCTTCAGGCTGATAGTTTTTACTATATTCTGCACCACCTGCCCTATGGATAGCCTTGAAGTATCTATCGTCTTGTCTGCCTGGGCATAATAAGGCGCGCGTAGTTTAAATAAGAGCTCGATCTGTTTTTTCGGGTCTTTCACGTTTAAGAGCGGGCGGTGCGTTTGGCCGGATGTCCTCTGCAGGATTACCTCCGGCGTTGCCGTCAGGCAAATCAGCGTGCCGGACGCTTTCATAATCTTGATGTTCTCCGGATCAATGACTATGCCTCCGCCGCAGCCCACGATAAATTTCTTTTCCTTTGCCACCTCTTTTAAAACCTGTTTTTCTGCCCTGCGGAAATACGGCTCGCCGTTTTTGGCAAAGATATCGGCAATCGTCATCTTCTCGCGCAGCTCGATTAAATCATCCAGGTCAATAAACTGCCATTTCTTCTTTTTGGCCAGCTCCCTGCCGACTGAGGTTTTACCGGCAGCCATAAAACCGACTAAGTAAATATTCATATCCGCAATTCTAACATAGACTTAAAACACTGTCAAACTATAAAAGCCCGCCATTTATGCTGAAATGGCGGGCTTTTACGACAAACGCTATTCCTGATAGGCGGTTAAGACTATATCCGCCAGGTTCTGGCGCGCTTCCTTGGTCGCGGGATAAAAGGCATTATACCACTTGCCGTCTTTAGCCTTTTGCTGCGGCATGGCTAAAAACAAACCTTTTTGCCCTGCTACTACGCGTAATCCCTTGACTACGAAATCGCCGATGGCTACATCTACGAAAGCCTTGGTCTTTGAGCCGCCATCAAGGCGATAGATGCGCACTACTTCTAAATCCCGGACTCCTTCCATCGCAATCACCCCCTCTCGCCTACAAAGGCGACACTGGCGTAATACCGATAAGCGCCAGGTGCCTACCTTAATAGACGCAAAGGGAGTGATTTTCTCACATATATTTTTACTTAATCCTCTTCAAATACTCTTGAAAGGTCTTTTTTATATCAGCCAGGTTATCGCTGCCAAACTTTTCCAAAAGCACATCCGCCAGGACAAAGGCGGCCGCGGATTCGGCGATTACTGCGGCTGCCTCCACTACGCAAGTGTCTGAACGCTCAATGGCGGCCTTAGCGCGCTTCTTAGTGATGATATTCACCGAATCCAGAGGCTTCATTAAAGTAGCAATCGGCTTCATGCAGGCATGGATGATAATCTCCTCGCCGTTAGAGACGCCGCCTTCAATACCGCCGGCGTTATCGGTCTTACGGAAATATCCTTTATTCTTAGAATAATAAATCGCATCGTGGCAAAGAGAACCAAAACGGTGCGCATATCCAAAACCTAAGCCGAAGCCAATGGCTTTAATTCCCGGTATAGAGATAATACTCTGGGCCAAGCGGCCATCCAAACGCCTGTCCGCGCTCACATAGCTGCCCAGGCCTGCCGGAACGCCGGAAGCAGTAACTTCAAAAATACCGCCTACCGTATCCCGGTTATTCTGCGCCTGAATAATTTTTTTCATCATCGCCTGGGGCGAACATTCTCCGCCGATTAATAAAACTTTGCTCGCTATATTTATCCTGAATTCCGCCAGAAAAAGCCTGCATAGCGCGCCTACGGCTACCCTGGCAGCGGTTTCCCGGGCTGAGGCGCGCTCTAATACGTTACGGACGTCTTTAAATCCGTATTTCAGAGCTCCTGCCAAGTCCGCATGGCCCGGCCGGGGCGAGGTAACGGCAGCTAATTTATCAATACTAAAATCCTTATTTTCAATTAATAAGCTAACCGGGCTGCCTAAAGTCAGGCCTTTTCTGATGCCGGAAAGTATGCGCACGCTGTCCTTTTCAATCTGCATCCGCTTGCCGCGGCCATAGCCGGATTGCCGGCGTTTCAATTCATAATTTATTTTCTGGGTATCCAGCTTCAGCCCTGCGGGCAGACCTTCTAAAATTGCATTTAAGGCCTCGCCGTGCGATTCCCCTGCTGTCAGATATTTTAACATCATAACCTCCTTAATTTCTTGCGGCGCCTTATGATTTTATGATTACGTGATGTTTTTTTGTAAAAAGGGAACTAAGACTATCCTGTCTTCTCTGCTGATAAACCCGAAATACCCGGCTATCTCGTAAAGCTTGCGCGCTTTCCCTTGCTTCTCCTTAGTTTGAACCCGCAGGATATTCACTACTACATTAATTGGAGGCCCATCCTTTTCTAAATAAACCTTACAGGCAAGGTTTGTATCCAGGGGCATAAAGGTCTCAGAGGTAAAAGACACGCCTCCGTAACTGATGTCCTTTATCTTGCCCCAGACTTCCTTGCCCTGATAATAAAATGAAATATCCAGTTCTTTGCTTACTCTGGCATATTCCCGGCGTTCGCGTCCGGAATAGCCCGCGGTTTGGATGAATTCAATTGCCGTCTTGATTTTGCCCAGGTCTTGGGCGTCAAGATAACCCTCCCTTAAATCCTTTAATTTTTCGCCGTAATATTTATTGATCGCATCGTCTATCTCGCTATAAGTGCTGATAAAAACCTGGATCTCGCAGCTAGTAATCTGCTGCAGCATCTGGATTACCCCTTCGTTTAAGGGATCTGCCATGGCCACGGATAAAATATTCCCCGTCTTATTTACCGGAATAAGCGTATATATCTTAATCCATTTCAGGGGTATGCTGCCCAGTATTTCGGCGGAAATAGTATAGTTTTTTAAGGACAGGTAGGGAAAGTTATATTGTTCAGACAGGCACATGGCAACGTCTACGTCTGTGACTACTCCCATATTAATCAGATACTGGCTGATATAGCCGCCTTTCTTTTTTTGTTCCGCTAAAACCAACTTAAGCTGTTCCGGAGTAATCAGCCCGCGCTCTATCAGGAGCTCTCCGATTTTCTTTTTTGCGTTCCTGGAAAGCATTGTCTTATTCCCCCCAAAGGCCTCTCTTGTTTAAACGCGCCTCTTGATAAAGCTGCAAAAATAAATCCGCGTATTTTACGTTCGGCGGGATAGTCAACAAAGAGGCGTATCCCTGCTTTACGATTTCGGCATTGACGAATGTGCCGTCTTTCAGATAAACATAAGCAAGCAGGCGGCCGTACCTATCGTATTTTTCCACATCAAATTCCAATGAAACACGCTTGCCCTCGACTAAATTCCTGGTAAATTCCCAGGCGCGCCGGCCTAACTTTTTAATTGTGTTTTTGTCCTGTTGGGTGCGCCGGCTGTCACGGGAGAGCTTATTCGACTCGTGCACCTCGGGCGTATCTATGCCGATCAAACGGACCCTTTCTCCGCTCTCGAGCTGTAGAGTATCTCCGTCAACCGAGCGCTTAACATAAATATTTGTATAATCATAGCGCCTGCCGAAGGGAAGGTTGAATATCCCCTTTTCGGAATCGTAAGTTACATTAACTTCATCGGCCTGCAGGCAGGCTCCGGCTGCCAATAACAATAATACGCTAAAAAAGGCCGCCCTGCCCGGCTTTTTCAACCCCTAATCTCCTTTTATACCTGAGAAGCAATAATCCCTGCCAGGACTACGATATCTTCGGTGCAGAATATAGCGGTAATGCTTTTATCAAAAAATACATTCGCCTCCGGCCCGAATTCGGCATCGGCGCGCCAAAGGCTGATTAATACCGGCACGCCTGCAAACGCTTCTAAAATAATCCCGATATCGCCCTGGCCGGCTCTTTTTCCCGGCAGCCTCTCCAGGGCCTCCAAAATTCCTTCGGGATGGCTGCCGTATTTACGGATTATCGGCTCAATTGCCCTTTTCCTAAAAGCAGGCTCATATCCTTCTATGCCGGATAATTCCCTGAAAGTAAGCCATTCTCCGGTTACCTCGGGCAGGCCTCTTGTTTTTCGCGCCAGATAATAATGCAGGAGTAAAATTGCCGTGAAGTCCTTTGCCGGCACATTACAGGCCAAAGATAACACCTGTTTTTTAGCTATGTCGATGGTATATTCGTCAGCTAAGAATTTAACGCTGAATTTTTCATCCGTCTTTAATTTGGCCGACTCATCCCAGGCATTGCCTATCGCTGCCTCGTAACCCATAGTATTATTTTACTCTTTTTAATTGGATAAATCAATGATTTTAGCTTATAATAACCCTATGTTATACGACCGGTTCCAGCAGGAAGCAATAGATTATATAAACCAGGGCAATTCTGTAATCGTCTCTGCGCCCACCGGCAGCGGCAAGACCGCGATTGCCGAATATATTATCAACAATACCCTCCAGGACAAACAATGCGGCGTAATTTATACCGCGCCCATCAAAGCCCTCTCTAACCAGAAATTCCGCGATTTCCAGGGCCAGTTCGGCGGGAATATCGGGATACTCACCGGGGACGTGTCGATTAATCCGGATGCCTGCGTCTTGATTATGACTACCGAAATATTCCGCAACAAGGTCCTGGATGAGCCGGAAAGCCTGAAAAGATATGCCTGGGTTATTTTTGACGAAATCCATTACCTGGATAATCCCGAGCGCGGCACGGTCTGGGAGGAATCTTTAATCTTTCTGCCTCCCCATATGAAGGTGCTGGGGTTGTCCGCCACTATCCCCAATATTAAACAATTGAGCGCCTGGATTGCCTCCATCCATCATCAGCCGGTAAAAATAGTGATTGAAGAAAAAAGGCCGGTACCCCTGCATTTCTTCTATCAGTGCGGCAATGAAATTATGGAGAACCCGGGGAATTTAAAACGCCTGAAATCCGGCCGGCCGAATAAATTAAATACCTTGATAAATTACCTGCGCCAGAAAGATGGGCTTCCCGCGATATATTTTGTCTTCGGCCGCAGGCGCGCCGAAGACCTCGCCTTTGAACTCTACGGCTATAATTTCTTAACCGCCGCGGAAAGACAGCAAATATCGGAATTATACAATAATCTCCTGGAGCGTTTTGCCCTCAAACAGGAAAGGTCGGCGCAGGAATTGTATCCGCTCATCCAGAGGGGGGTCGCTTTTCATCATGCCGGAATGCTGCCGACGCTGAAAGAAACCATAGAAAGGCTTTTTACCAGCCGCTTATTAAAAGTTATCTTTACCACGGAAACCTTTGCCCTGGGGATTAATATGCCCAGCCGCTCGGTCGTCTTTGATGAATTAAGAAAATTCTACGGCCGCTATGTGCGCAATTTAAAGACCCGCGATTTTTACCAGATGGCCGGCCGCGCCGGGAGGCGGGGCATAGATAACGAAGGGTTTGTCTATTGCCGGATAAACCCGCACCGTATCCATCCCGAAGAAGTAAAACGCGTTATCTTCGGCAAGCCCGAAGAGGTAAAAAGCCAGTTGAATACCTCTTACGCGACCATCCTTAACCTCTATGAAAAGCATAAAGAAGGGCTTTTCGAAATCTACCCCCTTTCCCTGCATTGCTTCCAATCCCGTAAACACGAGCAAAAAGAAGCGCTCCGGTTAATTGAGACAAAGCTGAAACTCCTGAAAGAATTAGGTTATATCGATAGGGGCGCCTTAACGCAAAAAGGACAGTTCGCCAAAGCGGTTTACGGTTATGAATTAATCTTATCCGAGCTCTACGCGCAAAATATCCTCGAGCAGCTGGATGAATTCGGCTTAGGCATCCTTGCCGCGGCAGTCGTCTTTGAGCCGAGGAAAAACCAGCGGATGAGCATCCTCTCCAAAGCCACGCGCAGGATAAAAGCGCCCTGCGAAGAAATATACGATAGCATAAGACAAAAAGAGCGCAGATACCGCATATACCCCTTCAGCAAACCCCTTTATTTTCATTTAAGCTCCTGCATGGAAGGGTGGCTGCGCGGCACGAATTTCAGCAAAATTTTACAGCTTACCGATACCGACGAAGGCGAGGTAGTGCGTTATTTCCGGATGGCGATACAGATTTTAAGGGAAATCAACGACGCTAAAGTATCTTCGCATATCCTGCGGGAAAAAATCAGAGAAACTATCCGGGTGCTGAAGCGCGATATTGTGGATGCGGAAAAACAGCTGCGGGAAGGTTAAAAACCACGAGCCGATCTTGATTTTAAATAATCTTTCAATATTTTCTTGTGGTCAAAGGCAAAATTTAATTTCTCTATCTCTTCTAACTTTACAATTCTTAAAGCCTGCGCATCGTCTCCTGCCTCGGGCTTTCCTTTTCCCTTTGCCGTAAACACGGTAGCGACAGTATGAAAACGCGGGTCGCGGCCGGGCTGGGAATAGGTATGAAACTGCTTTAGCTCAATTAAATCCAGGCCCGTCTCCTCCTTCATTTCCCTGATACAGGCATCCTCCAGGCTTTCATTGTAATCGACAAATCCTCCGGGAAGCGCCAGGCCGAAAGGCGGGTTGCTCCTTTCGATTAAAACTACGCCGCCGTCAATCTCGATAATCGCGTCCACCGTAATAAAAGGGCCGAGGCCGAGCTTATGCAAAACATATTCCAGGTAGCTGGCTACGCCTTTATTGAATATTGCGTATGCCTCTTTGTCATAAAGGCAGAAAATAATTTCTTTAAGCGTGGTTTTTTCTTCGCGCGTATGCCTTAGAACTTCCTGGGCCATAATTTTAGCCGACGCCAGTAAAGGAAAACCGCCCACTCCGCAGCCTAAGGCGGGAAAAACAATAGAACTGATCTTTAATTTATCGGCGAGCTTCAGGGTATTGGCGCAGGAACTCCTGATCTTTAATTCATCGGTCTGAAAATCCATCCCCATGGTCGCGGCGTGAATTACATATTTAGCCGATAGGCTGCCGGCGCCGGTTTCTATTGCCCCGCCGATTTCTATCGGCCCTTTCTTTACTGCTTCCTCTTCAATAATTTTTCCGCCTTTTTTCTTAATCGCGCCCGCCACTCCGCCGCCCATCGCTAATTTATTATTGGCGGCATTGACGATGGCATCGACTTTCAGGCCGGTGATATCTCCCTGGATAATTCTTACCTCGGTATCTTTTATTTTCATCGCCTGATTAGCCGCTTTGCCTATCTTAATCTCCTTAAGATTAACTTCTCGTTTTTATGGTCCACCGTGAAATTAAAGCGGCTTAAAAACGACATCCCGAGCAGCCCGTCTTTGAAGCTAGGGTCTTTCGGAGTATCCCATAAAATAGCCGCCCCTACACTCTCCGCTTCCACGCCCTCAATTTTCACGCTTTCTAAAATTACGTACTGGGCCTTAGTCTTGCTGCCGTCCGCCATTTGCAATTCTACGGACCTGGCCTTTTCATCCATAGCAATGCCTAAGGCCCGGGCAATATTCTTGGTCAATAAAATCAACGACGCGCCGGTATCTAAGACCAGCGACGCCCGGGCTTTTCCGTTTAAAAGGGCATTGACGACGATCTGGCCCTGTTCTTTGTCGACAGAAACTTGCCTGGGCAGGGCTTCTATCCTCTGTCTTTCCTCTTCAGCCCGCTTCTCTTCCCATTCCGCCGCCAGCCTTTCTCTTTCCAATTTCATCTGGACATTTTTTACTTCCGACTCTGCTTTATCTTTCTGCCATTGCTCACGTAAGAGCGCTGATTCCCGGGAAGTAGATCTCTCTATCCTTTCTATCTCGCGCTTTTGGAAAGTAACCGTGCCGCAACCGACGTCGAAGATGACGGCGTTATTTTCTTCTTTCTGGATGAAGCCTTCGATACTGCGGCCGTTCTTAAGATAAAGGGTATCGGCGCGCAATTCCCCGGAGGAAATTAATAAAAACACCAGAGCTATAAGCAATAACCTCGTCTTCATAATCAAGCCTTCTCTTGATAAACCCCTCGATACCCGAAGCTCGTTTCCGTCATCCCGATAAAAACTAACTGGGCGATACGCGCGTTCTGCTTTAAGGTTATCCCGTGAGGATTTTCCACCGCTAAAATAAATTCTCCCCTGCCATGAAAACCCGCGTCCCAGACCCCGTGCTGCGTAAAAGCGCCCATCCTCAATAAGGAAGTGCGCGAAAAAGCCAGGGCGAATAAATCATTGGGCAGGTTTACCGTTTCATTGGTCTTTATCTTATAGGCGCCTTTAGCAAGATGCCACCAGCCGAATTTATCCTGCGGGCTTTGCTTCTTCGCTAAAATCTCTTTTCCTCCCGGGACCTTTCTTTCCTTATTGGAGAAATCCAGCGCCCCTGCCGTATCAAACTCAAAAACACTCCCCACCGTCAAATCAAATCCGTTGGGCGTAAGCTGGACATCTAGGTCAATATAGCCTTCAATCAGTTTTTTTCCGGTAATCAGCTTTTCTAATTCCTCGCGGTTAAGCATAATTATATCTAATGCCTGCCTGCCGGCAAGCAGGCAGGCATCTTTGAATTAAACTATTTTTTAAACGCCACTAACGCCTTGGCGTTGTCAGTTGTAGAGAGGACTATCCTTGCCGGGCATCCTCCCGGGCAGGTTGTCCCGTAAACCTGTTTAATATCAATCCCTGCTGCGGCCAGCTTTTCGGTAACGAGTTTCAAGGCGCCGGTTTTGTTCTCCAACTCGACGATTACTGCTTCTCTTTCCGTGATAGAGTTGTAACCTGCCTTTTTCAAGGCATCCCCTGCCCTTAAATTGTCGTCGCTGATGAACATTATCTTCGCGTTCTTATCCTCAAGCGCGTAGCCTGCCACTGTCTCGATATTTATCCCTGACTGCGCCAATATCCTGGACATATCCGCCAATACTCCGATTTTGTTCACTACCGTCACCACGATTTCCTTCCCTAGATGCGCGTTTTTAATCATCTGCCTCCTCCTTTCAATTTTCCGGCCCTTTCCAGCGCCTGCTTCTTGGTTTTGATTTTGCCGATTGCCTGTAATTCCTCTATTTCGGAAAGAATTTTTCCGATTAAAGGCGAGGGCTGCAATTTGAATTTTCGGATCAGGTCATCGCCTGTAATTAAACGGGGCAGCTTCCTTTTTTTCTTCTCGCGGAAATATTCTTTAATCAAAGTCAAAACTATCTTTTCGTGGCGCAGGCGCGAGGCTTTCGTGGTTAGCGGCCCCTTAGTGGAGCGCTGGTCAGCCAGGGAAATTAAAAGAGTGCTGACTGCTTCGCCTGCGGTATCGCGGAAATACCTGAATTTAGCCCGGGGAGTGACCTCCTCAACATCGGCCAAATATCCCGGCCTTAAATGCCAGAAGACCATCTTTCCTAACGTCTTAGACTCGTCGTTAGAAAGCCTAAGGCGCCTGGCAATATTATCCGCAAGCTCTGCGCCTATCCTTTCGTGGCCGTGGAAAATAGTCTTGCCGGCCTTACGGCGCAGGGCGCGCGGCTTTCCGATATCGTGTAAAAACGCGCCTAATTTCATCAGGCTGCGGCGCTTTCTTTCTCCGGAGATGATTTCATTCAGGTAAGCGTGGATTTCCCTGTTCTTCTTAAAGCCTTCGATGATCAGCTCTATTTGCCTGACTGTTTCCAGGCTGTGCTTTAAGACATCCAGGTGGTGGTAAGGCCCCTGGTTTACGCCGCGCATCGGTTCGGCTTCCGGAATAATTATTTTTAAGATTTTTAATTTATCCAGGGCGGCTAAATACTCATATGCGCAGGACGAGTCTAAAATCTTAAATAGCTCGTCGCGGATACGCTCAAAAGATACGCCGGATAACTTTTTTTTCTTCAGCCTGATTAATTTCATGGTTTCTTTATCTATTTTAAAAGCAAAAATCGCCGCTAAGCTGAAGGCGCGCAATATGCGCAGCGGGTCATCATCAAAGCTTTTTTTATTCGTGATACGGATTAAGCCAGATTTTAAGTCTTTTCTTGCTCGATAGGGGTCAATGAGTGAATGGTTTAAGTTAGGGCGGGTAAATATTTTTTCTAATTCCAGGGCCAGGGCGTTGATGGTAAAATCGCGGTATTTCAGGTCCTCCTCCAGAGTCTTCCCGCGGAAATCGGTAAAGTCCAGGGTATAGACCCTGCCATCCATCCTTTTTACCAGGCGGCAGCAGCCATGTTCTTTATCCAGGACGACAAAGCCGGCGCCGATTCTCTTTTGCAGCTTGCGGCCGAAATTTATCGCCTCTTTTTTAATGCAAAAATCGATATCGGGGTTGGTTTTTTTTCTTTCCAGGATGCTGTCGCGTAGATACCCGCCGACCAGGTAGAGTTTGATTTTCTTGTTTTTGGCAAAAGAGGAGATATCTTTGAGCAGTTTTTTTTCCTGCGGCTTTAAGGCTAGGGTCATTAAGAATTTTGCTATTCTGGGGACACCTTTACGCTTGGTTTTAAAAACGTTTTACGCTTAATTTTAAAAACGGTTTATTTTTCTTTGTTAAATATCTCGGACTGCTTGACTACTTCGTCTTCCACGAATATCGGCGCGTGCGCCCGCACGGCCAAGGCGATACTGTCCGAAGGCCGGGCATCGATAATCCTGGTCTCGCCCAGCTTGGTCTTCAGGCACAATTTGGCGTGAAAAGTGCTTTCTTCCAATTTATCGATGATGATTTTTTCCACGTTGGCCTGCAGGTTTTCAATCGTCAGGTGCAATAAATCGTGGGTTAACGGCCGGGGCGGCTGGAAACCGCTGAGTTTTAACTTGATGGCCGAGGCCTCGCTTAAGCCGATGACAATCGGCAAAATCCGTTCGCCGTTTTTTTCTTTAAGCACAATCAACTGATCATGCCTTTTCTCGTCAATCACAATCTTGTTCAATTCCATCTCAATCATCGCCATAAGCTCCCGCGTTATTTTTTCGCTTTAATCTTCTCTTTGCCCAATATATCCTTCAATTCTATCATGAATTGCCCGACGTCCTTGAATTGCCTGTATACCGAGGCGAACCTCACGTAGGCAACATCATCGAGCGCCTTTAATTTTTCCATCACCAGCTCGCCGATGCGGCTGGAAGGGATTTCCCGGTCCGATTTTTTCTGAATCGCCCGTTCTACCTGAAGCACGATTCCCTCCATTTTTTCCATGCTCACCGGCCGCTTTTCGCAGGCCTTGATAATCCCGGAGAGGACCTTTTTGCGGTCAAACGGCTCGCGCCGGCCGTCTTTCTTGATTACCATCAGGGAAATTTCTTCCACGTATTCATAAGTCGTAAAGCGCTTGCCGCATTTCAGGCATTCCCTGCGCCGCCTCACTGCCGACTCCTCCTGCGTGGCGCGCGAGTCCACTACCTTATCTTCTTTATACCCGCAATAAGGGCATCTCATTTCGGCTTTCTTACTTTAATCCCGGCTTCCCTTAAGAATTTCTTCGCTAATTTATCGGGATAACCGTCGGCAATGACGATTTCCCTGACCCCGGCATTTATCAGCATCTTGGCGCAAATTACGCAGGGCTGGTTTGTGGCGTAAAGCGTGCTTCCTTTGGTGCTTACGCCGTACACTGACGCCTGAATCAGCGCGTTCTGTTCGGCATGCAGCGCCCGGCAGAGTTCCTGCCGCTGTCCCGAAGGGATTTTTAGTTTTTCGCGCAGGCACCCGGTATCAATACAATGCCTAAGCCCGGAAGGGGCGCCGTTATAACCGGTGGCTAAAATCCTTTTGTCCTTTACCAGGACCGCTCCCACCATCCTCCTCAAGCAGGTGGCTCTTTTGGAAACTAATCTTGCCACTTCCAAAAAATATTCATCCCAGCTCGGCCGCTGAAGGGTATTTTTTCTTTTCACTTTAATAACTCCGGATATAAAGGAAATCTCTTGGTTAAAGTTAAAACCCCGGTCTTAATTTTAGCCAGCGCCTTGGGATTGTCGCTGGCCTCAATTGCCTGATTGATAAACTGGGCGATCTGGCGCATCTGGAATTCTTTCATCCTGCGCGTAGTCACCGCGGCAGTGCCCAGGCGGATGCCGCTGGTAGTCGCCGGGCTCTTATGGTCAAAAGGAATCAGATTCTTATTCACGGTGATTCCCGCCTGCCCCAAAGCCAAAGAGGCATCGCGGCCGGTAAGGCCCTTTTCCGTCAGGTCAACGAGCAATAAATGCGTGTCTGTGCCCCCGGAAACAATCCGAAAACCCTTCTTCGCCAAAGTGCGGGCGAGTTCCCGCGCGTTCTTCACAATCTGGCGCTGGTAAGCCCGGAATTTTGCTGTTTTGGCCTCGTGAAAGGCAATTGCCTTGGCGGCAATCACATGCATCAGCGGCCCGCCCTGGATACCGGGGAATATCCGGCTGTCGATTTTTCTGGCAAATTCTTTTTTACAGATGACAAAGCCGCCGCGCGGCCCGCGCAGGGTTTTATGCGTGGTGGAAGTGACAAAATCCGCATAAGGGACCGGCGAAGGATGGACGCCGGCAGCGACGAGCCCGGCGATATGCGCCATATCCACAAAAAGGTATGCCCCTACCTTATCGCAGATTTTACGGAAGGCTTTAAAATCTATCCTTCTCGGGTAAGCCGAAGCCCCGGCTAAAATCAGCCTGGGACGATGCTTCTTTGCCAAATCCATAATCTTATCATAATCCAAAACTTCGTTCTCTCTATCCACCCCGTAAGTAAATACCTGATAAAACATCCCCGAGAAGTTGTGCGGGTGGCCGTGGGTTAAATGTCCGCCGCAGGCGAGGTCCATCGCCAGGATTTTATCCCCGGGTTTTAAGGCGGCGAAATAAACCGCCATATTTGCCTGCGTGCCGGAATGCGCTTGGACATTGATGTGCTCGCAGCCGAATAATTCCTTGCCCCGCTCAATCGCTAACGCTTCGGCCTCATCCACATACTCGCATCCGCCGTACCAGCGCGCCTTAGGATAGCCTTCGGCGTATTTGTTGGTCAGGACCGACCCTTGCGCCTCCAGCACTGCCAGGGAAGTAAAATTCTCCGAGGCAATCAACTCCAGGTTCTCATCCTGCCTTTTAATTTCATTTTTGATTATCGCGTAAATCTCCGGGTCAAGCTTCCTGACGTGTTTTAAGGTCTCCATCGCTTTATGTCCTTTTCTATGCTTTGTATCTGCTTCAGGCGCCTTTGGTATCTTCCGCCTTTAAATTTTGTCTTCAGCCAGGTGTTGGCGATTCTTTTGGCTAGCGCCGCGCTTGTAAATACCGAGGCCAGGACCAGGACATTGCTGTTATTGTGCTCGCGGGAAAGCTTAGCCGCCTTGAGGTTATAGCAGAGGGCGGCGTGCACGCCAGGCAATCTGTTCGCCACGATAGAATTGCCGATGCCGCTCTTACAGACGAGGATTCCGCGTTTATATTTTCCCGCGGAGACTTGCCTGGCCAGGCGATAGGCAAATTCGGGGTAATCGCAGCGCTCCTTTGAATAGGCGCCCAAATCTTTTACCTTCAAGCCCAGCTTTTTTAAGTAAGGCTTTATTTGTTCCTTTAACTGGAAACCGGCGTGGTCAGACGCAATAAGTATGGTCATATGAGCTTGCTTATCCTTTCTACCGTCTCCTTGATTACTGCCAGGGTCATTTGGTAAAATTCCAACGGTTTGCCAATCGGGTCTTGTATACTAAGGTTATTATCTTTTATTTTAGCAAATTCTTTTAATAAAAACACTCTGTTTTTTATTTCCGGAGCCAGGCGTAACACTTCCAGCTCATGCCTTTTTTCCATCAATAAGATAATATCCGCCTGCTTAAGCATTTCTTTAGTCACCTGCTGCGAGCGGTGAGCCGAGACATCTATTCCCTCCTGCTCCAGGGCTCTTTCGGTCAGCTGCGTTGCCCCTGTGCCCTTAAGCATCAGGATGCCTGCGGATAAGACCTTTATATTAGTACGGTTGTCTTCTCTCAGCTTTTTCTCCAGGAGCGCTTTGGCCATTACCGAGCGGCAGGAATTCCCGGTGCAGATAAAGAGCACGGTTTTTTTCGCCGCTAATTCCTCGAGCTTTTCTTTTTTGATTGCCCCTTCTCTTAAGACCGCGAAAGGCGTAACGCTCAAATCCACAACCGTGGATTCAACTCCCAATTCGGTATCTCCCGCGTCAATGGCAAAGTCCACCTTGCCTTCCAGACCCCTTATTGCCTCAGTGAATGTCATTGGCGCCGGGGCACCGGAAAGATTCGCCGAAGGGCAAACTACAGGCACTTCCGCTAATTCAATTATCCTTAAAGCAATTTGGTTATCCGGCACGCGTATACCGATCGTGCCGTGGTTATTTGATTTTAAAATCATGGTCAAAGGCCCGGGCCAAAACTCATCCGCAAACTTATAAGCCAGCACGGGTATATTTTTGGCAAATTCCTCCATCCTCTCTTTTCTCTCTATATGCAGAGAGAAAAGTTTCTCCTTTGGGCGGTTCTTGACTTCATAGAGCCGGTTGATGGTCTCCCGGTTGAGCATATTGGCGGCAATCCCGTAAACCGTTTCAGTGGGGATAATCGCCAGGCCGCCGTTTTTGATAATCTCGGCTGCTTCCTCAAGATAATCTTCCTGCGGGTTTTGTGGGTCTAATTTTACAATCTTGGTAGAAGGCATATTTTAGTTATACCTTAATCCTGATTTGCTTTATCTTTGCCGCCATCTTTTTTTTATAAGTTAAAAGCTTCTTTGCTGTCTTTTTATCGCTAATGCCTAAAATCTCCAAGGCAAAAATCGCGGCATTCTTTGCCCCGGCTCTTCCAATCGCCATCGAGGCAACCGGGATTCCCGCCGGCATCTGCAGCGTTGATAATAAGGAATCCAGGCCTTTTAAGCTTTTTGTCTCCATGGGGATCCCGATAACCGGTAAGGTAGTGAGGCTGGCGATTACTCCGGCTAAAGCTGCGGCTCCTCCGGCAGCGGCAATAAAAACCCTGACTCCCCTTTTTGGCGCAGCCTCCACATAGGCGGCCAATTCCTTAGGCGTCCTGTGTGCGGACAAAACCCTCACTTCAAATCCGGCTTTGAATTCTTTAAGCAGGTTGATTGCCTCCTGTACGGTTTCCAAATCCGACTGGCTGCCCATAATCATACTGATTTTAGCCATAATGCCTCCGGTGAAATTTTGTTTTTAGCGGGTGGCTTGGGTGTTTTTGAGCTGCGTGGTGCAGCGAGAAAATACCCAAGACAGGACCCGCTAAGCACATGATTTGATGGCTCTCTGCCCGATATCCTTCCTATACTGCATTCCCTCAAAATGAATTTTCTCTACTGCCTGATAAGTTTTATCTATTGCTTCCTTAATAGTATCGCCTAATCCGGTCACGCCCAAGACCCTGCCGCCGCTGGTCGTGATTTTATTGTTTTCTTTTTTTGTGCCGGCATGGAATACCACTACATCTTTCATTTTTCCGGCTTCATCCAAGCCAAAAATCTCTTTTCCCTTTTCATAATTACCCGGATAACCGCCAGAGGCGCAAACCACGCAAACGCAGGCGCGCGTATCCCAATCTAAAGTCCGCAGGCGGTTCAATTTTTGCTCGCTGGCAGCAGATG
>JBAZGA010000005.1:0-67924 GCA_041653115.1 Candidatus Omnitrophota bacterium
ACGCACCAGGGGACAATTAATTTTGAGTCGGCTTATCGCGTCGGCACCAGGTTTATTATCGAATTACCCAGGGCTAACTAATTAAGGGAGCATAGAATGAGTAAAAAAATTTTGCTGATTGATGATGAGGAAATGATTATTAAGTCCTTAAAAAAATTATTAGAGCAAAATGATTTTGAAGTTTTCTTGGCAAAAAACGGACAGGATGCGGCAGTAATGACCGAAGAAGAAAGGTTCGACCTGGTTATTGCCGATATCAGGATGCCTGGCTTAAACGGCGTAGAAACAATCCGCTCTATTTATGAAGACTTAGAAAAGAATAAGCTTAAAAAGATTCCCGCTATTTTTATTACCGGTTATGCTGACGAGGAAACTAAAGAGAAAGCCAAAGCTTTAAAGCCCGTAGCTTATATTTATAAGCCTTTTGAGATTAAAGAGTTGGTGGATAAGGTAAAAGCAGCTTTAAAATAAATGATTACTACGACCTCAAATTTATTCTCAGAAATAAAAGATTATATTAAATTGGGCCGGGAGCTTCAAACACACTTGGAAAAGTATCCTGATGATTGGCCAAAGTTCCAAAAAACCTTTAATCAGACGTTGGATAATTTATATGGCGATATCCTTCTCTTTGAAAAAACTAATATCGCTAAATCCGAATCAAAGGTATATAAGCTGAAAAAAATATTTGAGAAGAGATACAGGCGTTATTTTTTACATGGCGAGTTTATAAAATGGAGCTATGAAAAGCCTTATGGTTATGCTGGCGATTTTAAAATTATAGAAGATATTTATCAAAACAATCCAAGTACTACTGGTTTTGATAGATTATGGGATAATTACTTTCAGCAATTAGCTACTCCTTTTTCTATACGCGAAAGAAAAGAAGATTTCAAAAAAATCATTTTTGATTTTATGAATAAAAATAGAAATAAAGATATACATATAATGAATTTAGCATCTGGTCCAGCAAGAGAAATTAAGGAATCATTAGAATTCGATTCTAATAAACTTTTCTCAAAAGTAACCTTTGATTGTTGTGATTTTGATGCTACGGCTATTGATTATGCAAAGCAGCTTTTAGGTAATGTCAAAAATGTTAATTTCTTCCAGAAAAATGCTATTCGTCTGGCATTGAAAAAAGATATCAAAGAAGAGATTCCTTGCGATTACGACTTGATTTATTCAACCGGTTTATTTGATTATTTAGATGCAAGGGTTGCAACAAGACTGATCGGTAATCTTAAAAAGCTTCTTAAGAAAGATGGGATGTTAGTTATCTCAAGCGCTGCAGAGAAATATAATAATCCTTCTGCGGGATGGATGGAATGGGTAGCCGAATGGTATCTTATTTATAGAACAGTAGCAGAATTTAAAAAGATTTTTCTAGATGCCGGCTTTTCAAGTAAGAATTTAGAAATAGTTCTTCAAAAGAGTAAAGTAATGCAATATTGTTTTGCGCATATTATTTGAATCCCGAAAATAAAAACAATTTAAGTTATGGTAACTATATATACGTTAACTGCTTGGTTAACCACTCTCAGCGCTGCTTCCGTGGGGAGCCTTGTTTATTTAAAGAATCCGAGGAAAAATCTTAATCGAAGATGGGCACTTCTAAATCTAAGTATTACATTCTGGAGTTTATTTTTAGGTTTCATGTTTAGTTCCCAAGATGCAAAATCCAGCTTAATATATAGCCGGTTTTTAATGTGGGGAGCAAATTTAATACCGGTAACATTTTATCACTTTGTATTAGCATTCTTAGGACAAGAACAAAATAGACAATATAAAAAAATACTATTTATTGGTTATATAATGACATTTTTATTATTATCAGTCAATTTTAATCCTTTATTTGTTAAGAATGCCAGCTATAAATCACTTGTCGCATGTTTCTATCCCAACGCCGGCCCTCTTTTTATTATTTATATTCTTGTTTACTTTAGTTTGAGCGGATATTCTTATTTTTTATTATCTCGCTCGGCGAGAGTAGCGAGGGGCCAAGTACAGAACCAAATTAAATATGTTATGCTTGGAGGTGTGATTGGGTTCTTGGGAGGGGCGACTACTTTCCCTCTCTGGTATCAGATACCATTTTTTCCTTTTGGCAGTCATTTTGTCTGGATTTATACACTTACTATTACCATCGCCATCCTGCGTTACCGCCTGATGGACATCACCGTTGCCATTACCCGCACCGGTGTATTTGTGGCAGTTTATACTTTAATTTTGGGCCTGCCTTTTGCCGTAGCTATCCGGTTCAGGGATTGGCTGATTGAAGCATTAGGGGTCGGCTGGTGGATGCTGCCCTTAGGTTTAATGGCAGTTTTAGCCACAGTCGGGCCGTTTATTTATATCTATCTCAGCCGCCGGGCTGAAGATAAATTACTCAAAGAGCAGAGGCGCTACCAGAATACCTTAAAACAAGCCTCCTTAGGGATGACGCGCATCCGTAATTTAAGGAGACTCCTGGATTTAATCGCCCATATCATTACTAAGACCGTCAAGATATCCTATGCCGCAATTTATCTCTATGACGAGGAGTCTGATAAATATCGTCTGCAGGTCAGCCGCGATAAGGGCAGGGTGCCTATCCCGGAATTGCGCTCAGATAATACCCTGATTAATTGGATATTATTGGAGCATGACCCCCTGATTTACGAAGAGATCAGGCGCCAGATGCAGGATGCCCGAGATGCTACCTACAAGCATCTGGAAAAAGAGATGCGCCTTTTAACCGCCTCGGTAATTATACCTTGTTTCTTAGAAGATAAGTTCTTAGGTTTTATTGTCTTGGGCGATAAACTCTCTGGAGGCATTTATACTCCTGATGATCTGAATGTTTTCCAGGTGTTGGCCAGTCAGGCTGCCTTAGCCATAGAGAACGCCGAGTTTTATGAAGAGACCAAGAAAATACACGAGCAGATTGCCCAGGCAGAAAAGATGGCGACTATTGGAACAATGGCTGATGGCCTATCGCACCAGATCAATAACCGTTTTTACGCGCTCTCCCTGATTGCCGGCGATACTATCGATACTATAAAGCTTACCGATACTTCCAAATGTACCCCTGAAATCAGAGAAATGATCGATTCTGTTAACCATGCCCTCGGCCGCATCAAGACTAATGTGATGCAGGGAGGCGAGGTAGTAAAGGGGATACTCAAATATACCCGTAAAGGCGAAGAAAGCTTCGGGCCGTTAACCTTAGACCAGGTTTTAGACGGGACACTGGAGATGGTGCAATACAAGGTAAAACTCTCCGAAATTGACATTGTGCGGGATTACCCGAAAGACACCCCCAAAATCAAAGGTAACCTCACGCAGTTAGAAGAGGTCTTTTTTAACTTTATTGACAATGCCTACGATGCAATCGTGGAGCGCCGCACGCTTTTTAATGAAGAAGGCTACCGCGGCAGGATCAGGTTCTCTGGCCGCGAAAAAGACAATAAATTAGAAATTACCATTGAGGATAACGGATTAGGGGTTAAGGACGATAATATGAAGAAGATCTTTACGCCCTTTTTTACCACCAAGGCCTCATCGCATAAAGGCACCGGCCTTGGGCTTTACGTGATCAATAAAATTATCACCGAGACGCACCAGGGGACAATTAATTTTGAGTCGGCTTATCGCGTCGGCACCAGGTTTATTATCGAGCTGCCGATTGCCAGATAAAATAAGGAGGAGGTAAAATGCCAAGGTTATTAATCGTAGACGATGAAAATGACGTCAGGGAATTTGCCGCGAATTTTTTCCGCAAGCGCAAAATCGACTGCCTCACTGCTTCCAGCGGGGAAGAGGCGCTGGGGATTGTAGAGGAGCATAATCCGGACCTGGTATTGCTGGATATTAAAATGGAAGGTATCGACGGGATTGAGACCTTAAGGCGGATTAGGGAGAAGCACAAGGATGTTAAAGCGATTATGGTTACCGGCAGGAAACCGGAAGAGCAGGAGGCTTTTGATAAATGCCGGGAGCTGGGCGCTTTGGACTATATCCATAAGCCGCTGGAGCTGGATGAATTAGAGAAGATAGTGCTGAAAAACTTATAGAGAGGACAGCCATGCCTATTGACTACAAGAAAGAGCTGGAGACCGCGGCAAAGAATATGATTCTGGTGCACGAGCCGGATGTCCTGATTAAGATGATTATCAGGATGCTGGTGCAGAAGGCAAAAGTCAAACATGCCGGGATGTTATTGCATAACCGCGATAAAGATACTTATATTCTGGCTGTTTCGCGGGGTATTGCGGGCTTAAAAATACCTATGGGGTTTGCCCGGATGGACGCGGATAATCCGCTTATCCGTTTCTTCAGGCAGCGGCTGGATAAGAAATTTTTCTCAAACGGCGCAATTATCCATGAAGAGGCGCAAAAAGTATTGAAAAAGAAAATCGGCGACGGCGAAAAGGAATTGTTAAGCCAGGCGTTGGCCCAAATGGAGATATTCGGGGCAGTAGTTTGTATACCCAATTATTTCCGGGATGAATTAGTCGGCCTGGTATTATTAGGCGCAAAAAAGAACGGCAGGAGATTCGCCGAAGAAGAAATAGATTTTTTTCTTGCCCTGGCTTCGGATGTGGCGATGGCTATCCGCAACGCCCAGTTATTCCGTGAATTGGAATTAGAGCTGAAAAGAAAGCACCAGCTTTTTCTCCAGACTACGATTGCCCTGGCCGCGGCGATTGACGCCAAAGACCATTATACGCACGGCCATACCGGGCGCGTCACAAACTTGAGCCTGGATATTGCCAGGAGGCTTGCTCAGGAAAACAAAGAATTATTTGACGAGAAGTCCCTGGAAAACTTGCATATTGCCGCGCTTTTGCATGATATAGGGAAAATCGGCATTCCCGAATCGCTCCTGAATAAAGAAGGGCCGTTAAGCGGAGAAGAGCGGCAAAAAATGGAAGGGCACCCTTTGGTAGGCGCGATAATATTGCAGCCGATCAGGGACCTGCAGGAAGCTACTTTAGGCGTAAAATACCATCATGAAAGATACGACGGCTTAGGCTATCCTGAAAAGCTGAAAGCCGAAGAGATACCTCTCTCCGCTGCGATAATTGCCGTTGCCGACAGTTTTGATGCGATGATTACGGACAGGCCTTACCGCAAGGGTTTATCCAAAGAAGAGGCGATAGCGGAAATCAAACGCGCCAGAGCCAAGCAGTTTAATCCCCGCGTAGTAGATGCCTTTCTTGAGCTTTATCAGGAGGGTAAAATTTAGCCGCCGATGGAAGCCAAGCGCATAATTTTGATGTATATATCCGCGGTGTCGGGCCACCGGAGCGCCGCCATAGCTATTGAAAAGGCGATTAAGCTGTTGTCTCCCGATACGCAGATTTTAAGCATCAACGCCTTTAATTATACCAACCCTATCTCGGAACGAATCATCAACCGGCTTTATATGGGCGTAGTCGAGAAGGCCCCGGCAATCTGGGATTATCTCTATGATAATCCTCAAGTAGCCAAAAGAATAGAAAAGCTAAAAAAAGCCGTGCATAGATTTAACTCCCCGAAATTAAAAAAACTTTTTGACGAATTCCGGCCGGACGTGGTTGCCTGCACCCAGGCTTTTCCCTGCGGGATGGTCGCGGATTTCAAAAAAATATATAATTCCCGTATCCCGCTGGTAGCTGTGCTCACCGATTATATACCCCACTCTTATTGGATTTACGATACCGTAGATTTTTATATTACGCCTTCGGATGAAGTAACGGGGCGCCTGGTGTCAAGAGGGATATCCGGGGAGAAAATAAAAACCCTGGGGATTCCGTTTAGCCCCAGCTTTAATCAGCCGATAGATAAGAAAAGCGTCTTACAAAAGCTGGGTTTAGGCGAAAATATTCCTACTATATTAATCATGGGTGGAAGCCACGGCTTGGGCCCGATAAAGACAATTATCGGCTCTCTTGAGAAAACAGCGCAGGAAATCCAGGAAATAATTGTTGCCGGAGCCAACCGCAGGCTCTATCGTTCTTTAGCCAGGCAAATAAAAAAATATAAAAAAAAGATTGCGCTTTTGGGTTTCGTTGATAATATTAATGAACTGATGAGCGTTTCCGATATTATTCTCACTAAGCCCGGAGGCATTACGGTTGCCGAGGCACTGGGGAAAAAGCTGCCGATGCTGATTATCAAGCCCCTGCCCGGACAGGAGGCCAGCAATACCGCTTATTTGACAGAAAAAAAGGCCGCGCTTAAGATAGATGATTTAAACCGGATAAACCTTATTATCGATGATTTGCTGCTGGATAGAGATAAATTGAGCGTTCTCCGGGAGGCGAGCGGCCAGATCAGCAAGCCTTTCGCCAGCCGCGATATCGCCGAGCTGCTCCTAAGTTTAAACAATGTTTGATTACTTCCTTTATAGGATAGGCCAGTTTATCGCCCTGTCTTTACCCTTAAAAATAGGTTATAAAATAGCGGTAATCGTTTCCGACCTGCATTACACATTTGCCGCTAAAGACCGCCGCACCGTAAAGGCTAACTTAAAAGCAATCTTTCCGGAAAAAACAGACCGGGAAATCCGGCGGATCAGGATACGGATGTTCCGTAATTTTGCCAAATACCTGGTGGATTTTTTCCGTTTTTCAAAATTGGACCGGGAATACATCAAAAGGAATATCAAAATAGAAAATATGCATTACTTTGACCAGGCGCTCGCCGAAAGAAAAGGAGTGATTACGGTTACCGCTCACCTGGGGAACTGGGAATTGGGCGGGGCATTGATCGGAATTCTGGGGTATCCTTTCTGGGTAGTAGCGCTTGTCCACAAGGATAAGCGGGTGAATGAATTCTTCAATTTTCAAAGAAAAAGCAAGGGGGTCAGCGTTATCCCCCTGGGCAAGGCTGCCAGGCAGTGCCTCAATGTTTTGCGGGAAAATAAAGTTTTGGGCCTGGTAGGGGACAGGGATTTCAGCGCAAACGGAGGGGTTAAGCTGGATTTTTTCGGTAAGCCTACGCTTTTTCCGGAAGGCCCGGCAATATTTGCCTTAAAGACGGGTGCAGTGATCGTGCCGGGGTTCATGCTAAGGAACGAAGACGATAGTTTCACTTTCCGTTCCGAGAAACCGATAGAATTCGCTCCGACGGGAAATCGGGAAAAGGATATATTGGAGTTAATCAAGCGTTACAAGGTGATTTTTGAAGAGTATATCAGGAAATATCCTGACCAGTGGTATATGTTCAGGAAATTCTGGGCTGACTGAATGAAGACCTGCGTAGTCATACCTACATACAATGAAGCCGGGGCAATCGGCGGGTTAATCAGGCAAGTCCGCCAACAGGGCCTGGAAGCCGTGGTTATTGATGACGGTTCTTCGGATAATACCGCGGATATCGCCCAGGATGCCGGAGCGACTGTCTTCCGGAATAAAGACAACAAAGGCAAAGGCGCTTCTTTGATAAAGGGCTTTAAGTATGCTTTGGCAAATGATTTTGACGCGGTGATTACGATGGACGGGGACGGGCAGCACCTGCCTGAAGAGATACCGTTTTTCCTGCGCCTGGCGCAATATTCCGACAGCGCGCTCCTTATCGGTAACCGGATGTTTAAAACTAAAACCATGCCCGGCATCAGGATTTTTACCAATAAACTGATGTCCTGGCTGATTTCCGGAGTAACAAAACAAAAAATTCCCGATACGCAGTGCGGTTTCCGGCTGCTGAAAAAAGAGGCGTTGGAAAAAATGCGGCTGAATACCTCTAAATACGAAACCGAAACGGAAATGTTAATTCAGGCCTCGCGCCTGGGGTTAAAAATCGAATCCGTCCCGGTTAAGACTATATACCGGGGGGAAAAAAGCCAGATTAACCCTTTTGTGGATACCTTAAGGTTTATCAAATTCATGGTGAAGGAATTATGGACTACGCGACCCTGAGGCAGAGGATGGTTGAGGAGCAGATTATCCCGCGCGGCATAAAAGACGAGCGCCTATTGGGTGTCTTCCGTAAAGTGGAACGGCATAAATTCGTTTCCCAAGAATTAATCACCAACGCTTATGCGGATTTTCCCGTTCCCATCGGGGAAGGACAGACCATCTCTCAGCCTTATATGGCGGCTTTAATGACTGAGCAGTTGGCATTGACCGGCCAGGAAAGAGTCTTAGAAATCGGCACGGGTTCGGGTTATCAGACGGCGATACTGGCAGAGTTGGCAAAAGAAGTATATAGCATAGAACGGCTTCCGGGTTTGGCTCAGAAGGCCGAGGGTATACTTAATGAGCTGGGTTATACAAACATCAGGATAAAGGTAGGCGATGGAACCCTGGGCTGGAAAGAAGCCGCTCCTTTTGACCGGATTATCGTTACCGCTGCCAGCCCGCGCATCCCCTTACCGCTGACAGAGCAGTTGAAAGACCCGGGTAGGCTCGTTTTACCGTTGGGTGAGACTTTCAGCCAGGCCTTAACCGTGGTAGAGAAGAAAAACGGCCAGGTTGAGTCTGTCAAGATTTGCGGTTGCGTCTTTGTGCCCTTAGTGGGTAAATACGGTTGGAAGGAATGAGCCAGGATGTTAGATATAATCGTTAATTGGTTAAAAGACATACCTAAAGAGCTTCTGGTAACTATTGTAGCGGCTTTACCGATATCGGAATTAAGAGGCGCTATCCCTTTGGCATTATCTTTTAATATGCCGTTAACCAAGGCATTCTGGCTGGCGGTATTGGGAAATCTTAGCTTTGTCGTGCCGGCGCTTTTTCTCTTTGAGCCGCTCTCCAATAAATTGAGAAAATTTAAACTCTGGTCGCGTTTTTTTGACTGGCTCTTCAAACGGACAAAGAGAAACGCAGATACCGTACAGAAATACGAGGCATTAGGGTTAGTCTTATTTGTGGCGATGCCGCTTCCCATGACCGGAGCCTGGAGCGGGGTCATTGCCGCTACGTTATTCAAAATCAGGTTTAGATACGCTTTGCTGGCGATAGTAGCGGGTGTTTTGTTTGCCGGATTAATAGTTTCCACATTGTCCGTGTTAGGCATTGTAAGCTGGAGGGCGATGGCCAATTGATACAGGTCTATACAGGTAACGGCAAAGGAAAGACTACGGCGGCGCTGGGCCTGGCGTTACGCGCGGCAGGAGCGGGATTAAAAGTATATATAGCCCAGTTTGCCAAGGGCAGGCATTACAGCGAATTGAATTCATTAAAGAAGCTGAAGAATATAAAACTCGAGCAATTCGGCAGGGGCTGTTTTATCGGAAAAATCCCCGCCAAAACGGATATCACCCTCGCCGGAAAGGGCCTGAAAAAAATAAAAAAAATTATTTCCCGTAAGGCTTATCGCGTAGTAATATTGGATGAAATCAATATCGCCCTAAAGCTTAAGCTGGTAGAGTTAGAGGACGTTATCGGGCTTTTAAAAAGAGCGCCTAAAAAGACGGAAATCATCCTTACCGGCCGCTACGCGCCGGCCGCGATTATCAAAATAGCCGACCTGGTGAGCCAGATACGCCAGGTAAAACATTATTATAAGCGGGGCCTCCCCGCCAGGAAAGGGATCGAGCATTGAGTTCGGATAGAGTATTTCAGATAGCGATTTTAATCTCGCTGGTTGCCCATGCCGTTATCTTATGGCAGTCCCCCAATTTCGGCCTTTTTAGTTCCAGGAAACAGGAAAATACCAACGTAGAACTGCGTTATATCAAGCCTCCGGAGGAAACCAAGCCTCCCCTTAAGGCATTATCCCCCAAGGAAGAGCCGTTTCTTAAAATGCCGCCGAAGATTACGGCGGAAGAAAACAGGCTACGGCCTTCTATTGATAAAGAAGATATTTTCAAGAAGAATAAGGGCGGGAGTGTTTCTCAAAAATATACCTTTGCCAAGCCGGCGCTGATAAAGCCCGATATCATCGCGGTGAAGAAAAAAATAACTTTATCACCGCCGACTGCGGAGAAGACAGAAAGCCCCAATTATATTGCTTATTCCCAGATTATCCGCGAAAAGATTAAGCGCGCCCTTTATCAAAATTATAACAGCATGGAAATAGGGGAGGTCTACCTTGCTTTTATCCTCTCCAGGGACGGCTATATCAAAGAGGTGCGCCTGATAGAGGAGAAGTCTTCGTCCAGTGCTTATCTTAGAGAAACCGCCTTACGCAGCATCAGAGACGCTTCGCCGTTTCCTGATTTTCCCAAAAAATTAGATTACGACCAGCTCTCCTTTAATGTCATCGTTTCTTTCGAAATAGAGTAAGCGCTTACCTTGACATAACCCTAATTATATGTTATACTTACTCATAATTTAAATAAAAATAAAATATTGATGGGTGTGATTAGACAGATTAACTGGGTAGATGTCTTTGCCATAATTCTTTTTGGCAGAGTATGTTATATCGCTGTAGAAAAGGGGTTTCTCTCCGAAATATTCAAGTTCTTCGGGACGATTTTAACGATTTATTTGTCGCTGCATTATTATACGGCGCTGGGAGATTTATTGAGCGGCCGCCTGGGCATAAAGTTTATCCCCCTGGAATTCCTGGATTTCCTTTGTTTTATTTTCTTGTCCTTAGTTGGTTACCTTTTCTTTATAGTTGTTCGCCAGCTGTTCTCCCGGCTCTTCCAAATCAAAGCGGTGCCCTATCTGTCCCGCTGGGGCGGGTTAGCCCTGGGGATAGCCAGGGGAATTTTAATGGTCGGCCTGGGCGTATTTATGCTGGCTATTTCCAGCGTTACCTATCTAAGGGAGAGCGCGGTTAATTCTTATTTAGGGAAGCGCGCAATCCATATTGCCCCTGCCGTATATGGCGGGATTTGGAACGGCCTGACCTCGAAGTTTATGCCCGGCGAGAAATTTAACCAGACTGTCCTGGAAGCCCAAGAAAGCCAGCAAAAAAACCAGAAATGAAATTACAGCATTTTTATGAAAAGGTAGTAAAATTCGGGATTGACCGCGACCCGAGAAAGAAGGCATTGATAAGTTCTTATGCCGATACGGCTATTTTGTACGGCAAGCCGAAGACAGAGGTAAAAAGTATCCTCGTCGGCATAGATATAGAAGCCGCAGAGCTTTTATTGGCAGACAGGCTCCGCCGCAAGCAGCGGCTGGACCTGGTTATTTCGCATCACCCCGAAGGCAGGGCATATGCCGCGCTTTACGAAGTAATGCAATTACAGGTTGATTTGCTGGCAAAGGCCGGCATATCCCGGCAGGTTGCCGGCAAGCTCCTGGAGGAAAGGAAGCGCGAGGTGGAAAGAAGGGTCCTGCCGCAAAACCATATGCGTTCGATAGATGTCGCCCGGCTTCTGGATTTGCCGTTTATGTGCATGCATACGCCGGCTGACAATCACGCATCGACTTTCATCCAGGAATTAATGCGCCGCCAAAAGCCTAAAAAGGTACAGGATATCGTTGCCATCTTGATGGGGCTGCCTGAATATAAAGAGGCGGCAGCCGAATTAGCCGGGCCGCGTATTATCCTGGGTTCGCCCCGCCGGCCTGCGGGCAAGACTTTTGTCGAGATGACCGGCGGCACAGAGGGTTCCCGCGAAGTTTATGACAAGCTTTATAAACAGGGCATCAGGACGCTTATCTGCATGCATTTAAGCGAAGAGCATTTTAAGAAGGTCAGAGACGCCAACCTTAACGTGGTGATCGCCGGCCACATCTCCTCCGACGCCTTAGGGCTTAATCTGCTTCTGGACAGGATAGAGCAAGAGGCAGGAGAAAAGTTCCAAACCCTTGATTGTTCGGGCTTCCGCAGGATTAGAAGAAATTAACTAAGGACATAAGTTATGCCAGGTCTTATTCCGGAGAATATCTTAGACGATATCTTAAGCCGGGTTAATATCGCTGAAGTGATTTCAGAATATATCCCCTTAAAGCGCGCAGGCAGGAATTTCAAGGCGCTCTGCCCTTTTCATCACGAGAAGACGCCTTCTTTTATGGTTTCTCCCGACCGCCAGATTTACCATTGTTTCGGCTGCGGGCAGTCGGGAAACGCTTTTAAGTTCCTGATGCAGTATGAGCGCATCGAATTTCCCGAGGCAGTGGAAATCCTGGCAAAAAAGGCGGGCGTAATCCTGCCGGAAATTAAAAAACAGGATAATCAGACCCAGAGCCTGGTCAGCCAGCTTTATAAAGTCAATGAGCAGGCCGCGTATTTTTATGAGCAGGCCCTGTATTCCCGGGAAAACGAACAGGCATTAAATTATTTGTTGAAACGCAATATCAAGAAAGAGACGATGAAGCTGTTCAGGCTCGGCTTTGCCCCCGACAGGTGGGATGTCCTGATGAGCTATCTGAGGCAAAAAGCAGCCGGCTTGTCTTTGCAGGAGAAGGCGGGTTTAATCGTTTCCAAGCCCGACGGAGGCTATCACGACCGGTTTAAGAACCGGATTACTTTCCCGATACTCGACGTAAAATCCCGGGTTATCGCTTTCGGGGCAAGGATATTCGCCGACAAGGACAATAAGCTGGCAAAATATGTTAATTCGCCCGAGACATTTATCTATACCAAAGGAAAAAACCTCTATGGCCTGAACCTGGCGAAAGATGCAATCAGAGAGCGCGATTACGCGGTGATTGTGGAAGGCAATTTAGATTGCATTATGCCGTACCAGGAGGGGTTACGCAATATCGTGGCTTCCTTGGGTACCGCGCTTACCGAAGAGCAGGTTAGATTATTAAAGAGATACACCCAGAACGCGGTAATGATTTATGACGCCGATAATGCCGGGCAGAACGCAACCCTGCGGTCGCTGGGGATATTTCTTGAAGAGGATATGAATGTGAGGATTGTAGCGCTCCCTGAAGGGCTTGACCCGGATTTATTTGTGCGTAAATACGGCATCCGGGCGCTGGAAGACGAGATAGAAAAGGCGAAGGGGTTATTCGATTATCAGCTGGGGGTTTTAGAGTCCCGCTATGATATCGGGAAAGAAGAAGGAAAAAGAAAGATTTTTGACGAGATGCTGATTACCATAAAAAAAGTAAAAAACGGGATTTTGCGCTCCGAATACATCAAGCGGCTCGCCGAGCACGCCGATGTGCCTGAATTCGAGGTGCGCGATGAATTTAACAAGCTCAAGGACGGCCGGCTGCGTCCGGATTCATACAGGTTTATAGAGCGGGGGAAAGCAGCGAACATAAATCCCACCGAAAAGTTATTGATTAAGCTGATGCTGGAAGAGAACGAGCTGATCGAGCATATCCGGCAGCACCTGGAGCCTGCCGATTTTCAGGATGAAAGGACCGCGCGGATTGTCTCGGTAATGTTTGATTTAATCAGCCAGGGAAAGGTTATAGAAACGAGCAAGTTGCTCAATTACCTTGACGATGAAGATACCCTAAAATACATCTGTGAATCGGCATTTAAATCGGAGGTATCCTCCGAGAATAAAGAGAAGGTGATTGACGACTGCATCAGGCTGATAAAGAATAAACGGCTGCTTCTTGCCAGGCAGCGCCTCCAGGAAGAGATAGAGATTGCCGAAGGTTCGGGCGATGAGGAAAAATTGAATAAACTAAAGACACAATTTTCCGATTTACTAAAAAAGAGGTAAAGAGAGATGAAGAAAAAAATTTACACCAAAAAGGACGTAGAAAAGATTATCGCCCTTGGGCGGCAAAAAGGTTATCTTACTTACGATGAGGTAAATGACCTGCTTCCGGAAGACATCGCCTCTTCCGAGGATATCGACCAGATTTTTGAACTCCTGGGCAACGAAGATATCCAGCTTGTGGAGAGCGAAGAGGAAAGGACAGGCGGGAAAGCCGTCGCGCCCCTGGTAAAAGAGGCTATTTTAAGCGAACAGCAGGCGGTGGAAGAAAGGTTCCTGCCTCTGGATGACCCGGTAAAGATGTATCTTAAGCAAATGGGGTCGATTTCCCTGCTTACCCGGGAACACGAGATTGAGTTGGCCAAAAAAATAGAAGAGGCGGAGGATAAATTCAAGCGTGCGGCTATGGCGGCGAGGTTTGTCCGCAACGAGCTGCTGCGCGTCGCAGACGATATACTGGAAGGCCAGCTGAACCTGGATGAGGTGGTAAAAGAAGATATCAAAGCAAAGCGCTCCAGCGTCGTCAAAAGGATTAAGCGGAATAGCGAGCGCTTGAGGCGGACCAAGAGCAAGACCAAGACTATTGAGTTATTGATGCAGTTTAATTTCACCACTTCAGTGGTGGAAAGAGCCGTGCGTAAGCTAAACCGCCTGCTCAGGGAATTGAACTCTGCCGTGTTTCAAAACGGGCGTAACCGCTCCCGCAAGGCAGCTCTCTTAAAGCGGCTGGCAGAGCCTTACAAGAAAATCAAAGAGCAGATGAAGCTGATTAAGGCTACGCACCTGAAATTTAACCGCACGAAAAAGCGCCTGGTCGAGGCCAATTTAAGGCTGGTCGTGAGTATTGCGAAAAAATATACCAACCGCGGGTTGTCGTTCTTAGATTTAATCCAGGAAGGCAATATCGGTTTAATGCGCGCGGTGGAGAAATTCGAATATAAGCGCGGCTATAAATTTTCTACCTACGCTACCTGGTGGATCAGGCAGGCGATTACCCGTTCGATTGCCGACCAGGCACGCACCATCCGTATCCCGGTGCATATGACCGAGACGATAAATAAAATTATGCGTTTCTCGCGGATGTTTGTCCAGCAGAACGGCCGTGAGCCGAACCCCGAAGAAATCGCCCAGAAAATGCGCCTGCCGCAGGATAAGATAAAGGTGATTTTGAAGATTGCCCAGGAGCCGATATCTTTACAGACTCCTATCGGCGATGAAGGCGATACTCATTTCGGGGATTTTATCCAGGACAAAAAGGCAATTTCTCCCGCTAACGCCACGGTGCGCACGATGTTAAAAGAAGAAATGAATTCCGCGCTCGGCACCCTCAGTGACCGTGAAAAGAAAATACTGGTCCTGCGTTTCGGGGTAACCGACGGTATCCCGCGGACGCTGGAAGAGGTAGGTAGTGTTTTCCGCGTGACCCGCGAAAGGGTGCGCCAGATTGAAGCCAAGGCGTTAAAAAAGCTGAGGCATCCGACCCGCTCCCGCCGCCTGCGCACTTTCCTTGATATGACCCTGGCACACCAGAGGGAGTATTAAAGGCAGGCAGTCAGCCCAGAGATGAGCGATATCAAAGAGAAGAAGATTGCCGTAGTCGGCGTATCGCATAAAGAGGAAAAAGTCAGTTTTAAAATATTCCGGGATTTGCTTGCTGCCGGCTTCAATGTCAAAGGGGTCAATCCTTCTGACGGCGAGGTAGCCGGCAAAGAAATCTACCGCTCTTTAAAAGAGCTTGGATTTGTTCCCGATTTAGTGATTACGATTGTCCCTGTGCAGGTCACCGAGCGGATAGTTGATGAATGCAGGGAGCTGGGAATTAAGGAAATCTGGATGCAGCCGGGCTCAGAAAGCGAAGCGGCGGTTAAGAAAGCCAAAGCATACGGGATTTCCGTTACCTACAACGCCTGCTTTATGGTGCAAAAAGGCCTCTGGTAATTCCATACTCTTTCCTCCTATTTTTTCTAATTTTCCCTTGCCAAATCACCGATAAAATAGTATTATATAATGTTACTTTATATATAAACGACGGGCCCATAGCTCAGTGGTGAGAGCAGGTGACTCATAATCACTTGGTCCGGGGTTCGAATCCCTGTGGGCCCAGGGTTTTCGTAAAATCCAGGGCGCATGGCTCAGCTGGTTAGAGCGCCACACTCACATTGTGGAGATCGTAGGTCCGAATCCTACTGCGCCCACTTATAAAAGAGGAGAGGTTCAAAATTGCCGATTGACGGCCTAAAAACACAGATTGCCAACCTCACTAAATTACAGACGGTGGATAGCGAAATTTACGCTTTACGCCGCGAAAAAGAATCCCATCCCCAGGCAATCAAGGCGCTGGAAACCGCCTTTGAAGAGAAGAAGCTGAGCCTGGCAAACGCGGAAAAGGCCTTGTTGGATTTGCAGAAACAGAGAAAGGAAAAGGAAATAGAGCTGGCTTCCAAGGAAGAGGCGGCAAAAAAATTACAGACGCAGCTTTATCAGCTCAAGACCAATAAAGAATACCAGGCGATGCTGCAGCAGATACAGGATAGCAAGGCAGACGCTTCCGTAACCGAGGACGGGATTTTGCTGCTGCTTGACCAGATAGATAAGGCCAAGGCCGACATCGAGAAGGAAAAGAAGAGGCTCCAGGATGAGGAGAAGGTATTTAACCAGGAGAAGGCAAAGGTAGAAACCCGCGGCAGGGAAATCGACGACCGGATGAGCCAATTAGAGGCGCAGAGAAAACAGGTTATACCCGGCATTGACCCGAAAATACTCAGCCAGTACGAAAGGATATTGCTTAACCGCGACGGCTTAGCTATCGTTACGGTCAATAATAATTCCTGCCAGGGGTGCAATATGTACGTGCCTCCCCAGGTAATCAATCTGATTAAGATGTATGAGAACCTGATTACCTGCGAGGTTTGCAACAGGATACTTTGTATCGGCGATGAGGCAGCTTGAGATTTATATTGACGGCGCGGCAAAGGGCAATCCCGGCCCGGCCGGGATAGGCGTAGTGATTGTCCAGGGGGGAGAGGTTTTAAAAAATATCGCCAATTTTATCGGCAACGCGACGAATAATGTTGCCGAATATACGGCGCTGATTTACGCCTTGCAGGAAGCATTGCTCTTGAAGGCGGAGTCGCTAAAGATAAATACAGACAGCCAGCTTTTATGCCGCCAGATAAAAAAAGAATATAAAGTAAAAAACGCGAATATCCGGGCGCTATATAACCAGGCATTGCATCTTTTATCGGGCTTCAAAGAGATTTCTCTGAATCATATTGCCCGCGAGAATAACCGCGGCGCGGATAAATTGGCCAATCTTGCGATAAAAAAAGCGATTAGAAAAGCTTAAAAGTTAACGTTCTTTAATAATCGGGCAGGTAGAAAGTGGCCGCTCCGTTTACAAAAACGGAGAGGAAAGTCCGAGCTCCGGAGGGTAAGCGTAATGGGTAACGCCCATCCAGCGGCAGGAAACTGCCGGTGAGGATTTCCCGCCTTTGGCGGGATCCCTGCGGAAGCGTAAGCAAAGGCAGGGAAGAGCTACAGAGACGAGCCCGCCACGATTTGTGGCGGGGTGAAACGCCAGCAATCTCTACGCGGAGCAAGGCCAAATAGGAGACGAGGGGTGGACCCGCCCCGTTAATAATCTCGGGTAGGCTGCATGACTTTCGGCGGCAACGCCGGAAGCAAGAGAAATGGCCACCAGGACGCGGTTAATCGCATCCGGTACAGAACTCGGCTTATTCTATCTGCCCTTTTTAAAATGTAATTAAAGGGAGGAAATTATGTCAGGTCATTCAAAATGGAAAACCAATAAAGCCAAAAAAACGGCGGCTGACGCTAAAAAGGGGGCAGCCTACACTAAGCTGATTAAGGAAATTACGGTTATTGCGCGCGAAGGCGGAGGCAATCCGGAAACAAACAGCAGGCTGCGGGCGATTATGGCCAAGGCAAAAGAAGCGAATATGCCTTCGGATAACGTCAAAATGGCAATCAAGCGCGGCACCGGAGAATTGCCCGGGGTAGTTTATGAGAGCGTTACTTACGAGGCCTATGGCCCGGCGGGCGTGGCAATTATGATTGAGGCGCTCACCGATAATAAAAACCGTACTTCCGCGGAACTGCGCAACGTGATGTCTAAAAAAGGCGGTAATTTTGCCGGCGCAGGTTCAGTCAGCTGGATGTTTACCAAAAAAGGCTATTTTCTGATTGAGAAGAGCCAGGCCAAGGAAGAGGAGCTGATGACCCTCGTCCTGGATGCCGGAGCCGAAGATATGAAATCAGACGATAAAAATTACGAAATTTTTACCGCGCCCCAGGATTTTGAAAAGATAAAGCAGGTCATCGAGGAAAAAGGGATTAAGTGCCAGGACGCCGAGGTAACGATGATTCCTTCTTCAAGCATCAAGCTGGCCGGCAGCGACGCCAAGCAATTGCTGGAATTAATCAGCGCCCTGGAAGAACACGATGATGTGCAGCAGGTTTATGCCAACTTTGACATACCCGATGAGATCATCGAGCAGATGGGAGATGCCTAGGAAGATGCGCATCCTGGGGATCGATCCGGCTTTGACCATCAGCGGATACGGGGTAATTGACAATTTAAAAAACCGCCTGGCTTTAGTAGAGGCGGGGATAATCAGGACTTCGCCCGGACAGCCATTAACGGAGCGCTTAAAAAAAATCCACCGGGGGATGGCGAAATTAATCCTGGATACCCGGCCCGATGTTGCGGTTTTGGAAAAATTATACGCCCATTACCGGCATCCCACTACCGCTTATCTTTTAGGCCAGGCGCGCGGGGTAATTCTCCTGTCCTGCGCGGCAGGTAATGTCCCGGTGGTGGAATACGCGGCTACGCGCGTCAAAAAAGCGATTGTCGGCCAAGGCCTGGCGTCCAAATACCAGGTACAGAAAATGGTAGCGAGTATACTTGATTTAAAGAGCCTGCCTAAGTTTACAGACGTGACTGATGCCCTGGCATTGGCTATCGCGCACCATTATATCGCGGGGAAGCAGGTATGATCGCGAAAATTTCCGGAAAGATTGCCGAAAGAGGCGCCAATTATTTACTCATTGATGTCGGCGGTATATGTTATGAGGTTTTTCTTCCCACCTGCGTAATGCAGCGGCTGGATGAAGGATTACAGCCGGACAATACGGTCAGCCTGATTACCTATCACTATCATCAGGTTGAGCCGTCTAAAAGCACTCCGGTTCTGATCGGCTTTTTAAATGAAGTGGAGAGAGAATTTTTTGAGTCCTTTATTACCGTATCGGGGATCGGGCCGCGCGCGGCGCTCAAGGCCCTGAATAAGCCTATCTCTTTAATTGCCCGGGCAATCGATGAAGCGGACATAGTTTTCCTGACTTCTCTGCCGGGTATCGGCCAGCAGAGGGCAAGGGAAATTGTCGCCAAGCTGCAGAACAAAGTCGGTAAATTCGGCCTGATTCAGGACGATAAAGTCAAAACGCGCAAAGTCCCGGTCAGCGATATCGTGGAAGA
This sequence comes from Candidatus Omnitrophota bacterium, assembly GCA_041653115.1. GTDB lineage: Bacteria > Omnitrophota > Gorgyraeia > Gygaellales > Profunditerraquicolaceae > JBAZGA01. Next base: position 19,002 of record JBAZGA010000005.1, read on the forward strand.
AGCGCAGGCCGTTTTGATGCAGCTGGAATATAAGAAATCCGAAGCCCAGGCAATGATTAAGAAGGCGCTGGAAAGGTCCAGCGGCATCCAGACGACCGAGGAGCTTTTGAACGAACTCTATAAACAGAGGAAATTAAAATAAAATGAGCGAGGATAATGTCAAAGCGGTAATCGAGGCGCTGCTTTTTTCCAGCGACAAGCCTCTGACTCTTGAACAGATAAGAGGCGTGTTGAATAATCTGGACACCAGCCAAATCCGGCAGTCTCTGGAAGAATTAAAGTCTGAATACGAAACCGCCAACCGGGGGGTGCGGGTTACGGAAGTCGCCGGCGGATTTCAGATGATTACCTCGCCTGTTTTTGCCTCTTTTTTAAAGAAGCTTTATAAGCAGCGCCGGGTAGAAAAATTGTCCAAACCCGCCCTGGAAACATTGGCGATGGTGGCTTATAAACAGCCGGTATCCAAGGCGGAGATAGAGTCTTTGCGTAATGTAAATGTCGATGGCGTAGTGGCGAGCCTTTTGGATAAAGACCTCATCCGCGTTGCCGGAAGGAAAAAGGCTCCGGGCCGGCCTTTTGTCTACGGGACAACCCGGCAGTTTTTGGAATACTTCGGCTTAAAATCATTGGAAGAATTGCCGAAGATAGAAAATTTCCAGGTGCCGCCAAATACAGGGGAGGGGATAGATGAGCCTAAAGAAGTTGCGCAGACAAATTGATAATATAGATAAGCAGATAACCCGGCTTTTGAACCTGCGTACCAGGGTAACGCTGGATATCGCCAGGCTTAAACGCAGCGCCGGAAAGAGCGGATATTCTCCGGACCGCGAAAGTGAAGTGCTGAAGAGAGTCACCGGCGCAAACAAAGGCCCGTTGAATAATTCCAGCCTCACTGCAATCTACAGGGAGATTATGTCTTCCAGCCTGAGTATGGGCGCAGCCGTAAGGATAGCTTATTTGGGGCCGCAGGCGACCTTTACCCACCTGGCAGCTTTAAAGAAATTCGGCACACAGGTGGAATATTTAGCCTGTAACAGCATCAGCGATGTCTTCTCGGCAGTGGAAAAAGGCGAGGCGAATTACGGCGTGGTCCCGATAGAGAATTCCATCGAAGGAGCAGTCAGTCATACCCTGGATATGCTCGTGGATTCGGATTTAAAGATTTGCAGCCAGATAATTTTAGAGGTGGCGCATAATCTCCTGGCAAATTGCCCGAAGAGCAAAATCAAGCGGATATATTCTATCGCGCAGGTCTTCGGCCAGTGCCGCATCTGGCTCCAGGAGAACCTGCCTCTTACGGAAAGAATTGAGGTATCCAGCACCACCCGCGCCGCGCAAATCGCCGCCAAAGAAAAATACAGCGCCTGCATTGCCTCGCTTTTAGCGGCGAAGGTTTATAAACTAAAAGTAATCGCTTCCGATATCGAAGATTCGGCGCATAATATTACGCGCTTTCTGGTCATCGGCCGGACCGACGTGCCGGTAACCGGCAACGATAAGACCTCGATTATGTTCTCGATTAAAGACAGGGTAGGGGCGTTGCACGATATGCTTATGCCTTTCAAGAAATCCCGGATTAACCTGACCAAGATAGAGTCCCGGCCCTCAAAAAAGAAAGCCTGGGATTACTACTTCTTTGTTGATTTAGCCGGCCACCGCAATAATCCGAAGGTGAATAAGGCAATCCGGGAACTGGAAAATAAATGTAAGTTTTTGAAAATTTTAGGCTCGTATCCGGTAGGAGAATAATGGAAGAATTAGTCAGAAAAAATATACTCAGGATTATGCCCTATCAGGCAGGTAAGCCCATAGAGGAAACAAAAAGGCAGTTGGGTTTAAAGGACGTGATTAAGCTTGCTTCTAACGAGAACCCCCTGGGCGTATCTCCCAAGGCAGTGGCAGCGATAAAAAAGCACCTCTCGCAGCTTAACCGCTACCCCGACAGCAGCAGCTTTTATTTGAAAAGAAAGCTGGGTAAATATTTTAACCTGCAGCCGGGCCAGATTATTGCCGGAAACGGCTCGGACGAGCTGATTGACGTGATTATCAAGACCTTTGTCGAAGAAGATGAAAACATCATCACCTCGGAGGGCACGTTCCTGGAATACGGCATTATTTCCCAGGTGAATAACCGTAAAATCATCACTGCCCCCCTGAAGTATTTTAAATATGATTTAGGGGCGATAAAGAAAAAAATTGACAGGAGGACCAAGCTTATTTTTATTTCCAACCCGAATAATCCTACGGGCACTTATGTTTCCCAGCTGGAACTTGAAGAATTTATGCAGGACCTGCCCGAAGGGGTATTATTGGTGTTGGATGAGGCATACGATACCTTCGTTGATACCGCTGATTTTCCCAGCAGCCTAAGCTATATCCGCGATAATAATGTAATCGTGATGAAGACATTCTCCAAGGCTTATGGCCTGGCCGGTTTAAGGATCGGCTGCGCCTTTGCCCGTCCGGAATTAATTTCGGCGATGGAAAAGGTCCGCCAGCCCTTTAACGTCAATTCATTGGCGCAGGCAGCGGCCGTTGCCGCATTAGACGACAGGCAGTTCCTGAAAAAAACCAGGAAGATAGTTTTAGAGGGCAAGGGCTATCTTTACGATGGCCTGACGTCGCTGGGATTAGCCTATGTCCCGTCGGTTGCTAATTTTATCCTGGTTGATGTGGGGCGGGACAGTGTCCTTTTCTTCAGGGAGATGCTTAAATACGGCGTGATTATCAGGGATATGAAACAATACGGCTTAAAAAACTTTATCCGCGTAAGCGTCGGGACAAAAAAAGAGAATGAACGGTTTATCAGAGTTTTAAAGAAAGTACTTTAAGGAGGATGTAAATGATTATCGTATTAAGGCCGGATGCCACCGAAGAGCAGATTAACCATATTATTGAAAAAGTAGAGAAGCTGGGGCTTAAGCCTCACGTCTCAAAAGGCACAGAGCGCACGATTATCGGCCTTATCGGGCCAGAGGACGTGCTGCGCGTGACCCCCTTAGAGGTTTTTCCGGGCATAGAAAAGGTAATGCCGGTATTAGCGCCTTATAAGCTTGTTTCGCGGGAATTCCGGCGTGAAGATTCTGTGGTTGATTTGGGCAAGGGAATAAAAATCGGCGGTAAAAAAATAGTAATGATGGCCGGTCCCTGCGCCATTGAGAACCCGGAGACTTTATACGAAGTCGCCAAAGAAATAAAAAAGTCCGGGGCAGTGGTTTTACGCGGCGGGGCATTCAAGCCGCGCACCTCGCCTTACAGCTTCCAGGGATTAGGCGAAGAAGGCTTAAAGCTTTTAAATAAAGTAGGCAAGGAGCTCGGTTTGGTCACGGTCAGCGAAGTGATGGATACCCGCGACGTGGAATTAGTGGCGAAATACGCGGATGTCTTTCAGATCGGCGCGCGCAATATGCAGAATTTTAATCTCCTGAAAGAGGTGGGACTGACCAAGAAGCCGGTAGTTTTAAAGCGGGGGATGTCTTCCACGGTCAAGGAATTATTGATGTCGGCGGAATACATCTTAGCCGGAGGGAATTTTAACGTGATTTTATGCGAGCGGGGTATCCGCACATTCGAGGATTCAACGCGTACCACCCTGGATATCAGCGCGGTGCCGGTGATTAAGCAGCTTTCGCACCTGCCGGTAATCGTTGACCCCAGTCACGCTGCCGGAAAATGGGGGTTGGTTTCCCCGCTTTCCAAGGCTGCCCTGGCTGCCGGAGCCGACGGCCTGATTGTAGAGGTGCACAGCCACCCCGAAGACGCTTTATCCGACGGAGCGCAGTCTCTCTTGCCGGATAATTTCAGCGGATTGATGGAAGAGTTGAAAAAAATAGCCAGGACCTTAGGCAGGGAAATCTAATGCGTTTATTCGATAAAGTAGCCATTGTCGGCGTAGGTTTAATCGGCGGGTCTTTGGCTTTGGCAATGAAAAAGAAAAAGCTCGCCCGTAAAATCATCGGAGTCAGCCGGCATAAAAAAACCTTATCCCTGGCCAGGAAAAACCGGGCGATAGATGAGGGGACGCAGGATTTAAGCATAGTCAGGGATGCGGACCTGGTAATTTTAGCGGCGCCGGTTAAAACCATCTTAAGATTGGCGGAGAAAATCGCGCCGCTGGTAAAAAGGGACTGCGTCGTTATCGATGTCGGCAGCACTAAAGAGGAAATCGTCTCTAAATTAGACAGGCTTTTCTCCCGTTATGTCGGAACGCATCCTTTGGCCGGTTCAGAGAAGCGCGGCATCAATAACGCCGACCCCTTTATCTTTGAAGGTTCCTTATGTATCCTGACGCCGACAAAAAATACCGACCCTGCGGCAAAGAGAAAAACAGAAGAGTTATGGCGCAAACTCGGCGTGAGAGTGGTGTTTTTATCCGGACGAGCGCACGATAGAATACTTTCTTTTATCAGCCACCTGCCGCATCTGGCCGCCTTTTCCTTGATCGGCATTGCCCCCAGGCAATATTTAAGGTTTGCCGCAAGCGGCCTGAAGGATACGACGCGCATTGCCGCATCCGACCCCGGGCTTTGGGCGGATATTTTTTTAAGCAACGCCGGATTATTGAAGGCAGTGAGCCTGTTTGAGGATGAGCTGCGCAAAATAAAATCGGCAATTAAAAGCAAGGATAGAAGTTTACTGATTAAAATTCTCAAGGGGGCAAAGAAAAAAAGAGAGCTTTTGGAATGATTGTCGCTATCGACGGCCCTGCCGGCGCAGGCAAGAGCACGGTTGCCAGGATATTGGCCAGGGAACTGGGCTTTCTTTACATAGATACCGGCGCAATGTACCGGGCGCTGACGCTAAAGGCCCTGGAAAATAGAATTGAAACAGAGGATACCGCGCGCCTCGTAGAATTGGCCCGCAATACCAATATTGACTTGGCGAATGATTCAGACGGCTCTTTAAAGGTTTTTTTGGACGGCGGCGATGTCTCCGCCCAAATCCGGCAGCCGCGCATCACTAAATACGTCTCCGATATCGCCAAAATCAAAGACGTGAGAATAGTGATGCTGGGTTTACAAAGGAGGCTGGGTAAAAGTAAAGACAGTGTTTTAGACGGCCGCGATATCGGGACCGTAGTCTTTCCCGATGCCGAGAAGAAATTCTATATTGACGCCGATTTCTCCGAACGGGTAAGGCGGCGTTATCAGGAGTTAAGAGATTTAGGCCAGGACGTAACTTTAAAAGATATAGAGTCAGACCTCTCTAACCGCGATAAAATAGATTCTACCCGCGAATTCGCGCCCCTCAAAAAAGCCGATGACGCTGTTTATATCGATACGACCAGGATGACCATCGAAGAAGTAGTAAACAAAGCGTTAAGTTACATCCGTTAAGCGCCATGGATAAATCACCCATCCGGAATTTTAGCATCATCGCCCATATCGACCACGGTAAATCCACCCTCGCAGACAGGATATTGGAATTGACCGGAGCGGTGGAGAAGGTGCATAAAGGCACCCAGCTCCTGGACGATATGGAGTTAGAGCAGGAGCGCGGCATTACCATTAAGGCCTCAATGGTCAGGTTGTCTTACCGTTCTAAAAAAGACAATAAAGATTATATACTCAACCTGATTGATACGCCCGGCCACGTAGATTTTACCTATGAGGTTTCCAAGTCCCTGGCAGCCTGCGAAACGGCGATACTGGTGGTAGACGCCGGCCAGGGGATAGAAGCCCAGACCGTGGCTAATTATTATCTTGCCCGCGACAATAAGCTCCAGGTAATCCCGGTAATCAATAAAATCGACTTAAACACCGCCGATATACCGCGCGTCAAGAAGCAGCTGGTCAATGTGCTGGGGTTTGATGAGGAAGAGATAATTTTGGCTTCGGCAAAGGAAGGCACCGGCGTAGAAGAAATTTTAGAGAGGATTGTCGAGCGCGGGCCTCCGCCCAGTGGCGAGGTTAACCGGCCGCTGAAAGCGCTGGTCTTTGACTGCCGCTTTGACACTTTTAAAGGGGTAGTCGTATTCGTGCGGGCGATGGACGGGAAAATCGAAAAAAATACCCAGATTAAGCTGATACATTCCGGCAAGACTTATAAGATAGAAGAATTGGGCGTATTCAAGGACTTAAAATATGCCCGGGTTGATGCTTTATCCTGCGGCGAAGTAGGGTATCTTACCGCCAATATCCGCGACCCCAGGGAAATTATCATCGGCGACACCCTGACCGACATCAAAAATCCCTGCGCGGAGGCCTTGCCGGGGTACCGCACGCCAAAGCCTTTGGTATTCTGCGGTATTTATCCGGTAAACGCCGCGGATTTCCCTAATTTACGCACGGCGATGGATAAATTAAAATTATCGGATGCTTCATTTGTCTTTGAGCCGGAAAATTCGCAGTCTTTCGGCTCGGGTTTCCGCTGCGGCTTCTTAGGCCTGCTGCATATGGAAATCGCCCAGGAGCGCCTGGAAAGAGAATATGATTTAAACCTGATTTTGACCGTTCCAAACGTAGTCTACAGGATAAGGCAGAGAAGCGGGGAGCTTACCGAGGTAGATACCCCGGCGAAATTTCCGCCCCCCCAGGAAATCCAGGAGGCGCTTGAGCCATATGTGTGCTTATTGATGATTATACCGGTGGACGCGATAGAAGCGATCTGCGATTTTACCAAAGCCCGGCGGGGTATCTTTTGCACCAGCGAATACCTTACCGAAGACCGGGTAAAACTGGTCTTTGATATACCGCTCTCCGAGATCATCGTGGATTTTTACGACCGGATGAAGTCCTTGACCAAAGGGTACGGTTCCTTAGACTACGAATTCAAGGAATACCTTCCCACCAAACTGGTAAAATTGGATATCCTCTTAAACGGGGTTATCTGCGACGCCTTTTCTTCTTTAGTCTATAAAGAAAAGGCGATGTCACGCGCTCACGCCTTGACTTCTAAACTAAAAGAATTAATCCCGCGGCAATTATTCGAAGTCGCTATCCAAGCGGCGGTAGGCAGCCAGATTTTAGCTTCGGAAAAAATACGCTCCGTGGGTAAGCATGTAACCGCGAAATGTTACGGCGGCGATATCACCCGTAAACGCAAGCTCTGGGAAACCCAGAAACAGGGCAAAAAGCGGCTGAAGCAGCTGGGTAAGGTGCAGATTCCGCAGGAAGCATTTTTGGAGGTATTAAAGATATGAGCACGAGAAAAAAGTCAATAGTCCGCGACTGGATTGAGTCAATCGTAGTTGCCTTTATCCTGGCGATGATTATCCGGGCATTTATCGTCCAGGCCTTTAAGATTCCCACCGGTTCGATGCGGCCGACCCTTTTAGAAGGGGATTTAATCCTGGTAAATAAGTTTATTTACGGCGCCAAAATACCGTTTACGGATTTGCGGCTGCCCCAGGTAAAGCCGCTGAAGAGAGGCGACGTGGTCGTCTTTATCTATCCCGAGAACCCGAAAAAGGACTTTATCAAAAGGCTGGTTGCCCTGCCGGGCGAGAGCGTAGAAATTAAAAACGGGACAGTATATATTAATAGCCGGCCGTTGCTTGACCCTCTGTTCAGCCAGAGGTATTATTATAACCGGGGCAGATTTGCCGAAGAAGGCGACAAGATAACCGTTCCGCCCGGTCACTTCTTTGTGATGGGCGATAATTCCGCTTCTTCCCAGGACAGCCGCTTCTGGGGTTTTGTCCCGCATAAAAATATATTGGGCAAGGCGATGGTTATCTATTGGCCGCCCCGGCGGATCAGGATTATAAAATGAACTTTGCGAATAAGATTTCTACATTCAGGATCCTCACCGTTCCTTTTTTTATCGCCAGTATCGTCTATTACGCGCCTGAGAGGGATTACTTAAGGCTGGTGAGCCTGGTTATTTTTATTGTAGCCGTGTTCTCCGACGCCGTGGACGGTTATATCGCCCGTAAATCCAAGCAGCAGTCTCCGGCAGGCCTGATTTTAGACCCGCTGGGCGATAAATTATTATTGATGAGCGCTTTTATTTGTCTGGCCTTGGGGAAATTCAGCATTACTTTCCCATTATGGGTGACTTTGATTGTCATCAGCCGGGATGTTTTAATCCTCCTGGGCGCAGCCGTGATTTATATGGTTAAGCAAAGGATTAATATCCTGCCGACCAAGTGGGGCAAGCTGACGACGATTTTTCAGATGTCGGCGGTAATCATCGTGCTGCTGCAGACGCCGATAAAAATCGCGCAGGTTTTTTGGTGGCTGGCGGTATTATTTACCGTGATCTCGGGGGCAGATTACATTATGAGGGGGTTTAAGACGCTTTATGCTTTGGATAATCCTCGCAATAGCCACTAGCTATCTCTTAGGCTCAATACCCACTGCCTATATTTTCGGCCGTTTATTGAAAGGCGTTGATATCCGTAAATTCGGCTCCGGCAATGTCGGAGCGACCAACGCCTTAAGGCTTTTAGGGAAAAGAGCGGGCCTGGCGGTATTGTCGCTGGATATGCTGAAGGGTATTCTGGCGGTAATTTTTGTGGCTGATTACGCGCTTTCTAAGAGCGCGCTATTATCGGGGGATTTATTGCGCGCTATCCTGGGGGCAAGCTGCATCTTTGGCCATAACTGGACAATATTCTTGAATTTTAAAGGCGGCAAGGGGGTAGCCGCGACTTTTGGAGTATTGATCGGCCTGGCCTTTAAGATATCCGGTTTTAACATCATCCTGGCTTTGGTAATTTTAGTCTGGCTGATTACATTCATTATTATCAGGATTGTCTCTCTATCTTCGCTTTTAGCCGGCATAGCCTTGCCGGTCTTTATGCTTTTATTCAGGGATTCCCGGAATTTTTCCAACGGTTTGGTATTTTTCAGTTTATTGATTACCGTTTTTATTTTCCTGCGCCACCGCTCCAACCTCAAAAGGCTGCTCAGGGGGAAAGAACCCCGCCTTTCTTTTAAAAAGCCCGCTTAATCCAACCTCAAAAAGTAAGCGTTTTCCTCTAAGTCCTTTAATGGCTTGAAATTAGGTAAATCCGGATGTTATACTCTAAATTGAAGTTAAAACAGGCAGTTTTAATCATCCCCACCAGCCACGAGAGTAGGGGATAAGCCGGGTTGCCGGAAAAACAGGAGAAAGTCTTTTAAAGGGTAACCCGGCTTTAAATTCGCAAAGATATTATGAGAGACCTATTATTTAAAAATTTAACTTCTACCCGGAAAAAAAGAAGGATAATCATCAGCTCCGAGGTTATCGATAAAGAAGGGGTGCGCAGTATTATCCGGCGCCATTTTGTTTGCCTGCTTAAGGAAGTCAAGGATAACAAGTTTCCCGCCCCCGAGCCTTACATCTATATCTTAAAAGAGCGTAATACCCGGGAACAGAAAGAAAAATTTTTCTGCCGTATCAAGGGGAGCCTTTATGCCGTCAATAATCACAAGATATTTTTAATTACCTTCACGCATTCCTTGAAAATAACCCTCAGTGCCCTGCCCTGTATCGCGCAATAAAACAGAACCGATAAACAGCCGTTTCCTCTTTCCGAATATCCTTTGACTTTTTCTCTAAACCGCGTTATAATCAAAAGCTAAGTTTAAGCGGAGGCATAACTTATGTCAATAGACAAAGATACAGTTAAGTATACCGCGCACCTGGCGCGCATTGAATTGCAGCCTAAAGAACTGGAAACCCTCTCCGGACAGCTTAAGGATATCCTGGGTTTTATCGATAAATTAAAAAAAATAGACGTAAAAAGTACGAGCCCCACCAGCCATATCCTGCCGGTTAATAACGTGTTGAGGCGGGATGCCCCGGCTGAATCTTTGCCGCTGAAAAAAACACTGGAAAATGCCCCGCAGAAAAAAGAGAGTTTCTTTGCAGTGCCGAAAATCATAGAATAAAAGCCTTTACCCCTATCAATGGAAGAATTAAATAGATTAACAGCGCATGAGCTTATCGAAAGTTTAAGCCGTAAAGAAATTACTTCCGAAGAGGTTATTTCCCGCCTTAACCAGAGGATAAAAGATACAGACGCAAGAGTCAAAGCTTATGTCCGTTTCGATAGTTCAAACAATCCGGCAGAGCAACAGTCCGGCGCGGCAGCGCTTCCCTTAAAAGGCCTTCCTATTTCCCTAAAAGACAACATCTGCACCGACAGCTTAAATACCGAATGCTGCTCGATGATTTTAGGGGGTTTCCGGCCGCCGTACGACGCCACAGTGGTCAAAAAATTAAAAGCTGCCGGCGCTCTAATATTAGGGGCGAAAACCAATATGGATGAATTTGCTTTTGGTTCATCCACGGAGAATTCCTGTTTCGGGCCGACGCATAACCCCTGGGACTTAGAGTGCGTGCCGGGAGGCTCTTCAGGCGGTTCAGCCGCGGCAGTAGCCGGCGATGAGGCAATCTGGGCATTAGGTTCGGATACCGGCGGCTCAATCCGCCAGCCCGCCGCTTTTTGCGGCGTGGTCGGCTTAAAGCCGACATACGGCCGGGTTTCCCGCTACGGTTTAATCGCCTTTGCCTCCAGTTTAGACCAGATCGGGCCGATTACAAAGGACACAAGGGACAGCGCGTTATTATTGAATGTGATTGCCGGCTTTGACCCGCGGGATTCTACATCCGTAAATGAGAAAGTGCCCGATTATACGCAGGCGCTGCTTAATGATATAAAAGGGATTAAAATCGGTATCCCCAAGGAATATTTTATTGAAGGCACGGATTCTGAAGTCAAAACTATCATCAAAGAAGCCCTGGAAAAACTGAAGAGTTTAGGGGCGGACTGCCAGGAGGTTTCCCTGCCGCATACCGAATACGCGGTGCCGGTTTATTATATTATCGCCACGGCAGAGGCGAGCTCTAATTTAGCGCGCTTTGACGGAGTGCAGTATGCTTATCGCAGCAGCAGCCGCGCCTCGTTAATAGACATGTATAAAGAAACCCGGGGAGAGGGGTTTGGCGAAGAAGCAAAAAGAAGGATTATCCTGGGGACTTTTGTTTTATCCCACGGTTATTACGACGCATATTATCTTCGGGCGCAAAAAGTGCGCACGCTGATTAAGCAGGATTTTGAGCGAGCCTTTAATCAGCTTGACTGTATCGTCACCCCTACCACGCCCACGGCAGCATTTAAAATCGGAGAAAAAATAAAAGACCCCCTGAAGATGTATCTTTCCGATATTTTTACGATTTCGGTAAATTTAGCCGGGATACCCGCGATATCCATTCCTTGCGGTTTTACGAAAAAGGGCCTGCCCGTAGGATTACAGATTTTAGCCAGGCCTTTTGCCGAAGAAATGCTTTTCCGGGTCGCCCACACTTACGAGCAGAATACCGGCTGGCATAAAATGAATCCGCGACTGAAATGAAAGCAAAGAAGGATTACGAAGCGGTTATTGGTTTAGAAGTCCACGTGCACCTGAAGACCAAGACTAAGGCCTTTTGCGGCTGTTCCACCGAATTCGGCCAAGAGCCGAATTCACAGGCCTGCCCGGTTTGCCTGGGCTTTCCCGGGTCTTTGCCGGTGCTGAATGAAACCGCCCTGGATTACGCGATTAAGGTGGGCTTGGCCTTAAATTGCCAGGTGCAGGAATACACCAAGTTTGACCGGAAAAATTATTTTTATCCGGATTTACCCAAGAATTACCAGATTTCGCAGTATGATTTGCCGATAGCTAAAGAGGGGTTTCTGGACATAGAGGCGGGCGGAAAGAATAAACGCATCGCCATCAGGCGCGTGCATTTGGAAGAGGATGCGGGAAAGCTCATCCATAAAGAAGAGATAAGCCTGGTAGATTTTAACCGCGCCGGCATACCTTTATTGGAGATTGTCAGCGACCCGGAAATCAATTCGCCTGAAGAGGCCTATGAATATTTGACGGTTTTGAAAAGTATCATTGAGTACCTGGGAGTTTCGGATTGCGATATGGAAAAGGGGTCTTTGCGCTGCGACGCCAATATTTCGCTCAAACAAAAAGGGGCGAAGGAGTTAGGCGTAAAAGCCGAATTGAAGAATATGAATTCTTTTAAGGCGGTAAAGGACGCGCTGGCGTTTGAAATCGGCAGGCAGGGAGGTTTGCTGGATGACGGCAAAGCAATCATCCAGGAAACCAGGCTCTGGGACGCTAAACTTCAGGAGACCGTTTCCATGCGCAGCAAAGAAGAGGCGCAGGATTACCGTTATTTTCCCGAGCCTGACCTCGTGCCGTTTATCATCAGCCGGGAAAAGAAAGAAGAAATCAGGAAGTCTATCCCTGAATTGCCGGCTCAGAAACTATTGCGCTTTACTAAAGAGTTTGGTCTAAGCGAGTATGACGCAAAAATCCTGGTTTCTTCCAAGCAGGACGCGGAATACGTAGAGCGTTTGATGCGTGCATATCCCCGAGAGGATAAAAAACCGTTAGTAAATTGGCTAATTGGTCCGGTAACCGCCTTAGCGTCCGCTTCTAACTTAATTATTTCAGAATTAAAGATCCCCGGCGGCATTGACGAATTAATTGATTTAATCATTAATACAGAGGACGGAAAGATTTCTAATCTTACAGCAAAGTCTGTCTTTGCGGAATCAGTAAGTACTGCTAATTTAGCTTCTAACATCATCCGGGAGAAAAATTTATTCCAGATTTCCGATGCTTCTGCCTTAGAATCAGAGGTTGATGCGGTGATCAAAGAAAACCCCCAGTCGGTCCAGGCTTATCAGGCAGGAAAAAGCAACGCGATTATGTTCCTGGTAGGCCAGGTAATGAAGAAGACCGGCGGAAAAGCCAATCCCAAAGTAGTTCAGGAAATATTAAAGCGGAGGTTGCAATAATGTTTAAAAAATTATCCTTCGGTATAATCCTGGCGCTGATTGTTTTTACGGTCAGTTCCGTAAGCTTCTCCGGGCCGGATAAAAAGAGCAAGGACAACCTTTACCGGGAAATAGAGTTGTTTGCGGATACGCTGGCGATTATTCAGACGGATTATGTCGATGAAGCCAAACCCAAGGATTTGATTTACGGGGCATTGAAAGGGATGCTTTCGTCATTAGACCCGCACAGCCAGTTTATGGACCCCGATACTTATAATGAGTTGAAGGTGGACACGGAAGGTAAATTCGGCGGGCTGGGCATCGTTATCACCATCAGGGACGGGCTTTTAACCGTAGTAACCCCCACGGAAGATACGCCTGCCTGGAAAGCCGGTGTCAAAGCCGGCGACCGGATTGTGCAAATCAACAATGAATTGACCCGCGATATGACGCTTACCGACGCGGTAAAAAGAATGCGCGGGAAACCGGGGGAGGCGGTAAACCTTACCATCCTCAGGGAATCGGAAAAGAAACTTCTGGAATTCAAGATAGTGCGCGACATCATTAAGATAAAGGACATCAAGGAAGCAAGGATCCTGGAGGACGGCATTGCTTATATCCGGCTGGTCGAATTCAGGGAAAGCACTGCCCGGGATATGGATGCGGCTTTGGATAAGCTGAAGAAAGAGGGAATGAACGCCCTGATATTAGACCTGCGCAATAACCCCGGCGGGCTTTTGGAAGCGGCGGTAGAAGTGACGGAAAGATTCATCGAAAAAGGCAAACTGATTGTTTCTACCAAGAGCCGCAAAAGCTCTCAGGATTTAAGGTTCTTATCCCGCGCAAAGGACCCGATCCTGGATTTACCCGTCGTTGTTTTAATCAATGAGGGCTCGGCTTCCGGCAGTGAAATTGTGGCGGCGGTTTTTCAGGACTATAAACGCGGGATAGTCCTGGGGACGAAATCATTCGGCAAGGGCGTGGTGCAGACGGTGATACCTTTAAGCGACGGCTCGGCGCTGCGGCTTACCACCAGCAAATATATCACGCCTTTAGGCAGGATTATTCACGAAAAAGGAGTCATTCCCGATATCGCGGTGGAAGAAGGTAAAATCGAACTCGCTACCGCTAAAGCAGAAGATGTATTTGAAGAAATGGAGAAAAAAGAAACAGGTAAACCGCAGAAAAAAGAGGGGGAGTCCTGGAACTATAAAAGCGATAATCAGCTGATGCGCGCGCTGGACGTCTTAAAGGCGCTTAAAATCTATAACCAGGCTAAAAATAATTGAGAAAAGAAGAGAAGTATAAAATAGCGGTTTGGATTCTCTCTCTGGTAGTTATTCTGGAAGGGGCGTTTCTTTTTATCGCCACCCGGCCGAAAAAAATACCTAAAAAAGCCAAAGCCCCTGCCCCGGTCGTGGCGATAAAGGGCAAGATTGCCATCGTGATTGACGATTGGGGTTATAATTTAAAGAACCTCTCCATCCTGGAAGAGATAAAATACCCCCTCACTGTTTCGGTGCTCCCTTCCTTAAGCTATTCCCGCGCCGTGAGCAGCGGATTAAAAAAGAAGGGGTTTGAAATAATCCTGCACCTGCCGATGGAGCCGCACGAGAGATACCGCCTGGAACGCGATACGATTATGGTTTCAATGCAGGCCGCGAAGATTACAGAGATTATCGGCAAGGATTTAGCCAGTGTCCAGAATGTATCGGGCGTCTCCAACCATATGGGTTCAAGGGCTACCGAAGACGAAAGGACGATGGAGATTATCTTCAGGGAGCTGAAAAAGAGAGGGCTTTATTTTTTGGACAGCCTCGTCTCCGGCGATTCGGTTGCCCCGGAAGTGGCTGAAAAAATCCGCCTTAAGTTCGCCAGGAGAAATATATTCCTCGATAACGAGGAGGACCCCGTTTATATCAAGGGCCAGCTTGAACAATTAAAGGCCGCTTCCAGGCTTCACGGCCGGGCAATCGGCATCGGGCATGACCGCAGGGTCACCCTGCAGGTACTGAAAGAGCAGATGCCTTTATTGGAAAAAGAAGGATATAGGTTTGTTTTTGTCTCGGAGTTGGTGGAATAATGCTTGTCTTGGGGATAGAAACCTCCTGCGATGAGACCGCAGCGGCGGTAGTTCAGGACGGTAAAGAGATACTTTCCAGCGTTGTGGCGTCGAGCCTGAAGTTCCATAAAGAATACGGCGGGATAGTGCCGGAGATTGCTTCGCGCATGCAGCTGGAAACTATCGCTAACGTCGTAGATTCTGCCCTGAAAAAAGGCGGGATTAAACTAAAAGACATAGACTTAATGAGCGTAACCTGCAAGCCGGGATTGCTGGGCTCTTTATTGGTAGGCGTATCTTTTGCCCAGGCTGCCGGCTTTGCATCAAAGGTCCCTCTTTTGGGGATCGACCATCTGCACGGGCACATCTACGCGGCTTTCTTAAGCGGCCGGGCTCCGGCTTTACCCTTTATTGCCTTAGTGGTTTCCGGAGGCCATACGAGCTTATTCTACATAGAAGATTTTGACCGGATTAGTCTTTTAGGCTCTACTCTTGACGATGCCTGCGGCGAGGCCTTTGATAAAGTCGCCAAGATTCTAGGATTAGGTTATCCCGGAGGCCCTTATATAGAAAAAGCCGGCCAAAAAGGCAATCCGCGCAAATACAAGTTTGCCTGCAGTAATACGAAAAAGCCCCTGGATTTCAGCTTCAGCGGGATAAAGACAGCTCTTTGGTACGCGGCAGGGAATAAGCGGCTGGGGCAGCAGGATAAAAAAGATATGGCCGCTTCATTCCAGGAAACGGTAATCAATACTTTGATTGAAAAGTCGTTATTAGCCTGCAGGATGAAGAAGGTAAACCGGCTGGCAGTGGGCGGAGGAGTGGCTGCAAACAACCGCTTAAGGGAATTATTTTTTCAGCGCGGCAAAGCCAGCGCCTTGAAAGTATATTTTCCGCCGCGCGAACTCTGCCTGGATAACGCGGCAATGGTCGCGGGCTTGGGATACCGGCTATTCAAAAAAGGAGGTAGGCGAATATGCTTCCCGACGAACAGATTATTCTGCGTTTAATTTTGTCCGTATTATTAGGCGGGTTGATTGGTTTTGAGCGCCAGATGCGCCGCCGCACCGCGGGGTTACGCACCCACATCATGGTCTGCCTGGGCTCGTGTCTTATAATGTTGACATCGCTTTATGTTTTTGATATATATAATAAGATAGCGCCCTTAGACCCGGCGCGGATTGCCGCCGGCGTAATTACCGGTATAGGTTTCCTGGGGGCAGGCGCGATTATTCGTGACAGTGAAGGAGTCAGGGGCCTGACTACCGCTGCCAGCCTATGGGTGGTTGCCGGCATAGGTTTGGCTATCGGCTGCGGTTTTTTTATGGGAGGCATTTTTACTGCTATACTAGGATTTGTAATTCTCTTCTTTTTAAGGTACGTGGAAGGGGTGCTCTTTGAAAGAGAGCAATGTAAAAAATAAGCAGTTTATTCACCCGTTAACAACGGGAAAATTGAGGAGGTGAGGCTGAAATGGCTTTTAATAAGAAAAAGCTGGAAGAAAGAGTTATGGATGTGGACGCCTCAATGCAGGGAGAGTTAAGTTTTAGGGACCCGGTAAACCTGCGGATTAACGGCAGGTTTGAAGGGACGCTGAATACGCGGGGCACCTTGACCATCGCCTCAACCGCGAATGTAGTGGCGGATATTATCGGAGATAATATTATCGTCGGCGGCAGGCTCAAGGGCCGCGTCACCGCCAAAGAAAGCCTGACTCTTCTGCCCAGCGCGGTTCTCGAAGGCGACATATATCCTTTAAAGTTAAACGTCGCGGAAGGCGCGATATTCGAAGGCCGCTGCATCATGCTGCATGATTTTTTGAATGCGGAAGAGCTGGCGCGTTACCTGGAAGTGGACTTGAATTCCATCCTGGAGTGGGCCAGCGCAGGCAAGGTGCCGGGGGTCAAAGAAGGGGAGCGCTGGAGATTCGAGCGTAAGGCAATAGATACGTGGGTGGCTTCGGGTAAGGTAGGAAAATAACTTAAAAAATAAATGACGGAAGAAAAACTTTTAACCATCAGGGATGCCGCTTTAATCCTGGGCATCTCCGAAAAAGAGATTATTGATTTGGCCGAAAGCGGCACAATTCCCGCCTATAAAATCGGCGGCGTATACTTAAGGTTTAAACGCCAGCAGATAGAGGAAGCCAAAAAAACCTTAAACCTCGCCCCTAAGCCGGATGCCCGCCTGGAAAGGCGCTCGTGGAAAGACGGATTCAGCGATTTTTTCTATTTTAACGATTTTTATATAATTTCCATCTTGATAATAGCCTTGATACTTTGGATAATATTCAAAGGGTAATGAAAAAATAATGCTTCTTAAGCGGGGGTTCTGCGATTTAGGGTTTGCCAGGCTTGACATAGACAGGCAAAAGCGCCGCGGATTTTCCGAAGCGGTATATTGCCCGGGAAAAACCAGGTCCCACCTAAAAGATATCGCCAGGACATTCATCAGGAATAAGCAGGATTTACTCTTTACGAAGTTAGAGAAAAGCACTTTTAATTATTTAAAGAAATCATTTCCCCGCTTAAAGTATAACCCGCAGGCAAAGTTAGGCTATTTATCCAGGCAGCGTAAATCCTTGAAAAAAGGCGTGGTCGCGGTAATCTCGGCAGGGACCGCGGATATTCCGGTAGCAGAGGAAGCGGTTACCACTTTAGAGGTAATGGGGAACCGCGTGCTTAAGCTTTATGATGTAGGCGTCGCCGGCGTGCATCGGCTGATGTTCGATATCGGGAAGATTAGGAAGGCAAGCGTAATTATCGTAGTTGCCGGTATGGAAGGGGCGTTAGCCAGTTTAGTCAGCGGATTAGTCAGCTCTCCGGTGATTGCCGTGCCGACGAGCTGCGGATACGGCGCGAATTTTTCCGGGCTTTCGGCGTTATTAACGATGCTGAACAGCTGTTCGCCGGGCGTGGCGGTGGTAAATATTGATAACGGATTTGGCGCGGGTTATATGGCAAGTTTAATCAACCGATGATTTCCTTAAAGGAAGGAATAAGATTCCACGGGCATTTGGGGCCTTACCTGGTTTTGGGGATACGCGCCGGGGAACTGGCGCTGAAAAAATTAAACTGTAAAAAATATTTTGGCCTGGAGGTCAAGGTTTGGGGTGCCGGCGAAAAACCCAAATCCTGCCTGATTGACGGCTTGCAGCTTTCTACGGGAGCGACTTACGGAAAAGGCAATATCAGTAAATTTAACGGCAGGGTAATCAGGATCGGCTTTAAAAATAAGGTCAGCCGCAGGAAACTGATTTTAAAATTTAAGAATACCCTGCTGAAGGACTTGGCAGAAGCGGACACGCATCAAAAAGCAGAGAGATTGGCAAGGCAATTATATAAAAAAAATCATGCGCAGCTTTTTAACTTAAAACTTACCTCCGGAGATTGAAGATGGCTTTATCAGGGCTGGATATCTATAAGCTTTTACCGAAAACGAACTGTAAAGAATGCGGGTTTGCGACCTGCCTTGCCTTTGCCATGGCATTGGCAAAGAAGGCAGTAAGCATTGACAAATGCCCTTATTTAAGCGCAGAAGCAAAAAAACAATTAGAGGCATCGAGCCTGCCTCCGGTAAAATTAGTTACTATCGGCGCGGGAGAAGATAAATTAGAGGTCGGTAATGAGACGGTGCTCTTCCGCCACGAAGAGAAATTCCACCACCCCTGCGGTATTGGCTTTATTATTGAAGACACCTTAGGCGATAACGAAATAAAGCAGAAGTTAGAAAAAATTAAGCGGTTGAAATTCGAGCGCGTGGGGCAGGAATTAAACGTAAACCTGGTGGCGATAAAACAGGCGGGCAGCGGAGAAAGGTTCGTAAAAACAGTGCAACTGGCAACACAGAATAGCCGGCTTGGCCTGGTATTGATGAGCGAGGATTTAACCGCCTTAAAGCAGGCTGCGGAATTTACGAAAGAGAGAAGGCCTTTAATCTATCACGCAAGCAAAGGCAACCTCGCCGGAGTTGCGCAAATTGCGAAAGAATTTAATCTGCCGCTGGTTGTTTCCGCGCCTGATTTAGAGGCAGTTTCCATCCTGGCCGGGGAATTAAACAGCCGAGGGCTGAATGATTTAATCCTGGAGACCGGGATTAAGCCGATAAGAGATAGAATCTGGGATTTGACTCAGATAAGAAGACAGGCGCTGAAAAAATCCAACCGCAGCTTAGGATATCCGGCCTTAACAATTATCGACAAGAAAGACCCTGAGGAAGAAGCAGCCGAGGCAGCGACTTATATCGCCAAATACGCGGGAATTATTTTGCTGCGCGGCATTGAGCCGTGGCAGATTTTATCCCTTTTGACTTTAAGGCAGAATATCTACACCGACCCGCAGAAGCCGCTGCAGATTGAGCCCAAGCTTTACAGCGTCGGTCAGGTAACCGATAAATCGCCGGTACTGGTGACTACCAACTTTTCCTTGAGCTATTATACGGTATTGGGGGAAGTGGAGGCCAGCAAGATACCTTCTTATATCGTCAGCGTGGATACCGAAGGGATGTCGGTATTGACTGCCTGGGCAGCGGAAAAATTTACCCCGGAAAAAATCGCGGATTCCCTGAATAAATTCGGCGTCAAAGAGGCGGTTTCGCACAACAGATTAATTATCCCCGGATATGTGGCGGTGATGAGCGGGGATTTGGAAGAGAAGTCCGGACGGGAGATTATCGTCGGGCCCAAAGAAGCCGCCGGCATACCGTCATTTTTAAAAAAATTGTAACCATAGGATGGAAAAGTTCAAAGTTACATTTTACCCGGACAATAAGACCATAGAGGTAGAAAAGGGCAAGACTATCCTGACGGCTGCCATTTCTGCCGGAGTCTATATTAATTCCAGCTGCGGCGGAGACGGCGTTTGCGGCCGCTGCAAAGTAATTTTAAAAAAAGGCGAGGTAATCAGCCAGCCCACCGGAAGATTAAGCCTGGAAGAACGCAGGCAGGGGGTCCATCTTGCCTGTCTTTCTACGATAGAGGGCGATTTGGAGGTGGAGATTCCTCCGGAATCGAGGTTAGACTTAGAGCAGCTCAACCCCGAAGAAGTTGATTTAAGGTTAAAGGGCCTTTATTCGAAGGCCGAAGAAATCGAGCCGGTAAAATCAATTTTAGGCGAAGAAATTTTTCACCACTCTCCTTTAGCCACTAAGCTATATCTGGAATTACCTCAACCGACCCTGGAAGATACGGTCAGCGATCTGGAAAGATTATACCGCGCCATCCGTAAAATCCAGGATATCCCGGTGATGCAGGCCGGCCTGGCCAATATCCGCGGGTTAGGCGAGTTGTTACGTGATGCTGAATGGAAAATTACCGTGACTTTAGGCAAAAGAAACGGCACCACGGAAGTCGTGCTGGTTGAGCCGGGGGATACCTCGCAGCATAATTACGGCCTGGCCTTTGACATCGGGACTACGACTATTTCCGGGCAGTTGGTGGATTTACGCACCGATAAGGTTTTAGGCAGCAAAGCCGCTTACAATAAACAGGCGGCATTCGGCAGCGATATCATCACGCGTATCATTTATGCCCGGGAAGAGGACGGCCTGGAAAAGCTCCACCATGCCGTGGTTGACGTAATGAACGGGATGTTACATGAATTAATCCAGGAGCACTCAATAGACCTGAATGACGTGAACTGCGCCCTTTGCGCGGGCAATACCACGATGATGCATCTTTTGCTGCGGGTTGACCCGACATATATCAGGAGAGAACCCTATGTGCCCACGGCGAATTTTGTCCCGACGGTGCGCGCCAGCGAAGCCGGGATAAAAATAAATCCGCGCGGGCTTTTATCCTGCGTTCCGGGCGTCTCCAGTTATGTAGGCGGCGATGTCACTGCCGGGGTTTTATCCTGCGGCCTGGATAACGAAGAAGATTTATGCCTTTTGATTGATATCGGCACCAACGGCGAAATAGTTTTAGGCAGCAGGGAGTTTTTGATTTCCGCTTCTGCTTCTGCCGGACCGGCATTTGAAGGCTCGGGTGTTGCCTGCGGCATGCGTGCCAGCCGCGGCGCCATCCAAAAAATAAAAGTCAGCCCCAAAGATTTCAACGTTGCTTACAGCGTAATCGGCGAAGAAGAGCCCCGCGGCATCTGCGGCTCGGGTTATATTGACCTGATTGCCGAAATGCTGCGCGCCGGCCTCCTGGATAAAAGCGGGAAGCTCAAGGCAATAAAGAACAGGCGTATCCGTGATGGCGAAACAGGCAAGGAGTTTGTGGTGGTTTTCAAGGAAGATACAGGCACGGCTTCCGATATCGTGATTAATGAAGCAGATATTGAGAACTTGAAACGCGCCAAGGCAGCGATTTACTCGGCAGCCGCCAGCCTGGTCAGGCGTATGAGCCTCGATTTTAGGAAAATTAAGAAATTTTTTATTGCCGGCGGGTTCGGCACTTATATTGATGTCGCCAATGCCATTGCTATCGGCTTGCTTCCGGACTTGGATAAATCAAGATTTATTTTTGTCGGTAACAGTTCCTTGGCCGGAGCGCGGCAGATTCTTCTTTCTTACGAAGCGATGAAAAAGGCGGATGAGATTGCCCGCAAGATGACTTACTTTGAGCTCTCGGTTGACCCCGGATATATGGATGAATATATGGCGGCTTTATTTTTCCCGCATACGGATTTGGCAAAATTCCCCAGTGTGAAAGTATAAAATGAGTTATACCATCGCTATTGCCGGAAAAGGCGGCACAGGCAAAACCACTATCGCAGCGCTCCTGGTGAGGCTGCTCAAGGAAAAGAAGCTGGGTTCGATTCTGGCAGTGGATGCCGACCCGAACAGCAATTTAGGCGAGGCCTTAGGCGTAGAAGTAAAAGAAACTATCGGCTCTATCCTTGATGATATCGCGGCGCATCCGGAGAGAATCCCTTCCGGGATGCCTAAAGAGCGCTTCATCGAATATGAAGTCCAGACCGCGGTCCGCGAGGCAGAGGGTTTTGATGTCCTGACAATGGGTAAGCCCGAAGGCCCGGGCTGTTATTGCTATGTCAATAACGTCTTAAGAAACCTGATGGCGCGCCTGATTAAAGACTACGATTATATCGTGATTGATAATGAGGCGGGTTTAGAGCACCTTTCCCGCCGGACCACCAGAAGCGCCGAGGCGTTGGTGGTAGTTTCAAACATTACAGCCGCAGGCTTAAAAGCTGCCGGAAGAATCGGCGAACTAGCCAGAGAGCTGGATATAAAAATAAAGAAGAGCCTCCTGGTAGTAAATTGCTCCGAAAAAAATCCGGCAAAAGAAACGCTTAAAGAAATGGGTTTGGATTATATCGGTAATATACCCCGGGATAGGCGGATAGAAAAAATCAGCCTGAACGGAAATTCATTACTTGCATTAGCCGATGATGCGCAAAGCATCAGCGCCTTGCGTAAAATAGGAGATAAGATATGGCAGCAGAGTTGATGTTGGAAAAATGGCCGGGTGAGGTAGCGGTGATTACTATCGGCGCGACTAAAGGCGAAGGGGGCAGCCGCTCCCGGGCGATTAAGGTCGGCGGCCAAAAGGCCCTGCCGTTTTTATCTGCCGAAGGCGCAATCCCGCATCGGCCGGTAATCGCCTTTGAAATCTGGGATACAGCGCCCACAGATTGGCCGGAAGAATTAAACAAGGATTACCGCGATGTTTTTAGCGAGCCCCTGGCCTGGGCGGAAAAATGCGTAAAGAAATACCAGGCAGGAATTTTATGTTTGAAATTACAGGCAGCGCACCCGGATTTCGGGGATAAGAGCCCGGATGCGGAAGCGAAATTAGTTTCAGAATTGCTCAAAAAAATAGATGTGCCGCTGATTATCTTGGGCTGCGGAGATGACGCCAAGGATAACCTGGTTTTACCGGCAGTCTGCGAAGCAGCCAAGGGCGAACGCTGCCTGATCGGGAGCGCCGTACAGGATAACTATAAAACCCTGACTGCCGCGGTGCTGGCAGACGGCCACAATATTGTCGCCGAATCGCCCATTGATATCAATATCGCCAAACAGCTGAATATTTTAATTTCCGATATGGGCCTGCCTCTGGAGCGCATCGTGATTAATCCTACTATCGGCGCACTGGGCTATGGCCTGGAATACGCCTATTCAATTATGGAGCGCAGCCGTTTGGCAGCCCTGGCAGGAGACAAAACCGTAGCCAGCCCGTTTATCTGTCTGGCAGCCCAGGAATCCTGGCGGGCAAAAGAAGCTAAAATAGATTCCGAGCACGGGATAATCTGGGAAATAGTGACTGCTACTGCGCTGCTTCAGGCAGGAGCGGATATCCTGGTGATGCGCCATCCCCGGGCAATCGAAAAAGTGAATAAGCATATAGATGAATTAACCGGATAGAGAGCAGGCAGATGTTTATTATCGGCGAGCTGATTAACGGGATGTATAATAATATAGGTAAGGCGATTAAGGCAAAGGATAAGGCCGCCATCCAAAAGTGCGCCTTTGAGCAACTTCAGGCAGGAGCGGACGCCCTGGATGTCAATTGCGGCCCGGCATCGCGCGAGCCGCTTTCGGATATCCAATGGTTGGTCCAGGCTATCCAGGAGGTAACGGATAAGCCGCTTGCTCTTGATTCCAGCAAGCCGCAGGTGATTGAATCGGGCTTAAAAGTACTGAAAAATAAAGCAATTATCAATTCTACCACCGCAGACCCGGAAAAGCTGGAAGTCCTTGTGCCCTTAGCGCAGAAATATAATGCCAAGCTCATCGGCCTGACCATCAGTTCCAAGGGTATCCCGCAGAATAAAGACCAGCGCCTGGAATTGGCCGCCAATATCGTGGCTACCTGCGCTGACGCGGGGCTTCCTATTGAAGACCTTTATCTTGACCCGATTGTGCTGCCGGTGAACGTTGCCCAGGCGCAGATGCGCGATATCCTGGAATCCATCCGCGAATTCAAAATCATTTCCGACCCTTCGCCTAAAACCATTGTCGGCTTAAGCAATGTCTCCCAGGGAACCTGCGTCAGAAGCCTGGTTAACCGCACCTTCCTGACTATGGCAGTGGCTTTTGGCCTGGATGCCGCCATCCTTGACCCCAAAGATAAAGAGCTGGTAGATGCCGCCATTACCGCCGAGCTGATTCTTAACAAGCAGATTTACTGCGATTCCTATTTAGAGGCCTACCGGAAGAAATAGGCAAAAGCCGGTCACAACCTTGACAAATCTAAAAAATATGTTATATTTTACGCAATAGGGCCAGGTTGACTGAGGAGAGGTCAAGGTCAATCTGGTTTTTTTGTCGCCGCATATATTGTAATAAAATTGATTAAATAGTAATAATATATATAAGCTGAAAAATGAAAAAAGCAAAAATCAGGATAAGGTTATTAATTTGGATACTGCTGTTTATTACCGTATCGGTTTGGCTGGCTCTTGAATTCAACAAGAAGCGGCTTTATATCGAAAACTTACAGCTGGAACTAAGCCTGGAGCGCCGCCTAAAGGAATTCGTTCAGCAGGAACTCGACTCCACAAAGAATAGGCTGGAGAGAATTAGGGCAGAATTAGGCCAGACCCGGAAACATCTCAATAAGGTTAATAACAAGCTTGCCGCAGCAGAGAGTAATAACACTAAGTTGCTTGAAGAAAAAAGGGCCCTGGAAGCAAAATTACATTCTTTAACGGAATTAAAGGCAGCTATCCGGCAGGTCAAGAAAGAGATGCGCCAGGAACGCTGCCAGCAGATTCTGGCGGAAAAAGAAACGCAGAATGAAGCCGATGCTTATAGGTTAGCCAGCGGAAATCGCGGCTTTATTTTGAAGGATGGCAAACCGACACACAAGCCCAGAGTGAGAATTGAAGTCCAGTCTGATTAATAACTTTCTTATATCCAATTCGGAAAAAGGAGCAGGTTGCGATGAATAAGAAATTACTTTTGACCAAGGAAGCTGCGGAAGTTTTAAGGGTTAGCGAGGAATACCTGCGTTCTCTTATAAGGAAAAAGAAGATTCCCGCTTATAAAGAGGGCCGCCGCGGCGGCTACAGGATTCCCGCGGTGGAAATCGATAATTATATCGCAAGCAGGTATGACAAAGGGCTATGAGCGGAATCCCAAAAAGCTAAAAATTTATATTGCAATTTATTAACAAATATGTTAAACTTTTACTATGAAATTTGATGAATTCCTCAAGAGGGTGCGGGGCTTACCGGTAATAGATGCCGAAAACCTGCTTGCCGGAGTCGTTAACCCGGCTCCCGTTAAAGTGCAGTTGAGCCGCTGGCGTAAGGCCGGAAAGTTAATCAAACTCAAGAATAACATTTACTTATTAGCTGAAAATTTCCGCAAAGCGGATATTTATGAACCGTACATTGCTTCGGCGCTCAAAAGGCCTTCGTATATCAGCCTTGAGAAAGCTTTTGAATACCACGGGCTTATCCCCGAAGCGGTTATGGTTTATACCTGCGTTACCACTAAGCGGCCAGGAAAAATTATTACGCCCATCGGCACGTTTGATTACCGCCATATTAAAAGTAGCCTTTTCTGGGGGTATGATTCGGTTATTGTAAACAAGCAGCAGGCATTTATCGCAGGCCCTGAAAAGGCCCTGTTGGATTTTTTCTATTTAAGGGGCCTGCGGGTTGACGAGGCCTATTTGGAAGAGATGCGGTTGCAAAATTTCAGAAAAATCAATTGCGTTAAATTACTTCAATATGCCGGGAGGTTTAAAAGCCCCGGCGTCCTGAAGGCATCTGAGATTATTAAAAAATACGTTTGCGGGCGCAGGAAGGAAGAAAAATATTTATGAAAGATTACCTGTTGGAGCTGGTATCGCAGAAAGAGGGGTATAATGCCAGGCTGAATACTATGCGGGAGTATTTGCAGGCATATATCTTAAGGGTAATGCAGGATGAGGGCGTATTCCGCTCGGCGGCATTTTTAGGCGGTACGGCCCTTAGGTTTTTATACGGCCTGCCGCGTTTCTCCGAAGACCTGGATTTTTCTTCGGCAAAAAAACAGGCGGTTCCCTTCGCGGCATTGCTGAAAAAGATTGCCTCCGAACTTTCAGCAGCCGGCTACGATGCTTCAGTTGTTTACAACGACAGAAAAACTGTGAACTCAGCTTTTATCAAGTTCTCAAACCTGATGTTTGAAGCGGGGATTTCGCCTGTAAAAAGCCAGAAATTTTCCATTAAGGTTGAGATTGACACCCATCCCCCGGAAGGGGCTGTCCTTACGACCCAGATTGTAAACAAATATTTCCCGGTTTCTTTTTTATCCTATGAGATTGAATCGCTTTTTGCCGGGAAGCTGCATGCGTTATTGTCCCGCAGATACGCCAAGGGCAGGGATTATTTTGATTTAGGCTGGTATTTGTCAAAATGGAGCGCTATAGAGCCGAATTTCAAACTGCTCAAGAATGCCCTTAGACAGACAGGGTGGAAGAAGGATTTTCCTGCACAAGATAACTGGAGGCGGTTAATCCGCGGGATTGTTGAAGGAGTAAATTGGGCTAAGGTTAAGCGGGACGTCGAAGGGTTCCTGGAAAACCCTTCTGATGCAGGCATATTTACTAAGGAGAATACCCTCCGCCTTTTGCAAAATACCTAAGCTATATAAAACGAAGGAACGCGCTATGCCGGAATTCACAGTCAATGAAATAGTAGATGGCGATACCTTTAAGGTAGCAGGCGGATGGGAATGGCAGGGTATGACCGGGGAATCCGTGCGCCCCAGAGGTTATGATACGCCGGAAAAAGGGGAGCCCGGCTTTGAAGAAGCAAAGCAGAAGCTATCGGATTTAATCCTGAACAAGAAAGTGGATGCGAAAGATATTAAAGCAGTAGACGTATACGGAAGGCTGATTGCGGATATCTATTGCGAGGATAAGAACCTCGCGGATTATTTCCCTGAGTATAAGAGTTAGTTGCGGCGGATACCGGATTCCAGCTGCGGAAATCGATAATTATATCAGGTAGCGGTATAACAATAGATAAGAATGGATAGAATGGCCAATTGATAGGTTTAAGAATGAGCAATATTCAGCAGGATTGAAGAGTATGGAAATAAAGAGTATCTTAAAATATTTTCTTGGTATAGAAGATAGGTGGAGTATCGGAATATATACCGGAGATTCTTTCTGTCATTTTTACCCTCCGGAAAATATTAAGAATCCTGTTTTGACTGCGAAAGATATTACAGACAGAAGGGCAGTTTTTGTTGCGGATCCTTTTATGCTAAAGGAAGAAGGTATATGGTATATGTTTTTTGAAGTTTTATCTTTTTGGCGTTCTAAAGGCGAAATTGGTCTTGCTACCAGCAAGGACGGTTTTAATTGGTCCTACCGCCAAATCGTTCTTAGCGAGCCTTTCCATTTGTCTTATCCATATGTTTTTAAATATAATGGTGAATTTTATATGATTCCTGAGAGCTACGAAAAGAAAGCCGTGCGGTTATATAAAGCGACTCGTTTTCCTAATCAATGGGAATTTTCAGCGAATCTTTTACTAGGGCATGATTTTCAAGATTCTTCCATATTTAACTATAGGAACAAATGGTGGCTATTTACTTGCCCTACACTACAGAATAATGAGTTAAAGCTATTCTATGCCGAAGACCTGCGGGGGCCCTGGCTAGAGCACGCCCGCAATTCGGTTATCAAAGATAATCCTTATGCCGCTCGTTGCGGCGGGAGAGTATTGGTATTGGATAATAAGGTTATCAGGTATGCTCAAGATGACTACCCGGTTTATGGGAGACAGTTATGCGCATTCGAAATTACTAGATTAACGACTAACGAATATGAAGAAAAAGAATGTCCCGGCAATCCAGTATTAAAGGCGAGTGGTAGCGGCTGGAATAAGAGCGGTATGCACAATATTGACCCTCATTTTCTCGGCCAGGAGAGGTGGTTTGCCTGCGTAGATGGTAACGACCGATAATGAGCCAAAATAAATCTTTAAAATTATTTAAGGATTATTCAACAGTAATCTTCGGAGTCGGCCTGGGGCGAGGGCTGTCTTTGCTTGCTTCACTCATTTTGGCGCGCGCTTTAGGCGTGGAAAATTTCGGCATTTTTTCATTATTTTTCACCGTAATGACATTAATTTGGCAACTACCAATCAGCATTGATTCGACTTATGTCCGTTATGTAAAGGCGGAATCGGAAGAAAATAAGATTAGCTATCTTAGGACAAGCTTTTTAATAAAAATATTAATCTTCCTATCTCTACTGATTCTGGCTTTTCCCCTGGGTTTTTTGCTGTCGTATTATGTCTTCGGCAAGCCGGAATTGGTATTTTACATAAGCATCGCCGTCATTTCTGGGGCCTTTCTAAGCGTATTTTCCAGTATTTCCGGGCTATATCAGGGCGAAGAAGATTTTTTTAGGTTCTCACTTGTAAATCTTTTGTTTTATCTGGCGGTAATTTTAGTAATAGTGCCTATGTTTTTCTTTAAACTGGGGCTTACTTTAAATGCCGCAATCTCGGTAAACTTCTTTGTTGCGGCGCTGGCCGGTTTCTTGGGATACTTTTGGATATTCAGGAGGATAAAATCATTCTCTCCGGTGCATTTCTCACTATTTGCCGATATGCTTCATTTCGGTAAATGGCTATTGGCCTCCAATTTTACTTATATAATCCTGCAACGGCTGGATATACTCGTCTTGGCAAAATACGTGGATTTCGCAAGCATAGGCATCTATTCGGCGGCAGTTAGGGTTGCCATGCTGGCATCACTATTTACCGGAAATATTTCCTCGATACTTATGCCGCGCGGCAGCCAGGCCCTAAAGTCCCGCCAGCATTTATAATCCTGCCTTAAAGAAGCGTTGTCACTATCCGGGGTATTGGTTTTTATTATCATCCTGATAATAATAGCTTCTCCGGCAATCATTAAGTTCTTCTTCGGGATTGAATATATGGGCGCCTTGCCCTTCAGCAGAATACTGCTCTTAGAGTCGGTATTCACGGTCTTATATACTCCTTTAATGTATCTTTTTTATGCCCGGAACCAAAGTAAGACGGTTTTTGGCTTAGGGTTGACAATGTTAACGGGAACCATCTGCGGCTTACTGCTCCTCGTTCCCAGATATGGCTTGACGGGAGCCGCGGTATCAATCGTTTTTTCTTCCTGTTGTGGCTTAATATTTATTATCTTTATGTCTTATAAAACCATAAGGAATATCCATGGCTGATTTCGGGGAATTATCGAGACTGGCAGCTAGATACGGTTATGACGCAAATCACAATTTGCGTTATATGGCACTGGCCCAATTAGTAAAGAGTCACGATATTAAAGATATATTAATATTGGGTTGCGGCAAGGGTATCCTGGAATACATTCTTCCCGAAGAAGTGAGGTGTACTTCCATAGATATAGACCAAAGAGCGATAGAGATTGCCAGAGAAATAAACAAGGAAAAAAGAAACCGTAACTTTATAGTAGCAGATATATTTAGAGTAATAGACGTATTGCGTAAACAGTTTGATGGAGTGATAGTTTCGGAAGTTATAGAGCATGTGGAAGATGATAAAAGAGTATTGGACATAGCCCGGCAATTTATGAAGCCGCAAGACAGCCTTTTCATACTGACGGTCCCAAATCTAAACCGCTTCAGAAATAAGATCCATACGGCGTTTGGAGGAAAAATCGAGTTTATGTCAGACAGTCATATCAGAGAATATAACCGTGGCGACATAGCCAATCTTCTTATCGCTGCTGGATTTTGGATAATTAAGACCGATTATGTTTATTTTAGGTTCCCCAAAGAATGCTTAATCAGACCGTTTATCGGCCTGAATAGTTTACTGCGTAAGATTATGCTGAAGGTTTTCCGGCTCTGGGCGGATTATATTATTGTTGTTTCGGTTATGAAGCAGGATGAGGGAAGGCCTTGAATATGCAGAAAGTTTCAGTAATCGTTCCGGTAAAGAATGAAGGACGGCACATCGCGGATTTATTGGGTTCCCTCCAGGCGCAATCCGTAAAGCCCGATGAAATAATCATAGTGGACGGCGGCTCTACTGACGGCACTGCCGGGATAGTTGAAGATTGCAGGAAAAAGGGAATGCCGCTTAGGTTAATAGCCGTTACCGAAGCATTGCCGGGAAAAGGCCGGAATATCGCTATTGAAAATGCAAAAAATGAAATCATCGCGATGACCGACGGAGGGATTATCCTAGACAGGGATTGGTTGAAGAACATAGTCGCGCCTTTTGCGGAAGATTCTTCCCTTGAAGTCGTGCATGGGCTGCGAGGTTGCCGCGCCGTAACTACCTTTGAGGAATGTTTTGCGCTGGTCTATTTGCCGGCTAATCGGGCGCTAAAATCCCCGTTTAGAAATTTCCCGTTTGTCGCATCCACGGCGCTGAAGAAATATGTTTGGGAAAAAGCCGGGAAATTTAGAGAGGACTTGCGGGCGGGGGAAGACCTGCTTTTCCTGAAGAAATTAAAGGAGTCTAAATTCAGGACTATAGTTGCCTATAATGCTGTGGCATATTGGCGCCCGCGCTCTTCCTTTAGAGAGGGCTTTTCGCTTGCTTTCAAATATGCCGTATGCGATGCAAAGACTCGCCTCCATCTTTCCAGACATTTCAGAAAATATTTAATGTATTCGCTTGGGGCGCTACTCGCCTATGCGGGCCTAAAAAATCCCGTCTGGTTCGTTCTTTTGGCCGCCGGGTTTGTATTGGATATTCTATTGGTTTGCAGGAAGCATTGGAATGAATTCTTGAAGCTTGTCGGGAGAAATCCGGGAAATCTTTTCACCATCACCGCCATCATTATTATCCTGGATATCGCAGGCCTTTGCGGTTTCTCGGCAGGACTTATAAGGAAGATTTTTAAGCATGCCAATTAACGTGAAACTATTTTTCGCAGCCATAATCGGGTTAGTCGCCTCGCTCCTGACTTTATTGCCCAGGACAGCCAACGAAAAAATAATTGTTTCCACTATGTTTATTGTCGCTATGCTTACGGCCGGACGCCGTGCGACTCTCATTGTGTTATTTTTGGTTTTGCGGCCCTGCCTAGATTTGATAGCCGAACAACAAGTTGCCGGCATTTGGAATAGCGCCTCCTTAGCCACTATTTTTTTCATCCTGACGGCAGGGCAGGCATTATTAAGGAAAGAGAGTATCGCAAAGATTGCCGCAAACCGGCTCATACTTGACGCAAATAGGGTCTTTTTAGCTTTTCTGGTTCTTTCTCTGATCTCTTTTGTAAATTCACGAGACCTCTTGACCTCTTTCTCCGATTGGCTGCGGCTGGTTTCTATTATCGTAATGTTCAATTATGCCTTCTTATACTTTTCCGAAAGCAGGGCATTTGCAAAGTTATTTATTGCGATTCTGCTATCCGGCGTTGTGCCGCTTGCTTTAGGGATGTATCAATATCTTTTTTATAAAGGCAATCTTTACACTCCCGGGTTTAACAGAATATACGGCACCTTCTTGCACCCGAATGTATTGGCAGAATACCTGGTCATTTTATTTGTGGCGGTCCTGTATTTCCTTAAAGAGCACAGGTCTGGAAAGTCGCTGCAGCTTGTTTTGTATTCATTCCTCGCCATAGCTCTCTTTGAAATCTTTCATACTTATACGAGAGGGGCATGGATAGCGCTGGCACTATCCCTGTTCGTCATCAGTATCACTTATAGGAAACATCAGAAAATAATTTATTTTGTCCTGATTCTTACCGTTATGCTGGTCATCTTTCCGGCTATCCAAAAGCGCTTTATGGATATCAGGGCCCATAACCCGGAATTAATGAGTTCCTGGGAATGGCGGCTGATGGTTTGGAATGATACAAAAAAAGAAATAAGCAAACACGCCGTTATCGGGCATGGATTAGGGATGTATCAAAAAGGGTTTACTTTTATGGCCCATAACGATTATTTGCGGCTCGCCTATGAAACGGGCATATCAGGATTAATTATCTATCTATTGTTTCTCGCGACTATCCTTGGTTGCTCAATAAGGAAGATAGTGCATGAAAAGAATAAGTATGCTAAAAATAGGTATGTGGCGATATCCGGGCTTATGGTTGCTTTTTTGGTTATGGGGGCGGCTGATAATCTTGTGCGTTCCACAGTGGTCTTGTTGTACTTATTTTGTGTAATAGGCGCCTTGGTTGGTTACCATCCGGACATTTCACATGAAAAAAGTTGAAAGAAAAACTTATAATTTATTAAAAGATCTTAGGCAACCCGCCTGTATCGTGCTGGGGATGGAATCGTTTACAGGATTAAGTATAATCCGCAGCTTAGGCGTAATGGGAGTTCCGGTAATCGGAGTGGACTGGTCACGGCTTGCCATAGGAGCATTTTCCGAGTATTGCTCGGCAGCAGAATTCTCGCGTAATGAAGAAGATTTGCTTTGTCTTCTAGGAGCGATAAGGAGGATAAGTCGGCAGAGAAACGTAATAATTTGCGAAAGCGACAAGTATCTTTTATTCTTAGATAAGTATAAGCACGAATTAGACAAGGATTTTTTCCTAACCATCCCCAGTAGGATATTATTATCAGAGTTGATGAACAAGAAAAGGATGATGGAATTAGCCGTGGAGGCAGGTATTGATACCCCGCGTACTTTTTCCTCCAGCCGATTTTCAGAAGAGGAGATTAAGAAAAAAGTTCTTTATCCTTGTTTTATCAAGCCACTATATACCCAAACAAATTTAAGGACAAAGGGCGAAATAGCGAAGAATGAAAGAGAGCTTGAGTATTCTTTGGCTAAAGAAAGATTCAAAGGAGGATACATTGTCCAGGAGATTATCGGCGGCCCGGAGACCGATATCTGGATTTATGCAGGTTATATAAGCAAAAACTTAAAAGTAGGGGTTACTTGTTATAAATACAGGCAAATCCCTAGGGGTTTTGGAGTAGGTATCGTCGCTTTTAGTATGAAAAATCAGGATGTGCAGGAGGCGGGAAACAGATTTTTGGATTACTTAAATTACACCGGATTATTTTGTCTTGAATTCAAAAAGGATTCCAGGGATGGCAAATATAAGCTTTTGGAAATCAATCCGCGGATTTGCGGCCAGAATCAGCTCTTCACATTCTTAGGGTTTAATCTCCCATATATTGCATATCTTGATGCTTTAAGCTTGAAAGCCGAATATCCTGCTGCGCAAAAAGATGGTGTTTTATGGGTTTCAGTCATAGAGGATTTTATCACCTGTTGCAGGTATTATTGCCATTACAATAAGCTGATATTTATTGATTGGATCAGGAAATCATGCCAAGCGGATGTATATGCGGATTTTTCTATGCGAGACATCAAGCCGTTCATATTCAAACTCCTCAAGCATGTATTGAGGATGAATAAAACGAGCAATTAATCTTGAGGCATATTATGAAAATTCTGCTTGTAAACAAATTTTTCTATCTGAAAGGTGGCGCTGAATTCGTCTTTTTTGAAACAGCTAAACTCTTAAAAAATAAGGGCCACCAGATAATGTTTTTCTCGATGGACCATCCGCGCAACTTAAAATCAGAATACGGAAAATACTTTGTTTCTAACATAGATTATGGGAGAAAGGGGATAAAAAATATCATATTTTCTTCATTGCGGCTTTTATATTCTATGCAGGCCAAAAGAAGGATAGAAGAGCTTATTTCTATAGAGAAACCGGATATCGCGCATTTGCATAATATTTACCATCAGATTTCTCCTTCTATCCTGCATGCCCTTAAAAAATATAATATTCCTATCGTGATGACCATCCATGATTTTAAGTTAGTCTGTGCTTCTTATCTGCTTTTTACCGGCGGGCATATCTGCGAAGCCTGCAGAGGAGGTCGGTATTATCAGTGTTTTTTAAAAAAATGCGTAAAAGATTCCCCCGTAAAAAGCTTATTGAATACGATGGAGATGTACTGGCATCATAAGATGCTGCATATTTATGACCTGGTGGATATATTTATCTCGCCCAGCAGATTTCACAAAGATAAGATAAGAGAGATGGGTTTTAAAGGAAAAATTATTTATCTGTCTAATTTTATAAACCTTAAAGAGTATACGCCGTCATATAGCTCTCAGGAGAAATCAGTTGTTTATTTAGGCCGCCTCTCCAGAGAAAAGGGGTTAGGTGTTTTATTGGAAGCTATGAAGGGGATAGGCGCGAAGCTTAAAATTATCGGCGATGGGCCGCTAAAAAAAATACTTTTTGAAAAAACAAGGTTAGAAAACCAGAAGAATGTTGAGTTCCTAGGATATAAGACGCTGGAGGAATTGAAGAAAGAAATAGAAAAAGCAATGTTTCTGATTCTTCCTTCGGAGTGTTATGAGAATAATCCCCTGTCCATTATGCAGGCTTTTGCTTTGGGTAAGCCAGTTATCGCATCAAGGAACGGAGGCGTGCCTGAATTGGTCAGGGATAATGAGACTGGCTTAACTTTTCTGCCGGGAGATGTAGGGGATTTACGGGCGAAGATACTCCAGCTTTTGAAAGATAGAGCCGGACAGGAACGTATGGGGCGCGAGGCAAGAAGAATGATAGAAGAGAATTGCAGCTCAGAAGTCCATTATAAGAAATTGCTCGGTATCTATAATTCCGTTCTTCTTAAGCAGGGGGTTTTGGAATGAGAATCGTCATCCTGGGAACGCGGGGTTTTCCAAATGTGCAGGGCGGGGTTGAAAAACACTGCGAATGCCTTTCGGTTAATCTCGTAAAATTAGGATGCGAGGTTATAGTATTTACAAGGAAACCGTATGTGGATAAAAGCCTCAAAGAATATAAAGGGGTAACATTGGTTGTTCTCCCGGCTTTCCGGAACAAATCATTAGAAGCATTTCTTCACACCTTTATAGGAGTTTTTTTTGCTTTGAGATATAGGCCTGATATTTTACATATTCAAGCCATTGGGCCGGCGTTTTTTACTCCTTTGGCGAGGACTTTAGGGATGAAAGTTATCGTCACTTCTCACGGCTCCAATTATAAGCATCTTAAATGGGGGAGATTTGCAAAGGCAGTTTTAAGGTTAAGCGAATTTTTAGGGGTAGTTTTTTCAAACGATGTGATAGCTATTTCCGATATTATTGCAGGAGAAATATTAAGAAACTATGGTAGGAAAGCAACTGTGATTTATAATGGCGTGACTATGCCTGAGACTTTAAAAAGCGAAGAATCGCTAAAGAACTTCGGCCTCGAAAAAGGAAAATATCTTCTTGCAGTGGGAAGATTTGTTCCGGAAAAAGGATTCGGTGAGTTGATAGAAGCATTCAATTCGTCTTTAGGCTGGAAATTGGTGATAGCTGGAGATGCCGACCATCAGGATGAGTATAGCCGGAGATTGAAGGAGCTAGCTAAAAAGAAACCCGGAGTAGTTTTGACCGGTTTTTTAAGCGGGCAGACTCTGCAT
Organism: Candidatus Omnitrophota bacterium; assembly: GCA_041653115.1. Taxonomy (GTDB): domain Bacteria; phylum Omnitrophota; class Gorgyraeia; order Gygaellales; family Profunditerraquicolaceae; genus JBAZGA01. The sequence goes on from JBAZGA010000005.1 coordinate 54,075, forward strand.
GAATTATATAGCCATGCCGGCCTGTTTGTGCTACCGTCTTATTATGAAGGTTTACCAATATCTCTTCTTGAGGCGATGAGTTACGGCTTATCCTGCCTGGCAAGCGATATCCCGGCGAATAGAAACGTGGGCTTAACGGATGATAGGTTTTTTAAAGCAGGCGATATCTACAGGTTAAGAGAAAAGATTATTTATTTTATGGATAAACCGTTAAACGAAGGAGAAAGAGCTGCGCAGATTACAATAATAACCGAAAAATACAACTGGGAAAAAATTGCAAAGCAGACGCTGGAATTATATAGACGTACGCTTTATAAAAAATGAAAAAGCGAATTATTAATTTAATTTTAAGTATAATTTTTATTTTTATCATAGTTATAATAGTTCTTAATTTTTTTGCAGACTTACAATTCAATTCCGCTAAAAAGCTTGAATCTCTTTACCTTTGGCAGGAAGCTAAAGAGAGATACCAATTAGCCATAAGAATCAACCCTTTCAATACGCAATACCTTAGTGCCTATGGAGATTTTTTACGCGACAAAAGCCTTTATCAAAAAGATAGAATTGCCTGGTTATTAATGGCGGAAAAATTATATAACCGCGCTTTAGAATTAAATCCCCGCTGCGCAGAATATGCCTTATCTTCAGGCCGGGTGAAATTGGAATTATTTTTATCGGATAAGGATAAATTTAAGGATAAACTTAGCTCTGGCTTAGCTGATTTGAAAAGAGCCTTCAAGAATGATCCGAAAGGTTTTAATATTGCTTATTCTACGGGTTATACCGGGATGACAGTTTGGGATAATCTTAATGCAGGTGAGAAGAAGTGGGTTTTGGAAAGGTTAAAATACAGTCTTAAAATTGACCCCGAATATGGTGAGCATATTTATCCTTATTTATGGCAGGCTACAAAAGACTCTAGGCTTTTGCGTAAAATCAGACCTTTAGCATCCGTACAAGAGAAAAAAGAAGAATTAAAAAGGATAGAAAGAATTAAGCAGGGTAATCTTAGTCAATCCTGGCAAGGCAAGTCTTGGTATGGAGATAATATTTATGAAGGCGGGAATATGTATTGGATGGGGACAGTGGATATGCCGGTAAATATACCTGTGGGCAAGGCAATAGTTAAACTACAAGCCAGTGGCTCACCGGCTAACGGCGTATGGCCTCATATGATTGTAGAATTAGACGGTGAGGAAATCGGAGAGACATTTGTAGAGAACGCGGAATGGAAAGAATACATTTTTGATATAGATACAAAGGGCGGAGTTAAGGTATTGAATATTACTTTTTCGAACGACGGAAGCAACCCCGCTAATAATGAAGATAGAAATTTGTATCTGGGCGAAGTCAAAATAATAAAAAATGAGCGATAAAATATATAGACGCATAATTTGGTTTGGGATAGCGTTAGTCTTAATTTTTTCTCCCCTTGCAGGGGGGGCAACAAGGGTATGGGCAATTGCGCCGGTTTTGCTTATTGAATTTACGCTGGTATTCTTATGGCTCTGGAGAATCAATAATCGAGGAGAAAAGCCTGAACGCACAGCTTTAGATAAGCCGATATTCGCCTTTGTTGTTCTGGCAGTTATTTCTTTTGTCTTTTCTATTTATAAACATGACAGTTTCTTCGCGCTGCTTCGGCTCTTTGGTTATGTAGGAATTTTTTATCTGGTATTAAATAACTTTGACCAGATAATGCGCAGGCGCTTATCGGGATTAGTGATATTTATCGGCGCCGGGCTTTCTCTTTACGGCTTTTTGCAATACTTCGGTCCACTAAATCATTCCTGGTGGAACCCGCCGCAATTTTTAGCCGCAAGCTACATTAACCATAACCACTTTGCCGGATACCTGGAACTGGTAATTCCGGTGACGATAGGTATGTTATTTAGCCGCAGCCTGAAGTCTGCCGGTTACAGGTTAGTAATATTAGTAGCGCTAATCATTATGTTAATGGTTTTTATTTTTGTCCAGTCGCGAGGCGGGTGGCTTTCTCTGGCGGTTGCGCTTTTGGTGATGAATATTGTCTTGATAAAACAGGGAAGGCTGAAGAAAAAGAGTTTCTTTGCTTTTTTCATTATTCTAGGGTTAATTTTCTCTTTTTTCTATTTTAACAGAGACGAAGTATCACAGCGTATAGAAACAGTTGCAGATATTCGCGACTTATCTTTTCAAACCAGATTAAGGATTTGGGATGGAGCAGTGAAGATGGCGCGCGATAATCCCTTAATCGGGGTGGGGATTGGCGCGCTTGACTACGCGTTTTCTCAATACCGTCCAGAGGGCTTTGACGCCCGGGCAGTGAATGCCCATAATGAATATTTGAATGTAGCCAGTGAGATGGGCATAGCAGCTTCTCTGTTGATGCTTTGGATATTCATCGCTGTAATTATTGAAGGTTTAAAGAAAAGGCATTTTAACTCCCGGAGGCTTGGCTGCGCAATCGGCATATTGAGCCTCTGCCTGCACGGTTTGATAGATTTTAATTTCCATATCCCGGCGAATATGTTATTATTTACCATATATGCCGCTTTCATTATGACACCTAGCAAAGGGGACATAAACAGTGTTTAAAGAAAGAGATACGGTAATCAGGCAGGCGATGATGGTGCTGGATATGCTTATTATCAGCGCCGCGTTTTTAATTACTTTTCTTTTAAGAAAGAATTTTGATGTTTTATACAGATTAAATCTTATATCTTCCAGCCACGTTATCCCCGGATTCTCGCCGTCATTAAACGATTATTTAATAGTTTTGTTTCTTATCGTCCCTCTCTATAGCCTGATGTTTTTTATCAACGGGATGTACCGCTCTATGCGGGGAATGTCTTTTATAGAGGTATCGTGGATAATCGTAAAATCGGCATTCTTTGTCACTTTTTCCTTTGCCGCGCTCGCCTTTTTAATGAAGCTGCATTTTGTGAGCAGGGTATTTTTTATTCTTTTCGTTACCATCAGCTCCGGAGCAATATTGCTGGAGAAGGCGCTAATCTTCAAACTGATGCATTATCTGCGCAAGCAGGGATATAATTACCGGCGGCTCCTGATTGTCGGCACCGGCAGGAGGGCGAATGATTTTGTCAATAAGCTGAAAAGCCATCCCCAGTGGGGTTTCCGGATTATCGGGGCAGTGGATTTTGAGGAAGAAAAAATAGGTAAAAATTTTAACGAAGCTAAAATTATCGGCACTATTTACGATATACCGCGTATATTGCATACCAAAACTGTGGATGAGGTAATCTTTGTCGTTCCCCGCTCCCGCTTGAGCGAAATAGAGAATTACCTTTATGTCTGCGAAATTGAAGGGATAAAGACAACCGTAGCCGCGGATTTGTTTGATTTGCAAATATCTCATTTGCGCCAGACAGAGCTGGATGGAACGCCTTTGATTACTTTTGATACTACTCCCGCTAAAGAGTGGCAGCTCTTTCTCAAGAGGAGCGCGGATATTGTCATTTCCGGAATAGGGATAGCCGTTTTATTCCTGCCGCTTTTAATCGTAGCGATTCTTATCAAGCTTACTTCGCTCGGCCCGGTTTTTTATCTGCAGAAGAGGATCGGGTTAAACGGAAGAAAATTCATTCTTTTTAAGTTCCGTTCGATGCACAGGGGGGCGCACAGAAGATTGTTCGGCCTTAGCTCTCGTAATGAAATGGAGGGGCCGGTTTTTAAAATCAAGGACGACCCGCGCATTACCCCGCTGGGGAAATTTTTGCGCAAATTCAGCGTTGATGAGTTACCCCAGTTGATGAACGTCTTTTTCGGGCAGATGAGCCTGGTAGGCCCGCGCCCGCCGGTTTACCGCGAAGTAAGGAAATACCAGCCCTGGCAGAGGAGGCGCCTCTCCATGCGCCCGGGATTGACTTGCCTCTGGCAGATAGCCGGGAGAAACAAAATAGATTTTGACGATTGGATGAAATTGGATTTAGAATATATAGATACGTGGTCATTATGGCTTGATTTTAAGATTTTAGCGAAAACAATTCCCGCGGTCTTATTCGGCACGGGAGCGTAATTTATCAAGGGAGGTAAAAATGCCAATTTCTATTGTTAAGCGGGGAGCCGCGATTATTTTAAGCCTGATGTTTTTTGCCTTAGGATGCTCAAAAGGGCCAAGCCAGGATGAGCGGGTGCTGGCGAAGATAAACAATTATGAAATGACTGTTTCGGATTTCCGGGACGAAGTGCGGATGACCCGCGGCAACAAGAGCCTTTCCCTGGAAGAGGCCAAGGCCAAGGAACAGCTGTTGACGGATTTAATCAATAAAAAAATCCTGATTCAACAGGCCCTCAAGCTGAATTTTGACAAGGATAAAGCATTTATGAAGGAGATAGAAAGATACTGGGAGCAGGCATTATTGAAGCTGCTCTTTCAAAATAAATCCGAAGAGTTATCGCGGAGTATCCGCGTGGATGACGCGGATGTGCTCCGGGCTTTTGCCAAAATGAAAAAGAGGCTCCTGGCGCAGTTTGTAGTCTTTAGCGATAGGGCTTCAGCCGAGCGGTTATCCCGGGCAGGCTCAAATTTCGACGGGGTAAAAAACAGCCTCAAGGGCTCTATTACCGAAGAAACAACCGCCTGGTGGGTTTGGAGGGATTTACCGGAACCGATTGAGGATATTTTATTCAGCTTAAGGCCCGGCCAGGTCAGCAGCGCTTTTGCCTACGCGGATAATTGGGCGGTGGCGAGGCTATTAAAAGAAGAAGCGGTAGAGACAGGGCAGTTTGAGAAAATGGCGCCTGAAATCAGGGGTGAGCTCTTAAGGCAGAAAAAAACAGAAGCGCTGGAGAAGTGGATTGATGCTGTCACGAAACAAGCCAGGGTAAAAATCAATCAGAAGCTTCTTGAAGAAATAAAAATAGAATGAGGAGGGGACGATGATAGAGCAGGACTTTCAAAATAGAAGAAGGAACTATTTTATCAAGAAAAAATTCCAGATGGACTTTATCCTTAAGTTCTGCGGCCTGGTGGTAGCCGGTTCAATCATTTCCGGAGGGATAATTTTCCTGATGTCAAAAAGCACCCTCACCACCGCTTTTGAAAATTCGCGCCTGGTGATTAAAAGCACGGCGGATTTTGTGATGCCGGCGGTATTGCTGGGCAGCTGCGTAGTTGTATTGCTGGTGGGCTTAGCTACTATTTTTATCACCCTTTTTACCTCGCATAAGATTGCCGGGCCCCTTTACCGGATGGAGCAGGATGTCAAGGACGTAGCCGTGGGCAATCTGAAGATGAAATTTCATTTGCGCCAGGGCGATGAGTTGAAAGGGATGGCGGAGAGCCTGGAAGCAATGGCGCGCAACCTTCAGTCAAGGATTGCCGCAATAAAGAGCGGTTTTGCTGAATTGGAATCAGTAATTATTTTCCTGAACAGGGATGATACGCAGGGAGCAAAAGCAATCCTCGAGAAAATTAAACAGGAGCTGGATAGCTTTAAAGTTTAAACGTATGCGAACATTAGCCGTAGGGAAAAATTCGCGTTCCGCGCAGACGTGCATCTTGTTTTTAATCTTCTATTTATTTGTCTGCAATTCTTCTCAATTCGCGGAAGAATACCGGAACAGGGAAAGCCAGTTTTTTGAGGGAAAGGCGCAGCAAGAGGCTGACAGCTGTCCCTGGACCACAATCAGCAGTTCTTATTTTACAATTTATTTAGAGCCGGACGTAAGCTTAAAGAGGGTGTTCTCAAGGATTAACCGGAGGGGTTTTTATACCGGCGCCGCGCGCCAGAGGATGAATTCTTTAGACAGTCTTGAAGAGAAGATTGCCTATAGAATGGATATATTGTTGGAGCGGGTAAAGAAAGTCCTGGATACCTACCCGGCCATCGCGAACATCAAAGTCAGGGTTTTTAAGAACCGCCAGGACCTGCAGGATGAATTTTACAGGATAACCTTCAGGCGCAGCCCGGTGCGCTCCTTTTATGTCCACAGGTACCGCACGATTTATACTTCCGAGGTTGATATAAGCGATTCGGTAATCGCCCATGAAATGGGCCATGCCGTGGTGGACCACCATTTTCAGGCTGTGCCATCGGAAAAGGTAGGGGAGATGCTGGCGACCTACGTAGATTTACATCTTGATGAAGATTGATTATGTTAGAGACTTAACTTCTAGGAAATAAATGACTTAAAAAACTTGACAAAGGCATAGCCAGATGTTATACTTATTCTAAATGTGCTTAAATAAATAATAAGGAGGAGTAAATCATGAAAAAGACAGCGATTTTGATACTTTTGATTTCATTTGTCATTATGGCGGGAATAGTAGAGTTTTCTTACGCCGCAGCCGGTAAGCTGACAAGATTAGAGCTCGCGGAATGTTTATCCCGCAGGCAGGGGATTAGCTTGCCTTCAGAGAAGCTTTCTAAGGATGCTTATTATAATTCCTTAGCCAATGCCTTAGCCACAAAAGGGATAACGATATTCCTGAATTCCAAGCCCAATGAGCCCCTTACCTGCGCCCAGGCAATTGATCTGCTTTACGGCGTGGCAGGCGGCGGGAAAGAAAATCTGGGTACTACTGCCAAGATTGATTTTCTGGTAAGAAACGGTTATCTTTCTACGGCGGCTGACCCGGCAAAAATGGCAAGCACCTGCGAACAGATATTGTGTCAGCCCCCGGTAGCCGAACCTTATGCCCCTGCGGAAATTCTGCGCACCCAAGCGCCCGGAGAAAAAAGGGATAACCCCGTAGACCAATATTAAAATTTAAATCTCTCTAAAATAGAAAGGGCTAAAATGGAAGAAAAAAAGAGCAGCCTGAAAGGTGTAGTTATAAGTTTAATTTTTGCCAGCTGTCTTTTTCTTACGGCAGGTTTATCGTACGCCGAGATTATCAGCGAAGCATTACCCAAAAGGGAGGGGCTAAAGGCCGGCGAAATTATTTTTCATTCCGCGCTAAAGACTTCCGTCCAGTTCGATTCTAATATTTATCTCTCGCCTAATGATGCGAAGGACGATATTATCACCATCATTAACCCGTCGTTCGGCTTTAAAATACCGCTGCGCGAGAATAATTTCAGCCTTGAGTATGACGCTTTTATCAACCGCTTTGCGCGTTTTAATGAAAACAGCCATACAGACCACCGCATCCAGGCAGACGCCGAAATCAATCTTACCGATTACAAGATATCTATTACCGACCTTTATTACCGTTTAACCGACCGCGCCGGGACAGAAGATGTTAACCGCACCAAGCGCCAGACGAATCTCTTCAGGTCGGGCATCAGCACTGAACGCGACCAGTTAAGGTTTGACTTAAGCTACAGCAACATATTGGAGCAGTTTCTTAGCAATGATATTTTCTTCAATGACTGGACTTATAAAGCCAAAAGCAGTATGACGCACCTGGTTGATTTGGAAAGCAGTTACAGGTTCCGGCCAAAAACCTCATTCGTCTGGGAAAACGCCGTAGGATACGTAGATTATTACAAGGACAACGGCCTTTTCCCGAATTCAACTTATATTGAATCCCTGGCAGGGATTAAGGGAGAATGGTACAGCAAGCTTACTACCGACGTACGGGCAGGCGTCAGGTTCCAGGAATACGAGAGTTCTTCCTATATTAACGATGAAAATTACTGCAACTTGGAAGCCAGGGGAAGCGTAGATTACACTTTTACTCCGGATGATACCCTTAACCTGAGAATAACAAAAACTACTTACCCTTCCACTTACCAGGATATGAATTATTATTCGGTAAATATGCTCGGCCTGAATTATTCCCATAGATTTTATAAAATGCTGGTCAGCCTCTTTGGCGCGGCTCAATATAATACTTATCCCAAGGATTCCACGGAAGGCGGCATAAGCGCCAAAAGGAAAGATTGGCTTTATTCCGGCGGCTGCTCCTGGAGATACGATGTCCGCAAATGGGTTTCCCTGGAAGCTAAATATGAATACTCAACAAGAGATTCCCGCTTCGACACCCTTGATTACCGACAGCACCTGACTACCTTAGCCTGCACCGTGGGGTTTTAAGTTGATTTCATCTTGTAAACACCTACAGCAAAAAACCACCGTTAGCAAAGCGGTGGTTGCGGTGGTTTTTGTTTTATTATTCCTGTTTATCGTTCCCGCATGCGCTTTATCCGCCGATACCATCTCTAAGTATAAACTACAGCCGTCCGATATTTTAAATATAACCGTGCATGGGCACCCGGATTTGACTACCAAAACGCGCGTTACTTCCGACGGCAGCATATCCTTTCCGCTGGTCGGAAAGGTCAAGGTAGAGGGTTTAACCGTCCAGGAGCTGGAGTCTTCCTTAAAGGCATCGCTGGAAGAGAAATATCTGGTCAGCGCGCCGGTATTGATTTTTATCGAAGAATACCATCCCCGCCAGGTTTCCCTGGTGGGCGAAGTCGCCAAACCCGGGAAATACGATATGCCTCAAGAAAAAGATATGACGCTTCTTGAAGCCATTGCCATGGCAGGGGGATTTACCAAGGACGCCCTGACGCAGAAAGTAAAGATAATGCGCACGGAAGATAGTAAAGAAAAGGTAATTACCGTGAACGCCAAGGAAATTACCCTTAAAGGGAAAAAAGAAAAAGATATAATCCTTAAGCCGGATGATGTCATCGTCGTCCCGGAAAGCTTCTTTTAAGATGGAAGATAAAAATAAACCCAAGAATAAATTAAAGAACTTAGCCGTAAAGACGGCAGCGAAGGCAGGGGCTACGCTTAAGAATATCTCCAATAATAAGCAGGCGCTGGATGCCCTGGAGAAGTTCCAGCAGTCTATAGAAAATCCGCACTTGAGGAATTATTTCGATATCTTATTGCGCCGGCGCGAAATAATCGTGACTTTTTTTGTGACCGTAGTCCTTCTGGTGGGTATCGGAAGCTTTATCATCAGGCCGGTGTACCGCGCCACAGCCACCCTTTTAATCGATGTGGAAAGCCCGAATATCCTTACTGCTTCGGGTTCTGTGGCAATGGGCTCCGAGAATTACTATACCTATAAGGAATATTTCCAGAGCCAGATGGAGATTATTACCTCGCGGCCCATCGCGCGCCAGGTATTCAATGAGCTGGGCCTTGGCAATGCCCGGGCATATCGCCGCGCAAAAGACCCGATAAAGAGCTTTCTTAAAAGCATAACCGTAGAGCCTGTGCGGGACACCCGTTTGCTTAAATTGCACGTAGAGAATAAAGACCCTGTTTTGGCGGAAAAGACAGCCAATCTTATGGCGCGGACTTATGTGATGCGTAACCTCGCTTACATCAGCAAGAACGAGCTGCTTAACCTTTTAAAGAATGAATATCTAAAATTACAGACAAAACTCTCCGAATATAACAAGATTTATAAGGATGAGCATCCGGAAATGATTAAGCTCAGGCAGGAAATAGCCGAGCTGGTAAAGAAAATCCAGCAGGAAAACGAGGCAGTTCCCATTGGCGAAGGCGGAGAAGGCGATAGCGGGAAGCAGGATGTTTTTCGCGGCCTGAAGGCAAACAATATCAGTATTGTTTCTCCCGCCGAAGTCCCGGTTAACCCGGTGAGGCCCAAGAAAAGGCTGAATTTGCTGATTGCGCTTATTGTTGGCGCCTTTGGCGGCGTGGGCCTGGCTTTTCTCTTTGAATATCTTGATGATACCGTCAAGGGCGTGGAAGAAATAGAGTCTTCCGCAGATGTGGCGATACTGGGGAATATCCCGGAGATTGATCCTGATGATACGATGGGCGAAAAAGAGAAAGACATCATTACGCATATAAAGCCCAAGGACCCGATATCCGAAGCTTTCAAGACATTCAGGACGAATATTACGATGCTTTCCACGCAAGAGCACCCGATAAAGAGCCTGCTGATTACCAGTCCCGGGCCTTCCGAAGGAAAGACTTTCAGCGCCTGTAATCTTGCTATCGCGATGGCGCAGAATAATAAGCGCGTGCTCCTGGTGGACGCGGATATGCGCCGGCCCCGCCTCAATAGCATTCTCGATAAAGAGAATAAAACCGGATTGAGCGCTTTCCTTTGCGGGCAGGCAAAATTTGAAAGTGTAATCCAGGAAACCCAGGTAGAAAATTTATCCTTTGTTTCCGGCGGGCCGATTCCTCCCAATCCTTCGGAACTACTCGATACGAAAAGGATGAAAGAGTTTATTGCTTTGGCTGCGGCAAAATTTGACTTCCTCATATTTGATACGCCGCCCATAGCCATTATTGCCGACGCAATTATCATTTCCCGCCTGGTTGACGGCATGGTGATGGTAGTGGAGATCGGAAAGACTTCGCGCCGGGCGTTCGCGCGCGTCTCTAAGGTCGCCAGGGATATCAAGGCAAGGCTTTTGGGCGTATTCCTGAACAAAATTTCGCCTAATGCCGCAAACCACTATTATTACGCCGCTTATTATACGCATTATTCCCAGCAGCAGGACAAGCCCGCCCCGCTTTAATCCCTATTGTAATTTAAGAAATTTATGTTAAGATAACAATTTATAAGGAGGAAAATGGTCCGTAAAAAAGTCCTTCGGCACATCTTTAAATTTCACGGCTTCCGCGAGAGCCTGCTCATCGCAGTCAAAGGGATTCTTTACCTTTTTCTCTATCATCGGAATATGCGCCTGATATTCATGCTCGGCGTCACGGCATTTCTTCTCGGGATCTATTTTCAATTAAAGGGCATTGAACTGGTCGCCCTTTCTGTTACCATCACCCTCGTATTTATGGCGGAGATTTTTAACACCGCGATTGAGATGCTAATGAACATGTTTACGGCGAAATACCATGTCAGGATAAAACTGGTAAAGGATATTGCCGCAGCAGTAGTAGTGCTGGCGTGTTTAAACGCCCTTGCCGCAGGATACATCCTTTTCGTCAGGAAAATTTTTAAGTAAGGGAGAGGATAAATGGAAATCGAAAAGCTGAAAGAAAAGACAAAAAGAGATTTTAATAATACGGTTTGCCTGATGGGTATCATACCGTTTTTGTCGCTGGTTTATTTATTAGTCGGTAAAAACGCCTCCTTCGCGGCCATCCCCCGCGAGGCGCGCTATATTATGGCCATCACCGTAATCCTGATATTGGCCGGTATCGTTACCGGCAGAAAGCTCATCTGGGCCTTAATCGAGGAGGTCCTGGAAAAAAATAAGCTGGCGGCGATTTCCGAAACCGTGCTTTCCCTGGGCCACGAAATCAATAACCCGCTCTTGATTATGCAGGGCAATCTTGAATTGCTTGAGCATGATTTTGCCAAAAATAATATAGCGGATAATTTAAAGGAGAGGCTGGCCCAGGTAAAAAACCGCTGCGAGCGCATTATGGAGGTGACGCAAAAAATGTCCAGCCTCACAAGGCCGGCTTCCGTATCTATCAGCGGCGATAGTAAAATGATAGACTTGGCGGGTTCCGGGTGAAAAATCCAAAGTTCTTCGGGAGAAAAATGCTTGTTTTTATGCCGGTTTTATTTATAATATTAATAAGGAGGGGGCTGTAAAATATAAAGGAGGGAAAATGAAGAATTGGAAGATTATTTTACTCGCCGTAGCCTGTGTCGCGCTGGTCATTATCTTCGGCCTGCTGAGCCAAAACCTTTATTTAAAGAAACAAAACGAATTACTGCTTGTCAGCCTCAATCGCATATCGTCACAAGTCGGGGTCCTGGAAACACAGATGACGCCCCGGGCAGTGCCTTCCGTTATGAAGCCGAAGGCGGCAACTTTAAGAAAAGCAGCTCCCTGTTTTAAGCCCGAGGCAAAAACAGCCGTTCCTAAAGGAAACCGCGGTTTTTTAACCAGAGACGGACGTTCTACTTACGGGGAATAATTAATCTTTAGGGCGGCGTAACTCAGTCTGATAGAGTAGTCGGCTCATACCCGATTTGTCACAGGTTTAAATCCTGTCGCCGCCACCACTTTATCAATAAAAGGCAGCTATGCGTAAAAAAATTTTAATCGCGGATGACCAGGAAGAAATCCTGAAGATGTTAGAGCAGAGCTTAAGGCAAAATAATTACTCGGTTGTGGCCGTCAGCAGGGGCCGGGACGCGCTCAGGATGGCTAACCTGGATAAGCCGGATTTGGTATTATTGGATATCGCCATGCCCGATATGGACGGCTATGCCATAGCGTCTGATTTAAGGAATAATAAATCGCTCAAGGATGTCCCGATAATTTTCCTCACCGGCAAAGAACTGGAAAGCGCAGGCATCGAAAAGAGGATACAAGACCTCGGCGCTTATGATTATATTACCAAGCCTTGCGACCTCCAGGACCTTTTAGCAAAAATAAAAAAATCCATAGGTTAACCCCGCTTCTGCGCGTCATTTAGCCTTTCAATGCCTTTAAATAAAGCCAGGCAGACGATTCAAAAATACAGCCTTATCCGCAAGCACGATAAGATTGTCGTCGGGGTATCGGGCGGGCCGGACTCCCTGGCCTTGCTTTATTTATTGAACAGCCTGAAAAAAGAATTCAAATTAGGCTTAGCCGTGGCGCATTTAGACCATCTCCTGCGCCAAGATTCTCATCAGGACGCCGAGTTTGTAAAAAAGCTCGCCCAAAAACTGAAAATACCGTTTTATCAGGCAAAAATCAATATCAGGAAACTGGCCAAAAAAGGGTCGCTGGAAGAAGCCGCCCGGAATGCGCGCCTGGGGTTTTTATTTCGGGTAGCTAAAAAGCTAAAAGCCGACAAGATTGCCTTAGGCCATAATTTAGACGACCAGGCAGAGACGGTATTGATGCGCATTTTAAGGGGGACCGGCCTATACGGCCTGGCGGCAATTTCACCCAAAAGGGATATCGGCGGATTTGAAATTATCCGCCCCTTGATAGAAGTAAGGCGCCGGGAAATCGAGGCATTTTTAAGGAAGAAAAAGGTTTTGCCGCGCCGGGATATTTCCAACTCGCAGGATTTATATTTCAGGAATAAGCTGAGAAACAGGCTGCTGCCTTTATTGGAAAAAAGCTATAACCAAAATATCAAAGAGGCGTTAAGTAATTTAGCGGAAAGCTCGTCTTGTGATTATGATTACCTGATTGCGCGGGCGCAAAGAGCGATGGGGCGCATGCAGGGAAAAATTAATTTAACCGGGTTCTTAAGATTGCATCCGGCAATGCAGCGGCTGGTCTTGCGCTTGAATATCGCCCGCCTAAAAGGGGACCTCCGCCGGATTACCTTCAGGCATATCAGGGAAATCGAGGATTTGATTTCCCGCCGTCCGGTAAATTCCATAGTTGACCTGCCTGGCGGGGTATCAGCGCTAAAAAAGAAGCAATCCCTCGTCTTTTTCTTAAGATAACGCATAAACCTATAAAATACTTGATTTTATAGCTATTTGAATATATAATAAAATGTCTATAACCTAAAAAAGGCGGTAAAAATGGCAAATTACAAACATCGTAACTCCAAGAAAAAAAAGGTATTTCAGCGTTTTCCCTTAGGCTGGATACTGGCGATCATTATCTTTTACTTTTTCATTAATTCCCTGAATGTGTCTATGAGCGGCGTGCCGCGGGAAATATCTTACAGCGATTTTTACGGTATCCTCAAGGATAGCCCGGACAGGATTAAATCCGTGACCAAAGTGGAAACGGTGCTCAACGGCGAATTCAGCGATAACACCAAGTTCTTTTTAAATATCCCCGAGAACGATACCGAATTGCTTAGCCTGATGCGCGCGAACCTCAAGCATTTTGAGGTTAAGCCGCAGCGCACCCTTTTGACAAACCTGCTTTTTTCCTTTGGCCCGATAATTTTATTGATTGCCTTATGGTGGATGATGGCTTCGCGCGGGGAGCAGCTGGGCAACCGGATTATGACTTTCGGAAAAGTGCGGCCCAAGGTGCACGCCGAGGAGGGGCCGGACAGGGTTACTTTCGGCGATGTCGCCGGCGTAG
>JBAZGA010000006.1:0-67238 GCA_041653115.1 Candidatus Omnitrophota bacterium
GAGAGCCCTGCCGGCTCAAGGCTCTTGTAGAGCGTCAATCTTACATAGGCATCCGTAAGAGCGCTTGTTTTTACCGCCGTTTTGATAATTTTCTTTAATTTTGCCTGGGGATAAAGCGTGCGCAGGCCGATTAGTTTAGCCGAAGATTTAATTCTCTCCAGATGCGCGTCAAAATAAACAACCCTATTATGATACGCGCGCATAGTTTCGAACAACCCCCAGCCGTATAAAAATCCCGGCTCTAAAAGAGGGATTTTGGCTTGCCGCGGAGAAAGAAATTCTCCGTTCAAAAAAACAATCTCTTTAAATCCTGGATTTTGCATCTTTAATTTTTAAGATATTGCTTCTACCATTGCCCTGGCCTTAAGCAGCGTTTCGGCATATTCTGCTTCGGGGTCTGAATCCGCCACAATCCCGCCGCCCACGCCAAAATAAAGTTTGCGCTTTTTCTTTAAGATGGTACGGATGAGGATATTAAAATCCATGTTGCCGGAAAAACTTAAATAACCGAGCGCCCCCGTATATACCGAGCGCCGCGTAGGCTCCAGTTCCTGAATAATTTCCATGGCGCGGATTTTGGGGCAACCGGTGATTGAGCCTCCGGGAAAACAGGCGCGCAGCAAATCAATCCTGTCTTTATCTTCATGGAGCCTCCCTTCCACGGTAGCGGTAGTCTGATAGACGGTATTATAAGCCTCCAACGTCCGTAAAGACGTAACTTTAATCGAATCGTAGCTGCAGACCCGGCCTAAATCGTTCCGCTCTAAATCAACAATCATTACTAATTCTGCCTTGTCTTTGCTGCTCGTCAAGAGTTCTCTTTTAAGGCTGGTATCGCGTTTTTTGTTTGTGCTGCGGCCGCGCGTGCCTTTCATCGGCCGGGTAACCACTCTATCTTTGCTGACGCTTAAAAACCTCTCCGGTGAGGAGCTTAAAATTTCAAAATCTCCGCCAGCAAAGTAAGCGCCGAAAGGCGCCGGGCTAATCCGGCGCAGGCGCCGGTAAATTCCTACCCCCGGCAAAGGGGTCTCGGTTTCGAACCTCTGCGAGAGGTTTACCTGATAAATATCCCCGCGGCTGATATACTCTTTGGCCCTCTCTACTGCGGCAAGATAATCCTTTTTTTGAAAATTAGATTTTAATTCACTTGCGCGGCTGTACAAATATTGTCCGGAATCACTGCTTTTATCTTGCACGGCCCGGCAAACCAACCGGGATAACTTTTTAAAATTGCTTTCCGCCAAAACCTTTCCCAAACGGTAACCTTTCTCCGGAAAACCTATCGTACACAGGTAGAGCAACTTTTTTGCATGATCGATGATTACGGCGCTGTTATAAAATCCGAAAACGCAATCCGGCATGCCGAGGTTGAAATCATAAGCCAAATAGCCTACTGCGCCGCCTAAAAAAGGCGGGCTGTTTCCGGAAAAAGAAATATGATAGGATTTAAGGGCCGCCCTGATTTTTTTGAACGGCTCTTCGCCCCGGGTTTGTACCTTTAAGAACGGCTGAATGCCCAAAAACGAATACCTGCCGTGCCCTTGAGAGTTCAGCGCTGAATCCAAGAAAAAACAATCTTTGTACCGGCTGAATAATTCAAAAATTCTGAAGGGGTCGGTTTTTAATTTATACGATTTCAAGATGCAGTATGCCATCTATCCGAAAAGTGCGCTCTTCATTTCTTAAGCAACAAAATCCCACCAAATAACTGCGGCCGTTTTCCTGCTTGACCTCTTTGGGGATGACTTCCCTTTCGGAAACCTGAGCACCCGAAGAGGAGAGATATTTGATTTTTAATTTGACCTTTAAATCAATCGCTTCCTGTATTTCAGCGATTTTTTGCGCATCGGCGTTTTCCAGAAAGTGCGGGTCAATGGCAAAAAGATGGGAGAAGTTCTGGAAGTCATATACCCCTTTAGCTTCCAGCATCCTTTTTAGTTTATCGAATACCCCTAAGGTGAGCTCAACGTCCGAGAAAGCGCGGTGCTCCTGTTTTTTCTCTATGCCTAGCTTGTCCGCGACAAACCAGAGAGCGTAACGCTCTAACCCCGGCAAGATACGCCTGGCCATTTTCAGGATATCAAGCACAATAATATTCTTTACTGGCCCCTTGCCTAGAAGTTTTAATTCATTATTCAGGAATTCCAGGTCAAAGCCGGCATTATATGAGCAGAGGCAGCTCCCCTGGATAAAATCCAAAAATTTAGGCATCACCTCTTTTATTTCCGGCGCGCCGGAGAGCATTTGCGCTGTAATCTTATTGACGGCAAAGGCAGCGTCGGAAATCGGCCGTTGAGGATTCACCAGAGCCTGAAAAGTAGCTAATTTTTCTCTGCCCTTAAACCTAAGCGCGGCAATTTCCACAATCCGGTCGCCTGATGCCGGCTCCAGGCCCGTAGTTTCCGTATCAAAAATCGTAAATTCAACTTCGTTAATGTCTTTGCGCATCTTTATCCGGTTATCTTCTTTTCACAATATACGCCGGTACAAGTCTTACCGGATGATACGAAAGTTTGACTCGTTTTAAATTTTCCAGGCCGGAATCATCCATAATGTTGATATACTTATAATCCTTGAGTTCCCGACAGAATTCACGGAAGATAAATTGCGCCAGGCCCTTAATGGATAAATCGGTTATTTCGTATAAAATGCAGAAGGTCTCCTGGTTTAACTTAAAGCCGAAAGTAAAGGCCTTGACCTTGCTGCCGATTTTGACTATCCTGCCCGTACATTTTAAATCGCGATAATTATCGAGTAATAACCTCAGCGCGCTGAGATTATCTTTAAGCATCCACTGGTAGAGGGCGTCTTTCTGGTTACTGCTGCGCTCCCTCGCCCAGAGATTGTATAACTCCAGGCAACCGCTCTTATCTTCTCCGCGATAAACTAGGTAAGCGAAATCATAATTTTTGCTAAAATAATTAAAGCCTGCCCGCTTAGATTTAAACTTATCCCCGCTTAATTCCGCCAGCTCTTGCCTTAAGCAAAGGTAGTCCGATGATTTATGCACGCATTCAAGGCCGAGCGCCTCATAGAATTTCAAGCTCCCTTCTTCGACATTTTCAATGCGGGAAATTTCTTTATTTTGATTGAATTTATCTAAAATTTCAAATACTTCTTTTACGGCCCCGGCTTTTATTTTCTTTGCCAGGGGCGCGAGGTATAAAAAAGCGCCGATTTTATCTTTAAAGAACACGCAAAGGCTGCCCTCAATTATCGCCCATTTGATTTCAAAGAGCGCTTTCCAGATATAGATATTTTCAAAGGCATAAACCGATAGCTTGTGGCTGGCGAAATTCAGGTATTCAGAAAAAGTCCCTTTATCCCGCAGGGATAAATCATGCAATTCCATGGGGCAGATTCAACTCAACGACATCGAGGACTTGCGCGTATGCCTGGATAATCTGTGGGTTATTTTTCAAGAGCCTTAAATACGCCGGAGAATTCAATAAATCCGCCAGATAGAGGGTGTATTCTTTAAATTCCGGGGTATTGATTTTCTCCTGAACATAAGGGCAGTTTAAATCCACCGTCAGGAGCGCTTTTTTCTGGCGCAGCGAAAGAAGAAAAGGATAGAGCTGGCATTCAAAGGGCCGCGAATTATAAATCGCGCATTTATTGTCTGTTATAGAGAGAAAAGGGCAGAAAAAACCTTCGTTGCCCTCAATGACCTTCGGCATGATTCTTTTATCCATCGATAAAGAAACCGCGGCGATGCCTTTTTTATCCGCCAATTCCACTATTTCTTCATCCAGCAAACAGGGCAGCCATACGGAGTTTGCTTCGCTAAAGCGGCAGCAGCCCCGGCACTTCAAACAGACATCTTCGGGCACAAACTGTTTAATCACTTAACGATGCTCCCTAACCTTACTTTTTTCTCCGGGCTGATAATAGCGATGCCGGCTTCATCCGCGGCCGCCAAAATCATCCCCTGGCTTTCTACTCCCCGCAAAAGAGCGGGTTCTAAATTATCCACCAGCACAACCTGCTTGCCCACTAAATCTTCTTTTATGTAGGAGGTCTTGATACCTGCCACCACTTGTTTGGTTTTATCGCCCAAATCTACAGTAATGATATAAAGCCTGTCGGCATTGGGATGATCGTTAACCTCTTTTATTTCAGCGACTTTGAACTCTAATTTCCTAAAATCTTCGATGCTGACCATTATTGCCCCCTTTTGACGGCCACGCTATAATTTCAGCCGATTAATTTTATATATCATAACACGGCAAATGCCAAAAAACAAGCTTAAATAAGCCGGCAATTGACTTTTCCGGGGTATATGCTAAACTCAAATAAAAGCCGATAGGCCATGTTGAGCAAAACTAAAAAATACTGGTTAATTCTATCTTTATTTATTCTTTTTCTCGGCGTCCGCTTGTATCATTTAGGTTACCATGATTTTTGGTATGACGAAATAAGAACCATTGAATTCGCCAAAAATCTCTGGCGCAACGACCGGGATGCCCCGCTTTATTATTTATTGCTGCGCTTCTGGATAAAGTTTTTTGGCACATCGGAATTCATTGTCCGCCTGCCCTCGGCAATTCTCAATTTTTTATCCGTAGTTTTAACTTTCTTCCTGGGCAGGAAGCTTTTCAATTTAAGGGTGGGGCTATTCGCAGCGCTCTTGATGGGTCTCTCCCCATTTCATCTCTGGTATGCCCAGGAAGCGCGCGATTATAATCTGGCGATATTGCTGGGGGTCCTCTCTGCTTATCTGTTTTATAAAGCGGACAGGAAAGGCTCATACGGATTATGGGCTTCTTTCGCCCTGGTATCTATAGCCGGGCTATACACCCATTATTTCTACGCCCTTTTAATCCTGGGGCAGGCGTTCTTCATTTTAAGAAGAAAAACGGGCTTGGGATTCAGGCGGATTGCCCCTTTTCTGGCGATTATCTTTGGCTTTGGCTTATACCTGCCGAGGCTACTGAAGAAATTCAGCTTTAGCCAAAATGAAATCTGGATAGCCCCGCCTACGCTGAAATCAATAATTATTTCCCTGGAAAACTTCATTCTGGGCTACAACGGCTCTCGCGCGCTTTATCTCTGCGCGGATACCATCGCCGTGATACTTTTTATTACGGCCTTAAAAGGCTTATCCAAAAAAGAATTAAAGGAGCCTGTTTTAATGTGCGTATTTTTATTCTTTCTTCCGCTGGCTGCCGCTTTCTTTTTCTCCAGGCAGTTTTTCCCTGTATACGTGGACCGGCGACTGATTATCTTTACGCCATATCTTTACCTGCTTTTAGCCCTGGGGATTACCTGCCTGGGCAGACGTATAAGATGGGCGCTATTGAGTCTTTTGTTCTTTATTTTCTGCATTGCCGGCTACAACTATTTTCATGACCGGCTGTTTATGCCCTTTGAGCATCATCTTGGCGCATTTATCAAAAAGCCGTTTAAGCCGGCAGTTAAATTCTTGGAAGATAACGCCCGCTCTGAAGACGCGCTCGCTTTTACGGATATCTCGGCTATGCCTTCCATAAAATTTTATGGCCGGGGGCAATTAAAAAACCCCTACTTCTTCTTTGACCCGCGCATCCCTGCCGATATCGCCTGGCATCGGCCTCGCTGGAAAAGTATTCCTTTGGAAAAAACAAAGTCGCTGCGGGTAAGAAAAATCTGGGTTGTTTACGCAAACTGGGCAAGGAATGACAAGTGGGACGCTAATACCCGGTCGGTAAAAAAATGGCTGGAGCGCCGCTATAAGCAGGAATTAACGAAAGAATTTGATGGCTTATATATAGTTAGATACTTAAAAAAATGGGGTCCTTAAAATTCCGCGGGGAAAATGGCGGGCCCGACGAGATTTGAACTCGCGGTCTTCAGATCGACAATCTGACGTGCTAAACCAGGCTGCACCACGGGCCCATTAAAGGGGTTAATTGTAACTTAAAAAACACCTTATTGCAATAAAATTCTCCAGCCCCTCGCTTATGAGAGTCTAATCAATAAAAGCTGGTGGGCGGTAGAGGAGTCGAACCCCTGACCTTGTGAATGTAAGTCACACGTTCTAACCAGCTGAACTAACCGCCCGGAAATTAGAATTTTCCTAAAAGCCCCAGAGTAAAAGCCATGACAAAAAGCGCTACGGTCTCGATAATCCCTAAAATCACGATATAATTACCAAAGCCTTTGCCGGTTTCGCCCATCGCATCGCAGGCGCTGGCAGCGGCTTTACCCTGCCAATAAGCAGAAATCCCCATTGCCGCGCCGGCAAAAGCGCCTATCCCCCATAAATATAACCCCTTGTTGACGATATCCATCATCCGGTTCATCGTAATCATCCCGTAAACCGTCTGGGTAAGCGGCGCGCCGACAAAGGCAACCAGCATAAAGGAAGCCGGCTTGTTCTGGGAAAAATTTTTCTTCCAGGCGCCAATCGCCGCCATCCCTGCCACTCCTGCGCCGGCAGCAGAGCCGACTGCGGCAAACGCCAAAGCCATAATTGCTCCGAAATCCTTGAATTGTTCCAGCATGATTTCCTCCTTAATCTTCGCTCAGCGGCTGATAGGGTGTCCCGCTCCAGGTAACATTGGCGTGGCCGCTGAATTCCAGGACATTAAGCCTGATCCCGTGCACGACTACCGCCAAAGGCCCAAGGATAAGGTTGAGGGCGTGACCCAGTAAAATAATCATCGCACCTAAAATCAGGGTAAAGAAATTTACTTTACCGTTGCCGAATACCATGGCATTGAAGGTATCGGCTACCGCCACAGTCGCCAGGCCGACGGCAAAAAGGCGCACGTAAGAAACTACGTCGGTAAAATTATTCATCAGGCTTAAGGCTACCGTGCCTAAGCCGCTGCCGATGGCTTTGAAAATATTTTTTTGCGGCTTGCTGAAAAAGACGACCAGGGCAACGCCGATAGCGAATAACCAGATTACGAAGACGGGGAAGCTGTCGCCTAAAATCAGCGTATTTGCTAAAAAGAAAGCCGCCCAGAGCACGCCAATCCAGCCTAAGTCCGCTAACGCCTTAAGAGACGGCAGTTTTATGCTCATCCTCCAGAAATGCGCGATGCTTAAATGCAGCGCCCCCACAAAGAAACAAAAGCGCTGCGCGGTTTCGGCATTATTTAATCCCGGTAACAGCGGCCGGAACCCTGTTTTCGCCAGCCAGGCCTGACCGAAAAATGTGCCGCTCAAGAGCCCCCATATCATAGCGCAAAGGCTTAAGAGGTAAAAGAGAAAAAACGGCGCCTGGTCACTTATTTTTCTGCCTAATTTCTTATGCAGCCAGAAGGTCAGGATAAAATAAACCAACCCGTAACCGGCATCGCCGATTAAAATCCCGAAGAAAAGGCTAAAAAATATCAGGAAAACCGGACTGATATCCAGCTCGCGGTAGCCGGGGATTATTTCCAAAAACCGGAAAACCGGATTGATTAACCTGACGAAACGGTTGCTGCGGATTAAAGTCGGGACATTGTCATTTTCGCACGGCTGGCTTATCACAATACCCCATTGTTTAATCTTGGCCCGGGCCGATAATCTTTCTACGGCGTCAAAAGGAATATAGCCGCTGACATAGGAGAGTGTGCCGATATTAGCCATGCCGGCAATTGCCTGCTGGAATTTAAGCTCCTTTTCCATTTCCTTGCCCGCTTGAATCAACGCCGGCAGTAAATCCAAATGGCGGCGGATATCGAGATTTATCGCTTGCATAACCTTTTCTTCTTCCATAAGCCTGGCGCGCATTTCTGCCAATCCCTGCTTAGGCAAAGCTATTTCTCTAAACCGGCACTCAAACCTTACCAGCGATACGGTTGCGCAATAAATAAAGCCGTTGCGGCTAAAGAGCGGCTGGACAAAAACTTCCGCGGGAAAATCTTTTATTTGGCGCGCCGGTACCTGATACAACTTGACATAAATGCCCTTTTCCGCCAAGCGCTCTATTTCCTGCGGCGGAAAATCCCCCCAGCGCTCCCATTCACTGATCTGCTGCGCCAGGCTGCGCGCATAAGTTTCCAGGTGGTCGTATCTTTTCCAGAGGTCAACAATGTGCCGGGCCTGTATTTTACAGTCGCCGGGAGCCTGCCGAGGCGTTTCAGTTTTTTTATTTTTTTCCGCTGCCTGCTCTAAAACCGCCAGGCAATTCTTTAATAAGGCCGCTTCTTCCTGTAAAATATTTATGTCCCGGCTTTGCGGAGGGTTTTGGTGCTCGATATGCAAAAGCCCCATCCGGCGCAACTCATTTAAGGCCGCAGAGCTGTCTTTTTCTTGAAAAATAACCACCGCCTTTTTCATCGGTACGATCATAGATTCTCTCTCTTAGGCTGCGAGGGATGCTTCTGCGTATTCTTCATACTCTTCTATTTTCCTCTTGGCGATTTTACTGCGGCCGACGGCATTGCTCATCTGGTCGCCGATATATATCTTAATCAGCCGGATCGCCTCTTCTGCCTCGGGAATTTTCACTTTTTCGAAAAGGTTCACCCGCTGCGTGGTAATACGCAGTTCCTGCCTTAATATGGCTACGCCCTCTTCGATAGTCTCGATTTCTTTTTTCAGCGAAACCAGCTCCCTTAACGCTGCGGCGGCAAAATCAACCCAGAGTGGCAAAGAGAATAAATCATACTCTGCCTCAGGGAAATCAACTTTTTCAAAAACCGGCAGGCTGACGCCCGCGACATTTTTCTCACCCCTTACGACATTTAATGGCGAAACCCACTCCTTTAAACCGCCGATATTCTCTGTTAATAAACCCGCCCAAAGCTGAATCACCTCTTCTTTCTTTTCTGCCAGGCGCTCCTTCTCTGACAGAAGATTAAGCTGCCCGGCAATCTCAAGCTGCAATTGCTGCTTCTTTAACTGCAGTGTCGGCAGGTATCTCTTATACTGGCTTAAGGCATCGCGCTGCCTTTTTAATTCGCCTTTAGTAAGCTTGATTTTAGACATTTCTTCACTTCCAGTATTTCTCAATTATCGACTTTTTGATACCGGTTTCTTCGGGATTAAAACACTGCGCCAGAATTTCCCATCCTTTATCCAGCGCCTCCTCCAGGGGAAGATTAATTTCCAGCGGCATCATTTCCCGCTCAAAGAGTTTTCCGTAACGCAAAAGTTTTTTATCCCAACTGCTCATCTGGAAACCCATTGCCTGTTTTTCCACGGTCTCGCGGTAATTGGCGAATAATTGAATCATCGTATCCATAATCGTCCGGTGGTCATCGCGGGTCTTGCCGTTTACCTGCTGTTTCAGCCGGCTCAAAGAGCCAAAGGGCTCAATCACTCTATTTTTTAAATAAAATTGGCCTTCGGTAATATAACCGGTATTATCCGGAACAGGGTGGGTGACGTCGTCTCCCGGCATAGTCGTAACCGCAAGAACTGTAATCGAGCCTGCGTCCTCAAAATCAACCGCCTTTTCATAGCGCGCTGCCAACTGGCTGTAAAGGTCTCCGGGGTAGCCGCGGTTTGAAGGGACCTGCTCCATGGTAATGGAGATTTCTTTGAGGGCGTCGCAGAAATTGGTCATATCGCTCAAAAGCACCAGTACTCTTTTCCCGTCCAAGGCAAAATTTTCCGCTACTGCCAGGCTGATATCCGGCACCAGCAAACACTCTACTGTCGGGTCGGCTGCCGTATGGATAAACATAACCGAACGCGAGAGCGCGCCGTGTTCTTCCAGCTTATCCCGGAAAAAAAGGTAATCGTCGTATTTTAAACCCATCCCCCCTAAAATAATAATATCGACTTCTGCCTGGGTGGCTATCCTGGCGAGCAATTCGTTGTAAGGCTCTCCGGCAATGGAAAAAATCGGCAGTTTCTGGGATTCTACAAGCGAATTAAAAACATCTATCATCGGAATGCCCGTGCGCACCATTTTATTGGGGATAATCCTCTTTGCCGGGTTTACCGAAGGAGTGCCAATATCGATTAAATTATCCGAAAGCCGCGGCCCGTTATCAAGGGGCGAGCCGCTTCCGTTAAAAATACGGCCTAATAAATCATCTCCGCTGGCTACGCGCATCGGATGGCCGAGGAACCTGACCTTATCTCCCGTCGAGATACCTTTACTGCCGGCAAAAACCTGCAGAGAGACTTTCTTGCCGTCAATGCGGATTACCTGCGCTAAAGATGTACCGCGTCTGGTAGATACCTGCGCGATCTCCATATACCCGATATTTTCCGCTTCCACGCTAATCAGGTCGCCGGCAATCTGGATAATATTAGTGTGCACCTTGCGCATCTTTAACCTTCCTTCTGCGGCGCGGTTTTCTCTTTCAAAAGGAGAAATATTTCTTCTTCGGTTTTCTTAAATTCTGCGCTTTGCCAGGGGCAGGAGTTCCAGCCGCGGAAAAGCTGCCTTACTTGCTGGAAGAAACGCAGCGCTTCTTCTTTGCCCGTAAAAGAAAACTCTCTTTCCAGAATATTATGGATAAAACCAAAAATATAAGTCTGCCTTTCGCGTAAGGTCGCCTCATCTACCTTATCAAAAGCGTTCTGCTGTAAATAGACAAAATCAAAAAATTCACCCTTGAGGTAATCTATGTAATCGGCAAGCGAGGTGCCTTCTTCACCGATGACCTTCATCATCTGCCCCACCTCGTGGCTTTTGCGTAAAGCCAGGTGTCCGCGCCCTCCCTGCTTCTCATCGATAAAACTCTGGTATTTGCTCCAGCTGATTAAAGGATCGATTGCCGGGTAGCGCCTGGCATCTGAACGCTCGCGGGAGAGACCATGGAAAGCTCCCACGACCTTTAAGGTCGCCTGAGTTACCGGCTCCTCAAAGTTTCCGCCGGCAGGGCTGACTGCTCCGCCGATAGTCACAGAGCCGATACTGCCGTCATAAAGCTTAACCACGCCGGCGCGCTCATAAAAGGAGGCGATGCGCGACTCTAAATATGCCGGAAAGGCTTCTTCTCCGGGAATCTCTTCCAGTCTGCCGGACATCTCGCGCATTGCCTGCGCCCAGCGGGACGTAGAATCGGCCAAAAGCAAAACCTGCAAACCCATCTGCCGGTAATATTCCGCCAGGGTAACCGCGGTGTAAACGCTCGACTCCCTTGCCGCCACAGGCATAGAGCTGGTATTACAAATGATGATTGTCCTGTCCATCAGCGGTTTATTGGTGCGCGGGTCGGTTAACTTGGGAAAGGTCCTTAAGGTTTCCACCACTTCTCCGGCGCGTTCGCCGCAGGCGGCAATAATCACTACATCAACTTCGGCATGCCTGCTGACCAATTGCTGCAAAACTGTTTTCCCGGCGCCAAAGGGGCCGGGAATACAATAAGTCCCTCCGAGAGCAACGGGGAAAAGAGAATCTATTACCCGCATCTTGGTCACCAAAGGCTCTTCGGGCTTTAGTTTTTCCAGGTACGCGGAAATAGGGATTTTTACCGGCCAGGTTTGAGCGAGGTACGCCTCGCTGATATTGCCGTCGGAATCCTTGATTTTGGCAATCGGCTCTTTTAAATTGTATTTGCCGGGGTTTGCGATAGAGATTATTTCCGCAACTCCCGGCAGAGAAAAGGGCGCCATAATATAATGCTTGAATATTTTTTCCGGAACAAAACCCAGTCTTTCTCCCGGCCGGACCTTATCGCCTTTTTTTAAGAGGGGCGTGAATTCCCAGGAGCTGTCTTCGGACAGGGCCTTAAGATAAACTCCCCGCTTAAGGAAAAAACCGTGCTGTTCGGCAAGCAAAGGAAGGGGGTTTTGCAGGCCGTCAAAAATCTGGCCCAATAGCCCCGGGCCTAATTCCACGGAGAGGAGCTCTCCGCTGAATTCCACCTGCTCTCCCACTTGCAAGCCGGTAGTATTTTCATAAACCTGCAGCTCCGCCGTATTCTGCCGGACGCGGATTACCTCCGACTTCAGGCGCTCATTACCGTGGATGATGTAAGCGACCTCATTCTGGATGACAAAGTTTTCAAAGCTTACCGCCACCATACTGGCGTTAATTTTACTAACAAGACCGGTTCTTTTATTAGGCATATTCTCTAATTATGGCGGCCTTATCCGCCTGGTTAATCTTTTCCCAGCGCTCTAAGATCAAGAGTTTCAGGGCATAAATAATCAGAAAATCCGCATCAAAATAATGCCCCAGAGAGAGCGTATCTAAAAATTCCCATCTTGTCTGATCTAAAATTCTTTCGCCCTCCAAGGGGGAAGGATTTCTCTGCGCCGCTACCGCGCGATGATAAATCGCTTCTCCCGCATATCCCTGCGCGCTCCTGAGATATTTTTCCGCGGGGACTTTTTTGCGCGCCGCCCTTAATTTCACCAGCTCGTTCTTCAGCAATGTTTCAAAGCCGGAAAATCTCTCCAGAACCTCGTTTTTTTGCCGCGAGAAATCTCCTGAAGGCAAACTTTTTAATACTTCCCGGTCTTTCTCCGGGATAAGGCCGGCGCATTTGCCCAGAAATACTTCAAAAGAAAAATGCGGCCTTGCCGAGAAATGCAGCATCGGTAAACTGGAAATTAAATATACGTAAAAGTCAGCCACGGCCTAAACTCCCAGGATGTCTTTTAGTTTCGGCTTGAGAAAATTCCCGATATACTCGGCAAGCGCCTTATCGCTAAAATCAAACTGCGATTTTCCTCCGTCGTAACTAATGACAAAACCGGCGCGGATGGCGTCTTGGGATTTAAGGGTGATTTTTTTCTTTGTCTCTTCTTTAAGCTTTGCCAAAAAGCCCTTTTCCAGGGTCTCTAAGTCATCTTTATTTAAGGAGACAATGATTTCCTCTTTGGCGGCGCTCGGGGCATTTTTAATCGCGCTGCTTAAAATCTTAGACAAACTCTCCGGAGTGAGCGCGTCTTGGACTTGCGCATTGATGAGTTTATCAAGCGTGGCATTAATTTCCTGCCGTAAAACCAGTAAAAGGTCCCTGCCCGCCTGTTGAAGCAGGCTTTTTTCTTTTTCCTGCATCAGGGAGATGTTTTCCTGCGCCTGCTTGAGGATTTTCTCCGCCTGGCTTTGCGCTTTTTCTAAAATCTCCTTTGCCCCGGCCTTGGCCTGCTCCTCTATTTTACTGGCCTTTTCTTCTGCCGCCAGAACCCCTTCCCGGTTTATTTTGTCTATTAACGCTTTAATATCTTCTGCCATAACCAACTCCTTAAATTAATAATCCGTCCAATGCCTTAAGCGGGTCCTCTGCTTTTAGTATCGGCCTGCCGACAACCAGAAAATCGCTGCCCGCGGCAATTGCCTGCCGAGCAGAAGCAGTTCTCTTCTGATCATCCGCCCCTTTAGAGAGAGGCCGGATACCCGGCGTAACAATGATAAAATTCCTACCCAGCTTTCTCCTCAAAAGCCCGGCCTCTTCCACAGAGCAGACCACGCCGTCTAGCCCGGAGCGCTTAGCCATCCTGGCAAGGTAAAGGACTTCCGCAGGAAGGCTCCTTTGAATACCCAGGTCTTTTAAGAAATGACCGCAGATACTTGTCAATATAGTAACTCCCAATACTTTTGTTTTGCTGCCCTTGCAGGCGGTGGCTACCTCTTTAAGCGCGGTTGGACCTGCGAGGGTATGCACCGTGAACATCGCTACTTTTTGGCGCAATGCCTCTTTAGCGGCATTAGCCATGGTATTGGGGATATCGTTGAATTTTAAGTCTAAAAAAACCCGGGCGCCTTTTCCCCGGATAAATTTAATTATTTCCGGACCGCAGGCGGTAAAAAGCTGCAGGCCGACCTTAAAGATTTTGATTTCGGGATAAAGTTTGTTGACAAAATATTTCGCCTTTGCGAAATTATCTACATCCAAGGCGAGGATGATTCTTGGGGCTTGTTTCATGTCTTGAGACCGCCGATAATGTTTTTCAGGTCCTTAATCTTACTTTCTGCCAAATATTCCTTTATGCCCTGGATAATTTCAACCGCCGCCCGGGGATTAATAAAATTGGCGGTGCCGACGCTGATTGCGCTTGCGCCGGCAAGAAAAAATTCCAGGGCGCTGGAAACATCTATTATACCACCCATTCCGATGATCGGAATTTTAATTTTTTGATAAACCTCCCAAATCATTCTTACGGCAATTGGCCTGATTGCCGGGCCGCTTAACCCGCCAACCCCGCTGGCAATCTTAGGAATTCTTTTATCAACATCAATACTCATCCCGGTAAAGGTGTTAATCAAGCTAATGGCGTCGCTGCCGGCATCTTCCGCTGCCTGGGCGATTTCAGCGATATCCGTAACATTGGGGGATAACTTAGTAATTAATACCTTATTGGTAATCTTACGCACTGATTTTACTACTTCAAAAGTTACTTTCGGGTCCTGGGCAATCAATTGCCTGTCGCCTAAATTTTTGTGCGCGTGCCTTAGATTCGGGCAGGAGATATTTAACTCAATTGCCGAAACCGCGCTTACCTTATTCAGCTTTCCGGCCAGGGTAATGAATTCCTGCGCATCCTCATCCGAGGCAATGCTGACAATGACCGGTATGCCGAGCTTTGTTAGGACGGGCATTTTCCCCTCTATAAATTTATCGATGCCGGGATTCTCCAGGCCGATAGAATTCAGCATCCCTGCCGGCGTCTCGCAGGTGCGCGGCGCGGGATTGCCTTGACGCGCTTTCAAGGTAATCGTCTTGGTCACGATGGCGCCGAGCTTCTTTAAATCAACCAGGCCACGGAACTCTTCGGCATATCCGAAAGTACCTGAAGCCACCATTACCGGATTTTTTAATCTCAGGTTGCCGATATTAAGAGAAATATTTTTCTGCATTTTATTTTCCCAAAATCATATTCAAGGAAACAATTAACAAAAATATACCGAACGCCTTTTTTAAGGCCTGGTCGGGAACATTCTGTATGAAATGCGCTCCGATAAACCCGCCCACAAAAAAACCGGCGCAGATTAATGCGGCTACGGACAACTTCACGTTGCCTGACTGCCAATAACGTAACGCCGCCAATAACCCAATCGGCGGCACCATTGCCGCTAAAGTCGTCCCTTGTGCCTGATGCTGCGTAAAACCGGCTAAATATACCAAGGCGGGAATCATGATTGAGCCGCCGCCAATACCAAAAATTCCGGCAAATATTCCGGCAACAAGACCCAAGATCACATATAATGTCTGGTTCATTTACCCCTCCTCTTTATTACCAGATAATTTCTTCGCTATCAAACACCGGGCCTTCTTTGCAGACCCGCAGAAAACCTTTTTTTGTTTTGACAACGCAACCTAAACACGCGCCGATACCGCAGGCCATATGCTCTTCCAGGGAAATCTGCGCCGTAATTTTATATTTTTTCGCAATATTGCTTATTTCTTTTAACATCGGCCGCGGGCCGCAGGCGTAAATTGCCGTCCGTCCCCGAAGGAGAGGCTTTGCTACGCTTCGCACTCGTCCGTCTTCCGCCGCCCCTAAAAAACCTTTTAATAAATCTGTAACTTTGCCGCTAAGCCCTTCGGAGCCGTCATCAGTGGCTATTTTAACACCGCAGCCGATTTTTTTAAATTCTTTTTCACAGAGAACCTGTTTCTTCGTCTTCGCCCCCAACAGAATAATCGGCTTGCCATGAACTAATTTTTCCGCCAGAAAAACTAAGGGGGCCACTCCCATGCCGCCTGCCACAATAACCGGCTGACGGCTGACGGCTGACGGCTGATAACTGAATCCGTTTCCCAAAGGCCCGATCACGTCCAGGTATTCCCCTCTTTTCTTTTCTGATAAAATTTCCGTAGCTTTACCTACTACCTCATACATAATTTCTACGCTTGCGCCGTTTATTCGATAAATGCTAAACGGCCGGCGCAAGAGCGGCTCGCAACTATCGCTTACCCGGATATTCACAAACTGGCCAGGCAGGGCAAGTTTGGCTATCCGCGCTGCTGAAAACGCTAAATAGAAATAATTCCCTTGAATCCTTTTGTTAAACTTGATTTTTGCTTTTATCTGGAACATCTTTTTTAAGGCCATTTGTTTTTTTGCTTAAATAAACAATTAGGCAGATGAATAATATGATCGTAATGGTTATTGCGGCCGCTTCCTTAAGATACCCTGTTAATCCTCTGTTTTTAATCTCTTCCCAAGACTCAAGCAAGATCGTAATCAATAAGACCGCTAAGATTGGGCCGATTTCTTTCCTGAGCCAGATTAATTTTAACGGCAAGTATTCGGTGATATCCTTTCGTAACAACATCGTTATTGAAGGAAAAACGCGGGGGACCCGTTGCCGATAAGCCGGGTAATCCTTGGGGAACACTGCCTCTAATTTTTTCTCTTCTTTAAATATAAGCAGCAGGTAACGGATGATAAAGATTATTAGGAAGGCAGATAATGCCCACCATTTAAACAGCATCGCCACAATACCCACCCCGATTAAAAATATGCCCAAATACATCGGGTTGCGCACCAAGGCATAAGGCCCGCCCTGAATCAAAACATTGCCCCCTGCAGAATATTCTGCTTTATAGCCGCGCGCAGAAACCCTGAGGATTTGCCCCAAAAGAATAAAAGCGATACCGGATATCTCGGCAATTGTATCCAGAGAAAAAGGGGGCTCATTTCGTAAAAAAATTTTTGGAAAAAATGCGATTAATAAAAAGGAGCAAAAGATAATAACCCCGTTAATTTTCAGGCGCCTTTTCATGATTTCAATATTCCCGCTGGCACTTGGGGCAAAAATAAGTGCCCCGGCCGCCCAGTGAAATTCTCTTGATCAGAGTTTTACAGACCCGACACGGCTCTCCCTGCCGGTCGTAAACTTTGTGGTACTTGACATAGCTGCCGGCTGAACCGTTTAGCTGCACGTACTGGTCAACAGAAGACCCCCGGTGCTTAATCGCCTCGGTCAGCGTGTCTTTAATTTCCTGGAACAGGAGTCCTTTTTCTTTTTCAGAGAGAGACTCCGCCCTGCGCGCCGGATGAATTTTGGCGCGAAAAAGCGCTTCTGCGGCATAAAGATTACCCACTCCGGAGATAAAAGTCTGGTCCATTAAAAGCGGCTTGATTTTAGCTTTTTTCTTGCTGAGCATGCGCTTGAACTCATCTAGGCTCAAGGCAAACGGCTCCGGGCCTAAGCCCCGGACAAATTTTAAAGAACGCCAATCATCGACCAGGCGCAACTCCGCGAATAAGCGCTGGTCATTAAAATCAAGGAGCTTGCCGTCAGAGAACTGAAAGCTCACGCGGCTGACCCTGGCATTACCGGGATAGACAAGCTGGCCGGTCATCTTCAGATGAATGGCCAGGGATTTCCCCGATGATAACTCCAGAATTAATAGCTTCCCTTTTCGCAAAATATTTTTTATGGTGACGCCCTTCAGCCCTTTTAGAAAATCTTCTTTTTTCGGCTGGCGGATAACTTTGGGGTTATTTACGATTACGCCGGTAATCTTCTTGCCTAAAACCGCTTTTTCCAATTCTTTTTTGATAGTTTCTACTTCCGGTAATTCCGGCACCTTTGCCTCCAATTATAAGTCGCTAGTTACTATTTTTACCCACACCTCCCTGGAGCGCGGGCCGTCGCTTTCGCAAAAATAGATTCCCTGCCAGGTGCCAAAAGCTAATTGCCCGCCTTCAATAAAAACCGTCAACGATGAGCCGAAAAGCGAAGACTTGATATGACTGTCGGCATTGCCTTCGCTGTGCGCGTAACCGGCATTTGCCGGCACCAGCTTATTTAAAGCGCTGACGATATCCCGTCTTACCGAGGGATCGGCATTTTCGTTGATAGTCAGACCAGCGGTAGTGTGCGGACAGAAGATAAAACAGACTCCCTGCGTAATTCTGCTTTTTGATATTATCGCCTGTACCTTATCCGTGATATCAATTAACTCTATCCGGCTGCTGGTTTTTACGCTTATTCTTTCCATGTTTATTGGTAAATTTTTTTACGGTGATAAAATTGTATAGGCCTAACGCCTAAAGTATGTTTTATCAGCGCCTCGATTCCCTTTACGCAGGCTTGGGCTCCGGGCAGAGTGGTTACTACCGGCACGCCAAAAGCCACGCTGGAAGAACGGATCCTTACTTCATCTTGCCGGGGAATTTTTCCGGAAACCGTATTAATAATTAAATTAACCTGCCTTTCCCTGATTAAATCCAACAGATTCGGCCGGCCCTGGCTGACACGCTGGATAGTCCGCACAAAGACCTTATTTTCCTCTAAAAACTTCGCCGTCCCCACGGTTGAGACGATTTTAAAGCCCAGTTCTGTCAGGCGGCGGGCAGCCTTGACAATTAGCGGCTTCTTGTCTTTATCTTTTACGCTGATAAAAACCATCCCCTTGGTGGGCAGATTCTGATAAGCGGCCAGCTGGCTCTTCGCGTACGCCTTGCTATAGTCGGCATCAATACCCATGACTTCGCCGGTAGATTTCATTTCCGGACCCAGGCTGATATCTACCCCGGAAAATTTGACAAAAGGGAGGACCGACTCTTTGACGCAGATATACCGGGGATTGATCTCTCTGGTAAACCCCAGGTCCTTTAATTTTTCTCCGGCCATGACTTTTGCCGCGAGTTTAGCCAGGGGGATTCCGATCGCCTTGGAAACAAAGGGCACGGTGCGGCTTGCCCGGGGGTTAACTTCTAAAATATACACCGTGCCGTTCTTCACCGCATACTGCACGTTCATCAGACCCGCGATCTTTAATTCCCGCGCCAGGTCATAGGTGATCTTACGGATTTTCTCCAGCGTCTCGCAGGAAAGCGTATGCGCCGGAAGCACCATCGCCGCATCCCCGGAATGTACGCCGGCTTCTTCAATATGCTCCAGTATCCCGCCGATGACAAAGGTCTCTCCGTCGCCGATCATATCCACGTCCACTTCAATCGCATCCTCGATAAATTTATCTACCAGTACCGGATGCTCGGGCGAGGCCCAAACAGCGTGGCGCATATAATATTCCAGGGATTTGTCATCGTAAACAATCTCCATTGCCCTCCCGCCTAAAACATAGGAGGGCCTGACTAATACCGGGTAGCCAATGGTCCGCGCTACCTTCTTTGCTTCCTCCGGAGTGATTGCGCTCCCGTTTGGCGGCTGGGTGAGACCCAACTTATCCACTAATTCAGCAAAGCGTTTCCTGTCTTCGGCGCGGTCAATCGCATCCGAAGAAGTGCCGAGGATATTCACCCCGGCTTTCTGAAGCGGCACTGCCAGGTTAAGAGGAGTCTGGCCTCCCAGCTGCACGATTACTCCCAGAGGATTCTCTTTATCAATGATATTTAAAATATCCTCCTTGGTCAACGGCTCAAAATATAATTTATCCGACGTATCGTAATCGGTGGACACGGTTTCCGGGTTAGAATTGACCATGATCGTCTCAAACCCGAGCTCTTTGAGGGCAAAGGCGGCGTGAACGCAGCAGTAATCAAACTCAATCCCCTGGCCAATACGGTTGGGACCGCCGCCTAAGATGACAATTTTCTTTCTGGTATTTTTTCTCGTTTCATCTTCGGTAGCTGCTTTTCCGCGGATAGCGTAAGGCGTCTCGTATGTGGAATAGTAATAAGGAGTAAAAGCTTCGAATTCCGCAGCGCAGGTATCAACTAACTTATAAACCGGCTCAATGCCGCTTTTTTTGCGCAAAGCCCTGATTGCATCTTCGTTGGTTTTGGCAGCCCTGGAAATTTGCGCATCGCTAAAACCCAACTGCTTTGCCTCAAGTAAATTCTTCAGGTCAAGCTTGCTTTCAAATTCAACTATTTCTTTGAGGTTCTCTAAAAACCAGCGGTCGATCTTAGTTAATCCGTATAATTTATCCACGGAGTATTTTTCTTTAAATGCCTCGTAAAGATAAAAGAGCCGCTCGGCATTGGGGGTGCGCAGTTTCTCCTCCAGCTCCTCTTTATCCTTATACTTTATCCCCTCCAGCCCCGTTCTTTTCATCTCTAAGCCGCGGATGCCTTTTTGCAGCGCATCCTTAAAGGTGCGGCCGATCGCCATCACCTCGCCGACGGACTTCATCTGAATCGTCAGTGTCGGGTCGGCAGCGGGAAATTTTTCAAAAGCAAAACGCGGAATTTTAACTACGCAGTAGTCAATTGTCGGCTCAAACGAGGCAGGAGTTTCCTTGGTAATATCGTTAGGGATTTCATCCAGCGTATAGCCGACAGCCAGTTTGGCGGCGATTTTAGCGATAGGAAAACCGGTGGCATTGGAAGCCAGGGCAGAGGAGCGCGAAACCCGCGGGTTCATCTCAATAATCACCATCCTGCCGTCATCGGGATTAATCGCGAACTGGATATTGGAGCCGCCTGTTTCAACGCCGATTTCGCGGATACAGGCGATTGCCGCGTCGCGCATCCGCTGATACTCGACATCGCTCAGCGTCTGGGCCGGGGCTACCGTAATGGAATCGCCGGTATGCACTCCCATCGGGTCGAAATTTTCAATCGAGCAGATGATTACTACGTTATCTTTCTTGTCGCGCATCACTTCCAGCTCAAATTCCTTCCACCCGATAACTGATTCTTCAATCAGGATTTCGGAAATCATGCTTGATTCCAGGCCGCGCAAGGCCAGTGTTTCAAACTCTTCGGCATTATAGGCCGTGCCTCCGCCGGTGCCGCCCAGAGTAAAGGAGGGGCGGATAATCGCCGGAAAACCGATGCGGCGGATTATTTTTCTTGCTTCTTGCATATTGTAAGCCAGGCCGCTTTTCGGCAAATCCAGGCCGATCTTCTGCATCGCCGCCTTAAAAAGCTTGCGGTCCTCGGCCTTTTTAATTGCCTTACGGTCAGCACCGATCATCCGGACTTTATATTTATTCAAAATGCCCTTATCCGCAAGCTGGATACTGACATTTAAGCCGGTTTGCCCGCCTAAGGTAGGAAGCAAAGCATCCGGCCGCTCTTTGGCAATAATTTTCTCTAAAATCTCCGGTATAATCGGCTCAATATAAGTCCGGTCAGCCATCTGCGGGTCGGTCATAATCGTTGCCGGATTAGAATTGACCAGGATAACCTTGAAACCTTCCTCTTTCAGCGCCTTACAGGCCTGGGTGCCGGAGTAATCAAACTCGCAGGCCTGGCCGATGATAATCGGGCCGGAGCCGATAATCAGGATTTTTTTAATATCCTTCCGTCTGGGCATCTTAAGCTTTATCCATCAGTTTGGTGAATTTTTCAAATAAATAACCGGCATCGCGGGGGCCGGGTCCTGCCTCCGGGTGGTATTGCACGCTGAATAGTCTCAATTTTTTATTCTCCATCCCTTCAGGCGTATTGTCGTAGAGGTTTATATGCGTCATCTCGGTATTCTTTCGCGGAATGCTTTTGATATCCACGCAAAAACCGTGGTTCTGCGCGGTAATGGCGACCCTGCCGGTCTTTAAATCCTTAACCGGGTGATTCCCGCCGTGATGGCCGAATTTCAGTTTATATGTTTTCCCGCCCAGGGCCAGCCCGAGCATCTGATGCCCAAGGCAAATCCCGAATATCGGCACCCTGCCGATTAATGCGCTGGTGGTCTTAATCACATAAGTGACTGCTGCCGGGTCGCCTGGGCCGTTAGACAACAAAACGCCGTCGGGCCTTAGCTTAAGGATTGCTTCTGCGGGAGTCTCAGCCGGTAGAACGCGCACGCTGCATCCGGCAAGCGCAAGATTACGCAAGATGTTAAATTTAATCCCGCAGTCTAAAGCCGCCACCTGATAACGCGCTTTCTTTTTTGCTGGTGCGGTATTCTTCCAGTCATAAGGCTCTTTGCAGCTAACTTCTTTGACCAGATCCCTGCCAAGCAATTTAGGCGCTGCTTTAAGCTTCTCCATCAGGCTTGCCAGGTCAAAATCCCTGGTAGAGATTACGCCTTGCATCGCGCCCTCTAAACGGATGTGCCGGGTGAGCGCGCGCGTATCAATACCCTGGATACCGACGATATTATTTTTCTTCAGGTAATCGCCCAGTTCCATATTGGAGCGCCAGTTTGAGCGGATGGCGCTTAATTCCTTAACTATAAAACCTTCAACCCAGGGCCTCGCCGATTCTACGTCCTGGTCATTGACGCCGTAATTACCGATTAGAGGATAGGTCATGGTCACAATCTGGCCCTTGTAAGAGGGGTCGGTAATTATCTCCTGATAACCGGTGATAGAAGTATTAAAAACCACTTCGCCAAAAGCCTCGCCCTGGCTGCCAAAATTCTCTCCCCTAAAACTCGTTCCGTCTTCTAAAAGGAGTATCGCCTTCATCTTAATAATGCCTTTACTTCGGCCACTGCCTCATCCACAGTCTTTACCTTAATTAGCCCTGGGATATCCCAAGAGCCCAAGCTTATTACCGGTATCTTAAATTGTAAACAATAGGCAATTTCTGAAAGAGTCCCGGCTTCTCCGGGAAGTGCTACCACCACATCTGCGCTCTTGACCACCAAGACGTTTCTGGCTAAACCTAAGCCGGTGGGAAGCGCGATATCCACGAATTCATTGGCGTCCTTTTTGTCGTAACTTGGTATAATACCTATAGTTAATCCGCCTTCCGCCTTAAAGCCAGAGCAAACCGCCTTCATCGTTCCACTCAAGCCGCCAGAAACAAGAATATTAACCACTTTAGCCAGTTTTTTACCTAAATCATGGGCAATTTGCTCCACTTCTTTCGTAGGATTATGCCCACCAATGACACTGACTACCCTTTTACGCATATATTTTTCCTATCGAACAGCTATTTTGCGGGTGGCTTGGGTGTTTTCGAGCCACGTGATGCGGCGAGAAAATACCCAAGACAGGACCCGCAACATATCAAGCGCGCCTGGACAGAGTCGAACTTGTCGCTCGCCTGTGCTCGCTCCTTAAGAGGGGGCATGCCCCCTCTTAATGTTCTCCCCCAAACGTGGGGGACATCTCTTTTCCCCCACACCCCCTTACAGTTCGCCTCTGTAAGAGTAATTAAGCGCGCCTGGACAGAGTCGAACTGTCACACCTGGCTCCGGAGGCCAGTGCGCTATCCATTGCGCTACAGGCGCATCTATAAGTTATATCCGCTGTGTCCCCGGAGGGGACAGGCGCATTGCTGCTTTAATTTCAGAAAGAACCAATTCTTTATTTTTAACTTTAAATTGCTGAATAGAAAACCGCTGGAAACTTTTGGCGCCTTTTTGCGCTAAAATATCCTGCATATAATTAAGACAGCGATTATTGCCTGTACCGCTACCGTAGGTAGTAAATAAGACTATTTCTTTACCTGCTGCGCCAAGGCATTTATCCAGGTACGTATTCATTGCCGGCGCCGGCCCAAATGCCCAAACCGGCGTGCCAAAACAAATTAAATCATAAGCGCCTAAATCAAAATTCACGCTTTCAAGTTCGGCCCTGCTACGCGTAAAGGCACGGCGGCACTGTCCGAAAAAAGAGCCTGCTTCATCCGCCGCCTTTAATTCAATTTCTGTTACTCCGCCCTTCTGGCTTAAGTACCCGCAAAGGGTTTGCGCCACTTTTCGGGTATTCCCGCTAAAAGAATAGTAAATAACTATACTTTTCATGACGGCAAAATTTTATGTTTAATAGGCGGTCTCCGCCACTATTTCGCAACCCACAATACTGCCTATCACCTTGCTATACTCTAAGTCCTCTATAAGCTGCTCAAAACCCCGCGTCTGTCCGCCATTGAAGCCATTTATAGTGATACTGGCAATATAAAGGGGCCTTTTTTTCAGGTATAAGAATATCCGGAAAAGTACAGCCTGATAATTCTGGAGCGATGCGTTGGTTATTTCTCCGTTTATCACCAGCCGGTCGCCGTTAGCCTGTTTTTTAAAAGTGACGTTAGAATAATGAAAGTGTTTTAACATAAAACTAAAAAAGGCTGAGCTGCTTTTCGCCGTCTGAACTCTTTTCCGCTGGGCCGAAAAGAGAAATCACGCCGTATTCTCCGTCAAAGCCCGCCCGGATATTCACCTTTCCTTCGCGCATGCGCAAAACCCCTTCGGCAATGCGGGGGGAGAGGCCTTTAAGCAGCTCTTCCCTCGGCGCCCTCATCAGGATTTCAAACTCGCTGCCGAATTTGGCAATCGCGCTGCGGTAGTCTTTTTCTACGGCCAGAGAGCTTTTACCGATGCCCTTTGCTTCGGCAATAATTTCATCCAGGGGGATCAGGCTTTTGTATGGTATGGCATTGGCCGGCTTATAGCCCTCGGGCCTGTCTGCAAGCTGCTCCACGCGGTTCATTACGCCTACGGTAACGGGCTTGCCGCATTTGGGGCAGCGGCCGTGATTTTGCCTGGTTTCTTGAGGCGATAACCTCGCTTTACAGACCCGGTGTCCGTCAAAATGATATTTACCCTCTTCAGGAAAGAACTCAATGGTATATAAGAATCTTTTTTTATCTTTAGTCATTAATACTTCTCTGATGGTTTGATAATTCAGTTCGCAATCAAACACATTCGCCTCGCGCCCGAGTTTTTGCGGCGAGTGGCTGTCGGAGTTACTCACCAAGGTGTATTTATCTAAAGCGGAGAGCCGCCAATTCATCGCCGGGTCGGAAGAAAGTCCGGTTTCCAGGGCGAAAATCTTCGGCGTCTGGCCTTCAAAACAATCCTGGATTTTATCGAAGCCGGACATGGAGCCGAAGAGAGAAAACCACGGCGTCCAGATGTGCCCGGGCACAACCATGCAATTCTCGTCGATGTCAAAAATAATCCGCGCCAGTTCCGCGGCATCCAGGCCTAAAATCGGCCTTCCGTCGCTGGCTAAATTTCCGTAACGGGCGAGCGTCTCATTGATTTTATCGGTAGTCTTAAAAGAGGGGCTCAAAACCATATTGTGTATGCGATAACCCCGGCCCTTTTTGGAATAAATGCTGCTGATTTCCGCGCTGAGAATAAAATAAACATCGCCGTATTTAAATAAGCCGTTCCCCAGGTCTTCTAAATTATGCTTTAACTCTTCCAGCCATAAATGGTGGGTAAAATCTCCGGTGCCGATTAAGGTAATCCCTTTTAATTTTGCCCACTCGGCGATCTGTGCCACCTCCATATTCCTGCTGGTGGCGCGGGAATATTTAGAATGAATATGAAAATCCGCGATAAATTCCATGGTTAAGCGATTTCCTCCAGTATCCGCGCAACATTCCCCCAATGCGTCCCCGGCCAATAAATCCGTTTACACTGCGGGCAGGCCAGAAAGGCCTCCTGCGTCTGGAAGACATATTCCGGGACCTTGTCTTTTGCTGCGGGCTTGCTGATTTCCGCTAATAACTCGTTACAAATTGTGCAGCGGTTAAACATCGTTTTTTTATCCGGTCTGATTTTCAAGGCCCTGGATATTTCCGGGATCTGTTCTCGGAGCCTTTCACTTTTTAACAATACAACCTTTATCCCGGAAGGCTTACTCAGGCGGTGGTTGCGGGTAATAATCACGCGGTCATCGCGCAGCGCCCGGATAATTAAAGAGCCCGGGTTGTCTTCTTTGGAATAAACAGTGTCCAGCCCTAAAATCCTCAGCCATTTGGCGAGCCTGCCCAATTCTTTAGTGAGGATGAGCTTCATAAACTATTTTGCCGGCGAGGATAGTATATTCTACCACGCCTTTTAATTTCCTGCCCAGAAAAGACGAGTTTTTTGATTTGGAAACCAGGCTTTCTTTCGTTACTACCCATTCCT
The DNA here is from genome assembly GCA_041653115.1 of Candidatus Omnitrophota bacterium. Taxonomy (GTDB): domain Bacteria; phylum Omnitrophota; class Gorgyraeia; order Gygaellales; family Profunditerraquicolaceae; genus JBAZGA01. Next base: position 25,511 of record JBAZGA010000006.1, read on the forward strand.
TTTCCGGCGATACAATAATCAAATCAGCGTCCTTGCCCGGGGTCAAAGCGCCCTTATCTATCCCCAGTATTCTTGACGGCTGAAAGGCTAATTTTTCCACTAATTCGGACCAGGTCAGCCGGTTGCCGGCGATTAGTTCGCTGATGCTTACTGCCAGCTCGGTTTCTAAACCGACAGTCCCGAATTCTGCGCGGTCGAATTCAATGTCCTTTTCGTTTTCCGTGTGCGGGGCGTGGTCCGAGGCAATCGCGTCAATGCTGCCGTTTTTCAAACCCTCTTTTATTGCCTCAACGTCGGCCTGAGTGCGCAGCGGCGGATTAATCTTAAAATTTGTATCAAAACCCAGGAGAGCTTCTTCGCTTAAAGTAAAATAATGCGGGCAGGTTTCCGCCGTAACCTTAACCCCCTTCTTCTTGGCGCAGGCAACGGCCTCAACCGATTCTTTGCAGCTGAGGTGCGCGATGTGTATGGATGTACCTGCTTTTTTCGCCAGGGCGATATCTCTTTGCACGCGCTTATATTCCGATTCTTTAGAGATGCCCCTTAAACCCAGGCGCGTGGAAATCGCCCCTAAATTAACTACGCCGTCACCTGCCAGGGATTTATCAATACTGTGGCAGATCACCAAAATCTTATTTGCCTTGGCTTTTTTCAGGGCGCTGAAAAAGAGCGCTTCATTATCTACGGATGCGCCATCGTCAGAAATCGCGACCGCGCCTTTTTGCCTTAGTTTAGCAATATCGGCCAATTCTTTGCCCTGCCTGTCTTTAGTAATCGTGCCGGCGATAAAGACATTGGCATGGGCGCTTTTTTTAAGCAACGAGTTAAGTAAATCCGCGCTCTCAGCGCAATCAATGGCAGGGGTGGTATTCGGCATTGCCAAAAGCGAGGTCACGCCGCCTTTGAGTGCGGCAAGGGTAGCGCTGGCAATGGTCTCTTTATCTTCCCGGCCGGGTTCCCGCAAATGCGTGTGCATATCCACAATACCCGGCATGACAATCTTTCCCGCGGCATCAATAGTTTTATCTGCCGCAGCCTTCATCTCTTTAGCGACTCTGCCGACCTTGCCATCCTCCGCTAAAATGTCATATATACCATCCAGCTTATTTGCCGGGTCAATTACCCGGCTGTTTCTAATCAACAGCTTCATCTTTTAGTCCCTTTTCCTGCGCCTGGGCAACCAGGAACAACACCGCCATCCTTACGGCAATACCATTGGTTACCTGCTCCAATATCACCGAATGCGCTCCGTCGGCAACGTCGCTGGAGATTTCAATCCCCCGGTTGAGCGGCCCGGGATGCATCACCAGGATATCCTTCTTTGCTTTTTCCAGCCGCTCGCCGGTAATGCCGAAATTCTTAAAATATTCCAATTGTTCGGGAAAGGCAGCTCCCGTGTCGCGCTCAAACTGCATGCGTAAAACATTCACCGCATCAGCGTCTTTTAAAGCTTTATCGATATTGTCTGTTGCGCTGACACCCATCTGCTCAATCGCCGGCGGGATAAGCATCCTGGGCGCGCAGACAGTTACCCGGGCGCCTAATTTGGTCAATCCCCAGATGTTAGAACGCGCTACGCGCGAATGGGCGATATCGCCGACGATGCTGACGTTTAAGCCTTCTATCCTGCCTAATCTTTCCTTGAGGGTAAAGATATCTAAAAGCGCCTGGGTAGGATGCTCGTGCCAGCCGTCTCCGGCATTGACCACGCTGATATCCACGTGCCGGGCAAGCATTGCCGAGGCTCCGGAATAGTTGTGCCTGACTACGATAATATCGGCTTTGAGCGCCTGGATATTCCTGCCGGTATCAATCAGGGTCTCTCCCTTCTTGACGCTGGAAGTCTCGGTGGCGATGTTAATCACGTCCGCAGAGAGCCTTTTGGCAGCCACTTCAAAAGAAACCCTGGTCCGGGTAGAAGGCTCGTAGAATAAATTGACCACGGTTTTCCCGCGCAGGGCGGGAACCTTTTTAATTTCCCGGGTAGAAACCTCTTTAAACGACTCTGCCGTCTCCAAAATCAGCCCGATTTCCTCCCGGCTTAAATCTTCCAGCCCCAATAAATCTTTTCTCTGCCAAGCGGCCATCGTTATCTATCCTGCTCCAAAATTACTGCCTCATCTTTGCCGTCAACTTCCTCTAAACGCACCTCTACGCTTTCGTTTTTTGCCGTCGGAATATTCTTGCCGGCGTAATCCGCGCGCACCGGCAACTCCCGGTGGCCGCGGTCAATCAATACCGCCAGCTGGATAGACTTGGGCCTGCCTAAATCCATCAGCGCATCCATCGCCGCGCGCACTGTCCTGCCGGTATAAAGCACATCGTCTACCAGGACGATGTTCTTATCCGTAATATCGAAAGCGATCTCGGTCTTGCGCACCAGCGGTTGGGCGGCAATTAAAGTCAGGTCATCCCGGTATAAAGTAATATCCAAAATCCCCGTCTCAATGCGCGCGCCTTCAATTTTTTCAATACAATCGCTAACCCGCCTGGCTAAATAGGCGCCGCGGTTTCTGATACCCACCAGACAGAGGTCTTTTGTACCCTTGTTTTTTTCTAAAATCTCGTGGGCAATGCGCATCAGGCTGCGGTTCAGCGCCTCTTTATCCAAAACCCTGGCTTTTTCTCTCATTGGCAAAAAAATATCCGCCTCTTAATTTTGGCGGATAACGTTATGTCTCTTTTTATCTTCCCTCATCTCTTTCCCCTTGCCGGCTTCTCAAGAGCCGGTTTAAAGGTTACTGCTATTTTCAGTAAATATACCACCGAAAGCCTGCTTTGTCAAGGCAATATTTTCCTTGATTTTGGCATATTAGGAGGTTATACTTTATTGGAGGGGCTGATTTTTACGTTTATGCAGAAAAGTATGACAGTAATTGAGGTTATAACAATTATAATAATAGTAGGCTTGCTTGCGGTAATCGCCTTCTCTAAATCTGACGATTTTGTAGAAGGTTACCGGGGCAAAGAAGCCGAAGAAAACCTTGACTTGATCCATAATGCTGAAAAAAGATACGCTCTTGCCAATGCCGGCGCGTATTTTATCTGTGCTGCCGCAGGCGGCAGCCCAAGCTGCCGGGAGCAGATGAAGCAAAAAACAGGTTTGGGGCTGGAGATTACAGGTTCCCGCTTTAATTATACTATTACTACTACCAGTGCCAAGAGAACCGATTTTACTGCCACTGCCACCAGGAAAAATGACGGCCCTTGCGCCGGCAAAACTATGAGCATCACCCAGGATGGCGGGGCAGTACAAAAAGGATGTAGCGTATGGTAGCATTTGTTTTGGCGTTTACCCTGCTGATCTCTCTGGTTAACCCGGCTTATGCCCAATCCGGCTCTATCAAATACCTGCCGCGTAACGAGGATATGGACACAAAGATAAAAAGCTATGGCTCCTCTCCCCGCACATTAAGAGAAATTACCTGCGGCGATGCAATGCAAGCTTATTTTAACCGGGCTTCCGAGTGTAGTTACTGCGTGCAGGATTTAAAACCCGCCTGCCCTGACTGTTGCTTAGTCTTGACCCCCAGTAAAAGAGCAATCAGGTGCACTACCGGGGAAGACACAAGGTATGAAGCTTATGACTCTGCAAATGTTGCTTTCGAGTCTACAAATTGCCCGGCGCTGAATTACCCGGTTTATACTCCCAACTGGGACAATATTTGCAGCGACTGGAATAAATTTACCGACCATTGGGATACCGGCGCTTCGATGTCCAGGCAAAACCTCGTCCAACAGCGGGGCTGCCCTGGCTATCTTGATACCTATCCCCGGGCAAGTTTTAATACGGGAGATTGCCGGGGAGATTCCTGCGAAAGAGATGACCGAGATGCCCTGCCCAGCAATGCAGGCTGTGCTTCCCGGGTTCCCGCTCAAGTTACTTCACCTTATCAATCGCTTCCCTGTTTTAATATCAGCCCTAATACCGACCCTGACTATCCCTGGGAATATGAACCGACCTCGGGGTTCATAGGCGCTAAAAATAAGTGCCTGAATTATACTAATACCTGGAATGCTTACACCAATATCCGCGAATGCTGCCGCAGGGTAGTCTGTTCTAGCAAGAACCCGCAACAGCCGGGATATGACCAAAATTGCGATAATACCTCCTGTCTCGTGAGAATTAATTCCTTCCCAGCCTGCGATGCATATACTGCTCAAACCTGCATCGAGCTCTATGATTCTGCGATAGATACCTTGCTGCAGAGCGAAAAAAGCGCACAAGTATGTTTTAAGGAAATCGACCCGAGCTTCGTCTATTCTTTTGTAGCGAAAAGCCGGGAGTCAGTCACGGTCATCTGGCAGCTGAGCACTAAGCCTGCTTTTATCCCTGACGCGCCTACCTATTTCTTTAGCAAAATCAAGGTCTTTGAAAGGGACAGCGGAGCGCTCGTCCACGACAGTATAATTCACCAAAAAAGCTTAGACGCGGTATATTCGGTATTTTGCGCCACGCACATATCCGGCGATGTTTTAGAGCCGGGTAAAGCCTATCTGGTAAAACCATATTACTTCCTCCCCAAAATCACTGGGAAAGATTTAAGTATAGATGTAAATAGTATCACCCTGATCTGGATAAGGATCAGGGAATAACTGGGAATAACGGAGGTGAGAAAAATGAAAGGAAAGATACGCTTGGTATTACCGCCTCTGATTGTGCTGCTTCTGACAACTGGCCTAGCCTTCTCTGCCAACACACTCTGGGCGGCGGACACAGAAACAGGAATGAGCGTAAGTATGCCGGCAACGCCTGTACCGGCGGTCACGGAAATCGTGGGCGGTGACAAAGCAACATTATCTCCAACCCGCTTTCCAGAATTCTACGATGCCTCCAGCGACAATCCCGCGTGCGATCAGAAGATAAGGGCATTAAACGGTCAGTGGCTCTGGACGCCCAGCCCGTATACGGGCAGAAGGCATAGCAACGCACCGGCAAGTGACCCGGGGTTCACTGCTATATCAGGGCTGACTAAGGAGAAGTTTAAAATTCCCGCGCAATACAAAACCACTGCCAAGCTCTTGATTACCTGGACAGTGCGCGTATTAGGCGAGAAACCGAGCCCCTGGCCAATCTGGCCCAGCCTATGCAGTCCCTGGCACGGCACATCCTATCAGCGCTTCCGCGGCGGAGACGTAGAAACGCAGTTGTATGTCAAGGCGAGCAATAAATCAACCTGGGAAGCAACCGGGGCAAAGGCATTAATGACCGTGCCCGACGGCGGCACAGCGAGCATCACCCAGCCGCGCGATCCCACGCTGACCGGCAGCTATGTCTTAGAACCGGATACGTTTGGCGGGACATTCCCCGATGCCATAGACATACAGATCAGGTGGCACAACTTGACGTCGCTAAACATCTATAGCCCGGCTAAGATGCGGAACTTGATTATCACCATGGTGCCGATTACTACGCAAGATTAAATATGCAGGGAAGAAATCACGCCTCTAAAAGAGTGAGAGGGTTCACTCTTTTAGAGGTAGTCGTAAGCGCGTTCCTGATTGCTATCGGGATAGGGGTCCTGGTCAGGCTGGTTTCGGTTGGCCGCTTTTTCCTGTTGCGTGCAGAAAATAAATCCAAGGCAATGAGTGTCGCCTTGGTCAAAATGGAAGAATACCTGGCAAAATCCTATACCGGCTTAGAAAAAACAACATCTCCGGTCTCGGGTACCGATACCAAGAACAAGGTTGACTGGGTAGTCAATATCCGTAAAAAATACGAGGGTTCTTCCAAGGTAACCGGCCAAATTCCCATACCATATCAGCTTATTGAAGTAAATGCAACCTATAATGAAACCGATGCCGGCGGCAAGACCGAAACCAGGGCGGTGCGGCTGGAAAATATCATTCCTTATCCCCTGCTGCACAGTAAGACCATAGAGGTTATCGGGGATAAGACAATGAGAGTGCCCTATAAGTCCTACCAAAAAATACCCGGATTAGAGACCAGCTTTAATTATGAGGTGCCAAAAAATTTTCTCGTAATCTATAATATCGCCATCAGGGTTGACGAACCCGGGAATATCCAAGCTCACCACACCATGCACACCGCCTGTTTTCTGCGCTTCCCCAACGGAGAGCTCAAGGGCCCTCTGCCGATAGAAACCGGCACGCCGATAATCAGTCAGCCTTTAATCAATAATGCCGTAGGAATGACCGATAGGGTTTACCTGGTAGGCCCTGGCTACATCGATTTCCCGCTGCCCCCGCTTCCTACCGGCCAAAAATATACTGTTGAGATAATGTGGTATAAAGATACCGAGCTCGCAGACGAAGGTAAGGTCAGTTTGCGGGAGGCGAACTTAACCGTGATTGCCATGGAAAATGCGGAATAAGCTATCTAAGGGCTTAAGCCTGGTAGAATTAATTGTCGCCGTAATATTAGTAGGTACTCTCTTTATTACTTTAGGGACGGGTTATGCCTTTATTTACGGCCGGATTACAGCGAACCTGAAACTACAAAAGACGCTCCTGCAAATAGACTACACCCTGGAAAATATCCGGCTGCACTGCCTTAGCGCAAGTAAAGTCGCCGACGGTTCTTTATTCCCGGCGGGCACAACCAGCCAGAAATCCAGCTTACAATTCCAGGGAGAAAGCAATATTTACAATATCACGCCGGATGATTTAAGCGATAACCTAGAATATACTTATAGCAAAGATAGCGAAGGGAACCTGGTGCTTTTAAGCGCGGCGATCCCCGGTGTTACTAGCTCTACAATTACTATTATACCGAAAGAAGTCCTGGTGGATAAACAGTATGCGCCGCAGATAACCTTTCAGTATACCCAGGGCACAGAACCGAATTTCCTGAGCGTCACTATCGATACGCCGCTGACCTCAAAAACCGAAGGCGTGAGGTTCTGGTTTACGGAAGTGGTAAAATGATCTGGATAATCTCTTTAGTGCTGACAATTTTCTTTATCTTGAGCGGGGTCTTTATCGGCTTTGCGCCTCCAGCACATAGCCTCGTAGAGAAGGATTTTTTAAATCGGGCTGGTTATTATGCGCGTCTGGAAGGCCTGCAATACGGCAATATCTGCTTAAGGGCAAAAACCATGGATCCGGCTGTTGCCAATGCTAACTCCCCGCAAAGGCGCCGAGTCATTCAAAGCGAGCTCTTTACCGCCGCTGTGCAAACTACAGAAACCCTGCAAAGAACAGTTTATAGCGACATTCAGGTCTTGCCTGGCGCGCCGGCTACTGTTAAAGCAACTGCCGACTTAGTCCAGCCCAAAACCCCGCCCGCGCCCCAGCCGCAATCGCTGCTTTCTGCGCCTACGCAACCGGATAATTAAACGATAACAGGTTAAATAATTAAGACAAACTCTCCGCGCGGCCGATGTTTTTTAAAATATTCTCCGGCAAAAGCCGCGGGCATGCGGATAACCTCTTCAAATTTCTTGGTGAGTTCCCTGGCCAGGACAACCTCTTTATCCCCGAAAACCGCCCGGATATCCTCCAGTGCCGCAATCAGGCGGTGGCAGGACTCATAAAAGATAAGCGTATATTTCAATTTAGCCAGTTCTTGCAGGCGGTTACGCCGCGCTAAAGAGCGGTTAGGCAAAAAGCCCGCAAAGATAAATTTATGCGCCGGTTTACCCGATAAAACCAGGGCGTTAAGAAAAGCAGCGGGGCCGGGAATACAAGTTACCGGAATATTATTTCTTATGGCTAAGTTGATGAGGTGATAGCCGGGATCAAGAATGCCTGGAGTGCCGGCATCCGAAACCAGGGCAATGGATTTGCCTTCCTTTAAAAGGCCTAAAAGAAATTCGCCTTTTTGCAGCCGGTTATGCTGAAAATAGCTGGTGGTAGGCGTCGCGATAGAGTAATGCCCAAGCAGGATTTTTGTGTGGCGGGTGTCTTCACAGGCGATGCAATCAACGCTGCGTAAAATTTCCAGGGCGCGCAGGGTGATGTCTTTCAGGTTACCGATGGGGGTAGCGACGATATAAAGCATTATTCTACGGTCACTGACTTGGCAAGGTTGCGCGGCTGGTCCACGTCACAGCCGCGCTTTACGGCGATGTGGTAAGCTAACAACTGTAAGGGAAGCGCCACGACCAGCGGTGAAAAAAATTCATCCACCCGGGGGACATAAATAATCTCCCGCGTCAATTCTTTAATTTTATCATCGCCTGCGCTGGCAATGGCAATGACTTTGCCGCGCCGCGAGCGGATTTCCTGGATATTAGAGAGCATTTTTTCATAGACTTTTGATTCCGGCGCAATACAGACCACCGCGCGGTATTCGTCAATTAAAGCAATCGGCCCATGCTTCATCTCGCCGGCAGCATAACCTTCCGCCGGGATATAAGAAATCTCTTTTAGCTTAAGCGCTCCCTCTAAAGCCGAAGGATAATTGATGTTCCGGCCTAAAAAGAGGAACGAGCCGAAATGAGAATACCGGCGCGACAAGGCCGCAATCGCTGCCTGGCCCTTTAAAATCTCCGCCTGGCATTTAGCGATGCCTTTTAACTCATTTAGGTAATGGGTAATTCGCGCCGGGGAAAGCGCCTTTCTGATCCCCGCCAAATAAAAAGCCAACAAATACAGCGCGATCAGCTGCGCGGTATACGCTTTGGTGGAAGCTACGCCGATTTCCGGCCCGGCATGCGTGTAAATTACTCCGTCGGATTCCCTGGTCAGCGTAGAACCCAGCACATTACATATCGAAAGTACCGGCGCGCCGAGCCTGCGCGCCTCTCTGACGCCGGCTAAGGTATCCGCCGTTTCTCCGGACTGGCTGATCGCAATCACCAGGCTATCCGCATCAATCAACAGCTTGCGGTAGCGGAATTCGCTGGACATCTCTATGGAGACGGGAATAGCGCAGAGCGATTCTATAATGTATTTGCCCACTAAGCCGGCATGATAAGCTGTGCCGCAGGCAACGATAGTAATATCCTTTATTGCCTTGAGCTTCTCTTCGGGTATATCCTGTTCCTCAAATAGGATCTGATTAGTCTCCTTGTGCAGCCTGGAGCTCAAAAGGCTCTCTGTATTCCCGGGCTGCTCATTAATCTCCTTCAGCATAAAATGCTTATAGCCGTGTTTCTCTGCCTCGGCGATATCCCAATTAATGTGCACTGGTTTTTTAGGTAGCTCTTTGCCTGCCAAGTCGGTCACCTTGAAATCAGTTTTAGTCAGAACCGCGACTTCTCCTTCTTCCAAAAAAACCGCTTCTTTAGTATACGCCAAAACTGCCGGCACATCCGAGGCAAGGAAGTTTTCGCCTTTGCCTACGCCTATAATCAGGGGGCTGCCTGAGCGCGCGCCAATCAGCTTATCCGGCTCCCGCCGGGAAATTACTCCCACGGCAAAAGACCCTTCGAGCCTGGCCAAAGCTTTTCTTACCGCCTCTTCCAGGGGCAGCTTCTGGTAAAACTTCTCAATCAGGTGGACGATTACCTCTGTATCGGTCTGGCTGACAAAAGTATGGCCTTCTTTCAACAACTCTTTTTTGAGTTTGGCGTAATTTTCAATAATGCCGTTATGCACTAAAGCTATCTCTCCCTTACAGTCTAAATGCGGGTGGGCATTAGGCCGGGTGGGCGCGCCGTGAGTAGCCCATCTGGTGTGGGCAATGCCTGCCGTGCCTGCAAGGGGTTTTTTCTTAAGCAGCTTTTCCAGGGCGCTGATTTTGCCGGGAGTCTTGCGTAGGGAAAGGGTATCGTTTTTTAACGGGACCAGGGCCATACCGCTGGAATCATAACCGCGGTACTCTAAGCGCTTCAGCCCCTCAAGAAGGATGCGCTGCGCCGGTTTTTCTCCGATATAACCGATTATACCACACATAAATTTCGATTAACTGTCAGGTAATAAATTTACGTCCCCAACCGGATTTGAACCGGTGTCGAGAGCTTGAAAAGCTCTTGTCCTAGACCAGGCTAGACGATGGGGACAAGACTATTCTTCTTCCGCAATCACCGGGGCAATGCAGGAAACGCGGTCCTTATCTTGCAGCTTAATCAAACGCACGCCTTGGGCAGAACGGCCTGTTTCGCGGATGTCTTTTACGGCGCAGCGCAGGAAAATCCCGTTTTGCGTAATTACCATTAACTCGTCTTTATCGCTGACTGATTTTAAATTTATTGCCTCGCCGTTTTTATCCGTAACCTTGATATTAATTACGCCTTTGCCGCCGCGCGAGGTCAGGCGGTATTCCTCTATCGTTGTGCGCTTGGCAAACCCCAGAGACGTCACCGTTAAAACCTCGGAACCTTTTTCCGCGACCACCATATCAATCACTTCGTCCTTCTTGGCCAAAGAAATACCGCGCACGCCTTTTGCTGCGCGGCCCATATCGCGCACCTTGGTTTCGGAAAACCTGACTGCCTTGCCCAGGCGCGTGCCGATTAACAATTCTTTCTTGCCGTCGGTAAGCTCAACCCCGATTAGCTGATCGTCTTTTTCTAATGTGATGCCGATAATCCCGGCCTTACGGGGGTTGCCATAGGCGCCGAGTTTAGTCTTCTTAATAATGCCGTTTTTAGTGGCCATCACCAGATATTGATCCGAGGTAAACTCCTTGACCGGGATAGTGGAGCTGATTTTAGCGCCGGCTTCCATCTGGACCAAATTTATAATTGCCTTGCCTTTGGAAACCTTGCTTGCCTGCGGGATTTCATAGACCTTTAACCAGTGTACCTGGCCCTTATCGGTAAAAATCAATAGGTAGTCCTTGGTGGAAGCGACAAACAAGTGCTCAATAAAATCCTCTTCTTTCAGCTCGGCACCCATCACGCCCCTGCCGCCCCGCTTCTGCTTACGGTAGGCGCTCACCAGCAGGCGCTTGATGTAACCGCCGTGGCTGATCGTTACCACCACATCCTCGTCGGCAATCAGGTCTTCTACCTCCAGCTCTTCCACCTCTGCGACAATGTCGGTCCTGCGCTCATCCCCGTATTTTTTCTTCAGGCCTTCCAACTCCTCTTTAATAATCCCCTCGATCTTCTTTTCGGAGGCCAGAATCGCCCGGCAGAGCTCAATCTTTTTCAGGAGCTCCGCGTATTCGGCATCCAGCTTGTCGCGCTCCAGCGCAGTCAGACGCTGTAATTGCATCTCTAAAATCGCCTGTGCCTGGAGAGCGGAAAGCCCGAATTCCTTCATCAGCCGTTCTTTGGCCTGCTCCGTATTTTTGGAAGTTTTAATCGTCTTAATAATCCGGTCGATAAATTTCAAGGCGATTTTTAGGCCCTCCAGGATATGCGCGCGCGCCAGGGCCTTTTCTAATTCAAATTGCGTGCGCCGGCGGATAATTTCCTTACGATGGGCAATATAATAATCGAGCATCTGGCGCAAATTCAAAACCCGCGGCCGGTTTTCTACCAGCGCCAGCATGATAATCCCGAAAGTCCCTTCTAATTGCGTGTGTTTAAAGAGCTGGTTTAAGATAATCTGCGGCTCGCTGTCGCGCTTCAACTCAACGACAATACGCATTCCGTCCTTGTCGGACTCGTCGCGGATATCGGAAATACCGTCGATCTTTTTCTCGTCCACGAGCCCGGCGATTGACTCAATCAACCCGGCTTTCTGCACCTGGTAAGGGATTTCGCTGATTACAATTAAATCCTTGCCGTTCTTTTGATGCTCCACGGTAGCCCTGGCGCGCGCAGTGATCTTGCCTTTGGCGGCAGTATAGGTCCCTTTGATGCCGGCTTTGCCGCAAATCACGCCGCCCGTAGGAAAGTCCGGCCCCTTGATGTAATGCATCAGGTCTTTGAGCTCGGCAGCGGGGTTATCCAGAAGGTAAATAATCGCTTCCGCCACTTCATTTAAGTTGTGCGGCGGGATATTGGTCGCCATGCCTACGGCGATGCCGCTTGAGCCGTTTACCAGAAGGTTGGGCAGGACCGCAGGCAATAAAAGCGGCTCTTTTAAAGAGGCATCAAAGTTCGGCCCAAACTCCACTGTATCTTTATCTATATCTCCGAGCATCTCATCGGAAATCGCGCTCAAGCGCGCCTCGGTGTAGCGCATCGCTGCCGGGGCGTCGCCGTCCACAGAGCCGAAATTACCCTGGCCGTCAACCAGGGGATAGCGCAGGGAAAAATCCTGAGCCATGCGCACCAGGGTATCATATACCGCCACGTCACCGTGCGGATGGTATTTGCCCAAAACTTCTCCGACGATACGCGCGCATTTCTTATAGGGCTTATTGTGCTCCAGGGCCAATTCCCGCATCGCGTAAAGGATCCTCCTGTGCACGGGCTTTAATCCATCGCGGATATCGGGAAGGGCGCGGCCGACAATTACGCTCATCGCGTAATTGAGGTAAGAATCCTTGACCTCGTCTTCGATATAAATCGGAATTATTTTTTCGTTCCTGGCATACATGTTAAATATCCAAATTTTTTACCTGGTGCGCGTAATTCTCAATAAATTCGCGGCGCGGCTCAACAGCATCACCCATTAAAACCGTAAACATCTTATCGGCTTCCACGGCATCCTCTAAAGCGACCTTCAGAACAGTGCGTTTTTCCGGATCCATGGTCGTATCCCAGAGCTGTTGCGGGTTCATTTCTCCCAAGCCTTTATACCTCTGAATATGCATGCCCCTGGTGGCTGCGCCCTTAATATAAACTAACACCTCTTGTAAGGAAAAAAGGTCTGCTTGCTCTTTTTCGTTGGTAACCCGGTAAAGCGGTTTGGGCTTTTTTTCTTTATCCTTACCAGGGGCTTCGTGTTGCAGCAAATCTCCGGAACTATACGTGGAGATATCCAAACTCAGCTTTTCTATTTTACCCACAATCTGCTCAATTTCCTGCGCCTCAAAGAGCTCTAACACATCCTGTTCAATATCCTTGCCTTCCCTATCTGTTAAGCTGGCTAATTCCTTATCAGAATAGAGAAAATGGTCTTTTCCCTCCACTTTTACCTTATAAATAGGCAATTTTTTGGTCTTTGGATGCCTAAAATTAAGATATTGTGCGAAGTCTACTCCCCTTTTTTCTAAATTCCTGCCTAATTTTTCCAGCTCCACCAACAGGCGTAATAAGTCTTTAAACTGGTTGTCTGTAAAGGTTTTTTTGGCTTTCAGGCGCGCAAAGCTATGGCCTTCCCTACCCAGCTCTAAAAGTAACTCATCCATCTGTTGTTCGGTCTGGATGTATTCTTCGCGCTGGCCGCGCTTTATTTTAAAGAGCGGCGGCTGGGCAATATAAACATGCCCCTCCTCCACTAATTTGGGCATTTGCCGGTACAAAAGCGTCAATAAAAGCGTGCGGATATGCGAGCCGTCTATATCGGCATCGGCCATCAGGATTAATTTATGGTAGCGCAGCTTGCTCAAGTCAAATTCCTCGCCTACGCCTGTACCCAAGGCAGTGATAATCGTGCGGATTTCTTCGTTGGATAAGATTTTATCCAGGCGAGCCTTTTCTACATTCAAAATTTTCCCTTTGATGGGCAGGATCGCCTGGAATCTTCTGTCGCGGCCTTGTTTGGCCGAGCCTCCGGCTGAATCACCCTCCACGACATACAGCTCACATAAAGCCGGATCCCTTTCCGAGCAATCCGCGAGCTTGCCGGGGAGACCTGCGCCTTCCAGCGCGCCTTTTCTGCGCGTCAGTTCCCGCGCCTTGCGCGCTGCTTCGCGCGCCCGCGAAGCGACAATTACCTTGTCAATAATTTTATTGGCGATACTGGGGTTCTCTTCAAAGTACCCTGCCAGGGCTTCCAGACTTGCCGAAGCCACTAGTCCTTCTACTTCGGAATTGCCGAGCTTGGTTTTGGTCTGGCCCTCAAATTGCGGATTGGGAACCTTGACGCTGATTACCGCGGTTAGTCCTTCGCGCACATCTTCTCCGCTGATCGCCACCTCTTCGGACTTGATTAAATTTTTATTTTTGGCGTACTGGTTGATGGCGCGCGTCAGGGCCGACTTAAAACCGGAGAGGTGCGTGCCGCCCTCGACCGTATTAATATTATTGGCGAAGGAAAATAAGGTCTCGGCATAGCCGTCATTATACTGCAGCGCCCCCTCCATCATCACGGCGTCTTGAGATTTCTGGAAGTAAATTACTTTGCTGTGCAGGGAATTTTTATTTTTATTCAGGTAATCGACAAAGGAAATAATCCCGCCGGCAAACTCAAAGGCAGCCTCTTTATCGCTGCGCTCGTCGGTAAGTTTTATCTTCAGGCCTTTGTTTAAAAAAGCCAGCTCCCTGAGGCGCCCGGATAAGATGTCATAGGAAAAATCGGTCTTGCTGAAAATAGTACGGTCGGGCTTAAAGGTTATTTTAGTCCCTGTGGAAACGCTCTTGCCGATTACCGTCAATTTGGAAACGGTCTTGCCGCGCTCATAGCGCTGGTGATAAATCTTGCCGTCCCGCTTAATTTCTACCTCCAGCCAGTCAGAAAGCGCATTGACTACGCTCACGCCCACGCCATGCAAACCCCCAGAGACTTTATACACGCGGTGGTCAAACTTGCCTCCGGCGTGCAGTTTGGTTAAGGCTACCTCCACTGCCGGTTTCTTCTCGGTCTTATGTATGTCCACGGGGATACCCCTGCCGTTATCTACTACGCTGATGCTGTTGTCCGGCCGAACCGTTACGCCGATAGTGTCGCAATAGCCTGCCAGCGCTTCATCAACGGAATTATCGACCACCTCATAGACTAAATGATGCAGCCCGCGTGACGACGTATCGCCGATATACATTGCCGGCCTGCGCCTGACTGCTTCGGTGCCTTCCAGAACCTGGATGGTGGTGGCATCGTACGGCTTATTTTTATCTATTTGGGCCGGGGCTGTTTTTGGGGCCTTCTCTGTTTTTGGCCTTCTCTTACTCATTATATTTCTCCGATAAAAAAGCGGATCTCTTTTAACCCGCTTAAGTTGCCGCGTAATTTGGCTAATATTTTTTCCTTGCGCAAATTCAGGTGGTAAAGCCAGGTTGAAGAATCCACATTTATATACAAGGCGCCTTTTTTAAAATAATTAACCTTTATATGCCCTAATTCTTTTTTCGTCAAGATTTTTTTTAAGAGCTCCCCGGGATCGCTTTCGGGAGTAGCTGGTTTTCTTGTCTGCCACGACTGGATTACGTTCCTGACCGTATCTTTGATTAATTCCATCTTTCACTAACCCAGGCGCATCGGCAAGACGATATAAATATAGCCGTCAATACGAATCACCCCGGGCTTTTCGCTGTCCGTCAACTCGAATTCTATAACTTCCTGCGGCAGGCTCTTTAAAACATCGGCTAAATAGGCCGGGTTAAAACCAATAGCCATCTCTTTGCCGCGGTATTCTACGGATACCTCTTCGTGAGATTCTCCGATATCAGGTGTAGATTTAGAAACCACCAGTTTATCCTTGAAGACCTCCAGCTTAATCGCCTGATAGTCCGGCGTAGAAAGCAAGGCTGCCCTTTTTACCGCCAATAAAAACTGCTCGCGGTCCAGCTTAACCTTATTCTCGGAAGCCGGTGGCACAACCTGCCGATAGTCCGGGAATTCTCCTTCGATTAGACGGGAGATAATGATCACTCCTCCTAAATCAAATAACACCTGATTCCCTCCCAACACCAGAGATAACACCCCTTCGTCTTTAAGGTTGCGGTTGAGTTCTTGGATTGTTTTAATCGGCACAATGATGCTGACTTCTTTATCAACCTCCTGCTTGAGTTTCCTCTCTACAATTGCCAATCTTTTACCGTCTGTGGCCACAAAAGTAAGGTTGTTTTTGGTAATTTTAAAAAGTATGCCGTTTAAAATATACCTTGTTTCGTCGGAAGAAACCGCAAAAGAGGTGAGCGCCAGCGCTTCTTTAAGCAGCAACTGCTCCAACCTGATTACCTCTTTATCTTTAAATTCGGGTAGTTTGGGGAACTCTTCGTGGGCTAATCCCATAATTTTAAACTGGCAGGTGTTGGTCTCGATTAGCAATAGGTTGTTTTTTTTGCTGTTTACTTCTATTGAATTGGCGGGCAACTCCCTGACAATATCGCCAAACTTTTTAGCCGGCACGGTAATTGCTCCAGCTTCTTTGGTTTCCACGGGTATTACACAGCTTATTCCTATATCTAAATCTGTGGCTGTCAGCCTGAGATTATTAGCCTGTGTTTCCATAAGGATATTAGATAATACCGGCAATGCTGCCTTTGTGGTAATTATGTTCTGTACGGTTTGGATTCCGCTTAACAAAACTTCTTTTTCCACACTAAACCTCATTTTAACTCTCCTTTAATATTAATAAGTATATAATATATATCGTATTGGTAGTAATAGCTGTTTTGTTTCTGTTGAAAAGCCCGCAACCACCGCAATTTTAATAAATTAAAGAAAACATTCCCCGGGCATAACCCCTGAATTACTGTTTAATAATCTGGATAACCCGCTCAACCCTGTCTTTTAACCCGATATCTTTTATTAACCCTTCCTTAATCTTGTTATATGAGTGTAGTACCGTAGTGTGGTCTTTCCCCCCAAAAAAACCGCCTATCTCCGGCAAGGATAAATCCGTTAATTCCCGGCTCAAATACATTGCTACCTGCCGGGGTAAAACAACATGCTTATTGCGCCGCTTGGTTTTAAAATCCTGCAAAGAGATGCCGAATTCTTCAGCCACGCAGCGCTGGACGAAATCCACGGTAATCAGTTTCTTGGGTTCTTTCAAGAGGTCTTTTAACACTTCCCGTCCCAATTCCAGGGTTATTGGCTTTTCTTCCAATAAAGAATAAGCGATCGTGCGGATGAGCGCGCCCTCCAGCTCCCGGATATTAGTCTTAATCAGCTGGGCGATAAAAAATATGACTTCGTCCGGCACGGGAACAGATTCGCGTTCGATTTTCTTTTTTAAGATGGCTACGCGCGTCTCCAAGTCAGGCGGCTGGATATCTGTGGCCAGCCCCCAACTGAACCGTGAAACCAACCTGTCCTGCAGGTTGGCTATCTCTTTGGGCGGCCGGTCGGATGAGATGATGATTTGTTTGTGGGCGTCATACAGGGTGTTGAAGGTGTGGAAGAACTCTTCCTGGGTTGATTCCTTGCCTGCAATAAACTGGATATCGTCGATAACCAGGATGTCTACTTTATTCCGGTATTTCTGCCGGAAGCCGGCGGTAGAATGGTGTTGGATGGCGTCGATTAATTCATTGGTAAACCGCTCCGAGGTTAGATAGCAGATTTTTGCCTGGGGCGAATTTTTGATCACCTGATGACAAATCGCCTGCATCAGGTGGGTTTTCCCCAAACCCACCCCTCCGTAGATAAGCAGGGGATTATAGGTCTTGGCAGGAGAGTCTGCTACTGCCAGGGAATAGGCATGGGCGTGCCGGTTGGAAGACCCGATGACAAAGTTCTCAAAGGTATAGCGGGAATTTAACCCTTGGCAAATCTGGGGTTCCCGCGCCAGCTTGACCGCCATTCTTTCGCTCTGTGTATTACTCAGGGCATCAGCTACGGCCTCTCCCACCTCTAACTCGACCACGGTATCTTCCTGGCTCTGCCGCTTCAGCGCCTCGCGGATCAAGGGCAAGTAGTTTTTTTCAACCCAGTCCTTGAAAAATTTATCCGGTGCCCGGAGAGTCAAGTGGCGGGCGTCATTTGCCTGGAGTTTTAAAGGCGCAATCCAGGTTTCAAAAGCCTCTTTACCTAAACGCTCCCTTAAATACCCTGCGACCCTATCCCAGACAGTCTGCGTTCCTTGCATCGGCCTTGCTCCGTGCGGTTTTTATGCTATTCACAGTTTATTCACAACTTGTATAACTCTGTGGAAACATTATAGCAGAGAAAAAAGCGCTTGCAATAAAAAAGATAAGCGTGGATTATTATACAGTAGTTTGCCCGCGCGTCAATATAAAATTCAGACCGCCGCCACCTTTCTTTAAACTATATTGACTTCCCTCGATTTTATGTTATAATTAAAAAACTATTTCTATTTTAAGGAAGGACGCCGGGTAATGAAAAAAAATTTAAAGACGCCGACACACATTGTCGCAAAGCGCAGCCAAGGTTTCCGGAGCCGGATGAGCCGAAAGGCAGGCAGGAAAGTCTTGTCGCGCCGACGGAGAAAAGGAAGAAAGCGGCTCTCTATTTAATGTTAAAGAAGGTTTTGCTCAGCCTGATTAGCGCGTACCAAACCTATATCAGGGTTATGCTGCCGTCTTCTTGCCGGTTTTCGCCCAGCTGCTCGGATTATGCCAGGCAGGCAATTTTAAAGTACGGCGTTTATCGGGGTATTGCTAAGGCGGCAAGAAGATTATTCTGCTGCCACCCATTTTCCGGTAAATCCGGCTACGATCCCTTAATCTGACTTTATGGAAAAACGTTTAATTATAGCGATCGCCTTATCTATGTTGGTGTTGTTGGCCTGGTCGGCTCTGGCCCCCAAGCCTCAGCCGGCATCCCCGGCCCTGCCCGCGTCACCAGCGGCCCCGTCGGAAAAGCGGCAAAGCGTACCCCTGCCGCAAGAGATTGAATGCGAACCCGCTCCCGAAGAGGTATTTTCCTACCAACGGGATAAAACTGAGCTCACTTTTATTGTGCCGCTGGCCGTGCTGAAAGAAGCCCGATTTAAAGACTATCAGTCTTACCTCTTCCCCCTGAAGCAGGGGTTCTGGTTAGAGGATAAGGGCTTGGTCTTTCGTAAAGCAAGCGCTCCTCCCGGCGAAGTAATCTTTATCTATCAGGATAAAGAAAAAGAAATTATCAAGCGTTTTATTTTCTCTAACTCTAATTATAGCATGGAGTTAGAGATTGAAACCCGGAATCTCAGCGATTCTACAATCAGCCCGAGCTTACCCCTGGTATTGGGCGTATTGGATTTTTCCGGAGGGCAAAATCAAGCGCGCTTCCAAGACATTACCGCGGCATTAAAAGATAAGACCCTGCATTTGAACGGCCGCAAAGACATGCAGTTGGAGGGAGTGCAATTCATCGGCATCCGCGACAGATACTTTTGCCTGATTGTCGAGCCCTCTGTAGAATCCCGGGCATTTATTCAAAAACTGAACTCTCACCAGGCAATCATCGGCTTAAATATAGAAAACCATTCGCTTGCGCCGGGTAGTAAAGATTTACAAAAATTTCATATCTATTTGGGACCCCAAGACTTGCAACTAATCAATCCAATTAAGTCCAGCTGGGCGCAAGTTGTACATTATGGCACCTTTGATTTCATTGCCCACCTGCTTTTACAGTTATTGAGGGTGGCATACCGCTTGGTCCACAACTGGGGCCTGGCGATTATAATTTTAAGCCTGGCCATTTATTTCCTGCTCTACCCTTTTACCTTAAAACAGATGCGCTCAATGAAAGAGATGCAAGCCTTGCAGCCGCACATTGAAGAGCTGCGCAAGACCTATAAAGATAATCCCCAGAAGATGAATAAAGAGATCATGGAGCTGTATCGAGAGCACAAAGTTAATCCTTTTGGCGGTTGCCTGCCCTTAATTTTACAGATGCCGATATTTTTTGCACTCTATCAAGCATTGTTGCGTTCGGTTTCTCTAAAAGGGGCGAGTTTTTTATGGATAAGGGATTTATCTGAACCTGACCGGTTATTCCTGCTTCCGGTTTCCTTACCGGTATTAGGCAACGAGATTAATCTTTTGCCAATAGTCATGGCCGTCGGGATGTTTCTACAGCAGAAGATGTCGCTCAAGAGCGCAGGCAGCGGCTCTGCCGAGCAGCAGCGTTTGATGATGATTATCCTGCCTTTGATGTTCGGCTTGATTTTTTATCATATGCCTGCGGGCTTAGTTTTATACTGGTTGGTCAATAGCGTGTTGATGTTAATTTCTCAATTTAAGACAAGCCGGGCAAGATGAGCTATAAATCAAGTGTCGAAGTCGAAGCCAGGACCGTGGAAGAAGCAGTAAAGAAAGCGCTGCAAGAATTAAAATTACCCCGTAATAAAGTCAAAATCGAAGTGCTCTCCGAAGAAGAAAAAGGCCTTTTTGGGATGCCTGGCGCTAAACCGGCAAAAGTAAGAGTAAGCGTAATCAAGGGTAAAGAAAATACTTGACAACGATTGCCCGTTTAATATAATAAATTTAATCTTTTTAGCCATAGTTCCGCGTGAAACATATCGTAACTATATGATTTACAATGGGTAAAATTATCGCAATTTGTAATCAGAAGGGCGGTACCGGTAAAACTACTTCCGCAGTTAACCTATCTGCTTATTTGGCTTTAGCCGGTAAAAAAATATTAGTGATTGATCTTGATCCTCAAGCAAATGCCACCAGCGGCTTAGGTATCAATAAACACAATATTCAAAAGGGCACATATCATGTACTCTTAGAAGAATTGCAGATTAAAGAAATACTGCAGCCAACAGCCATCAATAATCTTTGGTTGGCTCCGGCCAACCTAGACCTGACTGGCGCAGAGCTGGA
This sequence comes from Candidatus Omnitrophota bacterium, assembly GCA_041653115.1. GTDB lineage: Bacteria > Omnitrophota > Gorgyraeia > Gygaellales > Profunditerraquicolaceae > JBAZGA01. Next base: position 45,862 of record JBAZGA010000006.1, read on the forward strand.
ATTAGTCAGTGTTTTAGGCAGAGAATATAGATTAAAAAAGGCTTTGGAAACGGAAAAAAACGATTTTGATTTTATTTTTGTGGATTCCCCGCCTTCTTTGGGCCTGTTAACCATTAATGGTTTGTGTGCTGCTGATGCGCTTTTAATCCCGGTGCAATGCGAATATTACGCCCTAGAAGGATTATCGCAACTCATTAATACGATTACACTTATAAAAGATAATCTTAATCCCAGCCTAGCAGTGCAGGGCGTTTTACTCACTATGGCGGATTTTCGCACTAACCTGACCAAGGAAGTCATTCAAGAAGTAAAAAACTACTTTAAAGACAAGGTGTATGATACGGTCATCCCCCGCAGTATCCGTTTGTCCGAGGCGCCGAGTTTTGGCCAGCCAGTAGTATTATATGATAAGGATTCAATTGGCGCACAAAAATATGCAGAATTAGCCGGCGAATTTTTAGGCTTACCTAAAGTCAGTTTGGACAATTCTCAGCATCAACAAGATGTAGAAGAGGCTAATTTAGGAGAAGGATAATGGAGAGAAAAGCATTAGGCAAAGGCATCACAGCGCTAATTCCGGAGAAAGAAACAGGAAAAGAAGAAAGAATTAGTTATGTACCCATTGGGCAAATTAAACCCAGCCCGTTTCAACCGCGCGAAGATTTTGACTTAGAGAGTATTGAAGAATTAGCCCAGTCAATTAAAGAAAAAGGGGTTATTCAACCCTTACTGGTAAGGCACCATGCCGCAGGCTACGAATTGATTGCTGGCGAAAGAAGGTTACGCGCTGCCAACCTATTGAAATTAAAGGAGATACCAATTATAATCAAAGACGTAGCCGATGAGGATGCCTTAGAATTAGCCTTAATCGAAAACCTGCAAAGACAAGGCCTGAACCCGATTGAAGAAGCGCACGCTTATCAGTATCTGATTGATAAATTTCAACTGACCCAAGAGAAAATCAGCGAGGTCCTGGGTAAGGCCAGAGTATCTGTTACGAATACTTTGCGTTTATTGAGGCTGCCTCAGGAAATCCAGGCGGAGCTCAAGAAGGGCAGGATTTCTTTTGCTCATGGCCGGGCGCTTTTAGAAATTGAGGATGCAAACCAGCAGCGCCGCCTGGCCCAGGAGATAATTACGCACGGGCTGTCAGTGAGAGAATTAGAGAGTTTAATCAAAAGGCAGCGGCCAAGAGCAATCAAGCGCAGGATGGGTCAGTCCCAGCGCGAGCCCTATGTGGCGGTTTTAGAAGAGCAATTGCAGCATATTCTGGCGACCAAGGTCAGGATCAGCAAAAGAAAAAAACGCGGGCACATCCTGATTGAATTCTATTCCCAGGAGGACCTGGAAAGGATCGCGCATAAGCTTAAAGGAGGGGCAGAGCGATGAGCCAGGCAGCGTTAATCCTCATTAAGCCCGACGGGCTGAAAAAATCTTTAACCGGCAATATCTTAACCCGGCTATCCGAGACCAAGCTGGAAATTGTCGCCGCCAAGATGGTGCGCGTAACCAAAGAGCTGGCTGAAGAGCATTATCAACACCTCAAAGACAAGCCCTTTTTTGCCGAGATTATCAAATATCTCCGCGGGGAACTGCATGACCGGCGCAAAGTAATGGCGCTCATCTATTGGGGCAAAGACGCGATTAAGAAATGTCGGGAGCTCGCCGGCGCCACTAATCCGGAAGAGGCAGACCCCACCAGCATCCGCGGCTCTTACGGCAGGATTACTACTTCCGGCGTCTATGAAAATGTTATCCATGTGTCGGGCAATGAGCCTGAGGCAGAGCGGGAAATCAAGCTCTGGTTCCGCCCCGACGAGATTATCGTGGACTTGTATCCCTCTAAAGAGATTATCGAAGAAAAAAGGAAAGCGAGAGTTTGGGCATGATCAACAGTATGACCGGCTTTGGCAGCCGGGAGGCCGAGGTTAAGCCCTTAGGTAAAATTTGCGTGGAACTGAGGAGCACCAACCATAAGTTCTTGGAAATAGTCCTGCATTTGCCGGAGGGGTTCCTTTCTTTGGAAGAGAGGATCAAGAAAGAAATCGAGAAAAAAGTCAAGCGCGGCAGGATCGTCTGCGTCGTGAATATCTCATCCGCCGGCGCAAAAAGCGTTTTTGTGAACCAGCCGCTCTTGAAGAATTATATCGCGGCGCTAAAAAAAATCAAAGAGCAGTGCCGGATTAAAGACAGCGCCGCTCTCGATACTTTAATCCACTTGCCCGGCGTATTATCGTCGGTGGAAGAGAATATCCCCAAGGCAAAAATCTGGCCGCACATTAGAGAGGCGGCTAACCGCGCCCTGAATGATTTGGCTATGATGCGCCGCAAAGAAGGGGCGGCGCTGGCGGTTTGCCTGGCAGCGCAGGCGCGGGCATTAAGGGTGGAGCTGGAAGGAATTAAGGCGCGCTTCGGCAGGGTAATGAAGGAAAAAGCCGCTGCCCTCAAAAGCGACGAAGAGCGTGCAGCCTTCTTAAAGAACACGGATATTACCGAAGAGATAGAAAGAATGGCTTTTCATATCAGGAATTTTACCCGGCGGCTTAAAAGAAGCGGCCCTTTGGGCAAGGAGCTTGATTTTATTGCCCAGGAGATGCAGCGTGAGAGCAATACCATCGGCGCCAAATCCTGCGATGCCTTGATTTCCGGCCGGGTAGTGCAATTAAAGAGCCGGATTGAAAAAATCAGAGAACAGGTGCAGAACATAGAGTGAAAGTTAAAGGGCTAATCTTTGTGATTTCCGGGCCTTCAGGCTCGGGCAAGACCACGCTTGCCAGCAACATCGTCAAGGACAAGACGCTAAGGAAAAAATTACGCAAGCCGGTTTCTTTTACGACCCGTTTCAGGAGGTCAAAGGAAAAAAACGGCAGGGATTATTTTTTTATTAGCGAAAAGGAATTTCAAAAGCAGCGCCGCGGGAAAAAAATCCTTGAATGGACAAAGTATCTGGGATATTATTACGCGACGCCGAGGGATTTTATTGAGCGCGAGCTGAAAAAAGGCAGGCATATTATTTTATGTCTGGACTTAAAGGGCGCTTTAAAAGTAAAGCGGCTTTACTCCGGCAACACGATAACATTTTTTATTATGCCGCCTTCTTTAAGGGAGTTGCACAAGAGGATAAAAAAGCGCTGCAAGCGCACCAAGCACGAAGAGGTGAGGCGGCGGCTCGGCCTTGCCCGCAGGGAAATACAGGCAGCCCGCCGATACGATTATTGTCTGGTCAACAAAAATTTAAGGGAAGTGACAGGGAGGCTGAAGAGGATTATTTTAAACAAGATCAGCAGGGAAGAGAAAGGTAAATTATGCCTTACTTAGCGCTGGAAAAACTTTTGGATAAGAGCGAGAAGTCCGTCTATAAACTGGTAATATTGGCATCAAGAAGGGCGCTGGAGATCGCCGAAGGGCAACCCAAACTTGTGGCGGCTGACTCCTCGGTCAAGCCGTCTACAGTCGCCCTTTACGAGGTTGCCGAAGGCAAGGTGTACTATAAAAAACAATAAGCATGTCATTTTAGGCGTTAGCGCCAGCATTGCCATTTACAAGGCCTGCGAGATCATCCGGCGGCTTAAGGACGACGGTTTTTCAGTAAGCGTGGTTTTGACTGCGGAAGCAGAAGAGCTGGTTAAACCGGTGGTCTTTGCCTCTTTAAGCGGCAATCGAGTCTACCGGGGTTTATTTGCCGAGCCCGATGTCTGGGAGATAGAGCATATCTCGCTGGCAGATAAGGCGGACTTAGTCTTAATTGCTCCGGCTACGGCAAATATCATCGCTAAAATAGCCGCGGGCATCTGTGATGATTTATTGACCTGCGTGGTTTGCGCGACCAGGGCGCCGGTTCTAATTGCTCCGGCGATGAACGAGCATATGTATCAGAATAAAATTACGCAGGGCAATGTCCGCAAACTCAAAACCTTAGGCTATAAATTTATCGGGCCGAGGCAGGGGAAACTGGCTTGCGGGAAAATCGGCGCCGGCTGCTTGGCAGAAGTAGAGACGATCATTAAGGAAGTAAAAAAGATTCTTTGAAAGTTTTGGCGACGTAGCCAAGCGGCAAGGCAGCTCTCTGCAAAAGAGCTATACAGCGGTTCGAATCCGCTCGTCGCCTCCATTTAATTTTTCCGATAAGGAAAAATTAAATGGCACTCAAGCGAGCGTAGCGAGGCGACAAGCCGAGCAGCGAGCAGAGTGCATAGGTAGTTTTTGCGAGGGACTAAGTTCTTATAGGGGCAAGTGGTGGAATGGCATACACGAAGGACTTAAAATCCTTTGGCCGTAAGGTCGTGAGGGTCCGACTCCCTCCTTGCCCATGAAATTTTGCTGCGTAAAATTTCACCCCGAGCATTTGTGATAACATAAGTTTGAGCGAAGGGTAATAATATTTAAGGGCGCTTAGCTCAGTTGGATAGAGTACTTCCTTGACATGGAAGGGGTCACAGGTTCAAATCCTGTAGCGCCCACCAGCTTTTGCGAAGCAAAAGCGCAGTCCCGGGCAAGAAGAGAGCGAAGCGGTATTTGTGAAGGGTCGGAAGAGATAATCTGACAATAGATGCAGGAGGAATTGAATGGCGGAAAAAACACTGAATAATTTAGGACCGCTGCAAAAGCTGATTGATGATCCCCGGGTGTCGGAAATTATGGTCAACGGCCCGAAAAAGGTATTCGTTGAGCGGGACGGGAAAAAACAGCCTACCGATGTTACCTTTTCCAGCGAAGAAGCGGTGATGCAATTAATCGAGAGTATTTACCACCCCAGGGGCAAAAGAGTGGACAAGGACGTGCCTTTTGCCGACGTCTGTCTGGAGGACGGAACGCGCGTCAACGCGATTATCCCGCCGATGTCCCGTTTCGGCGTATCGCTTACCCTGCGCAAATTTTCCAAAGAGGTAGCTACGCTGGATGATTTATTGCGCCTGGGTACGCTTAACCAGAAAGCCACTGAATTTTTAGTTGCCTGTATCAAGGGGAAAATCAATATGGTTATTTCCGGAGGCACCGGCGTAGGCAAGACCACGCTCCTGCAGATTCTTTCCGGGGATTTTGCCGCCGAGGAGCGCGTGATTACGATCGAAGATGCCGCCGAGCTAAGGCTCGCCCAGGAAAACGTAATTTCCCTGGAGACGCGTACTCCGGATAGAGACGGTAAAGGAGGGGTGTCACTGAGGGATTTAATCCGTAATGCCCTGCGTATGGCGCCTGACCGTTTGATAGTCGGAGAAGTCAGGGGCGCCGAAGCAATTGATATGATTCAGGCCATGGCGACCGGCCACAGCGGTACCATCGGTATTGTCCACGGCAACTCGCCGAAAGAGGTGATTGCGCTTAGAAACGATGATGCTGATGTCCGGCCTTGCCCTCCCGCTCTGGGAAGTGAGGAACCTGATTGCCTCGACCATTCATCTGGTATTGCATATTGAACGGATGCAGGACGGCAGCCGCAAGGTGACTTATATTACGGAGCTGCGCGGGGTAGACCGGGAAGCGATAGTCTTTAATGATTTGTTTGTCTTTCATCTTGATAAAATTGATGAACAGGGCCGGGTTGTCGGGGCGTTAAAACCGTCTATCAGGTATTACCCCTTATTCTTCCAGAAATTACAGAAGATGCGCCTGGTTTCGGATAAAATTTTCGTGAACGAATAAAATGGATTTGACTACTTTAAGACACTCTTGTTCCCATGTCATGGCTCAGGCCGTAAAGGGCTTATGGCCGGAAGCGAAGTTAGGCATTGGCCCGGCTATCGAAGACGGTTTCTATTATGACTTTGAAAAAAAAGAGCCGTTTACCGACGAGGATTTGGCGAAAATAGAGCGTAAGATGCAGGAGATTATCGGGAAAGACGAGCCGTTTGTCCGGGAAGAGCTGAGCAAAAAAGAGGCGGCCGGGTTATTCAAGAAATTAAAAGAGCCTTTTAAGCTAGAATTGATTAATGCCCTGCCCGATGAGAAAGTGACGATTTATAAAACCGGCAAAGATTTTATTGATTTATGCCGCGGCCCGCACATCGAGTCAACCGGCAGAATCAAGGCCTTTAAATTATTATCCGTTGCCGGAGCTTATTGGCACGGCATAGAGACAAACCCGATGCTGCAGAGAATCTACGGCACCTGTTTTGAAACGGAGAAGGAATTAGGGGATTACTTAAAGAATTTAGAAGAGGCAAAAGCGCGCGACCACCGCAAAGTAGGCCCGGCGCTGGGATTCTTTGACATCTATCACGAAGCAGCCGGAGCGGGCCTGGTATTTTATCACCCCAAGGGAGCGCTTTTGCGCAGCATTATCGAAGATTATGAAAGAAAGGAACACTTGAGGCGCGGTTATCAATTGGTGATTACGCCGCATATTATGCAGGCCGGGCTTTGGAAGACCTCCGGCCACTGGGATTATTACCGGGAGAACATGTATACTTTTCAAACCGAAAAAAAAGATTTCGTGCTCAAGCCGATGAATTGTCCGGGCCACATCCTGATTTATCAGTCTAAGACCAGGAGCTATAAGGATCTGCCTGTCCGCTACTTTGAATTAGGCACAGTCTACCGGCATGAAAAGGCGGGGGTCTTGCACGGCCTTTTACGCGTGCGCGGCTTTACCCAGGACGATGCCCATATTTTTTGTTTACCCGAACAGTTAAAGTCTGAGATCAAAGCGGTGATTGATTTTGTCTTTGATACGATGCGCACTTTCGGGTTTAACGAAGCGGGGATTGAATTAAGCACGCGGCCGGAAAAATACATCGGCTCCGACGCAGATTGGCAGAACGCGACACAGGCCCTGGAAGAATCTTTGAAAGAAAAAGGCCTCAACTACGAGGTCAATGCCGGGGAAGGCGCTTTTTATGGTCCGAAAATCGACATCAAATTAAAAGATGCCTTAAAGAGGGAATGGCAATGCGCCACGATTCAATGCGACTTTGCTTTACCCAAAAGATTTAACTTGGCTTATGTTGATTCGGATGGCAAGGAAAAACAGCCGATTATGCTGCACCGGGTCCTTTTAGGCAGCGTTGAGCGCTTTGTCGGCGCTTTATTGGAGCATTATAAAGGAGCCCTGCCCTTGTGGCTTTCGCCGCTGCAAGTATTGATTATACCGATTAAAGATTCTGTGTTAGAATATAGCAAAAAGGTCAAGGCAGCCTTAGAAGAGATGGGGCTCAGAGTCGATTTAGATAGCCGTAACGAAACCCTGGATAAACGTATCCGCCAGGCAGAAATAGAAAAGGTTCCTTATGTCTTGGTTATCGGAGAGCGCGAAGCCGGCAATGCTGCCGTGGCGGTGAGAAAGAGAGGCCAGGGCGATAAGGGAAGCATTAAGCTGGAGGAATTTATAAAACAGATAAAACAGGAACTCGAAAACAAGGTTATATGAGGCAAGCTAAAAACCAAAGGAGGTGGTTGCGATAAACAAGTTTATCCGGATTAATGAAAGAATTCGCGCGCCGCAGGTGCGCCTCATCGGCCCAGACGGCAACCAGTTGGGGATTATGGCGGTAGGCAGGGCCATGGAGTTAGCCAACCAGCACGATTTGGACCTGGTAGAAGTCGCTCCGAACGTCAGCCCGCCGGTCTGCCGGATCATCGATTTCAGCAAGTTTAAATATGACCAGGAGAAAAAAGAGCGCGAGGCCAAGAAACATCAAAAACAGGGCCGCTTAAAAGAGATCCGCCTCAAGCCCAATATTGATCCGCATGATTACCAGACAAAACTAAAACAGGCAGTCGCCTTTTTAAATAAAAAAGATAAAGTAAAAATCAACCTCTTCTTCCGCGGCAGGCAAATGGAGCATCTGGACCTGGGGAGGAAAATCTTAGATAAATTTATTATCGATACGCAAAAAGAGGGGCAGATAGAAAAAGAACCGGCTTTAGAGGGCAGGGTTATTTCCATGGTAATTACTCCGAAATAAACCCCGCCGTTTTAACGGCTGATACCAAAGGAAGGGACAATGGGAAAATTAAAGACTAAAAAAGGCGTGGCAAAGAGATTTAGGTTGACCAAAACAGGAAAAATTAAATATTCTCCCTGCGGCAAGAGCCATCTGGGTACGGGCAAGGAGCCCGAACGCCTGAGGCGCTTAAGGCGCGCCGGGATATTGGAAGCGGGCAAAGAGGTAAAATACCTGAAAAGAGTTTTACCGTACGGATAAGAAGGAGCGTTTTATGGCGAAAATCAAACACAGTGTAGCAACCAGGAAAAGGAAAAAGAAGGCGTTAAAACAGGCAAAAGGCTACTGGGGCGACCGCAGTAAGCAGTACCAGCAGGCGCGCCGCGCCCTGATGCACGCTTTAGTCTATGCCTACCGGGACAGGCGGATGAAGAAAAGGACTTTCCGGCAGCTCTGGGTAACGCGGATAAATGCCGCCTGCCGGGATTCCGGCATTACTTACAGTAAGTTTATCAACGGCCTAAAAAAGGCCAAGGTTAACCTGGATAGAAAAATCCTGGCTGACCTGGCAGTGAGGGACAACCAGGCGTTTAAGAAGTTGGTAGAAATAGCACGGGGCCGTTAATCCCGGAGATAAATATGTATGTGATAATTGTAGGATGCGGCAGGGTTGGCTCGGAATTAGCCAAGCTTTTATCCAACGAAGGGCACAACGTCGTAGTTATTGACAAGAATCAAAGTTCCTTTGACCGCTTGGGCGAAACCTTTAACGGCCTGACCTTGGTGGGCAATGGTTTTGACCTGGAGTTATTAAAGCAGGCCGGCATTGAAAAAACAGATGCCTTCTGCTGCGTGACCAACGGGGACAACACGAATTTAATTTCTGCGCAAGTAGCAAAAAAAATATTTAAGGTCCCCAAAGTCATCGCCCGCATCTATGATCCCCAGCGCGCGCATATCTATGCCGCCTTGGGGCTGGATATCGTCAGCGGTACAATCCTCTTTGCCGCGATGCTGCGCGATAAAATTATTGAAAGCCGCTTTTCCAGCTACCTGATTGAGGCTAAGGACCTGGGCGTGATTGAAATTGAGGCTAAGAACAATCTTATCGGCAAAGCCATCGAGGAAATAAATATCCCCGGCGAATTTTTGGTCGCGGCGATTAAAAGGCTGGACGGGACAATTATCCCCGGGCCGCGGACGGTGTTAAAAGCCAAAGATATTTTAATGGGGGTAGTCAAAGTCGCGTCCTTAAAGAAAATAAAAGAGGAATTCGGGTTATAATCTTAGGAGTGGACAGATGTACATTGTAATTGTCGGTGCGGGTAAAGTGGGTTATTTTTTGGCTAAAAGGCTCTGCCAGAGCAAGCACAGCGTGAGTATCGTGGAAAAAGATAAGGCGCTCTGCGAAGAGGTAGCCAAGGGAATAGAAGCGTTGGTGATTAACGGCGACGGCTGCGAGCCGCGGATTTTAGAGGAGTCCGGCATTGCCCGCGCCGATGTCATCGCCGCGGTTACCGGCGACGATGAAGACAACCTGATTATCTGCCAATTAGCCAAAGAGAGATTTAATGTGCAGCGGACAGTGGGCAGGGTGAATAACCCCGATAACGAGCATACCTTTTCTGAATTAGGCGTAGATGTGCCGGTGGACTCCACCAAGATTATCGCCAAGATTATCGAAGAAGAAGTTTCCTTCTCGGATTTTGTCAACCTGATGAGCTTTAAGCGCGGCAAATTGAGCATCGTACGCGTGGACCTGCCCGCAGATTCGCCGGCGATCGATAAAAAAATTCAGGATATGCAATTGCCCCAGGATTCGGTGCTGGTTTCTATCCTCAGGGGCGAAGAGGTGATTGTGCCCAAGGGCAATACGGTTTTGCGGCCCGGGGACGACATCATCGCGATTACGCCTATCGGTAACGAGCCGCAATTATTAAATGCGCTGGTAGGCAAGTTATAAAATGAAAATAAAGATCCCTTTCAATATCGCCTTAGGCATAACTACCGAAGTCCTCTTCGCCTTAAGCATTATCTTGGCGGCATTTTTAATCTGTCTTGCTTTAATGCTGAAAACATGATCTTAAAACCCCGCCTACAAGACATTAAAAACATTGGTTATTATTTAGGTAAGATTATTATCGGCCTCGGCCTGACTATGGTTGTGCCGGTTATCATCGGCCTGGTCTCGGGAGAGATAAACCCCGCCCTCGATTTTATCATCGGCCTGGAGACCGCCCTGGTCTTCGGGTTAATTTTGACCAAACTCTGCTTTACAGAAGAGGACCTGAACTGGATGCAGGGGATGATCGCGGTTTCTTTATCGTGGCTGGCGGCGATGCTTTTAGGCGCAATCCCTTTATATTTGAGCGGCCATTGGAAATCATACCTGGATGCCTGTTTTGATGCGATGTCCGGATTTGCCACCACGGGGCTGATCTTAGTCCAGGACCTTGACCACCTTTCTTACACGCACAATTTCTGGCGGCATCTGATTATGTTTATCGGAGGGCAGGGTATTGTTATTGTGGCGCTCTCCTTTTTTGTCAAGGGCCTTTCCGGGGCATTCAAAATGTATGTTGGCGAAGCGCGCGATGAAAGGATCCTGCCCAACGTTATCCATACCGCGCGGTTTATCTGGCTGGTAAGCATTACCTATTTTATTTTAGGCACCCTCGCCCTGGCTAGCGTGGGTATTTTTAGCGGGATGAAGCCGGTGAATGCCTTTTTCCACGGCGCCTGTGTCTTTATGGCGGCATTTGATACCGGCGGCTTTGCCCCGCAGTCGCAGAATATCCTTTACTACCATAGCCTGCCTTTTGAGATGATTACGATTGTGATCATGATTTTGGGCGCAATTAATTTTAAATTACACTATCACATCTGGATGGGCCGGCGTAAGGAGCTATTTAAGAATATCGAGACGAGAACCCTCTTTATTACCGTAATGGTTACCTTTTTTATCGTCGCACTCGGCCTGACCCAGTTAAATACTTACCCCAAGGTAATGATGCTCTTGCGCAAAGGTTTTTATCAGCTTATCTCGGCGCACACCGGCACCGGGTATCAGACTGTCTATGCGGCGCAGTTTATGCGCGAATGGAGCAATTTGAGCCTGGTAGGCATAATTATCGCCATGGCGTTGGGCGGAGCGGTTTGCTCTACCACGGGCGCGATTAAGATGCTGCGTATCGGCGTCATTTTTAAGGCGCTCTTAGAAGATACCAAGAGGATAATTTTGCCGGAAAGAGCCGTGGTTGTTCAGAAATTCCACCACATTAAAGAGATACTTTTAGAGGATAACCTGGTGAGGAGCGCTCTCTTGATTACCCTGGCTTATTTGTTATTTTACGTTTTAGGGGCGCTGATGGGAATGTTTTTTGGTTATCCGTTTTTGAATTCTTTATTTGAATCTACCTCGGCTGCGGCCAATGTCGGCTTATCTTGCGGGATTACGAAAACAACCATGCCGGCGGCGCTTAAACTGACCTATATCTTCCAGATGTGGGCAGGCAGATTGGAGTTTATGTCGGTGTTTACCCTGATCGGGTTCTTTGTGGCGGCGATTAAAGGCAAATGATAAAGAAAGTTTGGAATTCATGTTTCCCCGTTATTAGTTTCTTGTTTTTTCTGGCGCTATCCGGCGTTTGTTTTGCCCAGGCTATTTCTTCCAGCGAGCTGATTAATGACGCCGAATTCTATGACGGGAAAATTGTCGTCTATGCCGGCGAAGTTATCGGGGATGTCATGGTGCGCGGCGAATCCGCCTGGCTCAATATCAGCGACGGAGAAAATGCCATCGGCGTCTGGCTAAATAAAAATTTAGTCAAAGACATTCTTTATACCGGCAGTTATAAATCCCGCGGCGATTGGCTGGAGGTTACGGGATTTTTTCAGCGCGCCTGCCCTGAGCACGGCGGAGATTTGGATATCCACGCCCAGGCCTTGCGTCAAATAAGCCCCGGACGGGCGACTTCGGAAAGACTCAATCCGGGCAAGAGAAACCAGGCCCTGGCATTATTGGGAATATTATGTCTAGTATGGATATTGAGGCGGTTAAAAGAGAAGTAGAGGCGGAGATAGGCAAAACTGGTTCTGCTGAGGAGCTGGAAGCGCTGCGCCTGAAGTATTTGGGCAGAAAAGGGCTGATCGCCCGGCTGACCGGCTCGATTCCGGCTTTAGCGGCGCAAGAACGCGCTAAATTCGGCCAGCAGGTCAATATTTTAAAAAACCGGGTAATTTCCCTGATTGATGAGAAACAAAAGGCATTGGCGATTGAACCGGCAGAATCCCTGCCCAGCGCAGTAGATATCAGTATGCCGGGGGTGAGGCGGGATATCGGCCGCCTGCACCCGATCACCCAGGTGATTGATGAAATCTGCGCGGTATTTACGCGGATAGGATTTTCTGTGGTCGAGGGCCCGGAAATCGAGACCGAATACAATAATTTTACCGGATTGAATATTCCCCTGGAACACCCTTCCCGGGACGTTTTTGATACATTTTATCTCAAAGATAAAAATAAATTGTTGTTGCGCAGCCACACCTCGCCGGTACAAATCCGCGCGATGAAATCGCGCAAACCGCCCTTGGCGATAGTCGTTCCCGGCCGGGTTTACCGTCCCGACGCCGTAGACGCCTCCCACTCTTTTATGTTCCACCAGATAGAGGGGTTTCTGGTTGACCGCGGGATAAAATTTTCCGATTTAAAAGGAGTATTGGAAGTCTTTGCCAAGAGCATCTTCGGAAGAGAGATTAAGATGCGCTTCCGGCCGCACTTTTTTCCTTTTACCGAGCCTTCTGCCGAGGTAGATATATCCTGCATTATCTGCGGCGGTAAAGGCTGTTCGGTTTGCGGCAGGAAAGGCTGGCTGGAAATATTAGGCAGCGGCATGATTCACCCCAACGTCTTTAAAAATGTCGGTTACGACCCTAAAAAATACGCCGGTTTTGCCTTTGGCATGGGCGTTGAGCGCATCGCCATGCTCAAATACGGCATTAACGATATCCGTTTATTTTTTGAAAACGACTTAAGATTTTTAAAACAGTTTTAATCAGATGAAAGTTACCTATAATTGGCTGAAAGATTTTGTCCAGATTAAGCTCTCCGCGCAAGAGCTCGCGGATAAGCTTACCATGGCGGGCCTGGAAGTAACCTCTTTGGAGGAACATCAGGGCGATTTTCTTTTCGAAATCGAAGTCACCTCCAACCGCCCGGATTGCCTGAGCGTGATTGGCCTGGCCAGGGAAGCAGCGGCAATTACGAATTCAAAAATTAAAATTCAAAAATCAAAATCACAACTTAAAACCCAAAAATCAAAAAAAGAAAGCCAAATTTTAAAGATACAAATTGAAGATCCCAAAGACTGCCCGCTTTACACCGCAAAGATTATCCGTAATCTGCGTGTCGGGCCGTCGCCGGATTGGCTGAAAAAAAGGCTGGAGTTGGTCGGTTGCCGCAGCGTGAATAATATCGTGGATATCACCAATTACGTCCTCTTTGAAACCGGCGAGCCCCTGCATGCCTTTGATTTGGATAAATTAGGCCCGCAGGCGCTGATGGTCCGACGGGCTAGGCCCGGCGAAAAGATTGTTGCCATAGACGGAGAACCTAGAGCGCTCGACCGCGAAATCTTGGTGATCGCCGATAAAGAAAAGCCGCTGGCGATTGCCGGCGTGATGGGCGGGAAAGAGAGCGAGGTTTCTTTTGCCAGCAAAAACGTTCTTTTAGAAGCGGCAATCTTTAATCCGGTGCTAATTCGCCGCTGCCGGCAGAAATTGGGCTTAGCCAGCGAGTCTAGCTATCGCTTTGAGCGGGGGATAGAACCGGAACGGGTAGAGTTTGCCTCTTGGCGGGCAGCACAATTAATCCAGGACCTGGCTCAGGGGACCTGTGTTTTGGCCCAAGCCTCAGGGATAACCAGGAGCAGAAAGAAAAGCATCGCTTTAGCCGGTTCAGCTGTGCAGAAAATCCTCGGCGCCAAAATAGCTCCGGCAAAAATCAGCAACATTTTGCGCAGCCTTGGGTTCAGCGTCAAGAGAAGAGCGGGAAACAATTTTCTGGTTGAGGTCCCCTGCCACAGGCAGGATACCAGGCTGGAAATAGACTTAATTGAAGAAATCGCCCGCATTTTCGGTTATGAGAACATCGCGAAAACTTTACCGAGAATTGTGCCGCAGGTAATGCCTGAGGCTAGGCGGGAGAAGGTGCGCTTCATAAAAAATATCCTCAGCGCTGCGGGCTTAAACGAAGTAATTACTTATAGCCTGATTGAGCGGGGCGCATTGCCCGGCCTTAGCCACGACTATAGCCCGATAGAAATTGCCAATCCCTTAAGCCGGGAGCAGGAGATCTTAAGGCCGACGCTGCTGGCGGGTTTAGTGAAAGCGGTGAGCTATAATCTTAACCAGAAACAGGAGTACGTGAATCTGTTTGAGATCGCTAAAGTTTTTTCCGCCAAAAGCGAGGCAGCGCCTGAAGAGGAGTTGACGCTGGGGGTCGTGCTTTGCGGCACGCGCTCGTGGCTTGTTAACCAGGGCAGGCTCAAAGAAGAGGCAGGGCTTTTGGATTTAAAAGGAATGCTGGAAACACTCTTTGGCTCGCTCGGCATCAAAGAATACGCCTTTGTTTTAACCGGCCCCGACGAAGCGGGTATTTATCTGGGCAAGGATAAGGCCGGAAGGCTGCTGCGGCTAAAAAAGGAGATTTTGGATAAATTTGAGATTAAGCATAAAGATGTCCTGGCGGCTGAACTTTCTTTGGATGCGCTGTTGGCCCGTGCCGAGTTAAAGAAGAAGTTTGCTGCCCTGCCGATGTATCCCGGCATTGCCAGGGATATCAGCCTGGTGGTGAAAGAGGAGGTTCCCGTCGGCAGCATCTTGACGGCGATAAGAGAGAAGGCCGGCCCATTGCTCCAGGAAATACAGGTTACCGACCTTTACCGCGGCAGGCAGATTCCTCCCGGTTACAAAGGCCTGACCATTTCCTGCCTTTACCGCGCAGATGAGCGTACCTTAACCGAGGCAGAAGTTAATCCCCTGCATTCTGCGGCAGCCGAGGTTCTCAAAGAGCAATTCTCGGCCCAGTTTAGATAACGCTTGACTTAATTTTTAAATGTGCTATACTTTTTTTGTAAAGAGAGTAGTTATTTGAAAATATCCCTGCCGTGCACGTTGGAAAGCGCGATAATTGGTGAACCAACACCACCATAAAGGGAGCCTGATACTCCTTTGGGGCTTAGGCGTCAAAGGGAGGGCACCCACTTTTAGGCAAGACGGTTCAGCCTATTTGCTTCCAACGGCACAGTGCGGGGATTTTTTTTGCCCGCGCTCATGGTTGATTTATTCGTTACCGATAAACCCGCAGATAATAAAGACCTTCCTTTAGCCGTACGCATGCGACCGGCCAACCTGGATGAATTTGTCGGCCAGGAGCATCTTTTAGGCAAAGGCAAGCTCCTGCGCCGGGCAATTACAGCTGACCGGATAAACTCTTTAGTCCTCTACGGCCCTCCCGGCAGCGGTAAAACCTCTCTAGCCTGGTGTATCGCCAATACGACCAAGGCGCATTATGTCGCGATTAACGCCACCACCTCCAATGTGGAGGAGTTAAGAAAAATTATTGCCTTGGCAAAGAGCCGAAAAGCCAATACCGGCAGGAAGACCCTCCTTTTTATCGACGAAATCCACCGTTTTAACAAAGCCCAGCAGGACGTGCTTTTGCCCGACGTCGAAGACGGCAATCCGATTCTTATCGGCGCCACCGTGCATAATCCCTATTTCTCGCTGGTCGCCCCGCTTTTATCCCGCTCCCTGGTTTGCGAATTAAAAGCCCTGAAAGAAAAAGATATCTTAAGCATACTTAATGCCGCGCTGCACGATAAAGAGCGTGGCCTGGGAAACGTAAAGATTAAAATCGATAAAAAGGCCCTGGCATTTTTAGCCAAGACCTCTGAGGGCGACGCACGCCGCGCGCTGAATGCCTTGGAGGTCGGCGTCTTGACTACTCCTAAAACCAAAGAGGGCTGGATTAATTTTGATTTAGGAGTAGCCAGTGAGTCTATCCAGAAGAAGGCGGTAGTTTACGATAAAGACGAAGACGCGCATTATGATACGGCTTCGGCGTTTATCAAGTCTATGCGCGGCTCTGACCCGGACGCGGCTTTATACTGGATGGCCAAGATGCTTTATGCCGGGGAAGACCCGCGTTTTATTGCCCGACGGGTTTGTATCCTGGCGGCGGAAGATGTGGGTAATGCCGACCCCCTGGCGCTGGTCTTAGCCAATGCCGCTTTACAAATTTCCGAATTTGTCGGCATGCCGGAGGCGCGCATTCCCCTGGCGCAGGCAGTAGTTTATGTTTCCTGCGCGCCCAAATCAAATGCCAGCTACCTGGCGATTGAAAAAGCCACGCAGGATATTGAGAGCAAGAAAGTACAGGAGGTTCCCGACCACTTAAAAGACGCTACTTTAGACGCGGAAGGCTTGGGCCACGGCGAAGGTTACAAATACGCCCACGATTTTCCCGGACACTACGTCAAACAGAAATATACCCGCCGGAAAGTTAAATACTACGAGCCCACCGATATCGGCTATGAAGCCAAAATCAAACAGAGATTGGAAAAATTACGCGGCAGCAAAGAATAATTTTCTGCTAAACTGTTTAGCGGGCGCCGAGGCTCGTTTTCGCAGCACCGCTCCATTTTCCCCACCGAGAAAAATGTCGCTTCGAGTTTGCGCTCGCTCGCCCCTGCCTAGTATTAGCGCGGGCACCTTGGCCGCTCGCACAAACTAGATGCTGCTCAAATCTCGCCTCGTCACCCGCTAGCCGATTATTTTCCCCAAAAATTCCCGTTAGATTTAGCCGGCCTTTTCGTCTATTAAAGAAGAGGAGGCGGAAGTGATTAAATTGTGGCCGGAAAGGGAGAGGCCGAGGGAAAAACTGTTTAGAAACGGCGAACATTCTTTAACCGATACCGAACTTATCGCCATACTTCTTAGCAGCGGCACAAAAGGGCAGAGCGCCGTGGATTTAGCCAGGAAGATTATCGTTGAATTCGGAGGGTTTAATAATATGAGCCATACAGATATCAGGAGCTGGAGGGTATTCAAGGGGTTAGGCCCGGCTAAAATTGCCCGGCTGAAGTCGGCCCTGGAAATCGGGAGGAGGTTCGGGGAAGAGAAAATAAAAGATAGCCGGCCGCAAATAAAATCTTCAAAAGAGGCCGCAGCCATCTTCCTGCCGAGGATGCGTGCTTTGAAAAAAGAAATCTTTAAGGCGCTGCTTTTAAACTCGCAGAACCGGATTATTGAAGTGATAGAGATAGAAGAGGGGACGGTAAACCAGGCCTACCCGATTATCAGGGAGATTTTTCAAAAGGCACTGCAGTATTTTGCCGCTTCTCTGGTTTGCCTGCACAATCACCCCGCAGGAGATTCCCGCCCTAGCGCAGAAGATAAAAGATTTACGCAAGAGTTGGTTAATGCGGGCAATGTCCTGCAAATCAAAATCCTGGACCATATTATTATCGGCAGGAAGAGGTATTTCAGCTTTTTAGATAAAGGCCTGCTTTAATTTTTATTTGATGAAGAAGTCGAGGCGCTTTTTATAGACTTTGGCGATTTCTTTGAGCTGGATAATGTCCAGGCGGGACTGGCCGCTTTCTATTTTGGAGATATAGGACTGGGTACGATTGAGTTTTTTGGCAACATCTTTTTGCTTGAGCTTTGCGAGCCTGCGGGCTTTCTTCAGTTGGCTGACCAGCCGGGCGTATGATTCCGTATAAATTGTCTTATCCATCCTTGACACTCCTGATAATATATGATACACTTTGTTATAGGATATTCCAAAATGGAATATTAAAAAGGACGGGTAGGCATGGGGGGAGCGCTGGAGAGAGCGAAGATCTTAATTATTGATAAGGCCGATGATACCCGCGAGGCAATGGCCTATATATTTGAGAAAAAAGGCTTTCTTGTGGCAACCGCCAGGAGCGGGAAAGAGGCGCTGGCAATGGTGCCGCAAGAGAATCCGGACATCATTATTTTTAATATTATTTTCTCGGAGATAGACGCTTTTGAAACCGGCAGACATTTGCGGGAGAACGCCGCGACGCGGGACATCCCGATTATTTTTCTCTCTGCCGGCAAGGATTTGCGCGGGCTGATCTATCGCCTCCCCCGTAAAAAAGTAAAATATATGGAGAAGCCATGTAAAATTATGGCGCTCATCAAGCAGGTCAACAAAATGGTTGCTCTTTCCGGGCACTCCCCGCCAGCCACGGCTTAACTGTAATATATGAGCAAGAGAAGGAATAAAAAGAGAGGTTCAAGAGCGGAGCTAATGGAGTGGTTGCGCTACCGCATAGAATTCTTAGAGATGGCCAAAGAGTATTATGCGCGTAACCCGATTTTAATCAAGAGCTTAAAAAAGGCGCATATTGGGTTAATTGAAAATGACATCGCCATACTCAAAAAAGGCTTAAATAAGATAAGGCAAAACCCCCCTTAATTTTTTCTTGCCAGCTTAACTAAACTATGTTAAATTTACTTAAGAATGACAAGATTAAAGAAAGCTTTTACCTTGCTGGAGTTAGTCATTGTCATCGTCGTAGTGGGAGTTCTCGCCACCCTCGGTTTGCAATCATATCAGGTGACAATAGAAAAGAGCAGGGGCGCTGAAGCTAAGGCCAATCTGGGTTTACTGCGTAAATTGCAATTTGGCTATTATTTAGAGTATAACAAATATAGCAGCGGAGGTATTATAACGGATCTTGGATTGCCTGCGGGGATCGGGTATGACTGTAGCGCTAGCGGCGAAGAATACTATTTCAAATACAGATGCTCGACTACCGGGACATGTTATGCTTATAGATGTACTACCGGAGGCAAACCCCCTTCATCAAGCACGGGTTATGTGATATACTTGAGTACCGCCGGCGTCTGGAGCGGAACCGCGGGTTATTATTAAAGAGGAATCCGCTAAAATAGTCAGAGGGCGTTTGAGCAAGTTATGCGCAAGCGCCTTTTTTGTTTTCCTCTTGCCCTCCTTTATAAATAGTGCTAAAATTATAAAATAATGCGGAGGAAGCGATGATTATCACAGAACAAAAAGCTATTCAGGCAATTATAGATAGCTTAAAAGACTATAAAAAGATTTTTATTGTCGGCTGCGGAGAATGCGCTACTACCTGCAAGACCGGCGGCAAAGACGAGTTAGTGAAAATGCAGCGGGAATTAGAAAAAGCCGGCAAGGCGATTGTGGGCAGCTGTATCCCGGATGCGCCCTGTATTGCCAGCCAGCTGAAGACGGAATTAGCCAGGAATATGAAAGCCCTGCGCGAGGCAGAAGCGGTTTTAGTCCTGGCTTGCGGTTTGGGTGTTCAGTCGGTAAAAGATAATGACAGGCTCGGGTTAGCTGTGTTTCCCGGATGTAACAGCTTGTTTGGCGCGGTGATGGACGCCCAGGGCAACTTCTACGAGAAGTGTTCCCTCTGCGGCGAATGCATATTGGATATTACCGCGGGCATCTGCCCGATTACCCTCTGCGCCAAAGGCCTCTTAAACGGCCCTTGCGGCGGAATGAACAAAGGCAAGTGCGAGGTGGATGCGGAAAAGGACTGCGCCTGGGTGTTAATCTACAAGGAATTGGAAAAGAAAAAGAAACTCGGCGGGTTAAAAAAAGTCCAGGCGCCCAAGGATTATAAAAAAACACTGAAGCCGCGCAAGGTAATTCTGGCTAAATAAAAATGAGCGATTTAAACTACGGCGAAAAGGTAATGGAGCATTTCCTGCACCCCAGGAATGTCGGAGAAATCACCGGTGCCAGCGGTATCGGCACGGTGGGAAATCCGGTTTGCGGCGACGTGATGAAGATGTTTATCAAGGTCGAGAACGGCATTATCAGGGATGCAAAATTCAAAACCTTTGGCTGCGGCGCGGCGATCTCCACCAGCTCCATGATTACCGAGATGGTCAAAGGCAAGAGCGTGGAAGAAGCCTTAAAAATTTCCAATCAGGCCGTGGCCGAGGCGTTGGGGGGGCTGCCGCCGGTAAAGTTACATTGTTCGGTCCTGGCAGAACAGGCGCTCAGGGCCGCCTTGGCAGACTATTACAAAAAGACCGGTAAGGACCCGAGTGCGTTTGCGCCCGGGGCCGAAGCAGGCCGTGATTAAAATGGGTTTTTTCAAAGAAGCGGGGTTGACAAAGCAAAGAATCCGTAGTAAAATTCTCTTAAAGCTAAACTCACAGAAGGAGGAAGACCGAAAGAGAAAAAGCAGGATAATCAAAGAGAAACTTTTTCGTAGCTTAAGTTTCAAAAAGGCAAAGAGAGTGATGTTTTACATCTCGTTTGGCGGCGAGGTGGACACGCGAGAAATGATAGAAGAAGCTTTAAAATTAGGTAAGATAATCGCAGTGCCGGCTTGTCAGGATGACAAAATAACCTTAAGGCCCTGTATTTTCAGAGAGAGCGCAAGGCTAAAAAAAGGCCGTTACGGGGTATGCGAGCCTGCGAAGAAGAAATTTATCGACTTAGAGGATATAGACTTAGTGATTGTGCCGGGTATCGCTTTTGATAGAAAAGGCGGCCGTTTAGGCCGCGGCAAGGGCTGTTACGACCGTTTTTTAAAGAGGCTTCCTTGCGCCGTGCCTTCTATCGGCCTGGCATTCGACTTCCAAATCTTACCCGATTTACCCGCCATTACCACGGATGTAAACGTCCGGCGAGTCATCTTTGCCTGAATAATCAACACAATGGTTGTCAGAGTGGGAGGTTAATTAAAAGATGCTAAATATCATTCTATTTTTAGCTGTCGCTTTAGTTGCTACCTACGCGGGGTATTTGTTAAGAAGGTTCTTGGCGGAAAAGAAAATCCAGGACGCAGAAACTCAGGCCAGGCATATCCTGGAGCAGGCAAAAAAAGAATTTCAGGATAAGCGCCGCGAGGCGGAATTAGAGGCAAAGGACCTGCTTTATCGCATGCGCCAGGATTTTGAGCGGGAAACCAAAGACCGGCGCCAGGAAATCGCGAATTTGGAAAGGCGCTTGAGCCAGAAGGAAGAGAATATTGACCGCCGGCTCGACCTTTTAGAGAAGAAAGAAAAGGAAATTGAGTTAAGGCAGGAGAATCTCAGGAAGCAGGAAGAAGCGCTCAAGGCAAAAGAGGCGCATCTGGTTTCGCTGATTGCCGAGGAGAAGGAGAGGCTGCAAAAGATTTCTTCTTTGTCCGCGGAAGAGGCAAAACAGATTTTACTGAACCGCCTGAATGATGAATTGAGCGCCGAAAAAGCGGTGTTTATCAAGAAACAGGAAGAAGAATTACGCGCTATTGCCGATAAGAAAGCCAAGGAGATTGTCACCGTAGCTATCCAGCGCTGCGCCGCGGAAAACGCCGTGGAATCCACGGTAAGCGTCGTTACCCTGCCTAACGATGAAATGAAGGGCCGGGTTATCGGCAGGGAAGGCAGGAACATCCGGGCTTTTGAAATGGCTAC
>JBAZGA010000007.1:0-66024 GCA_041653115.1 Candidatus Omnitrophota bacterium
GGGCGCTCTTGTTCGGCGGATGTTTCGGAGGCAATATCACCTTAGTCGGCTCAACGGCAAACATCGTGGCTTTGGGTATACTGGAGAAAGAGAAGAATACCCGGATGACCTTCCTGCGCTGGTTCTGGGTTGGCCTCGCCGTGGGAGTAACTACAACTGTGGTAGTTTGGATTGCACTTTTATTTTTGCCCTGGTACCGCTAGAGTCGTATCCTTGGCTAAGAGGATAAATAAAATTGCTTAAGAAGTTCCTACTCATCGGCGTTTTATCTTCCGGCTTATTTTTCCTTAGTCAGCGCATCGGTTTAAACCCCCACCAGGCCACTGCTATTGCCATATTTTCTATCTCCATATTAGGTACGCTCTTTTTCTGGAGCTTTCGCCTGACCTTTGCATTCCTGGGCACGTCCGTTCTTTTGATGACTCAAACTATTGACTTGGATAACGTCATCAAGTTCTCTTCGCTGGAAGTAATCTTGTTTCTCGTGGGGATGATGGTTTTGGTAGGGCTCTTGAAAGACACCGGTTTCTTTGCCTGGATTGTCAGTCTGATTTTACGCATCAAAAACCTTAACGCAAATAAATTCTTAATTTCGGTTTCGCTTATTTCCGCGCTGCTCTCCTGCGCCGTAGATGAAGTAACTTCTATTATTTTTATAGTCGCAGCGGTATTGGAAATCTGCGATTATTTCGAAGTCAACCCCATACCCTTTTTACTGATTTCGGTTTTGTCCACCAACATCGGTTCCAGCGGCACAGTCCTGGGGAATCCTATCGGAGTCTTGATTGCCGCCAAGTCCGGTTTAAATTTTGAAGATTTTATTGTCAAGGCCTTTCCCTTGATGTTGATTTGCCTGCTGGTGACGATTATCCTCCTAAAGGTATGGTACAGGAAGGCGTTAAAGGAATTTGACCAGAGAATCAAAGAGTTCGGCGCCAATGAAATCCTGATTAAGCTGATTTCCGTGCCGCCGGAAAAAGAACTGAAAATATCCCTGGCTATATTTGGCGCGACCCTGATTGCCATAGCTTTTCACCATCGCCTGGAGCTCTTGTGGGGCTTAGAGCCGAACACCGTTTTACTTACCTTGCCTCTTATCTCAAGCGGCCTGGTAATGGCCTGGAAATGGCGCAGGGCGCGCGATTACATCGAAAAGGACGTGGAATGGTGGACGCTTTTATTCTTTATGCTTCTCTTTGCCCAGGCAGGGACCCTGAAATATACCGGGGCAACCGATATCCTGGCTCAAAAGCTTGCCGGCCTGGCCGGAAACAGCTTAGCCGTGCTTACCGGAATAGTGCTCTGGGTTTCCGCTATCGGCTCAAGCATCCTGGATAATGTCGTTCTCGTGGCTGCCTTTATCCCGGTAATCCAGAGTTTCCAGGGCCTGAATTTAAACCTGCATCCTCTCTGGTGGGCGCTCTTGTTCGGCGGATGTTTCGGAGGCAATATCACCTTAGTCGGCTCAACGGCAAACATCGTGGCTTTGGGTATACTGGAGAAAGAGAAGAATATCCACTTAACGTTCTTCAGGTGGTTTTGGGTGGGCCTGGCGGTAGGCTTAATTACTACCGGAATTGTCTGGCTGGCCCTGGTATTTCTGCCTTTTTACCGATAGATGATATCAAACTCGCCCCGGAGATGTCACCAATATCATTGACAAGATGTTTAATTTATGATAGATTAAGCGTCATTAAAGGAGGTGTCAGATGGTTTTAAGAAGAAGCGTAGCAGCAATTATGTTTTTTTCTATAATATTCATCAGCGCAAACAGAGTTTTTAGCCAAGAGGTCATAAAGGGTCCTGCTGAACAGCAGGCTGTTGCCGAGCCGGAAATTCAGTGGCTCTGGGGAGAAGTGCTTTCCCTGGACGCTGGTAATAACGAGATAACTGTCAAGTATTTAGATTATGAGAATGACGTAGAAAGAGAAATAACCATTGCCGTAGATGAAAAGACTACTTATGAAAATATTAAATCTCTGAACGAACTAAAAACCGGGGATAATGCGAGTATTGATTATATAGTCGGCGCAGACGGCAGGAATATCGCCAAAAACATCGCCGCAGAGCAAGCCGAAAGCCCGGAAGAAATCCTCCCTTCCGATGTAATGAGCGAAGAGGAGCCTCAGGCGATGCCGGAAGCGGAAATGACGCCGGAAGAGGAAGACAATCCTTAAGGAATTATAGAGTTAAATTTTAAAAGACAAAGGCAGGGTTAGCCCCCCTGCCTTATTATTTTATGAAAATAGCAGGCATAAAGTTAGTTATCTTCGACTTGGACGGCACATTAATTGACGCCTATCCGGCAATTATCAGCAGCTTTAATTATACGATGCAGAAACTGAATTATCCCCCGCAGGAGGCCCTGGTTATCCGCCGGGCCGTGGGCTGGGGCGATGAAAATTTACTTAAACCGTTTTTAAGCCCAAAAGACCTTAAAAAAGCGCTTTATCTCTATCGCTCCCACCATCAGCGGGCTTTATTGAAAGGCGCGCACCTCTTCCCTAAAGCAGATGAGGTATTAAACTATCTCTGGCGCAAGGGTTACAAGTTAGCCGTCGCCAGCAACCGGCCGACGAGGTTTTCCTGGATTCTCATCCGCCACTTGAAATTAAAAAAGTATTTTGATTATGTTCTCTGCGGCGATACCTTAAAATACGCCAAACCCCACCCGGGGATCCTCAATAAGATTATGCGGAAACTTAAGGCTTTGCCTGAACAGACGCTTTATGTCGGAGATATGGCAATAGACGCCCAGGCAGGCAGGCGCGCCAAAGTAAGAACTATTATCGTCACTACCGGTTCGAGCAGCCGTGCACAGATACGCAAGGAAAACCCCTGCCGAATTATCACCCGGCTCGCCGCTTTATTAAAGATGCTGTAATTTAGGGGGGTGTTTTTTTGTTTGACCCTTTGCGGATTATATTATAAAATTATAAGTACAATGAAGAAAAATTTACTGTTAATCAGCTGCATTATTTTGAGCCTCAGCTTAATTGGCTGCGCTTCTTTTCTGCGGCGTACTCCCCGGCAAGATCATGGTGCCGGCGCCCTTGCCTTACCGCCTTATTCCGGGCCTAAGGCGCGGATTGCGGTAGCTGATTTTGATGTAAAGGCAGCCAAGGCAGTCGGCGCGATCGGTTCAGGGTTGCGCGAAATGCTGGTAACCGCGCTGATAAATAGCAACCGCTTTTTGGTAGTTGAACGGCAGGCATTAAGCGCGGATTTAATCATTACTGCCGCAGTTACCGAATTTGAGCCCCAGGCGTCAGGCGGGAGGGTGGGTATCGGTGCAGGCGGCGGCGCTTCCAGCGGCGCTTTAGGCGGCCTCCTGGGCACGGGCTTAAACAAGGCGCATATAGTTTTGGAGATGCGCATTGTTAACGCCTCCAATTCTGAAGCAGTAGCCGCTACGCATATCCAGGGCCAGGCTGCGGATGCCAACGGCACGATTATCGGCGGGAAACTAGGCGCGGGGCTATCCGTTTATGCCAATACGGCTATGGAAAAAGCAATCCGGGTATGTATTATTGAGGCAGTACGTTATATTTCGCAGGCTGTGCCGGAAAGTTATTACAAGTATAAGTAATATCGGTTATACCTCGTATCTTTTTCTTTGTAAAAAGGGATACTCGGTATAATTTACCAAGAACTAAGAGGAGGATAAATTATGGGCAAGAGAAAACGCAGAGGCAAGCTTAACTGGCGTTCTAAAAAGGCCAATAAGGGCAGAAAACCCTGCCTGGGGTAAATGGAAATTAAGGCAAGAACTAAAGGCAATATCGTGATATTGGATTTATCCGGCCGCATTGACGTAGACTCGGCTAATTTGGTGGAAGCGGTGGGCCAATGCCTGCGCGACGGCTATATAGATATCCTCTGTAATTTTGAGGAAGTGGATTTTATTGATTACCTAGGGGTCTCGGCGATTGCCCTGGCTTACCGGGAAGTGCTGAATAATCACGGCCGGATGAAATTTGCCAACATCCCGGCGCACCTGAAAAATATTTTTTCGGTTACCGGGCTTGACCGGGTTGTCGAAATTTATGCTACGACTGACTTGGCTCTAAACGCCTTCAAAGAAGACAAAGTGATAGAGAATATCAAAAAACTACAGCTGAGGCGCAGATTCAAGCGCCTGCCCATTGATATTAAGGTGGAATTGAAGGATAAATATGCCCACGCCCCCGCCTGCCTCAAAGTTGACATTTTGAATTTAAGCGCTATCGGAGCCTATATTTACGGCTGCGACAAATTTAAGCTAGGGGATGAGGTCGTACTTAGGTTCAAACTCCCGCCCAAGCCGGAAGAATTGGAATTCCAGGCGAAAGTTGTCTGGCTGCCGGATAATCAAATCCAGCAGCACCTGCGCCCGGGGATGGGGGTGGAGTTTTATAACCTTTCTTCTTCTCTGCAGGAAAAACTGCTGGAATTTATCGAAAGAAACCTTTCGCGCATGTCCATGGACGAATAGCCGGCAGGCGTAAATATAAAAAACTCTTGACAGATAATTATTTTGTGTTACTATTTTTATAAAAGTAACACAAAGGGAGGAAGCGTGTCTGAAACGATGCGTTTCGGGGTAGCAATGGATAAGCTGCTCCTGGACAAGTTCGATAAATTGATTATGAAGAAAGGTTATGAGAACCGCTCTGAGGCTATCCGCGATTTGGTGCGCAGCAATCTCATAGAGGAAGAATGGAAGGCCGGTAACCGCCAGACAGTCGGGACGGTAACCATCGTCTACAACCACGGTGTCCGCGAACTGAGCGATATCTTGACTGAACTGCAGCACCGCTATCATAGCGAGATAATTTCCTGCATGCATGTGCATCTGGATGAGCATAACTGCCTGGAAGTATTGGCGGTAAAAGGCAGGGCCGGTAAAATAAAGGTAATTGCCGATAAGCTCATCGCCACCAAAGGCGTGAAACACGGCAAACTGGTAATGACGACCCAAGGCAAGGGCTTGACTTAAAAACTATTATTTTTTTTCTTAAGCGTAGCACGAATATTAAAAAAGTAACTAAAACAAAAGGAAAGGGGGTATATTTATGGCAGGAGTAAAAAAAGCAATATTATTTTGTGCGTTTTTTTCTTTCTTAAGCTGCTCTTATGTCTTTGCCGATGACCTACCCATCAGGGATGAGATTAATCAGCTTAAAGTCCGCATTCAAGCCCTGGAGAATAAGCTCGGCGAGCAGGACAAATGCATAAAAGAGCAGAAGCAGTGTATTTTAGAGCAGGACAGGAAGATTGCTGAATATGAATCAAGGCTTGTTCAGTTTGATACTGATTTGCATCGCCAAACTGGGGTCCCGATTAGTATTGCCGAAGGCTTAGAGATTGGAGTAGGCGGCACGATGATCATCCAAGGGACAAATAATACTAATAATGCCACTGCTGACGTGACAAAGAAAGAGGGCCGCACTGATGCCTCTTATTCAGCGGATATTACTATAGGTAAAGAATTCGAAGAAGCAGGCGGCAGGGCCTTCTTGCATCTTGAAGCAGGCCAGGGCGCAGGCCTTGAGGATGACCTGACACTTTACTCAAATGTCAATCGCGACGCCGATAATGATAATAATGTCCGGCTTACCGAATTTTGGTATGAGCAGGCATTGTTCAAAGATAAAGCTGCTTTGACTTTTGGCAAACTTGACCCTACCGCATATTTTGACAATAATGAAGTCGCCAATGACGAAACTACCCAATTCTTAGGCAGGATTTTCCGTAACTCACCCAGCATTGAATTCCCGGATAACACGGCAGGCATCCGTTTAGCGTATCTGCCGCTGGAGTGGCTGGAATTTGGCTACGGCGTTTTTGACGGAAACAGCGATTGGGAAAAAATCGGAGATAACTTCTTTAATATCGGGCAGGTTGCCTTTAAGACGAATTTTTTTGAGTTGCCCGGTAATTACCGCTTCCTCGCCTGGAATAATAATGCATACCATACTAAGTGGCTGGCTGCGGAGAAAGAGAAAGAAGCTGCCTACGGCTTTGGATTAAGTTTTGACCAGAAAATCAGCGATATTGTAACGCTCTTTACCCGCTACGGCTGGCAGGACCCCAAAGTCTACAACCCCGAGATTCTGGCAAGCGGAGACCTTAACTATTCGCTTGAGCAGTCATGGAGCGCAGGTTTACAAGTTGAAGGAAAGCCCTGGGGCAGAGAAAAAGATGTGCTGGCCTTTGCCGTAGGCCAGGTAATTCCTTCGGATGATTACAAGCAGGCGACTGAGCGCCTGGCAAAGAGAGAAGGCCATCTCGAGCTTTATTACAGGATATTCGTAAACGACCATTTGTCGATCAGCCCGGACTTCCAGTATATCTGGAATCCTTTCGGAAAAGATGTTGCGGATGACACCAGCGCTATCTTTGTCGGCGGGATGAGGGCGCAGGTAGATTTTTAAAAGGAGGGAAATTATGCACATACCCGACGGTTATTTGGGGCCGGCGACAAGCGGCATAATGTATGCCGTAATGCTGCCGATATGGGCGGCTGCCTCAAAAATTGTAAAAAAGACGCTTAAGGCAAGGCAGGTTCCTTTATTAGCCATTGGCGCGGCATTCAGTTTTGTGATTATGATGTTCAATGTACCGATCCCCGGAGGGACAACCGGCCATGCCGTAGGCGCGGTATTGGCAGCGATATTGCTCGGCCCCTGGGCAGCTTGTATCGCCGTTACCGTGGCCTTGGTAATACAGGCATTATTGTTCGGTGACGGAGGGGTTACGGCAATCGGCGCTAATTGTTTCAATATGGCGTTTATTGAAGTATTTACCGGCTATTACCTATATAAGCTTATCAGCGGGGCGTCTCTAATTACTTCAAATAGGCGGGTAATCGCTGCCGGTGTGGCCGGATATGCAGCTTTGAATATCGCTGCATTATCTACTGCAGTCATGTTCGGCATTCAGCCTTTATTACATAAGACCTCCAGCGGTCAGGCGCTTTATTGCCCATACGGCTTGAATGTAGCTATACCGGCGATGCTGGGTGAACATCTGCTGATATTCGGCTGGGTTGAAGCAATTATTACCGCGCTGGTGGTTAAATACCTGCAAAAGCAAGACCCCTCTCTTCTTGAGGCCGCAGAGGAGGTGTCCCTATGAAGACTACGACTAAACTATGGATAGGAATAGGAATTTTAATTTTACTTTCACCTTTAGGAATTTTTCTGCCCGAGCATTTTCAGGCAGGCGATGCCTGGGGCGAATGGGGAGCCGATAGTTTTCAAGAATTACTCGGATACGTTCCGCAGGGACTTCAGAAGCTCTCCGGCCTCTGGAGCGCGCCTATTCCCGACTATGCCTTTAAGGGGTGGGAAGAAAAAGGATTCGGCAGCTTAAGTTTCGCCTATATAGCCTCAGCCGTAATCGGTATTCTTATCACTGCCGGCGTAGTGTTATTAATCGGCAAGCTGTTAAGCAAAAAAGAGTGATTCTGAATAATAGGAAGCATTCATTTGGCAAAAAAGGCAGAGGTTATTATCTTGACCGGTGGCGCCGGTTTTATCGGCAGTTGCTTCCTGTGGAGGCTTAATCAGGAAGGCATTGAGAATGTAATTGTTGTTGATAATTTGGCTGATACCTGCAAGTGGAAGAATCTTGCCGGTAAAAAATTTATTGATTATATCCGGAAAGAAGATTTCCTGGATATCCTTGAATCAGGAAAAATCCGTCGCGTTAGAAGGGTTGTCCACCTTGGCGCCTGCAGTTCAACCGTCCTCAACGACGCCGCCTACTTCCTGAAGAACAATTACGAATACTCTAAACGCCTGGCAGCTTGGGCAGAGCGGCATCGCGTAAAGTTCATTTACGCTTCTTCTGCTGCCACTTACGGCGATGGCAATAACGGCTATGACGACGCAGAAAGCAAGCTGCCGGGTCTCAGGCCGCTTAATATTTACGGTTATTCAAAGCACCTCTTTGACCTCTGGATGTGGAAACGCGGCCTGCTTAAGAAAGCAACCGGTTTTAAATTCTTTAATGTCTTTGGGCCCAATGAATATCATAAGGGCGAAATGATGAGCGTTATTTGCAGGCATTTCGCCGAGATTAAATCCGGCAAGCCGCTGCGCCTTTTTAAGTCATACCGCCCGGAATATAGAGACGGCGAGCAAAAGCGGGATTTTATCTATGTGAAGGACGCCGTGAAGGCAGTAATCTATTTTTTTAACAGGCCTGATAAAGCAGGCCTCTTTAATTTGGGCACGGGAATGGCCCGCAGTTGGAACGATTTAGCCAGGGCGGCATTTTCCGCTCTTGACAAAGAGCCGAAAATAGAATATGTTGGAATGCCTGCGGAGATAATGGACAAATACCAGTATTTTACGCAGGCGCATACCGGGAAATTAAATAATTCCGGCTGCCCTTGTGAATTTATGACTCTGGAAGATTCAGTTAAGGACTATTCAACCTATCTTAAGGCAGGCGGATATTTATAAATAAAGGCGGACTTATGCATGACTTAAAATTTGCCCGGCAGATAATTGCTGCCTTAGAGGAGACATTAAAAAAATGGCCTGTTGCTAAGCCGGTTATCTCGCTTACCGCGCATGTCAGCCTAAGCCCTTTTAGTCATGTGGGCGCGCAGAGGTTAAAAGAAACTTTTGAGCTATTGGCTGAAGCTGAAGGGTTTCCTCCGGTTAGGCTTTCCGTGAAGATAAGGGAAATCGAAATATTTTGTCAGCACTGCCGCGGCCGTTCAAAAGTCGTGCAGCCGGCGGTTATTTGCCCGCGCTGCAGAAGCGAAGATATCCGGGTTTTTTTAAAGGAGGAATTTGTGGTTGATGCGATAGAAATAGAAACTAGCCCCGCGTCATCTCAAGAAAAGGAGGCGCGATGAGAAGGTTTATTCTCTATTTATTCAGGTGGCAATTAAGCACCCCCATCCTTTGGCTTGCGGTGCGTAATATGGGAACCGGCGTCTGGTCGACGATTACCGCCAATTTAATCGGAGGGGTAATCTTTTTTTGGGTTGATAAGTTTATCTTCACTGCCAAGGCGGTTGAGGTTTGGCACATCAAAGAGGGCAGGTGCGATAATTGCGGGGCAACCTCGCATTTATGGAGGCTGGTCAAGACCGCCGGCTATGACCGCAGCAGCGCCCAACCCCTCTTTTTATGCATGAAATGCTCAAAAGAGAAAACCGAAGCATTAAGGGCAAAGGGGATTCCGGTAAGGGGCAAAAGCAGGTGACTGGTTTTATAAATTAGAAAGGAGTTTGTGAGACGGTGCAAAGGAATAATTTCATCGAGCGTTCTCTGGCAGGCGCTCTCTCTTTTTTAAGAGAATCGATTTTTGCCGATGAATACGCGCTGAAAAAAGGCCTGCTGCAATCTCTGGACAGCCGGGTTAAGGCCGCTACCTTTCTCGTCTTTATTATTCAGGCGCTGTTGATCAAGCAAGCCGTCCTTTTATTCTGCCTTTATGCCTTTTGTTTATTATTGGCCCGGCTCTCCAATATCCGGCTGGGGTTTTTCCTGCAGCGGACCTGGATATTTATGCCGCTTTTTTCGCTCTTCATCGCCCTGCCGGCATTGTTCAGCATTTTTACCCCCGGAGAAGCGCTGCTTAGTTTTAAAATCGCAGGAATTCAGCTGATTATTACCCGGCAGGGTTTAGGCGGAGCGTTTTTGTTTATTATGCGCGTAATCACCTGCGTATCGTTTGTCGTGCTTTTAAGCATTACCACCCGGCATTTTACATTGCTTAAAGTTTTACGTACATTTAAAGTGCCTCAGGTATTCGTAATGACCGCGGGTATGTCCTACCGTTATATTTATCTTTTTGTCGGAATTATCGAAAATACCTATCTGGCGCTGAAAAGCCGCATCGGCACCAGAATTCATCGCAGGAAGGGGCAGCACCTGGTGGCCTGGAATATCGCCTATCTTTGGCAGCGCTCTTACCATTTGAATGAGGATGTCTATAAAGCAATGCTTTCGCGGGGCTACAGCGGAGAGCCGGTAGTGGCGGATGATTTTAAGATTAAAGCCCGAGACCTCTTGTGGATATGCGTGGTTTTTATGGTTTTTATATCGGTATTATATCTGAATTACCGGATGAAAATATAAATCAATATGGATAATTTTATTTTTGAATTAAAAGATGTCTATTTTTCGTATTTGGGCAAATACCCCGCCTTATGCGGATTAGATATCGGGATTAAAGCGGGAGAGAAAGTGGCGGTTATCGGCGCGAACGGCTCCGGCAAGTCCACGCTTTTGCATATGCTGGACGGTTTGATTTTTCCCGACAAAGGCACAATCAAGGCTTTTGGGGAGGAGTTAAAAGAGGGTTTATTCAACGAGGAAAGTTTTACCCGCAGCTTTAGAAAGAAGGTGGGCTTAGTCTTTCAGAATTCTGATATCCAGTTATTCTGCCCGACAGTAAAAGAAGATATCACTTTCGGCCCTTTGCAGCTGGGGGTAGGAAGAGAAGAGGTCGAGAAGCGCCTGCTGAGTTTAGCGGATATTTTGGGAATTGCAGGGCTGCTGGACCGCTCGCCGCACCAGCTCAGCATCGGCGAAAAGCGCAAAGTCGCTATCGCCTCAACACTGGCAATTGACCCTGAAGTCATAATCTTGGATGAACCGACAGCGGGGTTAGACCCCCTGACCAGCCGGCATATCATCGATTTTTTAATCGAGGCAAACCTCTCGGGTAAGACCATTATTACTTCTACGCAGGACCTGCACATCGTCGAAGAAATAGCCGATAAAATTTATGTTTTTAACGCGGAAAAGAAGATTATTAAATCCGGCCTTGCCAGCGAAATCCTCCTCGATACGGAATTCTTGCGGGAAAATAACCTGATCCACATCCACCGGCACAAGCATCGGGATACAATCCACACCCATCCGCACCATCACCTTGACCACCACCAATAAATAGGCTAAATACTAGAGGTTGCCTTAAGTTATGCTTTATGATAAAATAGCCTTGTTTTCCAAAAAGGAGATACCGGATGGTAAATTTCTTATGGGCGATTACGGCCAGCATTATCGTCAGCCTGGTTTCTTTAGTGGGGATTTTCAGCCTGCTGATTAAAGAAGGATGGTTGAATAAAATACTGCTCATTTTAATCGGCTTTTCCGCCGGGGCTTTAATCGGCGGCGCATTCCTGCACCTTTTGCCCGAGGCCTTAGAGGAACTGGACAGCCTGTATGTTTTTTCCTGTGTTATTTTAGGGTTTATTATTTTCTTTGTCCTGGAGCGCTACTTTTACTGGCGCCACTGCCATAACGGCGTATGCAGCATCCACGCTTTTACTTATCTTAATTTAATCGGCGACGGGATTCACAATTTTACCGATGGCTTGGTTATCGGCGCAAGTTTCTTAGTCGGTACCCATTTCGGAGTGATTACTACCGTGGTAATTATTTTTCATGAAATACCCCAGGAGATCGGCGATTTCGGGGTGCTGGTGTACGGAGGCTTTACCAAGGTAAGGGCCCTCATTTTTAATTTCATTTCCGCCTTAAGCTGTATATTAGGCACCGTCGCCGGATATTTAGCCGCGGCGAATATTGAGAATTTTTCGCCGTACCTCCTCTCCTTTACGGCGGGGGGGTTTATTTATATCGCTGCCTGCGACCTGATCCCCGAATTGCATAAACAGCCCGATTTGAAAAAAAGCCTGGCATCGATGCTGGCTTTTCTCCTGGGCATCCTCTTTATTCTTTCGGCAAGGGCCATGCAAGGCCATTAAAATGAAAGCTATCGCATTAATCTCCGGAGGCCTGGACAGTATTCTGGCGGCCAAGGTAATTAAAAGCCAAGGCATAGAAGTCATTCCTTTAAAATTTATCATTCCCTTTTCCGGCACCGGTAAAGAGAGGATAAATTCTCTTGTCAGAGATAGCCTGGGCAAAGAGGCAAAGACAATGGATATCAGCGCAGATTTTTTAAAATTACTGGAAAAACCCAGGCACGGTTTTGGCTCCGGCATGAACCCCTGTATAGACTGCAAGATTCTGATGTTAACCAGGGCAAAGGAACTGATGCGCAAGTGGCAGGCGGATTTTGTGGTGACAGGCGAAGTTTTGGGGCAGCGGCCGATGTCCCAGAATAAGCAGGCCCTGGGAATTATTGAAAAAAAAGCCGGCTTAGAAGGACTGTTACTGAGGCCTTTATCAGCCAGGGCGATTGCGGAAACCGTCCCGGAAAAAGAAAACTGGGTCAGGCGAGGCGAGCTCTTTAGTTTTATCGGCAGGAGCCGCCAGCCCCAGATAGAACTGGCAAGGGCCTTGAAGATTAAGGATTATGCCCAGCCGGCAGGAGGCTGCTTGTTGACTGACCCGGAATTTTCCAAAAGGCTCAAGGAGCTGATTACCCGCGGAGAGTTGAATCTTAATAATATAGAATTGCTGAAGATTGGCAGGCATTTCCGGATTGCCGCGGGAACGAAATTAGTCGTGGGCCGCAATGAAAAGGAAAACCGGAAGCTGGAGAACTTGGCCCGGCAGGACGACTATCTTTTTTATCCTGGCGCGGAATTGGCAGGCCCGACTTCTTTAGGCAGGGGCAGCTTTAACGCCGAGCTGCTTAAGCTTTCCTGCCGGATTACCTGCCGCTATTGCGACCTTAAGGGGGAAGCTGGCGCCGCGATAACCTATAGAAGAATTCCCGAAAAAGAGGATAATAGCTTAAGGGTTTCGCCGCCGGAAAAAGAGGAGTTGGCTAATTTACGCGTATGAAAGAAGCCTTGCTTTACGAAAAACTGGAAAACAAGTTCGTCAGCTGTTTTCTCTGCAGCCATCATTGTAAGATTGCCGACGAGAAATTCGGGTTCTGCGGGGTGAGGCAGAATTTAGGAGGCGTACTTTTTACTTACGCCTACGGCAAGGTGATTGCCGCGCACGTTGATCCCATCGAAAAAAAACCCCTCTATCATTTTTTACCGGGCTCTCTCAGTTTTTCCGTTGCTACTCTCGGCTGTAATTTCCGCTGCGAATTTTGCCAGAACTGGGAAATTTCGCAATGTTCCTTCAGGGATTCCGACTGCGGGGGGACGGTTTTTCCTCCCGAGGAAATCGTAAAGGAGGCGTTAAAATCTAAATGCCGCAGCATCGCCTATACTTATACCGAGCCGACAATATTTTTTGAATACGCCTATGAAACGGCTAAATTAGCCAAGGCCAACGGCCTAAAGAATATTTTTGTGACCAACGGTTATATGACCAAGGAATGCCTGGAGATGGCCAGCCCTTATTTAGACGCGGCTAATGTGGACCTGAAGTTTTTTCGGGAGGAGTCCTATAAAAAAATCTGCGCCGCAAAATTACACCCGGTGCTTGATTCCATCATCATTATGAAAAAGATGGGCATTTGGGTTGAGGTCACTACGCTGGTTATCCCCGGAGAAAATGATTCCGAGTCTGAATTAGGGGATATCGCCGGCTTTCTTGCCAGCCTCGATAAGGATATCCCCTGGCACGTATCGCGCTTTCATCCCGACTATAACTTTGGCCATCGGCATCCCACGCCCGAAGCCACTCTGGAGAAAGCTAAAGCCATCGGGGAGAGAGCGGGATTAAGGTTTATTTATGCCGGCAATGTCTCTGGCTGGGGAAGTGATACCGCCTGCCCCGGATGCGCAAAGGTATCGATCAGACGCGAAGGTTTCTCCGTTCTGGAGAATAATCTGATTAACGGCAAGTGCGCTGATTGCGGGAGAATAATCCCCGGCTTATTTAGTTAGGCATCCGGCATAGGGTTTTTTGTTGAGATGAAAGGAAAAAAAGCGCTTTTAATCGTGGATATGCAGAACGACTTCTGCCCGGGCGGAGCGCTGGGTATCCCCGAAGGCGATAAGACTATTCCGGCGATTAACAAGTATATAAAAATTTTCAGCAGGAAAAAGCTGCCGGTTTTTGCCACGCGCGACTGGCATCCGGCGCGGACGAAGCACTTTAAATCCTTTGGCGGGGCATGGCCGGCGCACTGCATTGAGAATACCCCGGGCGCCCAATTCCACCCCAAACTAAAACTCCCCAAGGCAGCGATTCTTTTATACAAGGGTATGGACCCGGAAAAGGACAGCTACTCTGCTTTTCAGGCAGAGGACGAAAAAGGCACGGGCCTCTTAAAGTGGCTGGGGCTTTTAGGAGTAAACGAGATTTATATTGCGGGTCTCGCCACTGATTATTGCGTGAAGTTTTCTACCCATGATGCGGTAAAAGAGGGTTTGAAGGTAAAGGTATTGGCCGATGCCGTAAAAGGAGTTGACCTCAAGCCGGATGATTCTAAAAAAGCGATTAAAAAAATGCTCAAAGAAGGCGCAAAATTAATCACCTTAAAACAGATGCGAGGTTAAGATGAAGCTGGACGATATTAAAATTTCTAAGGCAATAATAGATTCATACAGCAAGAAACTGATTAATGCCCTGGAGGCTGATGTGGCGATAGTCGGCGCCGGGCCTGCCGGGATGGCCTGCGGCTACTACCTGGCCAAGGCCGGCAAAAAGGCAGTGCTCTTTGAAAGGAAGCTTTCCGTCGGAGGAGGAATGTGGGGCGGCGGGATTATGTTCAATGAAATCGTAATCCAGGGAAAAGCTAAGAAAATTATGGACGAATTCGGCGTCAGGACTAAAACCTATGAGCCGGGGTATTATATCGCGGATTCCGTGGAATCGGTATCCACCATTTGTTCAAAAGCGGTTAAAGCGGGCCTGAAGATTTTTAACCTTTTGAGCGCCGAAGACGTGATGATTAGAAAAAATTGTATTTGCGGCCTGGTCTTAAACTGGAGCGCGGTAGAAATCGCCGGCCTGCATGTTGACCCCATCACCATGCGGGCAAAATTTGTCGTGGATGCCACCGGCCATCCTGCGGAAGTCGTGCGCGTTGCCGTTAAAAAATCCGGGCTTAAACTTAAGACAAAGACCGGGGACCTGCTCGGCGAAAATTCAATGTGGGCGGAAATGGGAGAAGAGACGATTGTTAAACACTCAAAGGAAGTATTGCCCGGCCTTTATACCTGCGGTATGTGCGCAAATGCCGTCACCGGCGGACCGCGCATGGGCCCGGTATTCGGCGGGATGCTGCTTTCGGGCAAGAAAGTTGCCGGAGATTTGCTGAAGAGGCTCTGAAAAAATGAAGCTTTTATCCTTAGCCATATTTTTGCTCTGTTATGCTTGTATCACTTATTTTATGAACTGCCAGAAATATAAGTATGTGCTTCTGGCGGTATATTCAGGCGTAAGCGCGCTTTTGTTGGCCAGGGCGGTTAACTTAACTCAAGCCTTGTCTTCCATAAACATCAATGTCTTGGGCGTATTCCTGGGCACGATGGTTTTATCCAGCCTTTTTATCTATTCGGGCGTGCCGGTGTATCTGGCCGCGGCTTTAGTCAATAAATCCAAAAACGTATCTATGGCGATGCTCTTGGTTTGCGGCCTTGCCGGCTTTATCTCCAGTTTTACCGAGAACGTGGCTACGGTTTTAATCGTCGCCCCCATTGCCCTGGAAATCGCAAAAAAAGTAAAAATTAACCCTGTTCCCTTATTAATCGGCGTAGCACTCTCCAGCAATTTGCAGGGCGTGGCGACGATGATCGGCGATTCGCCGAGCATTATTTTAGCGATGGAGTCGGGGATGAACTTTAATGATTTCTTTTGGATGCAGGGCAGGCCGGGGATATTTTTTGCCGTGGAATTAGGCGCGCTTGGTGCGTTTTTTGTTTTGTGGCTGTTATTTAAAAGGCATAACCAGGCAGTGCAGAAAATAGAGATAGCAAAACCAAAAACCTGGGTCCCTGCCATACTGATGTCTTTGATGGTCTTAAGCCTGGTGCTATCCTCGTTTATAAAGAATCGGCCGCAATATAGCATTGCCTTTATCTGTTTATTTTGGGCGGTAGTAGCATTGGTCTGGCATGAATTAAGCCATCGCGAGAGCATTTCTTTAGTCAGGAATTTGGACTGGCAGACTTTCTTTTTCTTAATCGGGATATTTATCCTGGTGGGAAGCCTGACCTATAACGGCATCATCGAGGATATTGCCGGCAAGATATCCTCGATTGCGGGTAAAAATGCGCTATTTGCCTATATGCTGATTGTCTGGATTTCCGTGCTGATCTCGGCTTTTGTCGATAATATACCCTATACCATTGCTATGATCCCGGTAGCAAAAATTGTTGCAAGTAATTTAGGGCTCCCCATGTATCCTTTTTTATTCGGCCTTTTAATCGGCACCTGCCTCGGCGGCAACATTACCCCGATAGGCGCTTCCTGTAATGTGGTCACGATGGGTATTTTGCGCAGGCAGGGTTATAAATTAAGGTTTAATGAATTCGTAAAAATAGGTTTACCTTTTACATTTGTCGCCGTACTAATAGGGGCTTTATTTGTCTGGTTTGTCTGGGCTAAATAAAGGATTAAAAAATGGCAAAAGACCCGGTTTGCGGAATGCAGGTAAATGAAGAGAGCGCGATTAAATTAACTAAAGGCGCGCAGGATTATTTTTTCTGCAGCCCCGGCTGCAGAGATAAATTCCAGAAAAAGCCTTTTTTCAAGAACCGGTTATTTATCACCAGTTTAATTCCCGCTGTCCTGGTTATCGCTTCGTTTTTCTTTCCTCCCCTGGAACCGTTCCGCAAAGTATTTTTGATGTATTTAAAAACCATCTGGTGGGCGGTGATTTTAGGATTATTCTTGGGCGGGCTCATTGATTATTATATCCCGCGCGAATATATTTCAAAAATTCTCTCCAAGCATTCGCCCTTTACTATTTTTAACGCGGTATTTTTAGGATTCCTGATGAGCGCCTGCAGCCACGGGATCCTGGCTTTATCCATCCAACTGCATAAAAAGGGAGCTTCTAACCCTGCGGTAGTGAGTTTTCTTCTCGCCAGCCCCTGGGCAAATTTAACGATTACCGTGATGTTAATCAGCCTTTTTGGATTAAAAGGGTTATTTATCATTATTGCCGCGATAATCGTAGCGATCAATACCGGTTTTATATTCATGTTTTTAGAAAAAAAGGGGCTGATTGAAAAAAATAAAAATGCGGTAGAGGTGCCTGAGGGATTCTCGATATTGGGTGATTTAAGGCTGCGCCTCAAGAACTACAGTTTCGGCTTACGCCGTTTGATCTACGATTTTTCAGGAACAATCAAGGGGGCTTTAACGCTTGCCGATATGGTCTTATGGTGGATTATCCTGGGTATATTCATCGCCAGTGTATCCGGCGCATATATCCCGGTGCATTTTTTTCATAAATTTATGGGGCCGACTTTTTTAGGACTCTGGGTGACCTTGGCCCTGGCTACCGTAATCGAGGTCTGTTCGGAAGGCTCATCTCCGTTATCTTTTGAGATTTACCGGCAGACCGGAGCCCTGGGGAATAGCTTTGTTTTTTTAATGGCGGGTGTCGCTACCGATTATACCGAAATCGGGCTTTTATGGGCTAATGTCGGCAGGCGCGTTGCCTTATGGCTGCCTGTTGTTACCGTGCCCCAGGTTATCCTTATCGGGTATCTGTCCAACGTTATTTTTAAATAAATAATTTTTTTCTTGACAAATGATACTTTTATGGTATCATTATAATTGCAAGAAAGGAGGCCATCAAGATGGATATAACCATCCGCTATATGCTGCGTCCCGTGGCACATTGTAAGGAAGGTTGCCACAAGTTGTCCTGGGCACGACAATAAACTGCCCCTGGCTTTTCTAAATAACCGGAGGCGATTGATGAAATTGATTACCCGGAATACCGATTATGCCTTGAGGGCTTTATGCTTTATTGCGAAACATAGCGCAAAAAGAACGACAGTATCAGAGTTAACTGGTGAAATAAATGTCTCGCGCCCTTTTTTAAGGAAAATCCTGCAAATACTGGAGAAAAAGAGATTCCTGAAATCATATAAAGGTCAAGGCGGCGGTTTTGAATTAGGGCTTCCTCCCGGTAAGATATTTTTACCCGATTTAATGAAAATATTTCAAGGGCCGTTTAAATTAAATGAGTGTTTTTTAATGGGGCATCTTTGCCCGAATATTAAAAAATGCCTGCTTAAGAAGAAAATAGATAAAATAGAAAGCTACGCAATTAGAGAGTTAAATAAAGTGAGCATCGCTTATTTATTGAGGTAAAAAAATGATTTTAAAATGCCCGGGCCAGGATGACAGGAATCTGAAGGTAGAAATGCTGAAATGCCCGGATTGCGGCTGTGCGGTAGAGATTTTTTCCGATGAAATAAAGGCGCGCTGCCCCAGATGCAAGAGCTTGATTTTTCGGGTGAGGCTTCCTTCCTGCGCGGACTGGTGTAAATCTGCGCGGGAGTGTACCGGTCAGGGGCCTAAATAACTGTTGTCTAAGTTATGGGAGCGTTATATGATATTAGGCAGCAGAGGAATTAAATAACGGAGAGTGAAATTGGCTATGCTTAACGTAAGAAATCTTTCAGTCAGGGTTGGCGGAAAAACCATACTCAGAGATATAAACCTGGAGATCAGAAAAGGCCAGATATTGGTCCTTTTCGGCCCCAACGGAAGCGGGAAAACCACGCTGATTAAGACGATTATGGGTTTTAGCGGCTATGAGATAGAAAATGGCGAAATACTCTTCGGGGGAGAAAAACTAAACGGCATCCCCATAGAAGAAAGGGTAAAACGCGGGATCGGGATAATGTATCAGCATCCGCCCAAGATCAGGGGGGTCAAGCTTTCTCAGGTGGCGCAATTTTTATCGCAGGATACAAGCCTGATTCAAGGCCTGGCAGAGAAGCTTTCCCTAAAAGAGCATTTAGACCGCGAGATCAATCTTAATTTTTCCGGCGGCGAGATGAAGCGTTCGGAGTTATTCCAGATGCTTTTACAGAAGCCCGAGCTCCTGCTTTTAGATGAACCCGAATCCGGGGTTGACCTGGAGAATATCTCGATTATGGGCGGGGTTTTAAATGAATACCTCAAAGAGAAGGACAAGTCGGCTTTAATTATTACTCACACAGGCTATATTTTGGATTATATCAAGGCAAAAAAAGGCTGCGTAATGATTGAAGGTAAGTTATGGTGTCTAGGCAGCCCCAAAGAGATGTTCGAGAGCATTAAAAAAGAAGGTTATGAAAAGTGCAGGGAGTGCCATGAGCCAAAAAGGGTGGAATAAAGATTTTGCGCCTCACGACAGGGAAAGCATTTCATCTGCGGGGATGGACCTCACGGAAGAGACGCGTTCAGCCAGTTTCCTGCAGCAGGATAATCAGGTAGAGGTTTACCGCAGCCTGATCGAGGGCGTAGAAATCATGGCTACCGAAGAGGCATTGAAGAAAATCCCCGAAGCCAGGGAATACTATGGCAGGAGCTTTGCCTCGCTGGGAAGGGAGTACCCGCAGGATACTATCGGCGGATATTTTATCCGCGTGAAAAAAGGCAAGACCGTGGAGCTGCCGATTCAGGCCTGCCTTTTTTTGAAGGCCCAGGGATTCAAGCAGAAAGTACATAACCTGATTATTATCGAAGAGGGAGCGCGGGTTTATTTGATTACCGGCTGCTCTGCTTCCCGGGCAGCGGATGAAGGTTTCCATCTGGGAATTTCTGAGTTTTTTGTGCATAAGGGCGCTTACCTGAATTTTACGATGATTCACTCTTGGAAGGAAGATGTTTCCGTAAAGCCCATCAGCATTGCCTTGGTGGACGGAGGAGCGAGCTTTATTTCCAATTACGTGTGCCTGCGCCCGGTGAAAGAGATTACGATGTATCCGACTGCCGTATTACAAGGCGAAAATGCCCGCGCCAGCTTTAATTCGCTTATTCTTTCGCATCCGAATTCGTTACAAGACATCGGTTCGAGAGTAATTTTAAGGGCCGATAAAACCCAGGCAGAGATTATTGCCCGGGCAGTAAGCCTGGGCGGGAAAGTGGTTGCCCGCGGGCACCTCAAGGCGGAAGCTAAAGAGGTCAAGGCGCATCTGGAGTGTCGGGGGTTGATTTTATCCGAAAAAGGCACTATCCACGCCATCCCGGAGATGGAGTCGGATTTTCGCGACGTAGATATGTCGCACGAAGCAGCGATAGGTAAAATCAACAAGGAAGAAATAGAGTACTTATGCACCCGCGGCTTTACCACAGAAGAGGCGCAGTCGCTGATTGTGCGCGGGTTTATGGATGTGGACGTTTTAGCATTGCCTGAATTATTAAAAGAAGAAATTAAGACGATTGAAGATAAATCACTGGGGGGCAGCTTCTGATGCTGAAGCCGAAAGTATCGATTATTGGCGCAGGTAATGTCGGGATGAGATATGCTTACAGCTTGATGATGAGCGGCCTGGCCCGTTCGATAGTTATTTTTGATTTGGATAAGCAGCGCGCCGAAGGAGAGGTGCTGGATTTGGCCAGCGGCATGCCTTATGTTTCTCCGGTAGAAATAGCAGTCGGTGACTATCCGGATTTAAAAGATTCGGATTTAATCGTAATTACCGCGGGCAAAAAACAGAAACCCGGCCAGACAAGGTTAGAGCTGGTTAAAGATAACGTCGCTGTCTATAAGAGCATTATCCCGCAGATCATGCGTTATGCGCCGGAAGCTCCGCTTCTGGTTGTCAGCAACCCCGTGGATATTCTTTCTTATACGGCTTACAAAATTTCCGGGAAGCCGTGGCAGGAGGTTATCGGCTCGGGAACGGTCTTAGACAGCGCGCGCTTAAGGTTTCTTTTATCCCGGCATTGCAATATAGATTCCCGCAATATCCACGCTTATATCTTAGGCGAACACGGAGACAGCGAATTTCC
Source organism: Candidatus Omnitrophota bacterium (assembly GCA_041653115.1). GTDB lineage: Bacteria > Omnitrophota > Gorgyraeia > Gygaellales > Profunditerraquicolaceae > JBAZGA01. The sequence goes on from JBAZGA010000007.1 coordinate 20,739, forward strand.
GGTATGGAGCAAGGCGATGTTCGGAGGGGCATTGCTCGGGAATTATTGCGCTTCCTGTAAAAAATGCAATAACAGCGAAGAGCTGGATAAGATATTTATGGATGTGCGGGATTACGCCTACAAAATCATCGAAAAAAAACAGGAGACATCTTACGGCATCGGTTTGGCGCTGGTCAGGATAAGCGAGGCCGTCTTAAAAGACGAAAACTCGATTTTGCCGGTTTCCTGTCTCGTAGAAGACTATTACGGGATAAACGATATATATATGAGCCTGCCTGCCGTAGTGAATAAGAGCGGCTTAAGAGAGGTATTTTACATCGAGCTGAATGACAAAGAAACAGGTTTGCTCCAGAAATCAGCAGAGGCCTTAAGGCAGGTGATAAAGGAATTAGGCTTATGAGAGAAATCCGGCTGCGCTTGGCAGAGAGGATAAAAAGGACAGAGACGATAGAAAGCTTCAGATTTATTCCCCAGGAAAAAATAGAATTTATGCCGGGGCAGTTCCTGCAGCTTATCTTTGACGAAGCCGGCCGCGCCAATCCGGGATTAAACAAGTATCTTTCTTTTTCTTCTTCTCCTGCGAAAGACTATGTTGAGGTTACCAAGCGCTTGAGCGAAAGCAGCTTTTCTCAGAGGCTGAAAAATTTAAAGATTGATGACAACGTCTTATGCAAAGCGCCTCTGGGCAGTTGCGTCTTCAGGGAGAGTTATGAGAAAATAGGGTTTTTAATCGGAGGCATCGGGATAACTCCGGTAATTGCCATCATTGAATATATCATTGATAAAAAATTACCTACCGACGTATCCCTGCTTTATTCAAACCGCGACGAACCGGAGATAGCCTTTAAAAAAGAGCTGGATTACTGGCAGGCGATAAATAAAAAAATAAAAGTTTTTTATACTGTGACCGACTGTGAACCAAAAGATAAGAATTGCCTCTTCGGCAGGATAGATAAAGAAATGTTTTTGGCTAAGGTAGAGGATACCGGAGAACGCGCCTTTTTTATTTTCGGGCCGCCGCGGATGGTAGAAGCGATGGCTGCCTTATGCTTGCAGGTAGGGTGTAAGGAAGAAAATATCAGAAAAGAAAGCTTTATCGGTTATTAAAAAAGGAGGTGTTTATGTGCATGGGAGGATTTAAGGCAATGGGCTTATTGGCGATGATTCCGGCAGCGCTGTTATTGACGGTGAGTTTCTTTGTTTTGTTTACTTTGCGCAAAGTAGAAAGCCGGGGTCTGAAAGTATTCGGTTACGTGGTAGCGGCGTTTCTTTGGCTGGCTGCCTTGCTGGTAGTTTCGGTAGGAGGTTATCGCTTGACTACGGGACGTTACCCGATGAGGCCGATGATGCAAAAGATGATGCCAGGCCAGATGCGCGGGATGAGCCTGGACCGGCAGATGCCTGCGATGATGCATGAGCAAACAGAAAGGAAATAGCCGGAGCCCCAAGGAGACGGAAATGATAGATGAAAAACTAAAAAATAAAATTTTAACGATACAAAAGAACGAGATCAGCGAGAAATTCATCTATCAGCGGCTGGCCGGGATGAGCAGGGATAAAGAACAAAGCGCTATTTTGGAAAACATCGCCAATGAAGAGGCCGTGCATTACGGCCTCTTCAAGTCGCTTAGCGGTGAAGAGGTTGCTCCGGACAGGCTGAAGTCCTGGTTTTATATATTTATCTGCAGGGTTTTCGGACTGACTTTCGGCCTGAAGCTGATGGAAAGAGGCGAGGAATCGGCGCAGGCTGTTTATGAGCGGATAAAGACGGTATCGCCGGATATTGATATTGAAAAAATAATCCAGGATGAAAATGCCCACGAAAATCAGCTGATTGGTTTAATTGACGAAGAGCGCCTGAGATACGTCAGCTCGATTGTGCTGGGCTTAAACGACGCCCTGGTAGAATTAACCGGCGCCCTGGTAGGATTTACCCTCGCTTTACAGAATACCAGGCTCGTCGGTATTGTCGGGCTGATTACCGGCATTGCCGCTTCCCTATCGATGGCGGCTTCCGAATACCTCTCTACAAAACAGGAGGAAAGCAAAAAAAGCCCGCTGAAAGCCAGCATCTATACCGGCCTTGCCTATGTGGGGACGGTAATTGCCCTGATTCTGCCGTACCTTGTTTTTAAAAATATCTATCTTTGCCTGGGCTTTGTGATTGGAGTCGCGCTTCTGGTAATTTTGATTTTCACTTATTATATCTCCGTAGCCAAAGAATTAGATTTCAAAAAAAGGTTCTTAGAGATGGCCGGCATCAGTTTAGGCGTGGCGGCAATTAATTTTATCATCGGCTTGATTATCAGGAATGTATTTGGAATTGAGGTTTAAACGGAGAAAACGATGACAAGAAGCGTAAGATTTAAAGGCGATCCTTTAACTCTGGTAGGCAGAGGCCTGAAGATAAATGACCCCGCCGCTGATTTCCGGGTAGTGTCGCCGGATTTAAAAGAGATAAATCTTAAGGATTTTGCGGGCAAGATAAAACTGATAACTTCTTTCCCGTCGCTGGATACGCCGGTTTGCGATTTACAGGTAAAGGAATTCAATAAAAGGGCAGCCGGCCTCGCGAAAGAGATAGCGGTGATAGCAGTCAGCAAAGACCTGCCTTTTGCGCAAAAAAGATTCTGCGATTCCTTTGATATCAGGAATGTTACCCTTGCCTCCGACTATAAATTTTCTTCTTTCGGGATAAACTACGGGCTCTTGATTAAGGAATTGAACCTTTTGGCCCGGGCAGTGGTGATTGTGGATAAAAACGACAGAGTAAGATACGTCCAAATCGTCGGGGAGCTGACTTCTCCCCCTGATTATCAGGATGCCTTAAAGGCCCTGGAAGAGGTAATCAAAAATCCTCTATCATCTCTAGGAGAAGAGATACCTGCCAAATGTAAACCCTGCGCAGAGGGAACGCCGCCGTTACCCAAAGAAAGAATAGAAGAATTGCTCGCTCAATACCGGGGTTGGGCATTGGTTGAAGAAAAGAAATTGGTAAAGGAATTCAGGTTCAAGGATTTTCTTGAGGCGAAGTATTTTTTAAACCTGATCGCGCTGGTAGCCGAAGAACAAGGGCATCACCCGACGCTGACGATAATCTATAATAAGTTAAAGGTAACTTTAACTACGCATGCCGCAGGCGGGCTGACCGATAACGATTTTATTATGGCCAGGATTATTGATGAAGTGGGAGGCGTTACATAAAAAAGGAGGTTTACTATGGCAAAACTTAAAAGAGGGCAGAAATTGGTTTGTATCCCTTGCGGAAGAGAGGTAGCTGTGGATTGCTGCGGGCTTTCCACCTCAACTATTTGGTGCTGCGGAAAGCCGATGCGCAAAAAGACAGCCGCCAGAAAAAGGCCGCGAAAAGGTAGTTAAAGGCGGTTAAGAAAAAGCTTAAAGAATTCTTTTCTTTGTATTATACTAAGAGGCGGGTTTTTTGCCGTAATTAAAAAAAGGAGCAAGGCGTGGCTAAATATCGTTGTACCGTCTGTGGTTATATCTATGACCCGCAAGCCGGAGATCCGGCTAACGGGATAAAGCCCGGCACCGCCTTTGAGAGTTTGCCGGATACCTGGGTCTGCCCCGAATGCGGGGTGGCTAAGGATATGTTTGAGAAAATATAGGATGAAGAAGCCCTCGGAAGAGATAGTGCGTTTTTTACAAAATCAGGGTTTTGTGGTTGTTTCTACTATTGATAAAAAAGGCTACCCGCACAATTCCTGTAAAGGCATTCTGGAAATAGATAAAGAGGGCAGGGTCTATTTACTTGATCTTTATCGCGGTAATACCTACGCTAATCTAAAGAGGGACCCGCGCATCAGTATCACCGCGGTTGACGAGCATAAATTTAAAGGTTATTGCCTGAAAGGCAAAGCAGAGATAGTTGCCGGCGAGAATCTGGATTCCGAAATGATAAAAGCCTGGGAAACAAGGCTTACCGCGAGAATAACGCAGCGGCTCCTGAAGAACCTGCGTGAAGAAAAAGGGCACCCCCGGCATCCCGAGGCGCTTTTGCCTAAGCCGGAATATATGATTGTCATGAAGGTTGATGAAGTAATTAATCTCGCTCCCTCAATTTAAAAAGGAGAAGGAAGATGGCCAGTAAGGTATTAGTTTACAGCACTCCCACCTGCCCTTATTGTATCCGGGCAAAGCAATTCTTGGATGAAAACAAGATCCCCTTTGAGAACTTCGATGTTTCTACCGACCAGGAGAAAGCGGAAGAGATGATTCGGAAATCCGGACAGATGGGTGTTCCGGTTCTGGAGATTGACGGCAAGATTATCGTCGGGTTTGACAAGGAAAGGATAAAACAGGCACTGGGAATCTAAAGGGTCAAAAGAATGAAGAAAACTTTACGCGTTGCCTTAGCGCAAATCAATTGCACAGTCGGAGATTTAGAAGGTAATTGCCGGAAAATCGGCGAATATATCGGCAGTGCCGAAGGGCACGGAGCGGATATCATCGCATTCCCCGAACTGGCAGTTACCGGGTATCCTCCCGAAGATCTTTTGCTTAAGCCCAAATTTATCGCCGATAACCTGGAGAACTTAGAAAAGTTAGCCCGCTCGATAAAAAAAGTTGCGGCGATAGTGGGTTTTGTGGACAGGCAGGGCAAGTTCCTCTATAATGCGGCAGCGGTAATTTATGACGGTAAGATTAGGGGTATCTACCGCAAGATGCTTTTACCTAATTACGGCGTTTTTGACGAGAAGCGCTATTTTACTCCCGGGGAAAATCCCGCGGTATTTAAATTCGGGGAGTTTATTTTTGGCGTGAATATCTGCGAAGACATCTGGCATCAGAACGGCCCTATACGTCAGCAGGCCTTATCAGGAGCCGGTCTCATCCTGAATATCAATGCTTCCCCTTATTATGCCGGAAGGATTAAAGAAAGAGAAGCGATTGTCCGCAGGCAAGCCAGGGATAACCGTCTGTTTATTGTTTATACCAATTTAGTCGGAGGCCAGGACGAATTGGTTTTCGACGGCCAGAGTATGGTCGTAGATAAACAGGGCAAAGTGGTTGCTCGGTTAGAGGCGCTGAAGGAAGACTTGTTGGCGGTAGATTTGGAGATACCTGCCAAGCGGCTTAAGCCCAAGAAAAGAATCATTGCCATTGCCGATAAACAGCCGTTTAAAAACAAAATTCCGTTACCTCGGAGGAAAGTCAAGCCGCTTGCTCCGGCAGCAGAAGTTTATCAGGCTTTAACCCTGGGCCTGGCTGATTATGTCGGGAAGAACGGTTTTAAGAAAGTAGTGCTGGGCTTAAGCGGAGGCATTGATTCCAGCCTCGTCGCCGCATTGGCCGTGGACGCCCTGGGCAAAGAGAATGTGGTTGGGGTATTCCTGCCTTCGCGCTATTCATCAGCCGAATCCGCTTCCGATGCCAAGCAATTAGCGGGAAATTTAGGCATTAAATTTAGCACCATTTCCATTGAAGAAATATACCGGGTTTACCTCGGCGTATTAGAGCCTCATTTTTCCGGCCGGGAGGAAAATATAACCGAAGAAAATTTGCAGTCGCGCATCAGGGGTAATCTCCTGATGGCGCTCTCCAATAAGTTCGGGTGGCTGGTTTTAGCCACGGGCAATAAATCCGAGATGAGCACGGGTTACGCCACGCTTTACGGAGATATGGCAGGAGGTTTTGCGGTCTTAAAAGATGTCCCGAAAATCTTGGTTTACGCATTGACCAGATACAGGAACTCAATCGGCAGAGTTATACCGGAACGCGTCTTAACCAAGGAACCGACAGCAGAGCTTAAGCCGAACCAGAAAGATACCGACACCCTCCCTGCTTATGAAACGCTGGATGCTATTTTAAAGGCTTACATTGAAGAAGACAAGGATTTGGCGAAAATTATTTCCCTGGGCTTTGCAGGAGAAACCGCGAGAGAAGTAATCCGCATGGTGGATAGAAGCGAGTATAAGCGCCGCCAATCGCCGCCGGGGATTAAGATTACTTATAAAGCCTTCGGCAAAGACAGAAGGATGCCGATTACCAACAGGTACAGAGTGTGATGGTTAATCTAAAAAAATCTTATTTTTTTACTTGACAAAATTTATTTTTCAGTTATACTCTACTAATATAATAGAGATAATAGACAATAAATAAGATGCGCATTACTTATAAAGGCGATTACGCCTTAAAGACAATCTTGGATTTGAGCCTGCATTACGGCAATGGGCCGGTTTTTATTCATGATTTGGCTGAGCGCGCCGATATCCCGGAGAAATTTTTAGAGCAGATACTCCTGGATTTAAAAAGGGGCGGTTTTGTAGAAAGCAGGCGCGGCAAAGTCGGGGGGTATCTTTTGGCCAGGCCCCCTGCCCAGATAAAACTGGGAGAAGTCGTCCGTTTTATCGAGGGGCCGACTGAACCGATTGCCTGTACAGAAAAGGATTACTCCGGCTGTAAAGACAAATATAAATGTGTCTTCAGGGGAATATGGCAGGAAATATCCAGAGCAACTTCGCAGATAATCGATAATATTACTTTTGAAGATTTGCGTAGAAAAACCGAGGTCCCCGGCTCGAGCTTTGTTTACCAGATTTAAGCTAAAAAGATATGCCTAAGATTGCCCGTGATATTACAGAGTTAATCGGGAATACTCCTTTGGTGAAATTAGAGAGGCTCGCCAAAGGCAGCCCTGCCACAGTAGCGGCGAAATTGGAATTCTTTAATCCCTGCTCTTCAGTCAAGGATAGAATCGGCTTGAGCATGATTGAAGCCGCGGAAAAAGCAGGCAAGATTAAAAAAGACACGCTTATTTTAGAGCCGACCTCGGGGAATACCGGAATCGCCCTGGCTTTTATCTCTGCGGTGAAAGGGTATAAGTTAGTCCTCACTATGCCGGAGACGATGAGTCTGGAGCGTCGGCAGCTTTTATCCGCTTTTGGCGCGGAAATTATCCTCACTCCGGGGGCTGAAGGGATGTCGGGCGCGGTAAGAAAAGCCGAAGAATTAGCCAGAAGCGATAAGCGTTATTTTATGCCGCAGCAGTTTAGAAATCCGGCAAACCCCGAGGCGCATCGTCGGACTACGGCCTGCGAGATTTGGGAAGATACGGACGGTAAAGTAGATATTTTAGTTGCGGGAGTGGGAACCGGTGGTACAATTACAGGCATAGCCGAGGCGATTAAGGCAAAGAAGCCGGCATTGCGCGCCGTTGCCGTTGAGCCCCAAGACTCGGCAGTCCTTTCCGGCGGAAGCCCCGGTGCGCATAAGATCCAGGGTATCGGCGCGGGCTTTATCCCCGAGGTGCTTAACAAAAAAATTATCGACGAGATAATCCGGGTTTCCAATGAAGAGGCAGTCGAGACCGCCAGAAGGCTGGCCAGGGAAGAAGGAATTTTAGCCGGTATTTCTTCGGGGGCAGCGGTTTTTGCGGCTCTGGAGATAGCAGGAAGAAAAGAGAATAAAGGTAAGCTGATTGTGGTGATTTTGCCGGATACCGGAGAGCGCTATCTGAGCGCTGAGTTATATTAGGGAGGGGGTGCCTGATGAAAGAAAAAGTGGAGAAGGCTTTAGAGAAGATCCGTCCGATGCTCGTGGCTGACGGCGGAAACGTAGACCTGGTAGAAGTTACTAACGACGGCATTGTAAAATTAAAGCTGGCCGGGGCCTGCGGATGTTGCCCGATGTCTCAAATGACCCTGAAGATGGGGATTGAGAAGTTATTGAAAGAGGAAATACCGGAGATAAAAGAGGTTATCGCTATATAATAGAGGTATAAGCATGAGAAGCATAAAAGAAATTAACGAAAAAATCAAGAAGGGGCAGGCAGTAGTAGTTACCGCCGAAGAAATTATTGAATTGGTAGAGAGAAAGGGCGTTCAGCAGGCAGCCAGCGAAGTAGATGTGGTGACTACCGGCACCTTTGGTCCGATGTGCTCCTCAGGCGCATATTTTAATATCGGGCATTCCAAGCCCAGGATAAAAGTCGGCGGGGGGAATTGCAAATTAAATGATGTGCCGGCATACTGCGGCTTTGCCGCCGTGGATATTTATCTGGGCGCAACTGCCATGCCTGATGATGATCCGCGCAATAAGGTTTTTCCGGGTGAGTTCAAGTATGGCGGCGGCCACGTGATTCAGGAATTGGTTGCCGGTCGTCAGGTGCGCCTAGAGGCAACCGCTTACGGCACAGATTGCTATCCGCGCAAGAAACTGGAAACCCTGATTGGGCTCAAAGACCTCAACGAGGCAGTCTTATTTAATATCCGTAACTGTTATCAGAATTATAATGTGGCGGTGAATTTGTCGGACAGAATCATCTATACCTATATGGGCACACTGAAACCAAAATTAGGTAATGCCAATTATTGCTCTGCGGGCCAGCTTTCACCGCTCTTAAAGGACCCTTATTATAAGACCATCGGTATCGGCACAAAAATATTTTTAGGCGGAGGAACCGGTTATGTCGCCTGGCAGGGGACGCAGCATAATCCCGGCGTAAAGAGAAAAGAAAACGGCACGCCCATTGCACCGGCCGGGACAATCGCGGTCATCGGCGATTTGAAACAGATGAAACCGGAATGGCTGGTAGGGACGAGTATGCTCGGCTACGGCGTAACTTTGACTATCGGCATCGGTGTTCCTATACCGGTATTGAGCGAAGAGATTCTTAAATACGCGGCGGTTAAAGACGAAGAAATTTATACCCAGATCGTAGATTATAGCCGTGATTACCCGGAGCTGGTTTCGCGCAGCCTGGGAGAGGTCAATTATGCCCAGTTAAAATCCGGCAAGATTACGTTGCAGGGCAAGGAGGTCCCGACGGGTAATTTATCCAGCTATTCCCGGGCGCTCGATATCGCCGAGGAACTGAAATCCTGGATAAGAAAAGGCGACTTCCTGTTGAGCGAGCCGGTAGCGTCCTTACCCGGCGCAGCATCGGGATATGCCTTTAAACCCCTGAAGGAAAGGCCGATTACTTAAGATTAGTTAAAAGGAGCGGAAATGGTTTCCAAAAGAATTGTTTTACATTTTCCCCATCGTCTGGTTAATCAACCCATCGTTTATAAATTAGTCAAAGACTATGACCTGCAGTTCAATATTTTAAAGGCCTATGTTACTCCGCAGGAAGAGGGATTGATGATCTTAGAATTAAGCGGAGAGAAAAAAAATTTTGATAAAGGCATTGAATATCTGCAGTCCTGCGGGGTAAAGATTCAGCCCTTAAGCCAGGATGTCATCCGCAATGAAGCCAAGTGTACCGACTGCGGGGTATGCGTCCCGATCTGCCCTACCGGCGCTTTGGTGGTTGACCCGATTACCCGCAAGGTTCATTTTTACGATAATAAATGTATTGCCTGTGAGCTCTGTGTCAAGGTCTGCCCTACCCGCGCCATGGAAGTCCGCTTTTAAATCATGAACAAGATAGAAAAATTAAGAAAAATCCTGAAAGGAATGGGTTCGCTCTTGATTGCCTATTCCGGAGGCGCAGACAGCACTCTTTTGCTGGTGGTCGCCAGAGATGTTTTACAGGACAGGGTTTTGGCGGTGACTGCGGATTCACCTGCTTACCCGCCAGAGGAAATGGCTTTCGCCAAAAAAACGGCCAAGGCTCTCGGCGCAAGGCACCTAATCATTAAGACGCGCGAGCTAAAAGATAAGAATTTCGTGAATAACCCGCCTCAGCGCTGCTATTTTTGCAAAAAAGGGCTTTTCCGCCGGCTGCAAGAGATTGCCTTGAAATCTAAATTGAATTTTGTCGCGGATGCCAGCAATATCTCCGACCGGCAGGATCATCGGCCGGGCAATCAGGCCAAAAGAGAATTTAAAGTGCGCTCCCCTTTTCAGGAAGCCGGGTTCACTAAACAAGATATCCGTAAATTAAGCAAGAAATTAGGCCTGGGCACTTGGAATAAGCCGGCACTGGCGTGTCTGGCCTCCCGGATTCCTTACGGCACAAGGATTACCCCGGCATTATTAAAACGCATCAATAGCGCGGAGAGAGGCTTGAAAGAACTGGGCTTTAAACAAGTGAGGTTGAGGCACTATAACGGCCTTTGCCGGATAGAAGTATCTAAAAATGATATCCCGGCGTTAATCGGGAAACGTGCTGCGGTGGTAAGAAATTTAAAGAAATTAGGCTATAATTATATTACCTTAGACTTGGAAGGCTACCGCAGCGGCAGTTTAAATAGAGCGATTAAATAATGAAAAGAGTATATTTGGATTACGCGGCAACTACGCCTACCGACCCGGAAGTAACCAGGGCGATGGAGCCGTATTTCTTTGAAAAGTTCGGCAACCCTTCCAGTATTCATTCTTTTGGCCAGGAAGCAAAGAAGGCAATCGAAGACAGCCGCGAGAGGCTCGCCGCATTTTTAGGGGCCAGGCCCGAGGAGATTGTCTTTACCTCAGGCGGCACAGAATCCGATAATTTTGCCGTGATCGGCGTAGCCCAGGCCTTAGAGAAAAAGGGCAACCAGATTATTACCACCAAGATTGAGCATCACGCAGTCAGCGAGCCCTGTAAGTTTTTAGAAAAAAGAGGCTTTCAGGTTACTTTTATCGCCGTGGATAAGCACGGATTAGTTGACCCCGGCGAGGTGAAAAAAGCCATTAGCGATAAAACCATCCTGATTTCGGTAATGCACGCCAATAATGAAATCGGCACGCTCCAGCCGATTGCCGAGGTCGGGAAAATCGCCAGGGAAAAAGAAATTTATTTCCATACCGATGCCGTGCAGACGGTAGGCCATATCCCCGTCGATGTAAACAAATTGAATGTCGACCTCCTCTCGCTATCCGCGCATAAATTCTATGGGCCAAAGGGCGTCGGCGCCTTATATATCAGAAAAGGCACGCGCATCGAAAGATTTTTGCACGGCGGAGACCAGGAGAGAGGCAGGCGCGGCTCTACGCATAATACGTCCGGTATTGTCGGCTTAGGCAAGGCTATAGAGTTGTGTCATGAGAAGATGGCGGATGAGATGAAATCCCAGAGTGCCCTGCGCGATAAATTAATCCGAGAAATCCCCCGGAAAATTCCCGAAGTCTACCTTAATGGGCATCCCACGCAGAGGCTGCCGAATAATGTTAATTTTTCCATAAAGTATATAGAAGGCGAATCGATTCTGCTGAACTTAGATATGTTAGGTATTGCTGCTTCTACCGGCTCTGCCTGTACTTCTACTTCCTTAGAACCGTCCCACGTATTATTAGCCATTGGCCTCTTGCCGGAAATTGCCCACGGTTCACTGCGCTTAACTCTGGGCAGATGGACGAAAAAAGAGGATATAGATTATCTCCTGGAGAACCTGCCGCGGGTCGTTTTAAAATTACGGGAGATGTCCCCGCTTTACGAGAAAAAATCATGATTCAGGACAAGATCCTTGATTTTTTAAAAAAGAAACCGGATTATATCTCCGGCGAAGAGATCAGCGAGCATTTGAAGATCAGCCGGCAGGCATTATGGAAACATATCCAAGAATTAAGGGATTCCGGTTATGATGTCGTGGCGGTGCCGCATTTAGGCTACCGCTTGATTTCTTCTCCCGACAGGCTCCTGCCTGCGGAAGTCAGCCACGGCTTAAAGACAAAATTTACAGGAAAAAAGATTTATTATTTTGATGCGGTTTCTTCTACCATGGATATTGCTTTAGGATTGGGGATGGAGGGCGCAGCAGAAGGAACGCTGGTCTTAAGCGAAAACCAGTCTAAAGGCAGAGGGAGACTGGGGAGGAGCTGGCTTTCTCCTAAATATAAAGGCATCTATTTATCTTTAATTTTAAGGCCGAAGATATTGCCCAACCAATCGCCCTTATTGACGATGCTTTCTGCCGTCAGTATTTGCGAGGCAATAAAAGAAATAACGGGGCTGGACGCTCAGATAAAATGGCCGAATGATATATTAATCCATCATAAGAAAATAGCCGGGATATTGACTGAATTAAACGCCGAGATGGATGAGATTCGCTTTATGGTTATCGGGATGGGCATCAATGTAAATAACGATAGGAATTCGCTGCCGGTTGGCGCCACCTCCCTGAAAGAACAGAAAAAAGAGAATGTCAACCGCGTAGATTTGTTAAAAGAATTATTGTGCACGGTAGAAAAAAACTATTTAGCACTCCAGGAAAAAGGGAGCCGCTTGATTATCGAAAAATGGCGCGAGTATAATATTACCTTGGGCAGAAGGGTAAAGGTAATATCCCACCGGGAGCAGGTAGAAGGCGAGGCCTTGGATATCGATGGTGACGGCGGGCTTTTAATCAGAAAGGATTCCGGCCTTACCCGGAAAGTAAACGCCGGGGACGTCATCCACTGCCGGTAATGTCAACCAGAAATAATTTTTAAGTTTACATTTATAAGCCGAGGGTTTATAATAACCGTATGCAGAAAGAGAAGGCATGCGGTTTATTTTTTATAATTATTATTTTATCCGCTGGGCAAGCCCTCTTTGCCGGGGAAGAGCTATCCCTGGATTTAGAGCCCATCGTGATTACCAAAAGCGATATCTATCTTACACGAGCCTATATTTTAAAATCCGATACCCTGCTTCCTTTCGCGTCCTGGAGCGAGTCATTAACTGCTGCTCCTTTGGATTTACAGAGCCGGACCCTCAAGGCAGATATCCAGACAGATTTTTCTTTACGCGGCTCAAGCTACCAGGGCGTTTCGCTCCTGATTGACGGCCAGCGCGTCAATGACCCAAAACTTGGGCATTACAATTGCGACCTTGCCATAACCAGAGAGGACATTGAGAGGATAGAGGTAATTCCCGGAGCAGGCTCTTCGATATTCGGTCCCGATGCCATAGGCGGGGCAGTAAATATCATCCTCAAGAAGCCGCGAGAAAAAAAGAGAATCCTGGAGTCCAGTTTCGGCTCATACCAGACAAAGTCAGGTATCTTCAGCATTACGGAAAGAAAAGATAATTTAGGGGTGAGACTTTCTCTGGAAAGGCAGGAATCCGGAGGATTTTATTACGATACGGATTTCAAACGCCTCGCCGCTACTCTTAATTCATCTCTAGATATACCGATAGGAGAGTTTAATCTGGGACTGGGTTATCTGGAAAAAGAATTCGGCGCTTATGATTTTTATACTCCGGGCAGGGGCTATGCCTCAAAAGAATGGATTAAAAGCTATCTTCTAAATACAGGCTTTAATTTGAAGAGAGACGGCCTGATTATAAAACCAAATTTTTTATGGCGCAGGCACGAGGATAAATTTATGTTAGATAAAGACAGGCCTGCTCTTTCCCTTAACCACCACCATAGCGATGTATATACCCCGAATATTTATCTTCAGAAGGAAACTGAAGCCCTGGGCAGGATTGGCTTGGGGCTAGAATACGGCGAAGAACAAATCAGTTCTACGGTTTTAGGCAAACATCAGCGCAGCCATAATAGTATATTTATAGATGACAACAAAGAGCTGAATCCCAAGTTATCTTTGGGCTCCTCTGCCCGTAGCGACGATTATGCCGGCTTTGACCGGGCTTATACCGGTTCGTTAAACTTAAGATATAAAATTTCTGGCGGGTATTCACTGCATCTTGGCGTATCCCGGAGTATCCGTATCCCGACTTTTCATGAACTCTATTATGAAGATGTTACCACCACCGGAGATGCCGGTTTATCTTGCGAGAAATCATTAAATTATGAATCAGGGCTAGATTATAAGCAGGAAAATTTTTTAGCCGGGACAACATTCTTTTTGAGGCAGGAAAAAGGTTTTATCGATTGGGTAAAACGCGCCCCTGCGCAATCCAAATGGAAAACGGAAAATATCACTGAGGCGGAAGTATACGGCATAGAAAATTATTTAAGATCAAAGATAAATCAAAAACTTAATTTAAATTCCAATTATACCTATATCGATAAACGCATAAATGACCGGGGCTATCTTTATAAATACGGCCCAAATTATATTAAACACCTTTTCAATACAATGCTGAGTTTTAACCTTCCCTTTGGCGAGCAGGCCGTAGGATTGACTTATAAGAAAAAGCCTGGCCGGCGTGGCTGGCTCCTTTTGCACACGGCCTTTTCTTATAACTTAAATAAGACCTCACAGGTTTTCTTAAAAATTACTAACCTCTTGAATGTTGAATACCAGGAGATCGAAGGTATCCCCCAGCCAGGAAGATGGCTTGAGGCCGGCCTCCGCTTCGAATGGTAAACCGTTTCTAAACCCAAAGGTAAAACGTTTTTAAATCCAATAGGAAAACAGTTTTAAGATTGAAATTAGAAACGTTTTGAGATTGGGATTAAAAACGGTTTGAGATTGTGATATAATAAACGAATATGAATAAGCGCATTGTGGTGGCGATGAGCGGCGGAGTGGACTCTTCGGTTGCTGCTGTTTTGCTGAAGAAACAAGGGTATGAAGTTATCGGTATGACTATGTGTTTTAACTTGTCCGATTCCCCGACGAAAAAACCTGTTTGTTGCGGTATCGGGGCAATAGAAGATGCGCGCCGGGTTTGCCATAAGCTGGGCATAAAACACTATGTGGTAAATATGCAAAAGGAGCTGGAGAAGCGGGTAATCCGGGATTTCCTAAGGGAGTATTCTTCAGGCAGGACTCCCAACCCCTGCGTGAGGTGCAATCAATACTTAAAATTCGATGCTTTGTTAAAAAAAGCACTTTTTTTGGATGCTCAATATTTGGCTACCGGCCATTACGCAAGGATTACAAGAGCTCAAGGTTTCCTGCTTAAGAAAGCAAAAGACAAAAAGAAGGACCAATCTTATTTTTTATACCGCTTAAACCAGGTGCAGCTTGAACATATCCTTTTCCCCTTAGGAAACTACACCAAAGAGGAGGTAAGGAAAATAGCCAAAAAATCCGGATTACCGGTGGCGGATAAATTAGCCAGCCAGGAGATTTGTTTCCTGCCAGGCGCTGATTACCGCGGATTTTTAAGGCAGCGGCTGAGGCGCGGCATAAAGCCGGGCCAGGTAACGGATAAGGAAGGTAATATTTTAGGCAGGCATAAAGGGGTTGCTTTTTATACCATTGGCCAGCGCGAAGGCTTAGGCATTGCCAGGGGCTACCCTTTGTATATCACAAAAATAGACTATCAAGGCAATAAGATAACCGTAGGCAGCAAAGAGGACGCCTTAAAAAAAGAATTTTTGCTCAAAGAGCCGCATTTTGTATTCGCCGCGCTGAAAAAGGAGGTTGCAGCCAGGGTGAAGATAAGGTATAATCACAAGGAAATGCCTGCCCGGATTATTCCTTTGAGCAGACAAATCAAGGTTTGTTTTAAAAAACCGCAATTTGCCATCACGCCCGGCCAATCTGCGGTATTCTACGATAAGGATATTGTGCTTGGCGGAGGAATTATTGACAGGGTATTAGGATGAACAGGAAAGAATTCAGGGGTCTAGAAGATAAAATTAAGGAGCTGAAGAAAAAACGCAATGCCGTAATTCTGGTGCACAACTATCAGCTTCCCGAAGTTCAGGATGTTGCGGATTTCCGGGGGGATTCCCTGGAATTAAGCCGTAAAGCAAGCCAGACCAGCGCCAAGGTAATCGTTTTCTGCGGCGTGCATTTTATGGCGGAGACCGCTTCTATCCTCTGCCCGGATAAGAAGGTGATTATGCCGGATATAAATGCCGGCTGCCCGATGGCGAATATGATTACTGCCGAAGATTTAAGGAGGCTAAAAAGAGAACACCCTGAGGCTATAGCGGTAGGCTATGTAAATACCCCGGCAGAAGTCAAGGCGGAGCTGGATGTTTGTTGCACCTCGACTAATGCCGTAGCAGTAGTCAATTCCCTGAAAGATGAAAAAGAGATTATTTTTGTGCCGGATAAATACCTGGCGGATTTTGTTTCCAAGCACACCGGCAAGGAGCTTATCTCCTGGAACGGTTTTTGCCCGACGCACATCAAGATCCTGCCGCAGGATATAAAGCGGGAAAAAAAATTTCATCCGCAGGCAAAGGTAATCGTGCACCCCGAATGCCTGCCGGACGTCGTGGCCCTGGCTGACGCCGCGCTTTCTACCAGCCAGATGGCTAAGTTCGCCCGGGAAACCGCCGCCAAAGAGATGATCGTCGGCACAGAAGTCGGCCTAATCTACCGCCTGAAAAAAGATAACCCTTCCAAAGAATTCTATCCCGCTTCCGAAGCAGCGGTTTGCCCGAATATGAAGCGCACTACCCAGGAGAAGATCCTTTGGGCGCTGGAGGAGCTCAAGGAAGAAGTAAGAGTCTCGGATCAGATACGGCAACGCGCAAAAAAAGCCATAGACAGGATGCTTCAGATAGTCTAAATGAACATCCCGATTATTTATGAGGATGAATGGCTGTTGATAATAGATAAGCCCGCCGGGTTACTGACCATACCTACTCCCAAAAATGAGCCGCGTACACTCACCAGTATTTTAAATGATGATTTAAAAGAGAAGGGTTCCCTTTACCGCCTGCGTCCCTGCCACCGCCTGGACCGGGATACCTCCGGCTTAATCATTTATGCCAAAGGAAAAGCCGTCCAGAAGAAGATGGCGGAACTTTTCAGGCAGAGGAAAGTAAAAAAGGCCTACGCCGCCTTTGTGCAGGGTAATCTCGCGCAAAATCAGGGCGAGATAAAAAAGGCTATCGAAGGCCGGAACGCCCTGACCAAATACAGGGTAAAGGAAAGAAAAAAAAGTTTTACGCTTGTTGAGGCATACCCCTTGACCGGCCGCACCAATCAATTGAGGATTCATTTCAAGTTCATCGGCCACCCGATCTTGGGGGAAAGAAAATATGCCTTTCGCCGCGATTTTAAGCTGAAAGCCAAAAGGCTCTGCCTGCACGCTAAGGGTCTGGAGTTTATTCACCCTATAAATGGAAGATTAATTACCTTAAGTTCAGAATTACCCGCAGAGATGAAAGAGATTTTAATGCAGAAATGAAAGAAGAGGCTTTTACTATCCCCGGCCTGTTTAAGGCCGCAGTTTCTGAATCTCCCTCCCAGGTCGCCCTGCAGATAGAAAAGCAAGGCCGGTGGCAAAGATTTACCTATCGGGATTTAGAGCAGCGCGCCCTGAAAGTCGCTGCCTTTTTATTGAAAGCAGGCCTGAAAAAAGGCGATTTTGTCGCTCTGGTTCTGGAGAATGGTCCGGAATGGCCGGCAATCTACCTGGGGATAACCTCTGCAGGGCTATCCTGTGTCCCTTTAGATCCCCGCTTAAGCCATGAGGAATTAGAAAATCTGATTAGAGACAGCGGGGCGAAGCTGGTTTTCTCTTCCCGCAAGCTGCCTAACAGCGTTGATTTTTCCCGGGTAGATTCTGTATCCGCGGATAACCTCGCGCTGCCCGAAGTTTCTCCCGAAGACACCGCTTCCCTGATTTATACCTCGGGGACCACCGCTCTACCCAAGGGTGTCCTCTTGAGCCACAGGAATATCTGCGCAAATTTCCAGAGCATCCGGGAATTAAAGATCTGTTTTTCTACGGATAATTTTCTTTCTATCCTGCCTTTGCAGCATACTTACCCCTTTATGGTGACTTTGATTGTGCCGCTTTTTTTAGGGGCCAGGATCACTTATTGCCCGAGCTTAAATCCCGAGGAGCTCAGCCGGACCGTTAAAGAAGGCAAGGCGACGATTCTAGTGGCCGTGCCGCAGCTCTTTTCTCTGCTGCAGCGGGCAATCACCGAAAAAATAAACAAACTTCCTTCTTTGCTATCGCTGTTTCTTAGGCCGATAATCCGGATGCGGGTGCGCCGGTATTTCGGAAAAGATTTAAGGCTGATGGTTTCCGGCGGAGCAAGGCTTGACCCCCAGGTCGGCAGGGATTTAAGCGGGCTCGGCTTTAAACTTATCGAAGGATACGGCCTGACGGAAACTTCTCCGATAGTAACCCTAAATCCCCTGCGTAAGATAAAATTCGCTTCGGTAGGAAAACCCATCCCCGGCGTCGAGATAAAGATATTTAACCCGGATCAGTCCGGTATCGGAGAGGTATTGATTAAAGGCGCGAATGTGATGCAGGGATATTTTAAGCAGCCGGGCCTTACTGCCGAGGCGATAAAAGAGGGATGGCTGTATTCCGGGGATTTAGGTTACCTGGACAAAGAAGGTTACCTCTTTCTCGTGGGCAGGGAAAAAGAAATACTTGTTTTAAGTTCGGGAAAGAATATCTATCCCGAAGAGCTGGAGGAGTATTATCTCCAGGCCCCTTCCATAAAAGAAATTTGCATTATTTCGCGGCCGGAAAAGAGCTTTGGCAGCGTAAAAGAAGCGCTTTACGCGGTGATTGTGCCCGAATTAGAGTTTTTTCGCCAGAAAAAAGAAACGAACATCTATGAAAAAGTACGCTGGGACCTGGAGACCTTGGCAAGAAAATTACCCGGCTATCAGCACGTCATGGGCTTTACCCTGACTAAAGAAGAGCTGCCGCGCACTATTTTGAAGAAAATCAAAAGATACCAGGTAAGAGAGCAATACGCGAAAGAGTCTATACAGGAGCCGCCTGCCCAAGAGCAGGTTAGCGGTATTGCGGGGGAGATTGTCAGTTATATTTCCAAAGAGGTAAACCGGCCGGTATATTTAGACAGCCACCTGGAAATAGATTTAGGCATTGATTCTTTAGGCAGGGTGAATTTGGCACTGGGCTTGGAGGCTTTATTAAAGATTAAAATTCCCGATAATTATCTTTACCAGACAGCTACCGTAAAGGAACTGATTAATAGTATCGCGCAGTTAATGCAGAAACCCGCTTTCGCTAACGGCGAGGCCCAAAAAAGCTGGGCTGACCTTTTAAGAATGCTTCCGCCGGAGGCCGTGCTGGAGAAAATCCGCATTGAGGCGAGGCTAATAGACAGGTTAATTACCCGGGTATTGAAAAAAATATTTTTATCTTTTTTCAGGACATTCTGGTTTCTCAAGATAGAAGGGACGCAAAACTTGCCGCTGCAAGGGCCGTACCTGGTTTGCCCTAACCACGCCAGCTACCTGGACGGTTTAGTGGTTTTTGCCAGCCTCCCCTACCGCAATACCGTTAATACTTTTTTCCTGGGTTATTACGCCATCTTCGGCTCACCGCTGCTGAAGTGGGTAAACAAATTAGGACACCTGCTCTCCATTGATACCTCAACCCATTTAACCGAGGCGTTACAGGCGGTTTCTTTTGTGCTTTCGCAGGATAAAATCGTCTGCCTCTTTCCCGAAGGCATGCGCTCCATTGATGGAGAAATCAAAGAATTTAAAAAAGGCGTCGGTATTTTGATTAAAGAGTTAGACATTCCCGTAGTTCCGGTATATATTAAAGGGACGTACCGGGCATGGCCAAGGAGCGTAGCCTTACCCAGGCCCTATCCGGTAAAGATTGTTTTCGGCCGGCCGCTTACCCGGGCCGAATTGTTAAAAGAAGGCAAAAGAGATTCTAGCGGCGATGATTACCGGCAAATCGCCGAAGCGCTCAAGCAGGAGGTGGCTAAATTAGCATGTTAGAATATATAATGCTGGGCATTATCCAGGGTTTAACCGAGTTTTTACCGGTGAGTAGTTCCGGCCATCTGGTAATTATGCAAAGAATCCTGGGTATTACCGAGGAGCAGGTAGCAGTGACGGTAATTTTGCATCTGGGTACGATACTGGCCCTGGTTATCTTCTTTTTTAAAGACATCATAAACTTATTAAAGGATGCCCGGGCATTATTCAGGATATTTATTGTTACCTTGATTACAGGCGCGATTGCCGTTATCGGCAAGGATTTTTTTGAGAATTTATTCAGCGCGCCAAGGCTCGTGGCACTTGCCTGGGTTGTTACAGGCATAATCTTGATTTTAACCAAGGAATTTACGCAGACAAAGAGAAGCGATATTAATATCAAGGACGCGGTCATCCTCGGGTTTACTCAAGGCGTGGCAATTATCCCGGGAATTTCGCGTTCCGGGATTACCATTTCTACGCTTTTATTCCGCGGCATTGACCGTAAGGTTTGCTTTGCTTTTTCTTTTCTGATTTCTATTCCCCTGATGCTGGGTGCCGCGGTATTTGAACTGAAAAAAATAGAGTTCGCGCTAAACGGCGCTCCCTATTATCTTGCCGCCGGCTTTATCTCAAGTGCGGTTACCGGGGTTGTGGCTCTCTGGATATTGATGTCGATGGTAAAAAGAGCGAAATTGTATTATTTCGGGTATTATTGTGTTTTAGCGGGTATAACCACCTTATTATTTGTCAGATGAGTATTATTGTCTTAGGGACAGTGGCTTTAGATACGGTAAAGACGCCTTTTGGCAGGAAGCAAGAGATGCTCGGCGGCTCAGCAGCGCACTTTTCCATGTCCTGCCGCTTATTTACCCGGGTGAACCTGGTAGCGATTATCGGCGAGGACTTCCCCGCGAAGTATGTTAATTTCCTGCGCCGGAAAGGCATTATCCTGACTTCCCTGATTAAAGAAAAAGGGAAGACCTTTAAATGGGAGGGCGAGTACCGGGGAGATTTAAATACGGCGCTTACCCTGAGTACGGAGCTCGGCGTGCTTTCTGCTTTTCGGCCCACGGTTTCGCAAGAACAAAAGAAGATAAAATATATCTTCCTGGCTAATGTCGACCCGGATATCCAAAGGCATTTATTAGAAAGCATAGATGCGCCTGCGCTGGTGGGCTTAGACAGCATGAATTACTGGATAAACCATAAACGCCAAAGCCTCCTGCGCCTCTTAAAAAAAATCGATATTTACGTGGCTAATGACCAGGAGGCAAGGATCCTCTCCGGCGAGTACAATCTTCTCAAAGCGGCAAAACGCCTGCGTTGTCTGGGGCCGCAGATGGTTCTGATTAAAAAAGGAGAGCACGGAGTATTATTTTACAGCGATAAATTTATCTTCTCTATCCCCGCTTACCCTACGGATAAGGTAGTTGACCCCACCGGCGCAGGCGATACCTTTGCCGGAGGGTTTATGGGGTATTTAACCCGGGTAAAGAGAATAGACCAGGCCAACCTTAAAAAGGCCATTGCCTTTGGCACAATTGCCGCGTCCTTTAATGTCGAGGACTTCGGGCTGAAAAAAACCAGCCGGCTGGCCTTAAGGGACCTGCAGGGCCGGCTAAAGGAATTCAGGGAATTTATTTCGTTTTAGAAAAGGAGCTGATGATGCTGGAAGAAAAAATCCTCAATGATTACAAAGAAGCGATGAAGGCCAAGGATGCGTTGAAGAGTTCGGTTTTAAGCTTCCTGCGCGCGGAAATGATTAATGCGGCGATTGCCAAGAAGAAAAAGGCCCTCGATGACAGTGAGGTTATTGCCGTGATCAGAAAACAGGTAAAAGCGCGTCAGGACTCCATTGAGCAGTTTAAGCAGGGCAAGCGCGACGATTTGGCAGACAAGGAAAGCAGGGAAGCGGAGATCCTCAAGGTTTACCTGCCCCAGGAATTGCCCCCGGAAGAAATCAAGAAAATCATCGAAGAAACCGTTTTAGCGACCGCTGCCGCAGGGATGAAGGATATGGGTAAAGTAATGAAAGAAGTAACGCCGAAAATAGCCGGCAAGGCAGACGCCAAGCTGGTCAGCGACTTAGTCAGGGAAAGGCTCTCTAAAAACACTCCTTAAGGCGAGAAATCACTCTTGACAACAAGGCACTCTTTATGTTATTATTGAATTAAGCTTTTAACAGACAGAGACGTCCGGAAGTTCTGGACGTCTTTTATTTTTTATAGCCGCATAACGGATTTTGCGTGATGAAAATACTAAAAAAAGAAAATTTAGCTAAAGCAGTCACCAAAATAGAGGTTCTTTCCCCTGATATCGCCGGGAAAGCCAAGGCCGGCCAATTTATCAGCCTGATGGTCAGCGAAAAAGGAGAAAGGATCCCCCTGACCATCGTAGATAAGGAGGAAAATAAGGGGACGATTACCTTGATTTTTCAGGAAGCAGGCCTGACTACTAAGCTCCTGGGGAAATTAAACGCAGGTGATTCGCTGTACGCTTTAGCCGGACCATTAGGGCATCCCACGGAAATTAAGCATTATGGGAAGGT
This sequence comes from Candidatus Omnitrophota bacterium, assembly GCA_041653115.1. Classification (GTDB taxonomy): domain Bacteria; phylum Omnitrophota; class Gorgyraeia; order Gygaellales; family Profunditerraquicolaceae; genus JBAZGA01. Next base: position 42,688 of record JBAZGA010000007.1, read on the forward strand.
AATTTTAGTCGGAGGCGGAGTGGGGATTGCGGAAATCTACCCTGTTGCCAAGGCATTAAAAGCGGCAGGGAACCAGCTTACGGTTATCTTAGGGGCAAGGAGTAAAGATTTACTGATTTTAGAGAAAGAGCTGAAAACGGTTGCGGATGAATTTTATCTGGTTACTGACGACGGCTCTTATGGGAAAAAAGGCTTTACCACCGATGTATTGGGAGAACTGCTAAAAAAAGATAAATACGATCTGGTGTACGCAGTCGGCCCCATCCCGATGATGAAAAAGGTCTCGCAGGTTACCGGAGGCCTTAACCTGAAGACCATAGTTTCTTTAAATGCCTTGATGGTGGATGCCACCGGTATGTGCGGATGCTGCCGGGTCAGCGTTTCAGGCAAGGTAAAGTTCAGCTGTATAGACGGCCCGGAATTTGACGCGCGCGAGGTCGACTGGGAGGAGCTGGAAAAAAGGAACCGTATTTACGAAGTTCAGGAAAAGCACATTTGTAAACTCTATAATTTATGCTGAATTCATTTAAATGAGAAAAGAGCCGGTAAAAGTAAAAGAATTAGCCGCCGCCAAAAGGACGGAGAGCTTTGCCGAAGTCGTTTTAGGTTACGGTGAAGAAGAGGCGCTGAGCGAAGCCTCCCGCTGCCTGCAATGCAAAAAGCCGATCTGCATTTCGGGCTGCCCGGTGGGCGTAGATATCAAAAAATTTATTTACCAGATTACGCAAAAGGATTATGCCGGAGCCTATTTTACGATTAGAGAGAAGAATAATTTTGCTTCCATTTGCGGCAGGGTTTGCCCGGCTGAGTACCAATGCCGGAAGGCCTGCGTCTTGAATTTAAATAAAAAAGACGCGCCTTTTGCTTCTCCGGAAGCGATAAATATCCATTTCCTGGAAAGGTTTGCCGGAGATTACGGGATAAAGCATGATTTGCAAGTTCCGGTAAAACCGGATAAACGGCTCTCTCAATATAAAGTAGCAGTAGTCGGCTCAGGGCCGGCAGGCCTCTGTTGCGCAGGGGAACTGGCCAGGCGCGGGATAAAAGTCATGATTTTTGAAGGCCTGCATCAACCCGGAGGCGTTTTAAGATATGGTATCCCGCCTTTCAGGCTGCCGAGAGATATCCTGGATTTTGAGATAAATTATCTCATTAAGCTGGGAGTTGAAATTACCCCTAATTTTATTGTCGGCAGGGCGAAAACCCTGGACGAACTCTTTGAGGAAGAATTTTCCTGCATCTTTTTGGGATTAGGCGCAGGCGTACCGGGCTTCCTGGGCATAAAAGGAGAGAATTTAGACAATGTTTACTCCGCAAATGAGTTTTTAACCAGGGTTAATCTGATGTCCGCCTATAAATTCCCCGAATTCCATACGCCGGTGAATATAGGCAAAGATGTATTAGTCATCGGAGGAGGAAATACCGCGATGGATGCTGCCAGGGCGGCGCTCAGGTTACAAAAAATACGCGGAATCCCAGCCAATACCACAATTATCTACCGGCGCACGGAAACCGAGATGCCGGCAAGAAGGCTGGAAATAGAGCATGCCAGAGAAGAAGGGGTAAATTTTCAATTCCTGGTTCAGCCGCAGGAATTTATCGGCGATGAGCGGGGTTTTGTGAAAAAGCTGAGGTGCTTAAAGTGCCGCCTGGGAGACCCCGATGAATCCGGCAGAAGAAGGCCCGTCGCCATTGAAGGAAGCGACTTTGAGATTGACGGTGATTTGGCGATTATCGCGGTCGGACTAAAGGCAAACCAGGTTTTAACCAGTATCACCCCGCAATTAAAAACGGATAAATACGGAGATATTATCGTCAACCCGGAAACCATGGAAACTTCTCTGCGGCAAGTTTTTGCCGGAGGGGACATTGTCGGCGGAGAAGGGACAATCATTGAAGCGATGGGCATGGCCAAAAAGGCTTCAGGCGCGATAATAGAATATTTAGAGAAAGCATAATATAATACAGATACCGCGGACCCGTTCAAAGTGAGAGCGGCCGTAAAAGACTAAGTCAGTCAAAGGAGGAAACAGATGTCAAAGAGGACAGCGGATTTTATCGCCAGGGTAGTTGAGAGAAATCCCAATGAAGCAGAATTCCATCAGGCAGTGCGGGAAGTAGCGGAATCGGTAATGCCGTTCATTGAAAAAAATCCCAAATACCAGCAAGCCAAAATTCTGGAAAGAATGGTAGAGCCGGAGAGGGTAATTTTGTTTCGCGTGCCCTGGCTGGATGATAAAGGGGAGATTCAAATAAACCGGGGATACCGCATTGAGATGAACAGCGCCATCGGTCCGTATAAAGGCGGGATACGCTTTCATCCCAGCGTAAATTTAAGTATTTTAAAATTTTTAGCCTTTGAGCAGGTCTTTAAGAATGCGTTGACCACGCTTCCTATGGGCGGCGGAAAAGGCGGCTCGGATTTTGACCCCAAGGGTAAATCCGATAATGAGGTAATGCGTTTCTGCCAGAGTTTTATGACGGAATTAGCGCGGCATATCGGTTCGGATACGGATGTACCTGCCGGCGATATCGGCGTGGGCGGCCGCGAAATCGGGTATATGTTCGGCCAGTATAAAAGGCTGCGCAATGAATTTACCGGCGTGCTTACGGGTAAGGGCTTGAATTGGGGCGGGAGCTTAATCCGGCCCGAGGCCACTGGTTACGGCTGCGTCTATTTTGTAGAGGAGATGCTAAAGACCAGGGGCGAATCCCTGAAAGGCAAAGTCTGCGCCGTATCCGGCTCAGGCAATGTCGCGCAATATACGGTAGAAAAACTCCTCCAGTTAGGGGCAAAGGTAGTGACGATGTCAGACTCTAGCGGGTTTATTCACGATGAGGGCGGAATTGACCGCAAAGAACTGGCCTGCATCCTGGATTTAAAGAACGTGCGCCGCGGACGGATTAAAGAGTGTGCTAAGGAATTCAAATGCGCATACTTTGAGAACAAGAAACCCTGGGGAATAAAATGCGATATCGCTTTTCCTTCGGCAACCCAGAATGAAATCAACGCCGAGGATGCCAGGAGCCTCGTAAAAAACGGCTGTATTGCCGTTGGCGAAGGAGCGAATATGCCGACTACTCCGGAGGGCGTGGAGGTATTTCAGAAAGCAAAAATCTTGTACGCGCCCGGCAAGGCCTCTAACGCCGGCGGCGTGGCTACTTCCGGCTTAGAGATGACCCAGAACAGTATGAGACTATCCTGGTCGCGCGAAGAAGTCGATCAGAAATTGCGCGAAATTATGGTGGCTATCCATGAACAGTGCGTCAAATACGGCAAAGAGGGCGACTTCGTGAATTATGTAAACGGCGCGAATATTGCCGGGTTTGTCAAGGTAGCCGATGCCATGCTTGACCAGGGGTTAGTCTAAATATTACTTGACAAGCCCCGGTTAATATGTTATCCTTTTTATGACAAGTAGGAGAAGGCACAAGGTCTGTGCCAAGGAAGGACAAAGGCGTTGAAAAGACGCCTTTTTTTGTTGTCCTTTCCATTTTCAGCGTAAGAAAAGTTGAAAAGGAATGTTCCTTATCGTTAGCAGGGTTTAGCTAACAAATAAAACATTTCTTTTAGCAAACAATGGCGTTTTATGCCGCAATTTATGCGGCGTAAGACGCCTTTTTTATTGAGGCCACAACTTACGGAAGATAAAGCGCGAGGGATAAATTTAGCCATGCCAAGATCATTTGCAGATCAACTCAAGGCTTTTTCCAAAATCAGCAAGGCGATTACTTCCGACCTCTATCTGGAAGATATTTTGCGTTTGATTGTGACGGTTACCGCGGAAGTCCTGGATTCAAATATCTGTTCTTTGATGCTTGTCGATGAAAAAACCAATGAACTGGTGGTGCGCGCCACCCAGAGTATCAGCGAGGAATACAATAAAAAAGCGCCGCTCAAGGTTGGGGAAGGCATTGCCGGGAGAGTGGCTAAGGAGAATAAAGCTATCTCGGTAAAGGATGTCGCCAAGGAAAAGGAATATAAAAATAAGGATATTGCCAAGAAAGAGGGCTTGAATTCTTTATTGTGCGTACCGCTCTCGGTGAAGGGCAAGGTTATCGGAGTGATTAATTGTTATACCCCCAAACCGCATGATTTTAGCGATACCGAAATCGAGATCCTCAGCACCATTGCCAATCAGGCGGCGGTAGCGATTGAGAATACGGAATTAATCGTAAAAAGCAAAGTCATCCAGGAAGAGCTGGAGACTCGCAAAAGAATTGAGCGCGCCAAAGGTATTTTAATGCGCGATGAAGGGTTGACCGAAGAGCAGGCTTATTTAAAAATTCGTAAATACAGTATGGATAACCGCAAGACCATGCGCGAAGTAGCCGAGGCGATTATCCTGGCGGCGGATATGAAACATTTAACCCGGGCGAAGTAGCCCTCACGCTCATCAAGGGGCGTTCCCTTAATCCAGGCGGATTGATTTTGAAGAGATGAGCAAAGTAAAGAAGGAGGAAGAGGAAGATGAATTTAGGCAGACCAAATGCAAACGACGCGGTAGGGACGTTTAACCGTTCAAAGAACGTGGTTCCGGGGTCAGGAATATGCTCGCGTTGCGTGGACGGCTGTAAAGGTAATTGCGATATTTTCAAAGCCACTTTCCGCGGCAGGGAAGTAATTTATCCCGGGCCTTTTGGCGAGATTACTGCCGGAGCGGACAAAAATTATCCGGTGGACTATTCCCATTTGAATATCCAGGGGTATGCTTTGGGGGCAAAGGGCTTGGCGGGAGACGCCCAAGGCAACTCTGATAATACTAAATTTCCCGATGTGAATACTGAAACAGAATATGGCTGGGATATCAAGGTAAAGATGAAAGTGCCGATTTTTACCGGCGCCTTAGGCTCTACGGAAATTGCCCGTAAGAATTGGGAACATTTTGCCATCGGCGCTGCGATTTCCGGCGTGACGCTGGTTTGCGGCGAAAATGTCTGTGGCATTGACCCGGGATTGGAGCTGGATGCCAAAGGCAAAATCAAGCATTCTCCGGAGATGGACCGGCGCATTGAAACTTATAAGCGCTTCCACGAAGGTTTTGGCGAGATCCTGGTGCAGATGAACGTTGAGGACACGCGCCTGGGAGTTGCCGAATATGTGCGTAAAAAACATAACTTGCAGACCATTGAATTAAAATGGGGCCAAGGCGCAAAGTGCATCGGCGGAGAGATAAAAGTAAAGAGCCTGGAAAGGGCGTTAGAATTACAAAAGCGCGGTTATATTGTTACTCCCGACCCTTCTTTGGAAGCCGTGCAAAAGGCCTTTAAAGACGGGGCAATCAAGGAGTTTGAGCGGCATTCCCGCTTAGGCTTTGTCTCGGAAGAATCTTTCCTGGCCGAGATTAAGCGCTTAAGGGATTTGGGTTTTAAGCGGATTACCTTAAAGACCGGCGCTTATTCCATGCGCGAGTTGGCAATGGCGATTAAATATTCTTCTTTGGCCAAAATCGATTTACTGACTATTGACGGAGCTCCCGGAGGAACAGGAATGAGCCCCTGGCGGATGATGGAGGAATGGGGTATTCCTACCTTTTACCTGGAGGCATTGACCTATGAATTTGCTCAAAAACTGGCCAGGAAAGGGATGCGTATCCCGGATATTGCCATTGCCGGAGGTTTTTCCACTGAAGACCATGTCTTCAAGGTAATTGCCATGGGCGCTCCTTATGTCAAGGCAGTCTGTATGGGCAGGGCCCTGATGATTCCCGGTATGGTCGGTAAAAATATTGCCGAGTGGCTGAAGGAAGATAAGCTTCCTCCCACGGTTTCAGCTTACGGCAAGACCGAAAAGGAAATATTCGTCTATTACGAAGAATTATTGGATAAGTACGGCAAAGAGATGAAAAATATCCCCCTGGGTGCAATAGGTATTTATTCTTTTGCGCAAAAGATCAGGGTTGGGCTGCAGCAGCTCATGGCCGGCAGCAGGAATTTCCGGTTGAGTTCAATTTCGCGGCGCGACCTGATGGCTTTGACCGAAGAGGCAGCCGAAGTTTCCGGTATTCCCTATGTGATGGAGGCTTTTCGTCAGGAGGCAGAGGCAGTACTAAACGGTAACGGCAGGACGCGAAATTCCAATCACCGCAAGACAAGAGTTATGGCAGGGAGGTAGTGATGAAAAACAAAGGTCTCTGCAGCACTTGTAACGCGGACAAGGCTTGCGTTTTCCAGCGCCGCTTTCCGGTTTTAGAGTGCGAGGAATTTAACGATTTTACAAACCATAAATATGCCGTAAAAATAAAACCGAAAAGGGCCAATTTCAGCGAAGAAGCAACTGAAGCAGAGTAAGAGGCCAACGTAGGCTTAGCACATATTCAGCAACAGGACTAAAGGCGGTCCAAAAATCCAGCGATGGACAAAGGGCCGCTTTTTATTTAAAAGAGGGTATTATGCGTTTCGAAGAATTAGTGAAGAAAATCAGTCCGAAGCTGAAGGCAATCGCACATAAGCTTAACGGCCGTTTTGCCTATCTTGGCGAAGAAGACTTATGCCAGGAGGCGCTGGCGCATCTCTGGCTGGATTTTCAGCAGGGTAAATTGGACGACAAGACAGAAAGTTATATTTTGCAAGGTTGTTATTTCCATCTCAAGAATTACCTGCGTAAGGCCGGGGATAAGGCCAGCCTCTTCAGCTTTGAGTTTATGCTCAATGAGGAGGGAGAAGCCCTTGATTTACAGAATATCCTGCCGCTGGAGAGCGCCGAGCCCGATTACCATTCCCGGTTTCTTATTGAGCAGATCAGGAACGACGGCTTGACCAAGAGAGAAAAAGAGGTTTTCGAATTTTCCCTGGAAGGGTTGACCACGCGGGAAATCGGCTTGCGCCTGGGCATTTCTCATGTCCGGGTAGTCAAATTGAAGAAAAAAGTTAAAGAGAAATGTAAAAAATATTTAGACGACCCCGCCTTAATCTAGAGCTTTTAATCCCGCCGCTTTTGGTATATAATAAAGATAAGCTATAAAACATGAATAAAAGATGAAAGAAAAGATTCTGATTGTTGATGACGAAAAAGATATAGTCAGGATGCTTGACTATAACCTGAAGAAGGACGGATTCAGGACGCTTTCCTGCCATGACGGAGAGGACGCATTGGACCTCGCCGGCCGCGAGCACCCGGACTTAATTATCCTGGACCTGATGCTGCCTGGTATGGACGGTTTGGAAGTTTGTAAGACCCTGAAAAAAGAAAATAAAACTTCAAATATCCCGATAATTATGCTGACTGCCAAGGCCCAGGAGGCGGATAAGGTAGTGGGGTTAGAGTTGGGCGCGGATGATTACGTAACCAAGCCGTTCAGCCCGCGTGAGTTAATTGCCAGGGTAAAGGCGGTTTTACGCCGGGTGAAAGAAAAAGAAAAATTACCGGAAATTTTAAGGGTCGGCGAATTAACTATCGATTTTTCTAAAATTCAGGCCAGCGTAAAAAATAAACCGCTTGAACTTACCGCAAAGGAATTCGAATTGTTAACCGCCTTGCTTAAAGTAAAAGGAAGGGTCCTCTCCCGCGATTATCTTTTAGACAGCATCTGGGGTTTTGACCATGCGCTGGAAATTCAAACCCGCACTGTTGACGTGCATATCCGGACGCTGCGCAAAAAACTGGGAAAAGAAGCAAAGCGGATTATTACCGTGAAGAACTACGGCTACCGCTTTGATACAGATGAAGATTAAGAAGCACAGCCTTAAATTAAAATTAATCTTTTCTTATGTCCTCATCATCGCGCTTTCTTTCGGGCTCGCCGCCTATTTTTTAAACAGAAATCTAGAAGAAAATTCCCTGCGGGAAATTAAATCCTCGTTAATCAGCCAGGGCTGGTTGGTTGTAGCCCAAATCCCTCAAGACGACATCAAGAATGGAAACACGCCACGCCTGCAAACATTAGCAAAGACTTTAAGTGCAAGTATAAAATCCCGCTTGACTATAATCAGTAGACAAGGCAAGGTTTTAGCCGATTCTGAAAAACCGGAAAGCGGTGTTCTGAAGATGGAGAACCACGCCCAGCGGCCGGAAATAAAAGAAGCTTTAGCCGGGGCAATCGGAGAAGAAATCCGCTATTCTTCAACACTTAAGATGGATATGCTTTATGTGGCTTTGCCCGTCCCGGAGAAAGGCCAAATTTTAGGCGTAGTCCGCTTAGCGCTTCCTCTTGCCAGCGTGCAAAAAACATTATTCAGCGTAAGAAAAGCAATTTTATTCAGCATCCTTTTTGCTTTAGGTTTAAGTCTTGTCCTGGGTTCTTTATTGACGCAGGCGACGATTAAACCGATTAATAAGATTATCCTTGCTTCGCGTAGATTCTCCGCGGGAGAATTCAGCCATAAAATATTAATTGATACCCGGGATGAAATCGGGGAGCTCGCGGCTACCTTAAATAAGATGGCAGAAGGGCTGGAGGCTAAAATTAAGGAAGTAGAAATACAGAACCAGCACCTCAGGGCAATCTTACGGACTATGGTAGAGGGTATTATCGTTACGGATAAGTCCGGCCGCATTATTTCGATTAATCCTACGGTGGAAAAGATATTTAATATTACTCAACAAGGCGCTGAAGGCAAGCTTCTTCTGGAAGCGGTGCGCAATAACGACATTGCGGAGATTATCAACGCTGTTTTAAAAAACGGTAAATTTATCTCCCAGGAGCTTAATCTGGTATTGCCGGCGCAGGGGATATTTAAAATTAACGCCTCTCCTATTTTTGAAAAAGACGCGGTAATCGGATGTTTATTGGTAATTCACGACATAACCGAAATGCGCAGGTTAGAAACGATGCGCCGTGATTTTGTGGCTAATGTTTCACACGAATTAAAGACGCCGCTTACCTCTATTAAGGGGTTTGTAGAGACGCTCCTTGAGGGAGCGATGGAAGACAGGGAAAACAGCCGCCATTTTTTGGGGATTATCCAGAATCATAGTGAGCGGCTGAATAACCTGATCAATGATTTACTCGACCTTTCGCACATTGAATCCAGAGAAATAAAATTAGAAATCACCGATTTCAGCCTGCGGGGATTGACGGAAGAGGTCTTATCCGGTTTTAAGTCAAAAGCTAAAGAGAAGGCCCTTGAGATAACCAACGCATTAGATAAGGCTTTATCGGTGAAGGCGGACAAAGATAAGATAGAGCAGGTTCTGACTAACCTGGCGGATAATGCGATTAAGTTCAACCGGCAGAACGGGACGGTTAGGATTTATTCCGAGGGCTTAGGAGAAAAGATCAAGGTTACCATAGAAGATTCCGGTATCGGCATCCCTGCCAAAGATCTCTCCCGCATCTTTGAGCGTTTTTACCGCGTGGATAAAGCGCGCTCGCGCGAATTAGGCGGCACGGGCCTGGGGCTTTCCATCGTCAAGCATATCGTAGAATTGCACGGCGGTTCGGTCGGCGTCGAAAGCAGCGAGGGCCTAGGCTCAAAATTCTGGTTCACCCTTCCGCAGTAAGCGGACACCAAACCATCCGATAGGTTTGGGGGCTCCGTATTGACCTTCTGATTTTACCCACTTTTTACTTATCCTTGAAGCAGATTTAATCCCTCCAGTTTATACTTTAGGCGTGATGAAAATCTTTCGCAAGTTTATAATCCGTTTTAAAAAATTTCTAATGGCGATTATCGCCGAAGAGATTGAGGCGATGGACAGCTTCTATAAACAATATGCCTAGAAATCATTATGAAAAATATGAAGACAGGAAGGAGGTGAAGAAAAGGGCATGGAAACTATCTCACCTATACGCAGGGAGTTTGTGGCCAGCCACCTGCGTTCTCAGCTAGAAAGGTTGCGCAGAGTAGTCGGCAATATTGAAGTTGAGGACGCCAGAGACCGCTTTTACGCCAAGGAATCCCTCAGAGAAATAGAGGCGAATCTCCGCCGGATAAGAAAGTTGAACATGAATCACTATCATCATTAGGTAAAGGGAGGAAAGAGAAATGAAAAAGCTGTTATGTCTGATATTGGCAGTGTGTTTTTGGGTATCGTTGATAATAACCAATTCCTATGCCGGAGAAATTGACATCCTTTTGCAGAAGTTGGTCGAAAAGGGTGTTTTAACCGGCGCAGAAGCCCAGCAGATTAAGGTTGAGACCAAAGAGGCGGTTAAGAAAGAAATCGTTGCAGGTAAATCCGAAACTTTGCCCGCCTGGGTTCAGGCAATCAAGATAAAGGGGGATTTCAGGGGAAGGTATCAGTATAACCACGGCAAATCAACAGCCACTTCGACAACCGAGCGCCACAGGGCGCGCATCAGATTACGCCTCGGCGTGGAAGGTAAGGTAAATGACAAGCTGAAAGTCGGCGTTGGTTTGGCTACGGGCTTAAATTCGACCGAGAGTAGCAGTACGTTAAGCGCTGATTATGCGCGCTCGACGAACCAGACTTTATATGAAGGTTTTTCAAAGAAAGGCATAGGTCTGGATTATGCTTATGCCGAATACGCGTTTTCGCCCTGGGGCAATTTTATCGGCGGCAAATTTAAGAATCCCCTCTGGGAGCCGGGTGACCTGATTTGGGATACGGATATAAATCCTGAGGGCGCAGCGCTTAATTTAAATAAGAAATTAATGCTGGGCGGGTTAGGATTAAACGTATTCTCTACTACGGGAGTTTTCCCTCTTGATGAAAGTAGCTCTAGCGGAGACGATCCGATGATGTATGTCCAGCAAGCGGGATTAACCCATAATTTAACCGATACCATATCACTGAAAACCGCACTGGCTTATATGTATACCTCAACGCAAGGAGACACCCTGGACGGCACCACAAGCACAAATACTACTCCCCTTGAAGACTTCAGTATGTTGACTCCTGCCGTAGAGCTGAAATTCAAGGAGCCTTTTAAGTTTCTGGGTGTGGGTTTCTTAAACATACCGAGCTTGACGCTTTTCGGAGAATATGTAAAGAATACCCATGCGCCGAATGACAAGAAGGATACCGGCTTTATGACCGGCTTAAAATTTGGCGCGGAAAAGATAGAAGGCTGGGGAGATTGGCAGGCAAGTTATAACTTTGCCGCTTTACAAAAAGATGCCATATTGGATATATTGCCTGATTCTGACCGTTATGGCGGACAGACCGGTGTAAGGGCCCATGAAGCCAAGTTTTCATACGGATTAGGCAAGAATACCTGGTTTGATTTGGATATCTACCGGGCTCAAAGATGGCGTGCCGGAGTTGCCAGGGCTCCAGAGACAGTATTTCAGGCGGATTGGAACATGAAATTTTAGGCAGGATAAAGGAGGATTATACAAATGAAAGCGATAGGTAAATTACTGCTTCTCGGTTTAATGATGGCCGGTCTTGTGCTTCCCTGTTACGCGGAAAAAATTGTTATTGAAGGCTCGACTACGGTTTTGCCCATTGCTCAAAAAGCAGCCGAAGAATTTATGGATATGCATTCGGGAGCGAATCTTTCCGTACGCGGCGGCGGCTCAAGCGTGGGTATTGCCTCGATGATTGACGGAACATGCGATATCGCGGACGCATCGCGCGCGATTAAAGATACGGAATTAGATAAAGCAATGACCAACGGCCGAGACCCGGTTGCGCATATCGTGGCTATGGACGGGATAGCGGTAATAGTCCATCCCTCAAGCAGAATAAATGCGTTGAGCAAAAAACAGGTGAAAGCAATTTTTACCGGCCAAATTTCAGACTGGTCGCAGGTCGGCGGACAGCCCGGGAAAATCGTGGCGATTTCCCGCGATTCATCAAGCGGGACCTACGAAGCATTCGGAGAACTGGTATTGGATAAACAAAAGCCCAGGGCCGATGCCTTATTACAAGCCTCTAATCAGGCAGTTACCCAGACAGTGGCGAGGACGCCTGCTGCAATCGGGTATGTAGGATTAGGCTATGTCTCTTCTTCGGTTAAGGCGCTGGAAATCGATGGCGTGATGCCTTCAAAAGAGACGGTCCTTTCCGGTAAATATCCCGTTACGAGACCTCTGTTTATGTACACAAATGGACAGCCGCAAGGCGCGATAAAAGAGTTTATGGACTTTGTGAAAAGTGAACAGGGACAAAGAATCGCCGAGGAGGAAGGATTTGTGGGGTTAAAGTAGGCAATAAGCGTTTACTCATTTAACCTCAGAGAGCACGGCAGGAAGAGCTTTTCTGCCGTGTTCTCGCATGAGATTAACGAAATGGTTCGCTTAAAAGAAAAAATTTATCAATGGATATTTAGTATTCTGGCGTTTTCCTCCTTATTTTTCCTGGTCGGCATTATCATCGTTCTTTTTAAAGAGTCGCTGCCCCTGTTCAGTAAAATAAAACTCTCGAGTTTTCTCTTTGGTAAGTCGTGGTACCCAACATTTGACCCTGCGGAATTCGGCATTCTGCCTTTGATATTGGCTTCGCTATGGGTGACATTTGGAGCTTTGCTTGTCTGCGTGCCTTTAGGAATAGGAAGCGCCTTGTATTTGAATGAGTTAGCCGGACACAAGCAAAAGGCGATATTAAAGCCGTTAATTGAAATATTGGCAAGTATCCCTTCTATTGTCTACGGGTTTTTTGGAATGGTGGTGATGGCGCCTTTCCTGCAGAACCTGCTGGATTTGCCTATCGGCTTATGCGCTTTTACCGCAAGTATAATTTTAGGTATTATGGCTGTTCCTACTGTCTGCAGCATTGCCGAAGACGCCTTGAGTTACGTCCCGGCAGCTTTTAGAGAAGCATCCTTTGCCCTGGGCGCTAATCGCTGGCAGACATTAATCAAGGTAGTAATACCTGCTGCCGGCTCGGGAATCTCTACGGCAATTATTTTGGGTATCAGCAGGGCAATCGGGGAAACGATGACGGTTTTAATGGTCGCCGGAGGCGCTGCGGTCATTCCCAAATCTTTCTTTGATCCGGTCAGGCCGATGACCGCAGCTATTGCCGCAGAGATGGGCGAAGCTCCTCTTGGGAGCCTGCATTATCACGCGCTATTCAGCATCGCGCTTATTTTATTTCTGGTTACCTTTGTCTTTAATATCATTGCTGAATTAATCAGCAGAAGATTCAGGTTAAAACTGGGATTGGCAGGATGAAGAAAGATATTACGCAGAATGTCGGGTTTGCTTTTCTGATTATGTGCATATTGATTACTTTGTTTTTTCTTTGCGCAATCATTTATTTTATCGGGATAAGGGGGATAAAGGTCATATCCTGGGAGTTTCTCACTCAATCTCCCCGGGCTGCGATGACCAGGGGCGGGGTTGCCCCGGCAATCGAAGGACCGTTTTAACTTACTCTGGGAGCGATTTTATTTGCCCTTCCCTTAGGGCTAGCATGCGCAATTTATCTTTGCGAATATAGCCCTAAGGGTTTTGCCGTCAACATCATCCGCATGAGTATTAATAACCTGGCGGGAGTGCCTTCCGTAGTCTTCGGCCTTTTTGGCCTGGCGGTATTCGTAAAATTCTTTGGCTTCGGAGTATCCATGCTTTCGGGAAGCCTCACCCTTGGCATACTCGTATTTCCCTTGATAATTTCCGCAGCCCAGGAAGCGCTCCTGGCAGTACCGCTTTCGCTGCGCGAGGCGTCGCTGGCATTAGGCGCAACTCAATGGCAGACGATTAAAAAAGTAGTTTTACCCACTGCGCTTCCCGGGTTACTTACCGGAGTAATCTTAAGTATCGGCAGGATCGCCGGAGAAACCGCCCCGATTCTTTTTACTGCCGCGGCATTTTATCTGCGGGGATATCCCCGGTCGATATTTTCTGAAGTCATGGCCCTGCCTTATCATATTTATGCGCTGATGACGGAAGGGACCCACCCCCGGGAGCAGACGGCAATTGCCTACGGTTGCAGCCTGATACTTTTATTCTTGGTTTTATTAGTTTCGGGTATTGCCATTATTATGCGTCAGAAGCAGAGGAGCATGCATGGATAGCGCAGTAAAAATGAGAGCGCAAAACGTAAATTTCTTTTACGGCAAAACGCAAGCGCTTAAGAATATTAATCTGGTTGTTTATTCCAATAAAGTTACCGCGATCATCGGGCCTTCGGGATGCGGAAAGTCAACATTCATCAGGCAGCTTAACCGGATGAATGAATTGATCGCCAATACGCGCTGCGAAGGAGAAATTACTTTAGACGGAACGGATATCTGTTGCGACAGCATAATAGATGCGGTAGAGGTCAGGAGGCGCATCGGCATGGTTTTTCAAAAACCCAACCCCTTTCCCAAGAGCATCTTTGAAAATATAGCTTACGGGTTACAGGTAAACGGCATAAAAGACAGGCAGTTTATCGAAGATAGGGTTGTTGAATCGTTAAAGAGGGCGGTGCTCTGGGAGGAAGTTAAGGGCCGCTTACATGAGAGCGCTTTAAAGCTTTCGGGTGGACAACAACAAAGACTTTGCATTGCCCGCTGCCTGGCGGTGGAGCCGGAGGTAATACTTTTTGATGAGCCCTGCGCCAGCCTTGATCCCATTTCTACGGGAAAAATTGAGGAGCTGATCCTTGAATTAAAAAAAGATTACAGCATCGTGATTGTCACGCACAATATGCAGCAGGCGGCCCGCGTCTCGGATTACACCGGATTTTTTCTCCTGGGCGAATTGATAGAATTTGGAAAAACCGAAGACATATTTACCAAACCCCGGGACAAACGCACGGAAGATTATATTACCGGAAGGTATGGTTAAGGAGGCCAGATGGAAAGGCATTTAGACGAGGAATTAAAGGAATTACACAAAGAAATCCTGAAGATGGGGACTTTAGCGCAGGAGGCAATCTATAAGTCTGTTGAAGCGCTGAAAAACCGGGATAAAGCCGGGGCGCAGGAAGTAATTGATACAGATAACCGTATTGACGAACTGGAATTAGCCATTGATGAGCGATGCATTGATTTAATTGCCCGCTATCAGCCCATGGCAGGGGACCTGCGTTTTATTACCACAGGGATGAAGATTAATGCGGAATTGGAGCGGATTGCCGATTTAGCGGTGGATATTTGCCAGCGGATTTTAGGATTAATAGATAAGCCGCTCTTAAAACCGCTGATCGACATCCCTCGTTTATCCGACGTAGCCCAGGAGATGATACGCGACGCCATTGATTCTTTTGTCAAGAAAGACGCGGATTTGGCCGGCAAAGTGATTTTATCCGATCCCTTGGCAGATGAATTGCGTAACCGCGTTCAGGATGAGCTAATTAACGATTATATGGCAAAAGACGCCTCAACTTCAAGCCGCGCTGTGCCGCTATTATTGATCGCCCGGCATCTGGAGCGTATCTGCGACCACGCCACCAATATCGCCGAAGACGTAGTCTATCTGGTTAAAGCCAAGGTAGTAAAGCATCACCGCGAAGAACTCGCTTAGGGAAGAGAGAGTTACCAAAAGAAGGCTTTTTTTACTTGTATTGATGTAGATTTAAACACGCTGAGGTGTAAGCAGGTTAGGGCGTTCTAAAAAAGGAACGCCGTTTTTTATAAAATATTTTAGACGCAGGCGTCTTTTAGGCCCGTAGTCGGACTATCAGGACGCCTTTTTTATTATTTTGAGGTAAAGACGATGAAAAAGATCGAATGTATCATCCGTTCTGAAAAATTGAAAGATATCAGCGAATCCTTAAGGAAGATCGGTATCGGAGGGATGACCATAAGCGATGTCCGCGGTTTCGGTACGCAAAACGACCGCGGAGGCGATTTGCTTTTTTTACATAAGACCAGGATAGATATTTACGCTACCGAGCGTCAGGTAAAGAAAATCATTTCCGTCATTCTGATGCATTGTTCGGCAGGTAAAGTTGGCGACGGCAAAATCGCAATTTTACCTTTAGAGGATTGTATACGCGTGCGTACGGGCGAACGCGGGGAAAAAGCAATTGCTTGAAAAAGGCGAAGGTGCGATATAAATGCTGGACAGGGAATTGATTGATAAGCTCAAAACTTTTAAAGAGGAGAATGAGTATACCTTGTGCGATCTTTCCAGGAAGATTGATGTCCAGGTAACAACCCTGGAGCGCTGGCTTAAGACCGGACGGATAAACAAACTATACGCCAGGATCGTGAGGGAGCGATTGGGGATTTAATCAAAGTAGGCATTGGTAGCGCTCTAGATATCGAGAAGTAATTTTTTTTAGATATGTTATAATCAATTGATTAAACAATTGTGAGGAGGCAAAGCATGGAAAGCAGGGGAAAGGAGGAGGTTGTAATATGGATATGAAGGTAATCATCGATACGATATGGGTTCTGGTCACGGCGAAACTGGTCTTTTTTATGAACCTGGGTTTTGGCATGGTGGAATCGGGGTTCGCCCGGACCAAGAACTGCGTGAATATTTTATCCAAGAACTTTATCGTCTTTGCGGTTTCTTCGCTGGGGTTCCTGCTTTTGGGCTGGGGGCTGATGTTCGGCGATGGGAATCCTTTTGTCGGGCTAAAGGGACTCTGGTTTTTAAGCGGAGCAGACAATTCGCCGGCAAGCGGGGCTGCTTACCAGGGGGTTTATTCGGCAATTTCCTGGACAGACGTGCCTTTGTTTGCCAAATTCTTCTTTCAACTCGTCTTTTGCGGGACAGCGGCAACGATTGTTTCCGGCGCAGTGGCGGAAAGAATCAAATACAAATCCTTTATCTTGTTTTCCTTTATTATGACCATGATTATTTATCCGATAGTCGGACACTGGGTCTGGGGCGGCGGATGGCTGGCCTCCAAGGGGATGTTTGACTTTGCCGGCTCAACGGTAGTGCATTCTGTCGGCGGATGGGCGGCCCTGGCAGGCGTATTATTGTTAGGCCCGCGCTTCGGTAAGTATAGCAACGGCAGCATCAATCCTATTCCCGGGCATAACTTATCTTTAGCCACTCTCGGGGCATTTGTTTTATGGTTCGGCTGGTTTGGATTTAATCCGGGCTCAACGATGATGGCCGACCCGCAGGCGATCAGCCATGTTGCGGTTACCACCAATACTGCCGCAGCAGCGGCGATAATGAGCTCTACTATTCTTTCCTGGCTTATGCTCGGTAAACCGGATTTGGGGATGACCTTAAACGGCTGTCTCGCCGGCCTGGTGGCGATAACCGCGCCTTGCGCTTTTGTCAGCGTAGGCAGTTCCATAATTATCGGGTTAGTTGCCGGTATCCTGGTTGTATTATCGGTTATCGGCTTCGATAAGTTAAGGATAGACGATCCCGTAGGCGCATTATCGGTGCATTTGGTAAACGGCGTTTTCGGTACGCTCTGCGTAGGCTTGTTCGCTCAGGATAAGATTGTCGGCGTGGCCACCGGAAACGGTTTGTTTTACGGGGGCGGCAGCAAGTTGCTTTTTGCCCAGTTGACCGGGATAGCCGCCGTCGGTGCATACACCTTCATTGTTTCTTTCGTTACCTGGGCAATCCTTAAGGCAACTTTGGGTATTCGTGTCAGCCTGCAGGAAGAAATCGAAGGCCTGGATATCGGCGAACACGGTAATTCTGCTTACCCGGAATTCCTGATTCGTAAACCCAGTCATGCATTTTTAGGGATAAAGGACGATAATCTTTAAAAAAGGGGGGTATTAGATGAAAAAGATTGAGGCGATAATCCGGCCGGAGAGACTGGCGGCGGTACAGAGCGCTTTAGGAGAAGCCGGGTGCACCGGCCTAATGGTTACCGAAATCGAGGGACACGGAAAACAAAAAGGGGTAGTCCAGCAGTGGCGCGGAGAAAAATATAAAGTAGAACTTGTGCCCAAAATAAAAGTAGAAACGGTGGTCAAGGACGGCGACCTGAAGCGGATTCTCAAGGCGATTATTGATAACGCCAGGACAGGCGAAATCGGAGACGGTAAAATATTTATCTATGACATTGAGGACGCCCTTAGAATCAGAACCGGAGAGGAGGGCGAAGGGGTTATTTAATTTATAACCGGGGTTACCAAAAAAGGCAATTTTTTACTTGTATAAGTGAGAGCTTAAAGTTTAGGCACATTGTAGTGTAAAATTAGGCAGAGCTAAGCACGAACACAGGCGTTCAGGACGGTCATTGCCAAATGACCGGAATGAACGCCTTTTTATTTTAGCTAACACAAGAAAGGAGAAAGATAATGGCAAGAGGAAAGAAAGTTTCCCGCGGAGCAGCCGCAGTAAAAACCAAGAATCCTTTACTGAACGGCACGTTTGACGAGCAGGCGGCAAGGGACGTGGCAAAGTTGATCAAAGAAAAGAACATTGAGATGGTCGACTTGAAGTTCAATGATTTGCCGGGTCTCTGGCAGCATTTTACCATCCCTGCTTCCGAACTGAAGGAAATGGATGACCTTACCCGCTCAATCTGGGTAGACGGTATCGGTTTTGACGGTTCGTCCATCAGAGGGTTCCAAAAGATTCAGGAATCGGATATGATTTTGATCCCCGATCCCTCCACGGCAATACTGGATCCTGCCTGTGAAGTGCCTACCCTGAGTATTATCTGTGATATTTACGATCCCCTGACCCGCAAACCCTATACCCGCGACCCGCGCTATATCGCCAAAAAGGCGGAGAAATATCTTAAGGATTCGGGTATCGCAGACAGCGTTTATTTTGGACCGGAAGCGGAGTTCTTTCTCTTTAACAGTATCCGCTTCGACCAGACCGAAAACTCCGGTTATTATTTTATTGATTCCCTAGAAGCGGACTGGAACACCGGCCGTGAGGAAAACCCTAATTTAGGCTATAAGATTCGCTTCAAAGAAGGCTATTTCCCCGTGCCTCCGCATGATTCCCTGCAGGACTTAAGGAGCAGGATCATCATGAAGATGAAGGAAGCCGGTATTAATGTCGAAGTCCACCATCACGAAGTAGCTACTGCCGGTCAGTGCGAAATCGATATGAAGTTCGATAAGCTGACCAAGATGGGCGATAACCTGCTGCTTTACAAATATATTATCAAAAATATGGCGAGAAAAGCGGGGATGGTCGCCACTTTTATGCCTAAGCCGCTCTTTGCCGATAACGGCTCAGGCATGCATTGTCACCAGAGCTTATGGAAGAAGGGCGCAAATCTCTTTTATGACAAGGACGGTTATGCCCTGTTATCGCAGACCGCCAAATACTATATCGGAGGGTTATTAAAGCACGCCAACAGCCTGATGGCATTTTGCGCTCCCACGACAAATTCCTATAAAAGGCTGGTGCCTGGTTATGAGGCGCCGGTGAACCTGGTTTATTCGGCGCGCAACCGTTCGGCAGCGGTGAGAATCCCGATGTATTCGGACAATCCGAAGTCAAAGAGGATAGAATTCCGGCCGCCTGATCCCTCATGCAACGGCTACCTGGCTTTTAGCGCCATGCTCATGGCCGGCCTTGACGGCATCCAGCGTAAGATTGACCCGGGCAATCCTTTAGACGTCGACCTTTTTGAGTTAAGCGAAGAGGAGCTGAGCAAGATTGCCACGGTTCCTTCGTCTTTACGCCGGGCAATTGATGCCTTAGAGCATGACCACGATTATCTATTGAAAGGCGGGGTATTTACCAAGGATGTGATTGATATCTGGCTGGAGTATAAACGGAAAAGAGAAATTGACCCGGTGAGAATGCGCCCGCATCCTTATGAGTTTTACCTCTATTTTGATATTTAGTTTTTATGCCCAAGGAAATCCTGGTTATCAAGCATATTGATATCGAAGGCCTAGGCAGCATTGCCGACTTCTTCGGCAATACTGCCTGGACCCTGAAGGTAAGCGATGCGAGTAAGGAAAGGCTGGATTCAAAAAACCTCGGTAAAGTAGCGGCAATAATTTCGCTGGGCGGCCCGATGAATGTCTATGAAGAAAATAAATATCCTTTTTTAAAAGAAGAAGACGCTCTTTTGAAAAAGGCGCTAAAGGCAGAAATCCCGGTTCTGGGGATTTGCCTGGGCGCCCAGCTTTTGGCTAAGGCTTGTGGCGCGAAAGTCAAGCGGGCCAAAAAAGAGGAAGTCGGCTGGTTTAAGGTGGATTTGACTGCCGCCGGAAAAAAAGATCCCTTGTTTGAAAACCTGCCTGCCGAATTGACGGTTTTTCAATGGCATGAGGATTCTTTTGAAATCCCCGGAGGCGGCAGGCATCTGGCAGAATCCGTCGGATGCCCGAACCAGGCTTTTAGGTTCGGCAGGAACGCCTACGGGCTGCAGTTTCATCTTGAAGTTACGCCGGAGATAATAGAGTCGTGGATGAATAGATACAAAAAAGAAGATTCCGCGGAATTCAGTTGCAAAGATTGCCTTATTGAAAGCTATAAGAGAAGGGACGCTTTGAAAAAAGATGCGGAGATAGTCTCGTTCAATTTCGCCAGGATTATCGCCGCGGGAAAAATAAAGGCAGGTTAGTTTTTTTATCGCCGCCTGCATAATTTTTAGGCAAAAGGATGTTCAGCATATTCATTACCGAAGACGGGAAAATCAGCGAAGAAAAACAGGGGGTTTTGTATAAATCCGTGATTGCCGCCATCGAGAAGCAATTGATTGAAGAAATGCTGCAGCGCACCGAAGGCAATCAGGTGAAGGCGGCGCGGATTTTAGGGATTAACCGCAATACTATCCGGACAAAAATAAAAAAATTGGGCATAGATGTGGAGAAATGGAAGGTAAATTGATGAAGAACGCGCCTCAAGGGCTATATCATCCGCAATTTGAGCATGATTCCTGCGGGGTGGGTTTTGTCTGCGATATTAAAGGCAGGAAGTCGAACCGGATTATCCGCCAGGGGCTGGAAGTCTTAAGGCGATTGGCTCATCGCGGAGCAACCGGAGCAGACCCGAAAACCGGAGACGGGGCGGGGATTCTCATTCAGATACCGCACGATTTTTTTCTGTGCCGATGCCGGGAGATAAAAATAGATTTACCCGCGCCGGGCAAATACGGGACGGGGCTGGTATTTTTGCCGACCCAGGAAAAAGAACGCAGGTTCTGCAAGGCGGTATTTTCGCAGGCAGCCAAAGACGCAGGGCAAATAATTCTCGGGTGGCGCAGGGTTCCGGTAAACGATTCTTATATCGGCAGGACCGCAAAGGAAACCCAGCCGGTTATCGAGCAACTATTCATTGCCCGGAGCAAAAAGATAAAGAACCAGCTGGAATTTGAAAGAAAGCTTTATATCATCAGGAAGCAGGTCGAAAACATTATCCGCGCTTCTAACTTAAAAGAAAAATCGTTTTTCTATATTACTAATCTCTCCAGCCGCACGTTATCCTACAAAGGCCTTTTGATGCCGGAACAGCTGGAAAAGTTCTTTCCGGATTTGCAGGATGAGGCGATGAGAAGCGCAATTTGCCTGGTGCATTCCCGCTATTCGACTAATACTTTTCCGACCTGGGACCTGGCGCAGCCCTTCCGTTTCCTGGCGCACAACGGCGAGATTAATACCTTGAGGGGCAATATCAACTGGATGAAGGCCAGGGAAGGGCTCTTAAAGAGCGGGCTTTTCGGTAGAGAGCTAAAAAAGATATTTCCCGTCATCGTTCCGGGAGGAAGCGACTCGGCGAGCATAGATAATTGTTTTGAATTGCTGGTTTTGGCCGGGAGGCAGCCGCAGGAAGCGATGATGCTGCTTATTCCCGAGGCCTGGGAGAAAAATCCTTTCCTGGATGAAAAGCTGAAGGATTATTACCGTTATCATGCCTGCCTGATGGAGCCCTGGGATGGCCCGGCGGCGATTGCCTTTACCGACGGAGAAAGCGTAGGCGCCTGTTTGGACAGGAACGGATTAAGACCGGCAAGGTATCTTATTACTAAAGATGAAACCGTAATCATGGCTTCGGAAGTGGGAGTTTTGGATATCGCGGCGCAGGATATTCTGGTTTCCGGAAGGCTGGAGCCGGGAAAAATTTTCTTTATTGATACAAAAGGCCGGCGTATTGTCGGCGATAAAGAGGTAAAAGAAACCATGGCCAAGCGCAGGCCTTACGGTCTTTGGTTAAAGAAGAACATGGTCAGCCTTGAAGATTTAAATTATGAAGCAAGAACTGGGAACCAAGAGCTAAAGCCGCCCGATATTCTTAGCCAATTGAAGGCCTTCGGCTACACGCGCGAAGATTTAAAGTTTATCATCCGGCCGATGGTGGAAAGCAGCGCCGAACCGATTGGCTCGATGGGAGATGATACGGCGCATGCGGTATTAGCGGAGAAGCCGCAGCCGCTCTTTAAATACTTCCGGCAGTTATTTGCCCAGGTCACTAATCCGGCAATTGATCCCATCCGCGAAGAAATGGTAATGAGTTTAGAGAGTTTTGTCGGTCCGGAAAGGAACTTGTTGGAAGAGACACCGCAACACTGCCATAAATTAAAGATAAAATGCCCGATTCTTACCAACGAAGAACTGGAAAAGATACGCCGGATAAAACAGAATAGTTTTAAGAGTAAGACGATTTCGCTTTTATTCCCCGTCTCTTGGAGAAAGGGAGGGGAAAAAGATTTTTTGAAGAGTCTGGAAAAGATCTGTCAGGAAGCAGAGTCGGCGATAAAACAGGGATATACCTTTATTATTTTAAGCGACCGCGGGGTGAGCGAAGAATCCGCCTCCCTTCCCTCGCTCTTGGCCACGGGCGCAGTGCACCATTATTTAGTGAAAAAGGCCCTGCGTAAACACATCGGGATAATTTTAGAGGCAGGCGATGCCAGGGAAGTGCATGATTTTGCCCTGCTTTTTGGTTATGGCGCTGACTGTATCAATCCGTACTTAGCTTTTGCGGCAGTCGGTTATCTGGCTGAAGAGGAAAAACTAAACCTTACGCAAGAAGCGGCGCTGCATAATTACATCAAGGCAGTTGAAAAAGGAATCCTAAAGATTCTTTCCAAGATGGGTATTTCTACATTAGGGAGCTACCGCGGCGCCCAGATTTTCGAGGCCTTAGGATTAAATGCGGAGGTTATCGGGCGCTGTTTTAGCGGGACGGTCTCAAGAATCGGCGGCGTGGGCTTGCAGGTAATCGCCCAAGAAACGCTCCTGCGCCATCGGGAGGCCTATGCCGAAAGGAAGATTGCCGCGCCTTATCTGGATACCGGCGGCGCGTATCAATGGAAAAAAGACGGTGAATTTCATTTGTGGAACCCCGAAAGTATCGCCTGCCTGCAAGATGCGGTTTGGCGGAATGATTACGGAAAATACAAAAAATTTGCCGCCTTAATCAATGACCAATCCGGGCACCCGATTACCTTAAGGAGCCTGCTGGCTTTTAAGAAAGCGAAGCCGGTTCCTATTGAAGAAGTTGAGCCGGTTGAAGCGATAGTTAAACGCTTTGCCACCGGCGCAATGAGTTTCGGCTCGATTAGCAAAGAGGCGCATCAGACTATCGCTATCGCCATGAACCGCTTGGGCGGCCGTTCCAATAGCGGAGAAGGCGGGGAAGATCCGGCAAGATTTATACCTTTGGCTAACGGCGATTCGTTGAGGAGCGCGGTAAAGCAGGTAGCTT
>JBAZGA010000008.1:0-60514 GCA_041653115.1 Candidatus Omnitrophota bacterium
CGATGAATTAGCCGGGAAGATTTCCGATTTCGCGTTAAAGGTACACCGCTCGGTAGATTGCCTGGATTTTGGGCGGGTAGATTTCCGTGTAGATCACCAGGGTAATCCCTATGTATTGGAGATAAATCCTCTGCCTTCCTTATCCACGGAAGACGTATTTATGTTAATCGCAAAAACCATGGGCATAACCTATGAGCAGATGATCGGAAAGATCTTGGACAGCGCCTTTAAGAGGTATAACCTGGATTAGACAAGTGAAAGTCGCCCTTACTTATAACCTTAAGAAGAAAGACAAGACCAAGCCCGCGGATTATTTTTCAGAATGCGATTCCGAAGATACCGTCAACGCGATTATCGCGGCGCTAAAAAGGAAGGGGCATACGGTTGAGCCGCTCGATATTGAATACCCCCGCCTCTTTTCTTATTTTAGAAGAAACCGCGTGGATATGGTTTTTAATATCGCCGAGGGAAAATGCGGGAAATTCCGCGAGTCGGAAGTGCCCGCTGTTCTGGAATATTTAGATATCCCCTATACCGGCTCCAACACCTTTTCTCTGGCCTTGGCCCTGAATAAAGCGCTCACCAAAAAAATATTAAAAGCGGAAGATATCCCCACGCCGCGCTTTCAATTATTTATCAACGGCAATGAGAAGCTGGAAGCGGATTTAAAGTTCCCGCTTATCGTAAAACCTAACCGCGAAGGTTCTGCCAAAGGAATCAGTGTTTCCTGCGTGGTGACAGGCGAAGAAGCGCTCTTCGCTAAGATTAAAGAAATCCGCAATACCTACAAGCAGGAAGCGCTGGTTGAGGAATTTATCGAAGGTAAAGAGCTGACCGTGGGAATCCTGGAAAACGGCAAAGCCACGATACTGCCGGTATTGGAAATAGATTTTTCCTCCTGCAAGGACAGCGGAGAATATTTTTATTCCTGGCGGATGAAGGAGTATCAGGGTAATACAGAATTCGGTTTTTTACCCACCTTTCATTGCCCGGCAAGATTAGACCGGGAGACCGAAGCGCGCGTAAAGGAAACCGCCTTAAGGACGCATCGCGCGCTGGGGTGTTTGGATATCTCGCGTACCGACATACGTCTCGATAAAAATAACATACCTTATGTATTGGAGATAAACCCATTGCCGGGGCTTGACCCCTGGGAATCAAACTTCTCCCTGATGGCTTATGCCGCGGGGATGAAATACGAAGACCTGATTGAGGCGGTTTTAATCAGCGCCTTAGAAAGAAGAGGAAAACAAATTGGCCAATACCAATAATCATATCGCCGTAAGCGAAGCGCAAAAATCAGCTCCGGAGGCCTTAACCCAGGCCCGGCCGGTAAAAAGGCCCCGCGATTATCAGCAGATCAGCCTTTTTAAAGATGTCAACCCTCTGGAATGGGAAGATTGGCACTGGCAGATAAAAAACAGAATCTGCGCCAAAGAAGAGCTGGCCAAGGTTATCAGATTGACTTCCGAAGAAGAAAAAGGGATAGACCGGGCAACCGGAAGATTATCTACCGCCATCACTCCTTACTGGGTGACTTTGATTGACCCGGAAGACCCTAACTGCCCCTTAAGGCGCCAGGCAGTGCCGGTAATCCATGAATCGATTATCTCGCCCCACGAAATGACCGACCCCCTGGCTGAAGACAGGGATTCTCCCGCCCCTTACCTCGTGCACAGATACCCCGACAGGGTTTTATTATTGGCCACCGAACATTGCGCGATGTATTGCCGGCACTGCACAAGAAGGAGACTGGTGGGCGAGCATAGCCACAAGGATTCTAATTCGCCGTCGCGCTTTGACGCGGCAGTGGAATATATAAAGTCCAACCGCAAGATTCGCGATGTGCTGATTTCCGGAGGCGATCCCCTTATTCTGGAAGACGAGGACCTGGAAAATTTAATTCAGAAAATCCGCTCTATTTCCCACGTCGAATTCTTAAGGCTCGGCACGCGCGTGCCCGTAACCCTGCCGCAGCGGATTACCGAGAACCTGGTGGCGATACTAAAAAAATATTCGCCGATCTGGATCAGCATACATTTTAACCACCCCAAGGAGATTACCAAGCGCTCTAAGATTGCCTGCGATATGTTGGCGGATGCGGGGCTGCCCCTGGGCAGCCAGACGGTTTTATTAAAAGGCATCAATGACCGGCCCTTTATCATGAAAAAGCTGATGCATGACCTGCTGCAGATAAGAGTCAGGCCTTATTATATTTACCAGTGCGACCCGGTAAAGGGAACGCAGCATTTCCGTACTCCCGTAGCCGTGGGCATTAATATTATGGAAAAACTGCGCGGCCACACCTCGGGTTACGCCGTGCCTACATATGTTATCGACGCCCCGGGCGGCGGCGGCAAAATTCCCGTCGGCCCTAACTATATACTTTCACAGGCAAAAGGCAAATACGTCCTGCGTAATTATAAGGGCAAGATTTACACTTACCTGGAATAAAACTTACCCTTTTTATCCCTTGACCCTCGGCTTTTCGTATTATATAATAATTTTTCCTACCTTAATTTACTCTAAAGAGGAGTGCCGCGGATATGGATACTAAAAATAAAAGGAATTTTATTCTTTTAGGCCATGCCCAGTCGGGTAAGACGACGCTGACGGAAAGCCTGCTTTATTTCTGCAAGGCCACCACCCGTAAAGGCAAAGTCGCGGACGGCACAACCGTGGGCGACTACGGTTTTGACGAAATAGAAAGAAAAAATTCCATAAACTTAAGCCTGCTTTTTTGCGATTATCAGGGTATGCGGATTCAGATTGTGGATACTCCGGGTTACGCGGATTTTTTCGGTGAGGTTATTTCCGGAATCCGCGCCACAGATAGCGCGGTGATTGTGGTGGATGCTTCTGCCGGAATTGAGGTAGGGACTGAGCGGGCCTGGCAGATTGCGGAAGAGAATAATTTACCCTGCCTGTTCTTTATCAATAAAACCGATAAGGAAGGCACGGACACCCAAAAGGTGCTTGAGGATATAAAAAGCCGGCTCTGCAAAAAAGCCGCCTTTATTGATACGCTGGATTCTCCGGATTTAGTTGAAGCGATTGCCGAAAGCGACGATAAGCTTTTGGAAAAGTACCTGGAGGGCGCCAGCTTATCGAAGGAAGAATTAAGCGATGGCTTAGCTCAGGCAGTAATCAAGCGCAAGGTTTTTCCGGTTTTAGCCGGTTCGGCCTTAGCGGATAAAGGCATAGCGCAGTTTTTAGATGCGGTCGTAAAATGCCTGCCCAGCCCTTTAGAGCGAGCAAAGATAGAGGCAGCCGACCCTAAAAACCCCGGAAATAAAAAAGAAATTTCCTTTAGCCAGGACGGAATATTTTCCGCTTTTGTTTTTAAAAATATATCCGACCCTTACGTGGGCCAATTAACGCTGCTGCGCGTTTTTTCAGGCTCTTTGCCATCGAATACGGGCTTTTATAATGTGAATAAAAAGGCCAGGGAAAGGATTGGCCAGATTTTCATCCTCCAGGGGAAAGAGCAGCGGGCGCTGGATGCCGCTTCTTGCGGAGACATTGTGGCGATTGCCAAATTGAAAGAAACAACTATTTCCGATTCGCTCTGCGATGAAAAAGAACAGGTTTTGTTTGACCCGATAGTTTTTCCGGAAGCGGCGATCTCCGCATCAGTAAAGCCGAAGTCCCGCGAAGACGAGGAAAAAATTTCCGGCGCGCTCTCTAAGCTTGCCGCAGAGGACCCGACCTTTAAAGTAGCGCACGACCCGCAGACCAAGGAGCTAATCATCTCGGGGCTGGGCGACCTGCATCTTGATGTGATGGTCGGCCGGATGAAAAAAAGGTTTAACGTAGAGGTAGAATTAGGCACCCCTAAGGTTTCCTATAAAGAGACGATTACCAAATCTGCCAGGGTCCAGGGTAAATATAAGCGCCAATCCGGCGGCCGCGGCCAATACGGTGATGTTTGGATTGAAATTCAGCCCTTGGAAAGAGGCAAGGGGTTTGAATTCGTGGACAAAATTTTCGGCGGCGCCATTCCGCGCAACTTCATTCCCTCGGCAGAAAAAGGCATCCGTCAGGCATGCCTGGAAGGCGCGGTAGCGGGTTACCCCATTGAGGATATCCGCGTGACTCTGGTTGACGGCTCATATCACGAAGTAGACTCCTCTGATATGGCCTTCCAGATCGCCGGGGCAATGGCCTTAAGAAAAGCGGTCACGGAATCAGGCCCGGTGTTGCTGGAGCCGGTGATGGATGTGGAGATTTTTATTCCCGAAGAATTTTTAGGCGCGATTTCCGGAGATATGAATTCCCGGCGCGGCCGGATTATGGGCATGGACGTCAAAGGCAGGAACCAGATTGTCAAGGCGCAGGCGCCGTTATCGGAAATGTTTAAATACGCCAATGACCTGCGCTCAATTACCGGCGGAAGGGGTTCCTACACGATGCGTTTCTCGCATTACGAGGAGGTCCCGCACAAAATCGCCTCCACGATTATGGCGCAGTATCAGGCTGGCAAGAAACAGCAGGAAGAATAAGAAAGGGCGCTATCTATGAAGATCAGCATATTTTCTCTGCCCGATATAAAATTAGGCAAGCATAATGTCAAAGACAGCCGGTTGGACGAAGTAGATAATATCAGCCGGGCCAAGAAAAAAACTTATGTGCAGGTGGAAGTGGCGGCGGAGGATGCTATTTTGGATGCCGATTGTATTTTGGCGCCTCAAGATGCACGGCAGGATTTAGTGCTTAAGGATTTAGAATTCATCGAGACGCGCCTGGGCCGCAGCGAAGATGCAAACGAAAAGGGTTTACTGGAGAAGTTAAAAGCGGCTTTAGAAAAAGAACAGTTTGTTGCCGAAGTGCCGCTTGCTGCCGAGGAAAAACAGCTGCTCTCCGGTTACGGCTTATGCACTAAGAAGCCGGTGGTACTGGCGGAAAAAGAAGAGCCGGCAGATTTAAACCAGCTCTTAGTTCGCTGCCTGCAGGCAGCGAACTACATCAGTTTTTTTACTACCGGAGAAAAAGAGACCCGTGCCTGGCTGATTAAAAAAGGCACTACTGCCTGGGAGGCAGCCGGCTCTATTCATTCGGATATCCAGCGGGGATTTATCCGCGCGGAGATTATCAGTTTTCAGGATTTTATCGGCAGCGGCGGAGAGAACCCGGCCAAGCAGGCGGGAAAATTACGCCTGGAACAAAAAGATTACGTCATGCAGGACGCAGATTTAACAACTTTCCGTTTCAATAAATAATTTATCATTGGAGGGCTAAA
Organism: Candidatus Omnitrophota bacterium; assembly: GCA_041653115.1. Classification (GTDB taxonomy): domain Bacteria; phylum Omnitrophota; class Gorgyraeia; order Gygaellales; family Profunditerraquicolaceae; genus JBAZGA01. The sequence continues at coordinate 5,240 of JBAZGA010000008.1, forward strand.
GTAGATGGTTAAGATTAAGCGCGCATTGATTAGTGTTTCCGACAAAGAGGGAATAGTTGATTTCAGCAGGGAATTAAGTAAATTAGGCGTAGAGATCCTTTCTACCGGCGGCACAGCCAAGACATTAAGAGAGAACAACATTCCGGTCAAGGATGTTTCCGAATATACCGGCTTTCCCGAAATGCTCGACGGCAGGGTAAAAACGCTACACCCCAAAATTCATGCGGGATTGCTGGCTTTGCGGGAAAACCGGGAGCATATGGAGACTTTGCAGAAACACGCTATCGGCCTGATTGATATGGTAGTAGTGAATTTATACCCTTTTGAAAAGACCACCCAGAAGCCGGGAGTAACTATCGAAGAAGCGATTGAAAATATCGATATCGGGGGGCCGTCAATGCTGCGTTCGGCGGCGAAAAATCATCAGTCGGTTGCCGTGATCTGTAATCCCGGCCGCTATAACCAGGTGATTGCAGAGCTGAAAAAGAACAGCGGTTCTCTCTCCTCCGGGTTAATGCGAGATTTGGCAATTGAAGTCTTCGGCCGGACAAGCCAGTATGATGGGGCAATCCACGGCTACTTAAGCAAATCTTCCTCAGGAGGCGCGCGGCAGGCTGCGGGTTTTCCGGAAAAGTTATCCGTAGAGCTGGCAAAAATACAAGACCTGCGCTACGGAGAAAATCCGCATCAGAAAGCCGCTTTCTACCGTGAGGCCGGGGAATTAAAGGGCCTGAGTAAAATGAAACAACTCTGGGGAAAAGAGCTTTCTTTTAACAATATCCTTGACCTGAATGCCGCGGTGAATATAGCGAGAGAATTTGAAAAGCCGGCAGTGGTATTTATTAAACATAATAACCCCTGCGGCGTGGCGGAAAATAGCGATATCTTTAGGGCCTATCGCGATGCCTGGTCTTGCGATAAATTATCGGCGTTCGGGGGGATTCTCGCCATCAACAGGAATGTCGATTTAAATCTGGCAAAGTTAATCGCAAAAAGCGGTTTTCTCGAGTGTGTTATTTGCCCGGCTTTTAGCGAAGACGCCCTGAATTTGTTAAAAGATAAAAAGAATCTGCGGCTTTTGGAATTACCGGCATTGACGCAAAAATCAACGCAGTTGGATTTCAAGCGGGTAAACGGCGGCCTGCTCATTCAGGATGAAGACAGCATTACCCTCGATGAAAATAACCTAAAGGTTGTGACTAAGAAAAAACCCACCAAGGCCGAAATGGCATCTTTACTTTTTGCCTGGAAAGTGGCAAAACACGTAAAGTCCAACGCCATTATCTTAACCCGCGGCACAAAAACCGTGGGTATCGGCGCAGGGCAGATGTCCAGGGTCGATTCGGTATTTATCTCGACTAAAAAGGCAGGGAAGCTTGCTTTCGGCTCGGTATTGGCTTCGGATGCCTTTTTCCCCAAGGAAGACGCAATTGCGCTGGCTGCAAAATATAAAATTAAAGCGATCATCCAGCCCGGCGGTTCCATCGCCGACGACAAAATTATTCAGATGGCGGATAAGAAAAAAATCGCCATGGTTACAACCGGCATCAGGCATTTCCGGCATTAATGCATGACCTACCCGGAAACAATCCGATACCTGGAATCTTTTATTAATTACGAGAAAATCCCCGCTTATCCCTATAAGGAATCTTTAAAGTTAGAGCGCATCAGGGGGTTCCTGGATGCGCTCGGAAATCCCGAGGATTCCTTAAGGTGTATCCATGTTGCCGGCACAAAAGGGAAAGGCTCTACCTCGGCTTTCCTTACCTATATATTAAGGGAGGGGGGGTATAAAACCGGCCTTTATACTTCGCCCCATTTATCTGATTTTAGAGAGCGCATCAGAATTTTAAATCCGCAATCTTTGGCCCCTGTCCCCCAACCCGAATTTGAAGGAATAATCCTCCCTGAAGACCTGGCAGGACTGGTTAAGAGATTAAAGCCGGAGATAGAAAAATATAATCGGCGCTCGCCGTACGGAGCGCTTTCTTTTTTTGAAGTCTATACTGCTTTGGCGCTTACCTATTTTAAGGAAAGAAAAGTTGATTTTGCGGTTTTAGAAACCGGTTTGGGCGGCAGGCTTGACGCTACCAACGCAGTAAATCCCTTAGTTTGCGCGATTACGCCGATAAGTTATGAGCATACCCAGAAACTGGGCAATACTCTGCGAGAAATCGCAAAAGAAAAAGCCGGCATTATTAAATCCCGGATACCGGGCTCAATTGTAATTTCTGCGCCGCAGGAAAAAGAAGCCATTGAAGTAATTAGGGCCAGGTGCAAGGAAGCCGGCGCAAAATTATATGAAATAAACCCCGATAATTACCGGCGTTTTAAGATAAAACTCCTGGGAGAGCATCAGCAGATTAATGCCAATCTGGCCGCAGAGATAATTAAGGCACTGGGTGCTTATGGGATTAAAATCAAAAGAGAAGCGATTAAAAAAGGCCTTTATCATACAGTCTGGCCGGGAAGGTGCGAGACTGTCTCGCGAAATCCTCTGGCGGTGCTGGACGGCGCGCAGAATCTCGCCTCAAGCCGGGCCTTAAAGAAAACCATTAAAGAGAACTTCAAGTACAGAAAATTAATTCTGGTTTTGGGTATTTCCAGCGACAAGGATATAAAAGGGATATGCCATGAGTTATCCGGATTAGCGGATAGCGTGATTTTAACCAGGGCAGATAGCCCGCGGGCGGCTAAACCGGAAGTATTGGGCGGTTATTTTAAAGATAAAGAAAGATATTTGACAAATAGCGTAAAAGAAGCGATAAGTCTGGCAAAGCAAAAAGCCGGGACAAGAGATTTGATTTTGGTGACCGGGTCGTTATTTGTGGTAGGAGAAGCGCGAGAAATATTTTATGGTTTTGTTTCCGTGCGCTGAAAATTTTTGCCGTCTGCTTCGGCTTACTCCTCGCAGACATTTGCCAAAAATTTTCTAATGCGCACTCCAGCAAAGACCATAAAATTTATTCAAGCCACCCGCTTTTTATAGGTAAAATATGTATAACCTAAGCTTAACCGATACAATTGCCGCGATTTCAACTCCGATTGGCGAGGGAGGGATTGGCATTGTGCGCATCAGCGGTAAAGATGCCTTGAAAATCGCCGATAAGGTTTTTGCGGCTAAAGACGGGGAAAAACCGTCCACCTTCAAGGCCTATACCACGCATTACGGCTGGGTTAAAGATAAGTCTAAAGTTATCGATGAAGTAATCCTGACCGTAATGCGGCAGCCCAAATCTTATACCAAAGAGGATGTTGTCGAAATCAACTGCCACGGCGGGATTGTGGCATTACGCGCAGTATTGGATTTAGTCCTGGCAAACGGCTGCCGCTTAGCCGAGCCCGGGGAATTTACCAGGCGGGCATTTTTAAACGGCAGGATTGATTTAAGCCAGGCAGAGGCGGTTTTAGATATTATCCGGGCGAAAACCGATGCCGCCTTAAAAGTAGGAACGGAACAATTAAGGGGTACGCTTTCTCGGGAGATAGGCAATTTAAGGAAGGAAATATTGCAGGCGCTGGCGGCGTTAGAGGCAAATATCGATTTCCCCGAAGAAGAAACAGGAGCGGTTAACCCAAAGCAAGTCTTTAAACAGTTGAATAAGGCAGATAGCGCGTTAAAAAATATTTTACAAGCTGCGCGGCAAGGCCGGATAATGCGCGAGGGCGTGCAGGCGGTTATCTGCGGCAAGCCCAATGCAGGAAAATCCTCGCTTTTAAACGCTCTCTTGAAGCAAGAGCGGTCCATCGTTACGCCAATGGCCGGGACAACCCGCGATACCGTCGAGGAGATTATTGACATTAAGGGTATCCCCATCAGGATTGTCGATACCGCCGGTATTATTGAGCCGCGGGATTTAGTAGAGAGAAAGGCCGTCTCGCGCACAAAAAGATATATTGCCTTAGCGGATCTGGTCATTTTAATCTTTGACGCAAGCAGAAGCTTAAGCCGGGAAGACAAAATCCTCATCCGGAAGTTAAAGAATAAGCCTACTATCGCGGTAATCAATAAAATAGACCTCAGGCAGAAGATAGAGAAAAAAAGGCTCGGAGGGATATTCGGCTGTATCATTGAGCTGTCGGCAAAAAAATGTAAAAATATAAATTTGCTGGAAGACGCTATTGTTAATTCCGTCTATCAAGGTAAGGTTAGCGGCAACGAGCATATGCTCGTGAGCAACTTAAGGCATATCCAGGCGCTAAAGACGGCCCAAAAACTTATTGAAGAAGCCGCTAAATCATTAGATAATAAGCTGTCCCCGGAATTCGCCGCGCAGGACTTAAAAGACGCCTTAGGCCGGTTAGACGATATCCTGGGGAAAAGATTCTCCGAAGATTTGATAAATAAGATATTCAACGATTTTTGTATCGGTAAGTAACGGAGGCAGGATGGATAAGAAAAAAATTGAAAAAGCGGTTAAAGAAATACTGGAAGCAATCGGAGACGACCCCAAAAGAAAAGACCTGCTGGGTACGCCTACTCGCGTTGCAGAAATGTACGAAGAGATATTTTCCGGAATTAAACAGAAGCCGGAGAAAGAGCTTGAAGTAATCTTGGAGCAAAAACACGATGAAATTGTGCTCCTGAAGAATATTCCTCTTTATTCAGTCTGCGAGCACCACCTGATGCCTTTTATGGGCCGCGCCCATATCGCCTATATCCCAAAAGGAGGCAGGGTTACCGGATTGAGTAAATTGGCCAGGGTGGTGGAGGTCTTTTCCCGCAGGCTGCAAGTGCAAGAACGCCTTACCGCCCAGATTGCCGAGATTGTGATGCGTAAGCTTAGGCCCTTAGGCTGCATGGTAGTGATCGAAGCGGAACATCTTTGTTTATCCATGCGCGGGATAAGAAAGCCCGGCACGCTGACGGTAACTTCGGTAGTAAGGGGCATATTCAAAGAAAATGAGAAGACCCGCGCCGAGGCCCTGGCTTTGATTAAGTGATAAATTGAGAAAGGAGCATCAGGCCATGAAAAAATGCGCCGCTTTGCTATTATCGGTTATATTTTTATCCGGATGCGCAGCCTATAAATTCCAGCGGGGAGAGTCTCCTTACGATAAGGGGTATGTGGTTTCCCGCGATGATTATACGATAGTAGAATATACTATCGGGCAGGATAACAGCGTCCCCGACCGTAAACTCGCCAGGGAACGTTTCCTCAGGCGGAGAAAAATTGTCGAGGATTATTATAAAAGAATGGGATATATTGAGAGCCGCTTTAAGATGGCCTTTATTGACCCCCCGATTATCTTGATAAAGCTGATGAGCGGGGTGTTTAGGCTTCCCTGCGCGGCGGTTTCGGATTATCGCTATGAGCATAACCCCGCGTACAGGGAAAAGATTAAGAAGCTGGAGGATGCCAGCGATGCCCGGGAAGAAGCCCGGATAAAGAAGTTCCAGGAGGGTTTAAACCGTTACATCCAGGAAGATTTAAGCCGGGAGAGACCTTAAGGCTTCTCGTTTCTGCGGAACGGCCTTGAACCGTATTTTATCTTGGCGATTTCCTGCCGATTAAAGACTACCAGAGATTCCTCGCCTGAAAAATGCCCCAGCACGCCTTTTTTTGGAGATAAATTTAATACCACTTTATCTTTGGCTTCCGTGACAATGTAGCCTTCAAAAATTGCGCCATTTTTTAATATCAGCACATCTTTGGTTTTTATTCCCAAAATCCTGTTTATGGCAGGCTGAATGATTTGTTTAATCACGCCTGTGCGGTATAAGATAAGCCCGGTAGCTAAGATAGCTGTGCAGGCAAAGACGAAGAAGAGCGTCCAGTAAATCCTGAGATATTTAATACTGCTGGCCAGGGTAGCGGAGTTACGGCCGTGGCGCTTTGAGAAATACATCGCCTTATCCGCGCTTTTAATCAGGTCTTCTATTGTTTTGCCGTTAGAGGGAAAAACAGCGATCCCGCAGCTGAGGGTAATTTTGTAGAGTTTGTTTTGGAAGAGGAAAGGCCGGTGGTCGAGGTTATAGCTGCACTGCCTAAGCAGGCGCAGCGCCTCCTGGGGCTCTTTCCCGGGTATCACCGCGATAAATTCATCTCCGCCGTAACGAAAGATATAGCTTTCATTTTCCTGAAGAGAGAGGCGCAGGGTGCTGGCGAAGTATTTCAGGACTTCGTCGCCGAAGTCATGGCCGAATTTGTCATTGAATTTCTTAAAGTGGTCTAAATCGACCAGCGCCAGGGAAAACCCCTGGTTGTCCAGGGACGCCTTAACGATGAGGTTTTGTAAAAAGGGATAAAGCGCGTCCCTTAAAAAAAACCGCGTCAAGGGGTCTATCCTTGCCTGGTTTGACATCATGGGCCTTCTCCTCTTTATCGGTCCCTGTTAAATGAATTATACCATAACGCCATCTTAAAGACAATTTTTTTGTCCAAAAATTTACTTGCTAAAATGATTATTTACGGTTATAATTAAAATACAATAAGCATAAAAGAAAATTAACTTCTCAGGAGGGTAGCGTGGCTGAAGGAAGGTCGTTGAGCGTGTCGCTTATTTCGTTGATTTCTATAATTTTCTTTGCTTACAGTTTTTTATTTTTTGTTTTTTTCTTTCCCTCCGAAAGCCTCCCCTGGTTTGAGATGCTGAGGAATATCCTCTGCCTGATAGTCAGTTTTCTGGGCCTGGTCGCCTCCATATTTGTCTTTGATATCAGGCGCTGGGCGCGGAAATTAATCTTATATTCATGCTTCTTCTTCCTGGGGCTGGGAATAGCTAACGACCTGACGAACTTAATTAAATTGAAATGGTATGGCGTGCCGTATCTGGTCACCTTAAAGGGCGTTACCTTCAGCCTTAAGAAACTGAGTTTATACAGCTTCTGGCTTATCTTAATCCTCTTTCTTACCCGCCCTAAAGTCAAAGAGCAATTTAAATAGTTTTAGCCTGCCTTTAGAGATTGATTAAACGAAAAAGTCCCTATCTAAGCCCCTGTACTGAATCGCTTCCGAAAGGTGCCCTGTTTTGATATCCCCGCCTCCCGCCAGATCGGCGATAGTCCTGGAGATCTTCAATATTTTATCATAGGCCCGGGCGCTGAAATTCAACTCTGTCATTGCCATCTTGAGCAATTCACTCCCCTCTTTGTCTAATATGCAGAACTTACGCACCTGCCTGTGGCTCATCTGGGCGTTGTAAAAAATGGGTTCTGAGGCCGTTTTGAAACGCTCTCGCTGAATAGCGCGAGCTCGGTTTACCCTTTCCTTAATCAGGGCAGAAGCTTCAGCGGCTAAATTGCCGGATAAGTCCTGATATCTTGCAGCAGGGATTTCAATGTGGATATCTATCCTGTCTAACAAAGGGCCTGATATTTTAGAGCGATAGCTGTGAATCTGTGTTGTTGAACAACCGCAGGAAGATTTGGGGTCGTTAAAGCGCCCGCATTTGCAGGGATTCATCGCGCAGACGAGCATGAAAGAAGCGGGAAAGACAAAAGATTTCAACGCCCGCGAGATGCGGATAGAGCCGTCTTCCAGGGGCTGCCTCAATGCTTCTAAGGAATCGCGGCGGAATTCCGGCAGCTCATCCAGGAATAAGACTCCCTGATGACTCAGGCTGATTTGTCCGGGCTGGGGGATAGAGCCTCCGCCGACTAACGCGGTATTTGAGGCAGTATGGTGCGGGCTGCGGAAGGGGCGCCTGGCAACGATACCCTGCTTCAGCGGCAGAGCCCCGGCTGCAGAATGGATGCGGGTTATTTCCAATGCTTCCTCCAGGGTTAAATCCGGCATAATCGTGGGTATTCTTTTAGCAAGCATGGTCTTTCCGCTTCCCGGAGGCCCAATCATCAGGATATTGTGTCCGCCGGCAACCGCCACCTCCAGCGCTCTTTTTGCCAGATACTGGCCCTTAACTTCCGATAAATCAAGGGGATAAGTACAATTTTCCCGGAATAGTTCTGCTAAGTCCATTTTAAAAGGCTGAACCATCTGGGGATTATGGAGAAATTCTACTGTTTCTCTGAGCGTTTTCAAAGGCCAGATAGAGATATCCCTTACCGCGCAGGCTTCTTTAGCATTAGCTTCCGGCAGAATTATATTTTCTAGTTTGGATTTGGCTGCGCTTAAGCTGACCGGTAAAATCCCTTTGCAGGGCCTAAGCGAGCCATCGAGGGATAATTCACCGAGAACATAGTAGTCTTTCAGGCGCTGGCTATTTAGCTGTTCGGTTGCCGCGAGTATCCCCAGGGCAATCGCCAGGTCAAAACACGCACCCTCTTTCTTTGTATCCGAAGGCGCTAAGCTGACAGTAATTCTTTCGCTTGGCCAGGCAAACCCCGAATTTTTAATTGCCGATTTAACCCGTTCCTTACTTTCCCTGATTGCGGCATCTGCCAGGCCTACCAGCGTTACTGCCGGTAAGCCAGGAGAAACATCCACTTCTATCTCAATCGGATATGCTTCTATGCCCAAGAGCCCGAAACTAAAAACCCTTGCCAACATTTAACCACCTCCTTGTCCACAGGGACAACACCCGCGCAATTCCAATAAGCGCGGGGTGCCTTACTCTAATAGACGTAAGAGAGCGCAAAATCTAACTGAAAAATTTACAACGCCGATTAAAAAACCTTGCTTTTTAAGCCAGATATTACTATAATTAAAAGTCAATGGGCAGGAGGCAATTATGAAGGATTACAAGGTTCTCATCGGTTTTTTATTTCTCCTGGGAATAAGCGCGTACAGCACTATCGGCTTTATCAATACCGCCAGGCAAAAATACGCGCTCTTGCGTACTAATACCGAAATAAAAGAACAATTAGGGGATTTAGAAGCGGAAAAAGAGAGTCTTCTCAGCGAAAAACAGGCCCTTCTGGACGAAAAGCAGCGCCTGGCACAGGACATGGAGAAAGAAAAAGAGCTGCAGCAGAAGCTTGCCGAGCAGAATTCACTGCTCAAGGCATATTTAAAGGCGAGCAAAAAGAGGCTGGAGTCCTCGTTTGATGATTTAAGCGCTTCGCAAAAGAGCGCCGCAGAGTTAAGTTCCGACATTGCCCTCTTAAAAAGCGAAAATGCCGCCTTAAGAAGCGAAAGAGAAGATGTGGACGCACAATTAAAACAAGTATCGCAGGAAAAGGATAATCTTCAGGCCCGGCTGAGCTCGCTGGTCGAGCTGAAAAAAGCAATTAGAGAATTAAAACTGCAGATAAGAAAGGTCGGCAGGACAATAAAGCAGAAGGCTATAAAGCAGAAGGCCGCGGCCAAAGACGCGCAAGAGGGAAACCAGGGTTTTTTGATCAAGAAGGGTAAATCCACTTATTCCGGGAAAGTCAAGATAGAGGTAATCCCTCAATGAACGAAATATTCGTCCAGATATTCAGGAATAAAATTTTCATGACTACGCTTTCTGCCTGGATAATCGCCCAGGCGATTAAAGTAACCAGCGGCGTAATCCGCGAAAAGAGGTTTGATTTCCGCTGGTTTGTGGGTACGGGCGGGATGCCTTCCAGTCACGCCGCGGGAGCCAGTTGTCTGGCGGCCTCGATCGGCCTGGCGTACGGTTTTGACAGCATCTATTTTGCCCTGGCAGCCTCTTTTGCGATTGTCGTCATGTTCGATGCCCAGGGCGTGCGCCGCGCTTCCGGCAGGCAGGCGCGCATATTAAATAAAATAACCGAAGATATTTATTGGCAGGGCAGGATTAAAGAGGGAAGGTTGCGCGAACTTATCGGCCACACCCCTATTGAAGTCATCATTGGCGGCGCATTAGGAGTAATCATTGCTTTATTGGCAGGGTAAGAAGGATATCCCCCGGGATAAATTTTCTTACCCACAATAGCGCAAAAATTTAAGGAGAGAATACCGTGAATAAAAAATGGTTAGTGATTATCATAGTGGTATTATTCGGGATAGTCTTATTTATCGGACTAAACATGAAACAGGGCGCGAGGCTTTTAAAAAGCAAGATCGGCACAGGCCCCGGCCCGGCTTTACTGCATAAGGCAAGGGACCTCAAAGCCCAGGGCAATTTTCAAGAGGCGCTTGCCATCTACCAGAAATTAATTAATGATTTTCCCGGCTCCAGCGACATAATAAATTGGCAGAAGGAGCTTGAGGCCATAAATATAAAATTATTGTTTTCTCCGGCCATCACCCCCAAAAGCACGTCTTATGAAATAAAGCGCGGGGATACATTAGCAAAAATCGCCAAAGAATTTAATACCACCGTAGAACTGCTTAAGGCGAGCAATAATTTGGCCAGTGATAAAATTTTACCGGGCAGGAAAATCAAGGTTTGGACCGCACCTTTCAGCATATTAGTGGATAAGTCGCAAAATGTACTGTTCTTAAAAAGCGATGAAGAATTAATCAAGACTTATACCGTCGCTACCGGAGCAAACAATTCTACGCCCGTTGGCGCCTTTAAGATTGTCGCAAAACTTATTCAGCCTACCTGGTATAAAGCCGGCACAGTCGTTCCCGCCGGAAGCCCCGAGAATATCCTGGGGTCGCGCTGGCTGGGCTTAAACCTGGCCGGTTACGGCATACACGGTACCACCGACCCCCAAAGCCTGGGTAAACAGGTTACCCAGGGCTGCGTCCGCATGGCCAATTCCGATGTTGAGGAATTGTATATTATCGTCCCCAAAGGCGCAGAAGTAACCATCGTCGACTAACCCATGGCCGGACTTGAATTCGAAAAACCGATTAATGAATTGGAAAAAAAGATCCAGGAGTTAAAGAGCTTTACCTCGGATAAAAAGATTGATCTTTCTTCGGAGGTAAGGCGCCTGGAAGAGAAGCTCCAGCATTTAAAAAAAGACACTTACGGCAACCTTACTGCCTGGCAGCGCGTACAGATTGCCCGGCATCCTCAGAGGCCGTACACCCTGGATTACATAAATATGATCATGTCGGATTTTATTGAGTTGCACGGAGACAGACTTTTCGCAGACGACAAGGCCCTGATCGCGGGATTTGCCAAATTAAACGGGCAGAAGGCGGTCGTCATCGGCCATCAGAAAGGAAGAGATACCAAAGAAAATCTAAAACGCAACTTTGGCTGCGCCCATCCGGAAGGTTACCGTAAAGCCTTGCGGGCGATGGAGCTGGCAGAGAAATTTGCTTTGCCGGTTTTGGCCTTTATTGATACGCCCGGCGCCTATCCGGGTATCGGCGCAGAAGAGCGCGGCCAGGCCCAGGCCATCGCCTTGAATTTAAGGGAGATGGCGCACATTGGCGTGCCGATTATCGCGGTAATCATCGGCGAAGGCGGCTCCGGGGGCGCATTAGGCATAGGCGTCGCGGATAAGGTTTTTGTTTTAGAAAACGCCTATTATTCGGTTATCTCGCCGGAAGGATGCGCGGCGATATTATGGAAGAATGGGTCCAAGGCGCCTGATGCAGCCGAGGTATTAAAACTCACTGCCCAGGATTTATTAAAAATGGGACTGATTGATGAAGTCATACCCGAGCCATTGGGCGGAGCGCACCGCGACCCGCAAAAGACGGCAGAATCGCTCAAGGAGACGCTGATCCGTAACCTCAAGGAGTTAAAGGCGCAGGGGAAAGAAGAGCTTCTTGAGGCAAGGTACCAAAAATTCAGGAAAATGGGCGAGTTTGCATGATTGAGCAGCAATTAATCTTATTGGGCCTCTTGAAAGAGAGCCCTAAGCACGGATATGAAATCAAAAAGAGGATAGAGGAGATTCCGGCGCTCTTTGCCGGGATAGATTTAAAATCAATATACTATCCCTTGCAGGGATTAGAGAAAAAGGGGTTAGTAATAAAACAGACAACTAAAGGCGGGAGGCGCCCCGAGCGTTTTGTTTATGCTTTGACACCCCGGGGCGAGGAGCGCTTTAAGCAATTGCTTGCGCAAAGCTTCCTTAATTTTAAAAGGCCGCAGTTCAGCCTGGATTTGAGCCTTTATTTTTTGCGTTATATCAAGCCCGAAATCGCCAGGCGCCGCCTGCAGGCGCGGATGCAGATTTTAAAGAGCCTCTTCCGGGACTTACGGCAAGTGATTGACTCTTTAAAAAAGAAAAAGGCTTCGTCCTTGGTTTATATTTCCGAGCATAACCTGCGGATGATAGAAGCCGAACGTAAATTTCTTGCCAAATTCATTAAGATACTCTAAGTGGGGAGTTTAATTTTTGGAAAGGGGGATATCTAGCGATGAAGAGCATAGTAGTTTATGAATCGCATTACGGCCATACCGCCTATGTGGCTGACCGCTTTCTGGAGGCCCTGAAGAAAAAGGGGGAAGCTGAAATTTTTGAGCTGCTTGAAGACACGCAAGCCAAGAGCATGCCGAACAATATTGAGAACAAGGCCAAATCCCGCGGCGTGGGCCCGGAACAGATTCCTTGCGATATGCGTAATTACGATTGTTTATGCCTGTGTATTCCTATCTGGGATAAATGCCTGGCCTCGCCTTTAGCAGGCTATATCGAAAGGTGCGTGAATGCAGACGGTAAAAATATAATTTGCTGCCAGATTTACGGGGATAAAAAAGACAACAAGCTGTGTTTTGATTATGTCAAGAAAGCCTTAGAAGGAAAAGGCAGGCCCAAGATAGCCGGAGTATTTATTAATTGGCGCGATGTCCACAATGAGCGCCTCTTGAATAAATTGATTAATAAGACGATTAATAAAATTGCTTAATCTTGGCGGGTATCAATTATCCTTAAGACGCGCGAAAGGCCCATCAGGTTGGCTTTTTCTAACCTCAATCCCACCCGGTATTTATTAGGCTCGATCATATTTGACCAAATCACGTTTGCGCGCGCATAAAGCGGGTGCCCCTTGTCGGGGATAGACAGCCACATTTCTACCGGGTTTTGCCTGCCTAATCTTTCCCCTGTAGTCAGGCCTATCCCGTTTGCGCTGATATCGCTGGTTTGTGCTGTGAATTCTCTGCTGGAGTCGAGGTTGAGACACCTCATGGGAAGCTGGACGGAGAACCTTTCAAAAACCCTTTTGTCTGCAAAATCCTGCATTACACCTTTCTCCGTGGCTTTTCTGATGAAGGCTATTAAATGTATAGCACAATTTTAATTAAATTGCAAGTGTTTTCTATTTTTCTCTTTTCTGCTTGACCGGCTGCGGGTTATGTTGTAAGTTATTTACCTGGTCCCTCGCGTCAACGCCTGGATTCGCTGCAGACGGCTTCTTTGTACGCCCGGGATCAATTCGCAGACGCCGATAGACTAGGTATAGCATAAGGAGGTATAAGATGGAGTGGGGAATGAAAAACCGTTTGCGCCGATTAATTCAGCCCGACGGGCGCTGTTTCTTTCTGCCGATAGACCACGGCTATTTTCAGGGGCCGACGCGCTGTTTGGAGAAACCCGGAGAAACGATTAAGCCGTTAATTGAATTTTGCGACGCGCTTTTTGTCACCAGAGGGGTATTACGCGCGGCAATAGACCCCTTGCAGACTAAACCGGTTATCTTGCGCGCCTCCGGAGGCACCAGTATGGCCGGTAAAGACCTGGCTAATGAAGGGCTCACTGCTTCGATAGAAGAAATTATCCGGCTGAATGCCTCGGCAGCAGGTGTTTCGGTTTTTATCGGCAGCGAATATGAGCATCAGACGATTATGAATTTAGCAAAATTAGTTAATCTTTGCGAAAATTACGGCATTCCGGTAATGGCCGTGACTGCCGTAGGCAAAGAATTGGAGAAGCGCGATGCGCGCTACCTGGCGCTGGCCTGCCGCATCTGCGCGGAAACCGGCGCGCGGGTAGTAAAGACATATTGGTGCGAAGATTTTGAGAAGGTAGTCTCGGGTTGTCCGGTCCCGGTAGTGATTGCCGGCGGCCCGAAATGCGAAAGCGAAAAAGAGGTCTTTGAATTTGTTTATGACGGCCTGCAAAAGGGGGCAATCGGCATAAACTTAGGAAGAAATGTCTGGCAGCACGCGCATCCGGTAGCAATGGCCAAGGCGCTAAAGTCAATTGTGCATGAAAAGGCAAACGTAAAGAAAGCCTGCGAGATATTTAACGAATCAAAAAGAAAATAAATATGCAGGTTGCGATGTATTACAACAATCGGGATGTGCGCATCGAAGAAATGCCCAGGCCCAAGATCGGGCCGGATGAGTTACTGATTAAGGTCAGAGCTTCGGGAATTTGCGGCAGCGACGTGCTGGAATGGTACCGCCTGAAAAAAGCCCCCCTGGTTTTAGGGCATGAGGCAACCGGAGAAATTGCCGAAGCCGGCCAGGCTGTGCGGGAATACCGAATCGGTGACCGCGTTTTTGTTTCCCATCATGTGCCCTGTAACACGTGCCGTTATTGTTTAAGCGGCAATCATACGGTTTGCGAAACGCTGCACACCACCAATTATTATCCCGGCGGTTTTTCCGAATATATCCGCGTGCCCAAAATAAATGTCGAGCGCGGAGTATTTATCCTGCCCGCAGAGCTCTCCTTTGAAGAAGGCACGTTTATTGAGCCTTTGGCCTGCGTGCTGCGCGGCCAGAGGATGGCGGGCTTGAAACCCGGGCAGAAGGTTTTGATTTTAGGCGCCGGCATTTCCGGTTTATTGCATCTTTTAGCCGGCCGCACTAAAGGCGTCAAAGAAATTATGATCACGGACATCAATGATTTTCGCCTGCAATTAGCCAAAGATTTAGGCGCGGTCAGCGTTTTTCATGCTCAAGACGAGAAAATCGCCAATCTGAAGGCAGACTTAGTGATTGTCTGCACCGGAGCAAGCGCAGCTTTCGAACAGGCCTTGAAATGCGTTGACCGCGCCGGTACAATCTTGTGTTTTGCCGCTACCGAGCCGGGCGTTAACCTTTCTATCCCGGTGAATGATTTCTGGCGCCAGAGTATAAAAATTATGCATTCTTACGGAGCCAGCCCCCAGGACCTTAAGGAGGCAATAGAGCTGCTGAAGAGAAAAAGCATCCCCGTGGAAAGATTGATTACCCACCGTTTAAGCCTGCAAGAGGCAGGCCAGGGTTTCAAGCTGGTAGCCGGAGCCGCCGATTGTCTGAAGGTCATCCTTATCCCCTAACCGCAATAACTATAAATAGTTTTACCCCTGCTAAAAATTCCTTGACAGGCCGGAATTTTACTGGCATAATATAAAAATTCAAATAGTAAAATTTTACTAAGTGAGGCTATGGACTGGAATCCCGAAGTTAAAGCGCGCCTAGAGGCAATGGTGGCAAAAATCCCGGTTTTTCACCGCCATATTACGGAGGTGGCAGTAATTGAAAGAGCCGAGGAGAATGCCTTAGCCCGCCGGTCAGCGCAAGTGGAAGAACAAGATGTCATCGCCGCCTTTTTTTCCGATGTCCCTTCTCCCTTTTACAGTATGATGGTCAGGCTGCTTGAACAGTCGGGATTCGATTATAAAAAATACGGTTTTCCCAAGACGCAAAATAAAAAATGAGGGTGACAGTAATCGGCGCCGGCGCAATCGGCAGCCTGGTTGCCGGCTATTTGAAAAATCAAGGCAGAGAAATCAGCTTAGTCGGCCACGCTGATGCCGTGAAAGCCATCCAGGCCGCAGGGTTAAAGATTTCCGGAGTAAGGGGTGACTTTACCGTTCCCCTCGAGATTACGGAAAAATTAACCGGAGCAGCCGACCTGGTAATTCTGGCGACAAAAACCCAGGATATCGAAGCCGCAATAAAAGATAATCTGCAATTCTTAAGCAACTCCCTGATTCTCACGACGCAAAACGGCATCCAGGCGGATTATTTAGCCGCCAAATATCTAGATAAGGAAAAAATCATCTCCAGTATTGTCATGTTCGGCGCTACTTGTTTGAAACCGGGTGAAGTAGTGCATAATTTTGAAGGCAGTTGGATTATCGGCCGGCTCTCGGGTAAAAATGACACCAGCGTAGAAGATATCGGCGCGGTTTTAAATAAAATTTTCCCCGTGGTGCCGAGCGAAGAATTGCTGGGAATGAAATATCTGAAAATTTTTGTCAACGCCAATAATTGTATCCCGGCAATCCTGGGGAAAAGCATGCAGGAGGCATTTGCCGACCCCCCGGTCAGCTCGATTAGTATCGCTATCTGGAAGGAAGGCTTGGAAATCGTGCAAAAAAGTAAAATTAACCTGGTCTCCCTGCCGGATTTTCCCTTAGAGCGCTTGACTAAATTAACCGCTTTACCGGCAGAGGCAGCGGCAAAAATTTATTCCGGGATTATGATGAATTTAAGCAAGGAGCCGCTTTACGGCTCAATACTGCAGAGCATTAGACGCGGCAGGCCGTCGGAAATCGATTATTTAAACGGCGAATTCGTCGCTCTCGCCAAGAAAAACGGCCTCAGGGCCAGCTTAAATGAAAAATTAGTCGAGCTGGTGCACCGGGTAGAAAAGAACGGCAGTTTTTTGAGTAAAGAAGAATTATTAACCGAGACCAAAGGCCTCTATAATTAAATGAAGCAGGTGAATACCCCCTTTCCCAGGTTAAAACTTACCGTCACCGGCGTTTTTGGCGAATGCTATCACGGCTATAAAATCGGCGATGAATTGATACTGGAAGACTTTACCCATCCGCCGGAATTTTTTTGCTTAGGCCTGGCGCACGCGCTCTTTCCGGTTATCTATGCGCTTAGTTTCGGGGCTAAATTCCCCTTTCGCGACAATCAGCGCTCGCTCTCAGTTACCTGCCCGGACGGCGGGAAGCTGGAGTTTAAGGCGGAGATTTTGGATAAGGCGGGTAAAGTAGAAACTTTGGCCAAAGACCCCAATTTTAAAGGCCCCAATCCTAAAAAAATGGTGATTGAAGTAGTCAAAGCCAAAGGCAAATGTACTTTCGGCTATAAGGTCGGCGACAAATGGGAAACCACCGGTTTAAAATGTATCCCTGGTTTCTGCGGAGCAGCTTTTCACTGCGCTTTCCCCGCGCTCTTTGCCTTGAATTTCGGCGCCAAGTTTTTCTTTATGGATAAACCGGACAGCATCGATACAGTTACTTGTCCCGACGGCGGAAATATTGTCTTTAAAGTCACCCGATTAGAAGGTGTGGAAAATAGAAAGTAGCCCAATGTAAAGCGTCCCGAGCAAATTAGGCCAAAGCGACCAAAGATGAATAAACGAAGAGTAGTGATTACGGGTTTAGGCGTGATTTCCCCTAACGGCATTGGTAAAGACAATGTCTGGCAGGCGATGTCTGGGGGCAAATCGGCAGTAAAAAGGGTAGACAGTTTCGATGTTTCCATTTTTAACACAAAAATCGCCGCCGAGGTCAGGGACTTTGACCCTTTTCGGCTCGGCCTGACCCATGATGAAGTGATGCGCATGGACAGGTACGTGCAGTTTGGCGTGCTTGGCGCGGATATGGCGATTAAAGATAGCGGGCTGAATTTTTCTAAAGAAGACCCTGGACGTATCGGCATCTGCTTAGCCAATGCCATTTGCGGCACAAAATATATGGAAGAGGAGTTCGCCCTGGTCACTGACGACGGCAAAAAGCCGATTGACCCGGCCAAGGTGCGGCCGGACCTTTATGACGCGGCAATGTTTAATACGCCTTCCATTGAGATTGCCGCGCGTTACGGCCTCCAGGGAATCTGCAATACTTTATCTACGGGCTGCACTGCCGGCACTGATTCTGTGGGTTTTGGCTTAGAGGCGATTCAAGACGGAGAACAGGAGATTATGATTTGCGGGGCGGCAGAAGCGCCGATTACCCCGATTACTTTCGGCGCCTTTGACGTGGTAAATGTCCTGGCAGTCAATAACGAAGAGCCGGAAAAGGCCTCGCGGCCCTTTGACAAGAAACGCAATGGCTTTGTTTTATCCGAAGGCGCGGGGATTTTAATCCTTGAAGAATTAAACCATGCCCTGAAGCGCAATGCCTATATTTACGCCGAAGTCCTGGGCTTTGGCACCAGCTGCAATGCCTATCATATGACGGATTTGCCGGCAGACGGCACAGCCATGGCTAATTGTATTAAGCTGGCCATAGCCGATGCCGGAATTAAAGCGCGGGAAATCGATTATATCAATGCCCACGGCTCCTCTACCAAGATGAATGATATTTTCGAAACCGCTGCTTACAAAACGGTCTTTGGCGATTATGCCTATAAGCTCCCGGTGAGCTCCCTAAAGTCGATGATCGGGCATCCTCTGGCTGCGGCTAATGCCATAGAAATGACCGTCTGCGCGCAGATTTTCGCCAAGAATCTACTCCCTCCGACGATAAACCAGGAGGAGAAAGACCCTTTATGCGATTTGGATTATATCCCGAATGTGGCGCGGGAGAAAAAAGTGAAGATGATTATCAAGACTGCCAGCGGCTTCTCGGGAATTCACTCCGCGCTAATTATCAAAAGGTTTGCAGGATAAATGGAAAAAACAGCAATTACCGGCTTAGGAATAGTAGCACCCTCAGGCATCGGCCGCAGGCAATTCTGGGCGAATATCAGGGCCGGCCGCTCTTTTATCAAAGAGATTAATCGTTTTGACGCCTCCCTTTACCCGTCGCATATCGCCGGCCAGATTGACGAATTAAATAAATACAGCACTGTCTCCGAGCGGCTCTTGAAAAAAATGGATACTTTTTCGCATATGGCATTGATTGCCGCGGAGCTGGCGCTGCAGGATGCCGGGGTCGAGATTAGAAAAGAAGACCCTAACCTCGTCGGCATATTTTTAGGCAATGCTATCGGCGGCTGGCTCTATGCCGAGACAGAGCTGCGCGATATGTACATTGAAGGCCGCGAAGGCGTCTCTCCTTATATGGCCTCAGCCTGGTTTCCGGCTGCGCCCCAGGGCCAAGTCTCCATTTATTACGGGATCAAGGGTTTTTCCAAGACTGTGGTCGCTGACAGGGCAAGTTCCCTGGAAGCGATTGGTTATGCCCGCAAGACTTTAAGCAAGGGAAAATTAAATCTGATTTTAGCCGGCGGTATGGAAGCGCCGGTTACGCCTTACGCGCTTTTATGCTGCAATACTTACGGCGGGCTCTCTACAGATAATGCGCACCCGGAGAGCGCTTACCGGCCTTTTGACCGCAAGCGCAGCGGTTTTGTCATTGGAGAAGGCGCCGGGATTATGGTGATGGAGAGCGTAGAGCGGGCCAAGAAACGCAATGCCACTATCTGGGCGGAGGTATCCGGCTACGGCACCAGCTGCGACGGAGTTGACCGCATTCAACCGGATGTTTCCGGAAAAGAATTAGCCCGGGCCATGCGCATGGCTTTGCTGGATGCCAAAATTACGCCTGAACAAATCGACTACATCAGTTTAGACGGCTTAGCCGTAGAAATCTGGGATAAAAGCGAAGTGAATGCGATAAAAGAAGTTTTCGGCGCCAGCGCTAAAAAAATCCCGGTCAGCTGCCCGAAAACGATGTTCGGCAACCTGCTCGGCGCCTCGGGCGCAGTGGATTTAATCATTACCATTCTGGCGATGGAGCATAATTTAATTCCGCCGACACTTAATCTGGACGACCCGGACTTAAACGGGCTGAATTATATCAAACAGGAAGCTAAAGAAGGAAAAATTAATAAGGCGATGATTATCTCGCGCGGCAGAGGCGGGATAAATTCAGTTTTGGTAGTTGAGAAAGGAGCTTAAAGCAATGAAGATTCTTTTTGTGATGCCGAAAGTCGGCGCCTGGGCTACGCACGGGATACACCGTTCGCCGAACCAGCTCTATGCGCACTGGGCAGCCTATGTGCGGGAGAGGGGTTATGCTGATGTGGCGGTGATTGACGGCAAAGCCGAGCAGATTCCCATGGATGAACTGGTGGAGCGGGTGAAAAGTAAAAACCCCGATGTAGTAGTAATGGGCGAGCAGCTGCACGGCTACGGCGGATACGGAGTCTTAAGGCATTTTAAGGAAGCAGCGCAAAAGATTAAACGCGCACTCCCGAAAACAAAGATAATCCTGGGCGGTTTATGGTATTCGGCGATGCCCGTACCGACCCTGGAAGAGAACCCGGAAGTAGATTTCGTGGTCATGGGCGAAGAAGAGTCCTTCGGAGATTTAATTGAGGCGATAGATAAGAATAAGGATTTAAAAGACGTGGGCGGAGTGACTTCTCGCCTGGACGGAAAAATCGTCATGGGGCCGCATAAGCCGCTCCTGGAAGATTTGGATAAACTCCCCTTGCCGGCATATGATTTATTTCCCATGGATAAATACGTCGGCCACACTTACTGGAAGCCGTTTGTGGATATGGTTACTTCCCGCGGCTGCCCGTCCGCGTGCACTTTCTGTTACGAGTGGGACCAGTTTGACCCGCGCTCCCCGTCGGACTTCTTGAAATGGCGCGCCAAATCACCGGAACGCGTGATTGAAGAAATGGAGCTCCTGCAGAACAAATACGGGACCAAGGTGGTAGTTATCCAGGACGACAATTTTAACGTTGACCCGGCACGCGTGAAAAAATTCTGTGAATTAAAAAAGCAGAAAAAGATAGATATCAAATGGGTTTCCCTGGGCCGGGCGATCGACTGGGTGAACTGCGAGTCCATCCTTCCTTTAATGAAGGAGACAGGGCTTTTTATGGGTGTATTCGGCATCGAGGTGACCACGCAGTCGGAGCTGAAGAAAATCGCCAAAGGCATCACCATTGAGCAGATTCAAAAGACGATTGAAATCCTGCGTAAGCACGATATCGCCATTGTCGCCGACATTATGATGGGTTTTGATTACGATACCGAGGCGATTGTCAAGCAGCGCTTTGAATTCACCGATGCGGTTGACCCGGATATTCTCTGGGTCGGTTATGTCACGCCGGCGCCGAACTCTCCGATGTGGCGGATTGCCTTAAAGAAGAACTGGATTGACCCGAAAAAAGTGGATTTCAGCACCTGGGACTTTCTGCACCCGGTCATTCCTACCGACTACCTGACGATTGAGGATTTAGGCCGGCTGGGCTCCTGGTGTATGCGCGAATTCTTCTCCAAACCGGGCAGAATTAACCGGATTATGGAGAGTAATTTTGACCCCCTGGCCAAGCTTTGCTTCAAGGATGTGATGGACGGCATTAATAAATGGGAAGCAGCCGCGACCAAGGGCGAAGTGCAGATATAAAATTTTAAGCGGAGGTTATGCAATGGACACCAAAGCAAAAATTAAAGAAGTTTTAGTGAATTTATTAAAGGTCAGGCCGGAAGAGCTGAAGGACGAAATCAATCTCACCGATTCTATCGGCGTGGATTCTACGGAAATGGTAGAGACCGTGATTGCCCTGGAAAAAGCCTTCTCTACCAAGCTTAGCCCGCAGGAAATCACCAAGTTCTCAAGCATTAATGATATCGAAAAAATAATTCAGTCAAAGCTGGGCAAATAATAATGCAGATAATTGACTTAAGTTTGCCGATTGACGAAAAGGCGTTTGAAGTCCATAAGGTCGATATTGAACGCACTTCCCATGCCGCGGGTGTAGAAAAATTCAACCGCGTGATTATGGGCAAGACCCTGGCCGGAAAAATACGCTATTCTTTAGGCCGGCGCATCATCAAAAAAGAGGATTTACCTGACCAGGAATTCTTATCGCTGGAAGTAGTGCATGCTCCGGTGCATATCGGCACCCACCTGGATTATTCCTTCCATTACGGCTCAAAATCAGAAGGCCGCGCCTCCAAAACCGCAGAAGAGATTCCTTTAGAATGGTGCTATGCTGACGGGGTAAAGCTGGATTTAACGCAGAAAAAGCCGGAGGAAACGATTAAGGCGGAAGATTTAGAGCAGGCCTTAAAAAAGCTCAATTATTCCTTAAAAAGTTTGGATATCGTGCTCTTAAATACCGGAGCGGATAAGTTCTACGGCTCGCCGAAATATTTTTCCGAATACCCGGGAGTAGATATTTCGGCAATTGATTATCTCTTGGACAGGGGGGTAAAGGTTTTCGGCGTGGATACAATGGGGATTGACCGGCCTTATAAGTTTATGCTCAAGGAATTCTCGGCCACTAAAGACCCCAAGACATTTTACCCGGCGCATTTTTACGGCCGGAAAAGGGAATTCATCCACATCGAGCGCTTAGCCCGTCTGAATCAGTTGCCGGGCTTTGGATTCAAAGTGATTTGCTTTCCGGTAAGGATTAAAAATACCGGGGCTGCCTGGTCAAGAGTGGTGGCGATAACCGATTAAGGGGGAAATTAGTTCCTCGCCCCGGCTTTTCGCCGGTGCTCGGAATAAATTTTCTATTACTAGGGAGGAGGAAAATTTATGGGTCATACATGTAATTCGATAATCATCAATGCTCCTTACGATAAGGTCTTTGATATTTCTAATGATATCCCGCGCTGGACAGAATTATTCGGCACGGAATATCAGAAGGCAGAAGTATTGGAAAAGAAAGACAATAAGATTACTTTCCGCCTGACCGATGAAGAAGGCAAGTCCTGGGTCTCCCGGCGGCTTTTGTTCAAGGATAAATACCTTGCTTATGCCCAGCGCCACGAGCCGCTCTTTCCCTTCAAATACATGAAAATTATTTGGCTTTATACGCCAAAAGGCCAAGGCGTAGAGTTGGCATGGATTCAACACTTTGAAATGGATGAAAAAGCCAAGTTCAATGACCAGCAGGTTGAAGGTTTTATCAATCAGGGCTCGCAGCATAACCTGAAAATTTTCAAAGCGATTATTGAAAAAGAAGCAGGCAAGTGAAGAAATCCACTTTTATCATTCTTTGCCTCGAGGGAGCAGTGCTTTCTTTTAATGTAGCTGCCTGCGCTGCTCTAATTCCTTCGATTGCCGCTGATTTTGCTCTTTCCCAGCTTTTTGTCGGCAGGATTACCTGGGTTTATATGCTCCCCTACGGCCTTGCCGCGCTCTTCTACGGCCCCCTGGTGCGGCTGATTGATGCTAAAAAGGTAGAGTTGCTTTGCCTGAGCTTATTTTCATTGGCTAATCTTTTGGCAGCTTTCTCTAAAAGCATCTCTGCTCTTTTTTTCGCCAGGTTTATGATGGGCCTCTTTGGCGCGTCGGTTATACCGCTGGGGATTATATTGATTGCCAGGCATGTGGAAGAGCAGAAGCGCGGTAAGTCTATCGGGATTTTTTTCGGGGCAACCTTTGCCGCATCGCTTTTAGGGCTGTTCTTAAGCGGCATCATCCATTGGCGCCTGATTTTTCTTATCCCCGGGCTCTTTGGCTTTTTCTTATGCGCGGTAATATACTTATATCTACCCAGCTTTAAGCGGGACACCGGAGTATTTAAGCTGAATTATTTGCCGGCGCTTGGCAATAAGAGCTTCTTAGCGATATTTATCTATATCTTCTTTATCAGCCTGATTTATCACGGCGTACAGCAGTGGCTGGCAGTCTATTTTTCCACGAGCTTTGGATTTACCCAGCTTTTGATCAGCGGCCTGATTACGCTGACCAGTTTAAGCGGAATTTTCGGGGAATTTTTTGGCGGGGCATTGGCAGATTCCCTGGGCAGGGTAAAGACCATCAATTTAGGGATTTTACTGATGATTTTAAGCATTCTCTCTCTGGGTTTTAAGTCTCCGCTTTTTGTGCTGATACCAATAATGATTGCCTGGGGCCTGGGCTGGACTTTTAACCACGCCGGGCTCTCCACGATGCTTACGGATTTACCGCAGGGTTTCTTGAATGAAGCAGCCAGCTTAAACAGCGGGGTGCGTTTTATCTCCGGAGGCCTGGGCGTAGCTATCGGCGGTATCTTTATCCAGAAGAGTTTTGTTTTTAGTTTTATTATTTTCGCCCTGGGTTTAAGCGCCCTGTTTTTATTGGAAAGAAAATTATTGATCGCAAAAAGTTAATCCTCGCACAAGATGGGAGACGGAGGATCAATTTTCGGACGAGTGATAGCGGTAAAATTGAGGAGGGTAAGAAGATGAGCCAGGATTTAAAAGGGAAAAGCGCGATTATTACGGGAGCCAGCCGCGGAATAGGTAAAGCCATTGCCTCTACCTGCGCCAGTTTAGGGATTAATTTGACGATTGCCGCGCGCCAGGAAGGGCCGTTAAAAGAAGCTGCCGATGAGATTGCCAAAAAATATAAAGTCCAGGTTCTGCCTCTGGTTTGCGATGTCTCAAAGCTGGAAGATTTAGAGAATCTGGTCAATAAAACCAGGGAAAAGTTCGGCAAAATCGATATTCTGATTAATAATGCCGGAGTCTCCAGCCAGTATCCGTTCCCCGAGCAGCCAATGGAAGACATCGAAAAATTAGCCCACACCAATTACCTGGGTTATGTGCGTTTAATCCGCTTAGTGATTAATGAGATGATTAAAAATAAGTCCGGCGCCATCATTAACATGGTCTCCGGCTCAACGCTCTGCGACCCCCTGCCGCGCAATTTCCTCGTTTATAGCTCTTTAAAAGTAGGCTTACGCTCCTTTTTAAAAGGGCTCTTCTGGGAGATCCGCGACCACGGGATTAAAATTACTTCGCTTTTGCCTGGCGTAACGGATACCGACCTCACCGGAAAGTTAAAAGAAGTCACTACGGATACTTCGCGCTTGATGACTACCGAAGCGATTGAAAACGCGGTGAAGTTTGCCTTGACTGTGCCGGCAAATGTTTGCCCGTTAGAAATCGCGATTATCAATCAGCAGACGCCCTGGACTGCGCCGGTTATTCCCTTTAAGCAAACGCATCCGCAGAAATAGTTATGGATAAGCAGGAGATTAAAAACTTAAAGAAACGCTATCTTATCTGGTTCTATAAGACCAGCAAAGAGGCGCTGGATAAAATTGAGCGCAAATTTACCCAGGCGGAAATCGATAAATTTATCCTCAAAGAGCTGCGTAAACAAAGCAAGCCGGAATTAGAGAAGTTCATTCTTGATTTTGAAACTTACATTACCGATAAAGAAAAGGCCGGCCAGGAATTAAAATATGAAAACGGTAAATTAAAGCCGGATTACCAGTTTTTAGTCTTCAAATTAGCGGCAATTGAAAAAGCGATTTCTAAAGAGCTCGGTAAAAAGGCCTTAGATGAAATCAAGGCGCTCTATGAAATGGAGATGGCCGAGCGGATCTTAAAAAGCACGGAGCACTGATGATTATAGACAGTCATAGCCACTGGTTACCAAAAGAAATCATTGAGAATGCCCACTTCTTCCATAAGGGCTGGGGGGATCTGGAGGCGCAGATAAAAATGATGACTGAAGCCGGCATTGACAAAGCAGTCCTGTCATACCCGACTTCTGACGCGCACCTGAAGCTGGGCAGTATCAGCTTAACCAGCCGCATTTACAATGACTATGTAGCAAAGCTTTGCCGGCACCATGCGGATAAGTTTATTGGCGCGGCAGTCTTGCCGGTAGATAGTAATGAGGAGCTGATTGGTGAGTTTAAGCGTGTTACAGGAGAGCTGGGGTTTAAGGCGCTCTCTCTGGCTACCAGCTATAACGGCAAATACCTTGATGACGCGATATTTTTACCTATATATAAAGTAGCGCAGGAGAAGAATATCCCGATTTTTGTGCATTCACAGATTGTGCACCCGATCGGCTCGGAGCGCGTGCAGGACCCGCTTTTAACGCCGGTAATCGAATATGTCTTTGATACGACGATTTGTATCGGCAAGCTCTTGATGTCGGGAGTCTTGAAGGATTATCCGGATCTGAAGTTTATCTTTGCCAGTTTTGGCGGCGCGATTCCTTATTTGCAGCACCGCTTTGATGCTACTTATCAGATGCTGCGGGGGATGAATTTTGTCAAAGACCTGGGCAAAAACCCCACGGAATACCTGAAGCATATTTATGTGGATACCGGAGGCGATAAGACCAGGGCGAATTATCAGCTGGCTTTGGAATTCCTGGGGCCGGAGCATATTCTCTGGGGCTCGGATTGGCCGGCGAAAAAAGATGTCGCAGGCGGCATTGCCGCGGTAAAAGATTTGGATATTAGCGAAGCAGATAAAAATAACATTTTAGGCGGGAACATCGCCCGAATTTTAGCTCTTTAACAAGTTACAGGGACTATCTCTGAAAAGAACTGTTTTGCGTGTGCCGAGGCATGTTTCTCGCAGCACCGCTCCATTTTCCCCACCGAGGAAAATGTCGCTTCGAGTTTGCGCTCGCTCGCCCCTGCCCTGTATTAGCGTGGGCACCGTGGCCGCTCGCACAAACTAGATGCTGCTCAAAGCACGCCCCGTCCCCCGCAAAAAGAGTTTCTTTAAAGCAAGGAGTCGAAAAATGGAGTTTATAAAATGGTTAATAGGAACTTCTCTTTTTGGCGCAGTAATTGGATTTTTCTTAGGTAAATTTGGTACTATTTGGGATGATAAAAGAAAAGAGAAAGGCGAGAGTTCCCAATTGTTTAGGAATTTGCTTCAAGAAATTGGGAACAATAGATTTAAGTGCCAGGCTATTATTCAAGGTAGGGACGCTGTGTATTTTGAAGTTTACTCATGGGATGTCTTAAGATTAAGTAAATATTTTTCTCTTTTAACTTCCGATAGAAGCCTTGTCGATGATTTATACAATCTCTATTTTTCAATTTATCAAGCTAATATTAGAGTAGGAGGCGTTCTATCAGCAATAGATAGCCAGATTAGAACGGCAACTATAAATACGAATATGGCAAGTACTACTACTCAAGTATTAAGAGATTTTCTTAATGTGGTCTTGTTACCACGATTAAATATTTTAGAAGGCAATCTCTCGACTTTTTTAAGGGAACGTAAAATAATTAAGTAGTAAAACTATAAAATAGGGGACGGTTCAGTTTTAGCGGGTGGCGGGGATTGGTTTCGAGCAGCATTTAGAAAATTCGAACGGGGATGAAAAAGTCACAGCTAATTATGGTTTGGTTTCTGCCGGTTATTGTCATCGGCGGGTTATTTTATCCGCTATTAGGGTATCTGGTGGTGGCAATGATGGCGGTATTTTTGACATTGGCGTTTTTCAGAGGCAGGTATTGGTGCTGGAACTTATGCCCGCGCGGCGCTTTCTTGGATATGGTGATGTCAAGGGTGAGCCTGAAAAAGCCCCTGCCAGGAACTTTTCTCAAAGAATGGTTCCGCTGGCTGGTATTCATTTTATTCATCAGCTTCCTTGCCTTTCGGATTATCAGGGCAGGCGGGAGCATAATTGCCATCGGCGCGGTTTTTGTGGGAATGTGCATATTAACAACCGTGATTTCCATGATTTTGGGAGTTATAGCCAAGCATCGGAGCTGGTGCGCGATTTGCCCGATGGGAATGCTGCAGGATAAAATTGGCAAGTTAAATAAAAAAGCTTAAAAGGAGCCGGAGCTTGTGAAGAAATTATTTTTATTGCTAATAGGGTTTTTTTGGATAATTTCTTTTAGCAATACTTGGGCAGCGGAAACAGAAACGAAGATTATTCTTTGTATCGGCGGATGGCAAAGTCCGTCAACTAAAGTTGTAATTAAGGGTAACCTTGTTAAATATGAAAAGGAATATGTCTGGTCAACTTTTGCAAAAGAAACAGAGACTTTTACAGTTTCGGATAAAGAAATACAAAATTTCATCGATAAGCTTGAAAAAATCGGGATTATAAAGAAAAAAAGAAAAAATGAACCCGAGCCGCAGGACGGCGATTATTGGAGTATCTATATAAAGTACAATGGTTTAGAAATAAACAGCGATAGTGATAATGCATATCTTGGAGATTATTATGCATATCTGAAAGCGGTTAAAACATTAATCGGAAACCGGACTTTCCAGGTAATTAAAGAGGATAAAAGGGACGATTCGAAATATTAGAGCCGAGGCTGGCTCTGGCCCCGTAAAAAGAGGAGCAAGCTAATGCAGATGCATAAAGAAGTACATTTGACCGGCAAAGACCTGACCCAGATGGTGCAATTGCGGCCGCAGGATGTGGGTAAATACGCGATTGTGCCTGGTCCAAAGGACAGGCTGGATGTCTTGATGAAGAAACTCGAAAATCCAATGAAGAATTTTTCCTTTATGGAATATACGATGTATACCGGAATCTATCAGGGGATAAAAATCACCGCGATTAACGGCGGCAGATTTTCTACGGATACTTCGATTACCACGGAAGTAATGTGCAATGCCGGCATCCAGGATATTATCCGCATCGGTACTTGCGGCGCGCTGGATGAGAAGATTAAAGTCGGCGATTTAATCGTCGTGGATAAAGTCATCCGCGGAGACGGAGTCACGCCTTATTATGTGGATAAGAATTTTGAGACCAAGGCCGATAAGAAGCTCGCTGATACCTTATATGAAGTGGCTAAAGGCATGGGAATAACTGTACACCGCGGCACTACCTGGACTACGGATGCGCTTTTACGCGAAACCCGGGAAATCGTGGAAGCCAAGCGTAAAGAAGGCGCGATTGCCGTGGATATGGTCTCCTCAACACTCCTGACCATTTGCCAGACCTACAATATCAGGGCCGGCTCAATCCTGGCAGTAAGCGATAATGTAATTACCGGGGAAATGGGCTTTATGAATCCGCTTTATTATATGGCAGAGGCACATTTAATCAGCATTGCCTTGGAAACCGTGAAAAAATTAGACGGGGTATGATGAGATTTTCGCCGCTATTCTGGCCGGTAGAATTAAAAGGCCGGACAATTTATATTCTTGATGAGACTCTGCTGCCGCATAAGGTAAAGCATATCCAGGCCAGAAATTATCAGCAAGCAGTGACGGCAATCAAACAGATGAAGACGCGCGCAGTAGGTCAAGTGCTTTTAGTAATGTACACATTCCTGCTGGAAGCTAAGAAAAATCATTCCCTGGCGCATTTAAAAAAAGTTGCTCATGCATTCTGCGCCAGCCGGCCAACGCTCTCTTTTCGCTCTCTGACCGAAATGGTCTTAGCTTGGGCAAAACAGGGAGCGCCTTTAGAAAAATATATCTTTGGTTTTTTAGAGATACTAAAAGAAAAACGCATCCAGCAGGCTAAGCAAGCCGCAAAATTAATTAAAAATAATGACGTCATCCTGACGCATTGCAATATCAGCGGACAGATGCCTTTAATCGCCGATTTCTGCCGAAAGGATAAGAAAAAAATCAGTTTTTTTGTCACCGAGACCCGGCCATATTTACAGGGAGCGCGTTTAACTGCCTGGGAATTGAGACGCCAGGGATTTGCAGTGACCTTGATTACGGATAATATGGTGGCAGCAGTGATGTCACAGGGAAAAGTGGATAAGGTGATTGTCGGCGCGGATAACCTGGCGCAAAACGGCGATATTGCCAATAAGGTCGGCACATACCAGATTGCGGTAGTCGCCAGGCATTTTCATATCCCTTTTTATGTGCTCTGCCCGCCGAAATCCGGAGCCAAGAGCGGCGCTGAAATTAAAATTGAGATGCGTCCGGAAAAGGAAATGCTTTACTTTGACGGACGGCTGATTGCCGCTAAAGGAGTAAGGGGTTATTATCCGGCATTTGACATTACCCCGCGTAATTTAATTACCCGGCACATTTATTTAGAGGTCTAAGATGATATTCGCTAAAGAGAGAAAATTAAGAAAAGAAATGATTGAAATCGGTAAGAGATTGTATGCTTTACGACTGGTCGCCGCGTCAGGCGGAAACTTAAGCGCCAGGATAGATGAAAGGAATATCCTGGTAACGGCTACGGCTACGGAATTGGGAAATTTAAAGTCCGACGATATTATCAGGGTTAATTTAGATAAAGAGACGGATTTAAAAAATCAGCAGCTGACCACGGAATTTCCTTTGCACCGGATGATCTATGAAAATTTGCCGGCCCGGATTGTAATCCACTGTCATCCGGCTTTAAGCAATGCCTATTTCGCGGTTTATCCCGACTTAAAAGTGCTTACCTTTGAAAGCAAGCTGCACTTAGGCAATATCCCGGTGATAGAGCAGGATACGCCGGCAGTAAGCAAGCCGGATTTAGTCGTTGCTGCCTTAAATACGAATAATTTAGTGGTGCTCAAGAATCACGGGGTAGTTAGTCTCGGCAATACCTTTCAGGAGGCGTTTAACTTAGTGGAAACTTTAGAAGAAGCAGTCAGGACTGTGGCCACGGCGCGGCTCTTTAAGAAAGAAATCGTGGATGATTTAGATAAAGAATTAAAAGCCAGCTTAAAGAGCCAGGAGGCTTATGAGATGTTCTCTACCGAGCATATCCAGGCGATTGTTGACCTGGCGAATCAGGATGAATTTATTGCTCAAAAAGGCCGGGAATTGGATTTGACCATGGAATATGCGATTAAGCTGGACGGCACAGGCAAGGCGCATAAATTCACCTTTGAAAAAGGGGAAATTACCAAATTAGAACCCGGCGAGAATGCCCAATTTGTGGCTTCAGCTCCGGCAGAGGTCTGGAAAATGATATTTTTAGGAAAACTTGACCCCTTTGTAGCGACAATGCAGGGAAAGATGAAATTAAAAGGCGAATTAGGCAAGCTCTCGCGCTGGTACGTTCCTTTTAGCCGCCTTTTCGAACTCTTTAAGCAGGTTAAAATCAAATGAAGCAGAAAATCATTAATCCTGGGACCGGAGAAACAGTCAGCGAAGTTGATATTTTTCAGGCCCAAGATATAGAAGCGGCAATTGTTGCGGCACGCAAAAGCTTTGACAATGGCGCCTGGAGGAATCTTCTCTTGCCAAAGCGAAAAAAAGTATTACTAAAAATTGCCGAGGGGATTTTAGAGCAGGCGCAGCAGCTGGCAAAGTTAGAGACCCTGAATACCGGCAAGCCGATTAAAGAAACCACTTTTATGGATATACCTTCAGCCAGCCGCTCCTTTGGGTATATTGCCGAGAATTTCGAAGATTTTTTAAAAGAGGAAACAATTAACGCCGAGAACGCTAAAAGTCACCTGGTGCGCGAGCCAATCGGCGCGGTAGTTTTAATTATACCCTGGAATTATCCGCTTTTAATCGCCTCCTGGAAACTTGCTTCGGCTCTGGCCGCCGGAAACAGCGTCATCCTAAAGCCCTCCAGCCTCACGCCTTTGACTGCCTTGGAATTAGAGAAGATCGCGCAAAGAGCCGGGCTTCCTGACGGCGTGTTAAAGGTAGTGGTAGCTAAAGGTTCTGAAGCAGGTGAAGCGCTCTGCAGCGATAAGAGAGTGGATATGATTTCTTTTACCGGCAGCAATGCCGCAGGAAAAGATATCGTTACTTATGCCGCTAAAAATGTTAAGAAGCTGATTATGGAATTAGGCGGCAAGTCCGCGAGCATTATTTTAAAAGACGCGGACTTGGAATTGGCCGTGAATGGCTCGCTCTGCTCCATCTTTTTGAACCAAGGCCAGATGTGCACGGCGATGTCGCGGATATTTATCGCGGATGAGGTTTATGATAAATTCACGGCAGATTTTGTAGAGAAGGCAAAACGGATTAAATTAGGGGACGGCTTGAATTATGAGACCCAAATGGGGCCGCTGATTTCCCGCGAACAGCGGAAGAAGGTCGTTGCTTTTATAGAAAAAGCAACGATTGAAGGCGCAAAGATACTTTGCGGCGGGAAAATACCGGATGACCCCGAGCTAAAGGGGGGTTTCTTCTTTGAGCCGACAGTCTTAACGCAGGTAAAACCGGGAATGCAGATTTTCCAGGAAGAAGTTTTTGGGCCGGTGGTTTGTTTGAGCCGCTTTTCCAGGCTGGAAGAGGCAGTGAACCTGGCCAATGCCACGGATTTCGCCTTGGCAGCTTGTATCTGGTCTCAAGATAGCGCAAAAGCTAAAGAGTTAGCCAAAGAAATTAATGCCGGCACAGTCTGGATTAATACTTACGGGATGTTTTATAATGAAGTCCCTTACGGCGGATTTAAAGAGAGCGGTTTTGGCAAAGAATTGGGCAAAGAAGGCTTTTTAGAATATACGCGCCTGAAAAATATCTTTCTTGACCAGGCCAAAGATGCCAAGCCATTGGTTAATTACTGGTACGGTCTTTAAATTATGAATATCAAAGAAATTTTAGAAGCCAGGGTTAAAACACACGCCGATAAAGTTGCAGTTATCTTTAAGGGTGAAAATTTAACCTTTCGACAATTACGGGATAATGCTTTTTGCCTGGCCAATAGCTTGCTTGATTTAGGCCTGAAAAAAGGCGATAAGGCGGCGATTTACCTGCCGAGCTGGCCGGAGTATATTTACAGTTATTTAGCGCTCTGGTCAATCGGTGTTACGGCTGTGCCTTTGGATTTTATGCTCACCCAGGATGAGCTGATCTCCTGTGTTACTCATTCAGAGGCAAAAATTCTTATTGCTAAGCCCAAAGCCAGCATTTCCTTAGCGGCAATCAAAGAAAACTGCCCGAGTTTAAAAGAGATTATTGCCTGTAAAGATACAAAGCAGGAGTTTCTTGCTTTCGAAGAATTATTAAAAAAAGGCGCGCATGCAATCCCGGCGGGTAAAATCAGTGACCAGGATTACGCGATTATTTTCTATACTTCAGGAACTACCGGCCGGCCCAAAGGAGTCTTGATAAACTACCGGCAGTTAGAAGCGCCGCCAAAGGCAATGACGCATTTTGTGGATTTTACGGATAAGGACATTGCTTTATGCTCGCTTCCTTTTTCGCATATCGGCGGTCTGATTTATTTGCAGAACTGTTTGTCTTTCGGCATCAGTATTATTTTGATGGAGCATTTTATGCCCGGGGAATTCCTGAAAAATATCCAGAAGTTTAAGGTGACCTGTTTCTGGGTAGTGCCTTCGATGTATTACGCGGTTTTACAATTAAAAGAATTCGAGAGTTTTGATTTAGGCAGCTTACGCTGGGTAGTGACATTCGGCGCTTCCAGCTCTCCGGATGCCTTACGCCGTTTTCAGCAGTATTGCCCCAAGGCGCACCTTTTGAATGGCTGGGGCCTGACTGAAACCAATGCCCCGACCACAGTGATTCCGCTTGGCTCGACTAAAATTGAAAGCGTCGGCCGTGCAGCGCCCTGGATAGAAGTAAAAATCCTTGATGAAAATGGTAAAGAATTGCCTGTTGGCCGGGTAGGCGAGGTAGTGGTAAAAGGCTGGGTAGTGACTGACGGTTATTACAAAGACCCGCAGGCTACTGCCCAAGCTATCCGCAATGGCTGGTTTCATACCGGCGATTTGGGAAAGTTTGACCCTGAAGGCGATCTTTATATCGTCGGCAGGATTAAGGAGATGATTAAGGTCGCCGGTGAAATCGTCTTTGAGCCGGAAGTAGAAGCCGCAATCCATAAACACCCGGATATTGCCGAGGTAGCTGTGATTGGCGTTGCCGATAAATTAAGGGGCGAACTCCCCAAGGCGTTTATCGTTGCCAAAGAAGGCAAGACCTTAGACGAGGAGGCCTTGCGTTATTTCTGCCGCGAACACCTTGCCCACTTTAAAATCCCCCACTATTTTGAATTCCGGGATGCTCTGCCCAAGAACCGCACGGGAAAAATCGATAAGGAAAAATTACGAAGCGGCCATGAATAGCCGGAGTATCATCGGGCTCACGATTCAGGAATTAGAGCAGGTTTTAAGGGGCTGGAAGCAGGAGGCTTTCCGCGCTAAACAGATTTTTTCCTGGGTATATAAAAAAGGAATTACGGACTTCGCGCGGATGAGTGATTTGCCGCGGGATTTACGTAAGTCACTGGAAGAAAATTTTTATCTCTTTGATTTAAAGTTAGTCAAAGTCTTGCGTTCAAAGGACAGGACCGCGAAATTTCTGCTTGAGGCCGAAGATAAGAGCCGGATTGAGGCAGTGGCCATACCAGCAGAAAAGAGACTTACCGGATGTATCTCAACACAAATCGGGTGTAAATTTTCCTGCGCTTTCTGCGCCAGCGGCATCAGCGGCTTTAAGCGCAATTTGACTGTCGCGGAGATGGTGAGCGAAGCCTTGTTTTTAAAAAATAATTCTGCGCAGCAAAAACTGACCCACTTAGTCTTTATGGGCACGGGCGAGCCCTTGGACAATTATGAGAACGTGCTTAAGGCAATCCGGCTGGTTAATTCTCCCGAGACTTTTCACATCGGAGCGCGCAGAATTACCATTTCTACCTGCGGCATTATCCCGGGGATGAAAAAATTGGCCGGAGAGGGCCTCCAGGTAGAACTGTCCATTTCCCTCCACGCTGCCGACGACAAAACGCGCGGGCGCTTAATGCCCGTTAACAAAAAGTATCCGCTCAAAGAATTGATTGCCGCCGCTAAAGGATATAGCGAAAAGACCGGCCGCCAGATTACCTTTGAGTATGTTTTAATCAAAGGCGTGAATTCGGATTTGCAAAACGCCTTAAATTTGGTTAAAATATTAAAGGGGATGAAATTAGCCAAGGTTAACCTGATCCCCGCTAACCCGGTAAAAGAACTTGCGCTTGAGCCGCCTGCAAAGAAGGATATTTTATTGTTCAGGGATTATCTTCTTAAGCAGGGAGTAAATGTAACCTTGAGGATGCCGCGGGGCGAGGATATTGCTGCTGCCTGCGGGCAATTAAGATTAAGAGATGAAAAAATTTACCATTCATAGTTTGTGGCTCATTATTATTGTCTTGGCTGCCTTTAGCGGCTGCGCTAAGCGCGAGATTAAAAACATAGATGCCGGCGGTAAAAATATCATTTGTTTCGGCGATAGCATTACTTTTGGCTACGGGGCAAACCATGGAGAAGATTATCCCACGGCTTTAGAAAAGATGATTAATCTGCCGGTAATCAACGCCGGCATAGATGGCGATACGTCCGGGGAAGCGTTGAAGCGGCTGGAGTCCGATGTCCTGGATAGAAACCCCTTACTGGTAATTGTTGAATTTGGCGGGAATGACTTTTTAAGGAAAATCCCCCGCGAAGAAACCGTTAACAACATCGGGGAGATGGTGGAAAAAATTCAGGCCGCAGGCGCGATGGCGGCGATTGTGGATATCAGCGCCGGGATGTTTCTGGCGGAATACCGGAAGCTGTTTTATAAACTGGCGCAGGAAAAAGAAGCGATATTTATCGGCCGTATCTTAAGCGGCATCATTACCAACCCGCAGATGAAGAGTGACTTTATGCATCCTAATGCCGAGGGCTATAAGCTGATTGCCTGCCGGATTTATAACGCCATCATCCCCTATTTGAACCAGAATATCCTGCTTAGGCAAGCTCGAAGATAAATTTCTGATTTATTCTAAAACACCGTTTTTACAGACCGCGGCAAACTTCCTGGCGCTTTCCCTGACTATCCTTTTATAATTATTATAATCTACTTCTATCAGCCCGAAGCGCGGGGCAAAACCCTGGTGCCATTCAAAATTGTCCAAGAGCGACCAATAAAGATAACCGGCGACATTGACTCCCTTTTCCATGGCCAGGCGGATATTTTTTAAATGGTTATAGATATATTCCCAGCGGAGGTTGTCGTCCGGCGTACAGATGCCGTTTTCCGTAATAATTACCGGGAGCTTGTATTTTTTAAGTTTTAAAAGTATAGTATATAACCCTTCCGGATAGATATCCCAGCCGAGTGAATTTTTCTTCACCGGATGATGGTTGTTCTGGCAGGTATCCAGCGCAAGATGCTCGATACTCCAGTTATATACATCCACCAACTGCCGCGAATAATAATTGAGCCCGATAAAATCCAGGGTTTTCCGGCCGCCGACTCTCCTGATAAAGCCAGAATTATACCATTTATCCCTAAGCCAGGCGGCGAAGCGGTTTTTTAAAGCCGGGGTGCAGGGGACAAAGGCCTGCATATTCTGGGCGATGCTGACCGAGGGCGCGGGAATTTTTAATTCCCTATAAATTTTATGTATCAGGCGGTAGGCCCGGATGTGCGCCGCAATAAGATTATTTTCCACTCTTTTGGCCCGGCAATATGATTTCGCCTGGGGCGGCCAGATCCCGATAACATAAGACTGGTGGGTATAGACATTTGGCTCGTTAATCGTAATCCAGTAGCGGACATATTTTCCCAGGGCGCGCACTACAAATTCAGAATAACGCAGGAATTTTGCGACGCTGCCCGGGTTTTCCCAGCCGCCGGATTTACTAAGCCAAAGCGGATTCGTAAAATGATGCAGCGTTACCATTGGTTCAAGATTACGCTGCTTTAGGGCGAGGATTACCTCAATATAGTGCTGTAATTCTTTTTCCGATAATTTTCCTTCTTCCGGCTCAATGCGGCTCCACTCCAGAGAGAGGCGGTGGGCATTGTGATTCAGGCCCTGCGCTAAGTCAAAGTCCCGGCTATAAAGTTCATAGTGGCGGCAGGCCTGTCCGGAGTTTTCGCGCCCGGTTTCTTTCTCCCATTGCCACCAGTCAGAATCGGTATTATTACCTTCAACCTGGTAGGAACTGGTTGCCGCTCCCCAAAGGAAACCGTGCGGAAATTTTAGCATGGTAGAAACGCGTAGAATTAAGTGCCGAGGGAGGGAGTTGAACCCTCACGAGGTTACCCTCATCGGTTTTTGAGACCGACGTGTATGCCATTCCACCACCCCGGCAAAAAGATAGTTGACGGGAGTTATTTTATATTCTAAAATAGCAAAGGTCAATAAGAATAATTTTTTCACCTTGCGGTCTTAGGACAAAAGTTCGCGTAGTAAAATTTTACATTAAAAATTTTTGGGGCCTGTAGCTCAGCTGGGAGAGCACTTGCATGGCATGCAAGGGGTCAGGAGTTCGATCCTCCTCAGGTCCACCATTTTTTCATTAATGAAAAAATGGCGGATGCCGAAACACATTGTTTCGGCGCCACAAAACTTGATCGGGCGGCGTTCAGGCCGCCCTCTTTTATTTACATTACTTGACGCTAACTTCCCCGTGGAGTATAATTTAGGGCATCATGCTTTTAGGGATACAGGTTTCTACCGAGGGTAAAATCTACGATGCGCTGGCGCGCGCCGGGCAATTGGGGTGCAATACCATGCAGATATTTTCGCGCAACCCCCAAAGATGGCGCCGGGATTTTTTAAACCCCGAAGACATCAGAGAGTTTAACCGCCGGCAGGAAAGCTTAAAAATAAAGCCGATTTTTATTCACGTGCCTTATTTAATTAACCTGGCTTCCCCGAATCCCAGGTTATACGAGGCATCTATTGAGGCCTATATTGAGGATATATTAGAGGCGGCTACCCTAAACGCAGACTACATTGTTACCCATATGGGCAGCCATAAGGGGACCTCGGAAGCAGCGGGTATCCAAAGATTAATTGAAGCCTTAAACCGGATTTTAGAAAAGACCCGCTCGGCCAAGGCGGGAATATTATTGGAAAATACTTCCGGCAGCGGCTCGTGGCTGGGCTATAAATTCAGCCACCACAAAGCGATTCTCAGCGGCTTAAAAGAGAAGAGCCGCTTTGGGCTCTGCCTGGATACCGCGCATGCCTATTTGGCAGGATATGACTTGTCCACGACAGCAGGCCTGGAAGCGACTTTGCAAGAGATAGATAAATCAGTCGGCTTAAGCCTGGTTAAGCTTATCCATTTAAATGACGCTAAGGCCGCCTTAGGCACGCACCTTGACCGGCACGAGCATATCGGCAAGGGGCATATCGGGCTGGAGGGGATGCGCAGGATTATCAACCACCCTAAATTGCGGGATTTAGCCTTTATTTTGGAGACGCCGAAGAAAAACGAGCAGGATGATTTAATGAACTTAAATACTGTAAGAAAATTACGCGTGAATTAGAAGCGATGGATTACAATTTTAAAAAAATCGAAGAAAAATGGCAGAAGGAATGGGCGAGAAAGAAGCTTTTCGGCGCCTCAGCCGATAGTGCCAGAAAAAAATATTATCTTCTGGAGATGTTTCCCTACCCCTCCGGGAAAATCCACATGGGCCATGTGCGCAATTATACTATCGGCGATGTAGCGGCCAGATTTAAGATGATGCAGGGTTTTTCTGTGCTGCACCCGATGGGCTTTGACGCCTTTGGCCAGCCCGCGGAAAACGCCGCGATAAAAAACCAGAGCCATCCCGCAGCCTGGACCCACAGGTGTATTGCTGAAATGCGCGCGGAAATGAAAAAAATGGGGTTTTCTTATGACTGGGGCAGGGAAATTTCAACCTGCCTGCCTGATTATTACCGCTGGAATCAGTGGATATTCCTGAAGATGTATGAAAAGGGCCTGGTTTATAAAAAAGAGGCGCTGGTGAACTGGTGCCCTGACTGTGAAACCACGCTTGCCAATGAAGAGGTGATTGACGGCAAATGCTGGCGCTGTAAAAGCGAAGTAATACAGAAGGATTTAGAGCAGTGGTTTATCAAAACTACTGCTTATAAAGAAAAGTTATTAGGGGATTTAAGCCGGCTGAAATCCTGGCCGGAACGCGTTTTAACCATGCAGAAGAACTGGCTGGGCAAAAGCGAAGGCGTGGAGATTTATTTTAAGGAAAAGGAGAGCGGAGAAATTATCCCGGTTTTTACCACGCGCCAGGATACGATATTCGGTGCAACCTATCTCGTGCTTGCTCCGGAGCATCCCCTGGTGAAGAAAGTGATCCGGGGTAAGTCCCAGGAAAAAGAAGTTTTACGCTTTATTGAAAAGGTGGGCAAAGAAAGCAAAATCGTGCGCGCCTCTTCCGATGTAAAGAAGGAAGGCGTATTTACCGGAGGCTATGCAGTCAACCCGGTTAACCAGGAAGCAATCCCGATTTGGGTTGCGGATTACGTCTTGATGGAATACGGCAGCGGCGCGATTATGGCCGTGCCCACGCATGACCAGCGCGATTTTCTTTTTGCCAAAGAGCACCAATTGCCGATGCGGATAGTGATAGAAAATCCCCAATCCCGGATCTCAAGCCCCGGGGAGCTGACTGAAGCTTATGAAGGCGATGGGGTTCAGGTAAATTCTGCGCAATTTGACGGCTTATCTAATCAGGAAGCAAAAATAAAGATCGCCGAATGGATGGAGAAGGGCGCTATCGGCAAAAGAACGGTGAATTGGCGCTTGCGCGATTGGCTGATTTCGCGCCAGCGTTACTGGGGAACGCCGATTCCGATGATTTATTGCCCGCAATGCGGAATTGTCCCTGTGCCGGATAAGGACCTGCCCGTAGAGCTGCCGGAGAAGGTTAAATTTTCCGGCCGCGGCGGGAGCCCGCTTTTATCGGCAAAGAATTTTGTAGAAACCAAATGCCCTAAATGCAAATCAAAGGCGCGCCGGGAAACCGACACCATGGCGACATTTTTTGATTCATCCTGGTATTTCTTGAGGTTTTGCTCGCCTAAATTTGCTCAAGGTCCTTTTGATAAAGAAGAAGTGCGTTACTGGATGCCGGTTGACCAGTATATCGGGGGCATTGAGCACGCAGTGCTGCACCTGCTTTACTCCCGCTTTTTTAGCAAATTTTTAAAGGAAATCGGCCTCTTATCTTTTGAGGAGCCGTTTGAGAAGCTGCTGACGCAGGGCATGGTCTTAAAAGAGGGCAAGGTGATGTCCAAGTCTTTGGGGAATATCGTTGACCCGGATTCGATTGTCAAAAAATACGGCGCCGATAGCTTAAGGTTATTCATCCTTTTTGCCGCGCCTCCGGAAACCGAATTGGAATGGGATTCCCGGGGCATTGAGGGAGCGTTTAAATTCTTAAACCGGGTCTGGCGGATACAGGATTCCCTGAAGGAAAAATCCGCACCCGACCTGATCCGGGTTCTGCACCGGACAATTAAAAAGGTCACCGGGGATTTAGGGGATTTTAAATTCAATACCGCCATCGCCGGTTTAATGGAGCTGGTAAACGCAATTTATCAGTCAGGCGCGGATAAAGAGGTATTTTCCAAGCTAGTGATTATGCTTAGCCCGTTTGCCCCGCATTTTTGCGAAGAGCTCTGGCAGATTTTAGGGAATAAAGAAAGTATTTTTAAAAGTGCCTGGCCGGAATTTGACCCGCAGATATTAGTTGAAGAAAGCGTAACCATTGTCATCCAGGTCAACGGAAAGATGCGCTCCAAGATAGAAGTCCCCGCCGATACTTCCGATGAGAAGCTCAAGGAACTCATCCTGCACGATGAGAAATTAAAACCCTGGATTCAGGATAAGCCCCTGAAAAATTTTATCCTCGTCCCCAAGAAGCTCGCCAACCTCGTAGTTTAAGCAAAAATCCCCGTTAGATTCTCCCTCTTTTTACGTCTATTAAGGAAGAATGAAGTATTTTATCTTTAGCCTTACTCCCCAGGAGCGCAGGGTTGTCTTATTTTTAACCGGCATCGCCTTGCTTGGCATCGGAGCGGATTTTTTACTCAAGAAGTATTTCCCGGGTAAAGCCGTTTCCAGCCTCAGCTGCGATATCGGCAAGGTTGACCTGAACAGCGCCGACAAGGAATTATTGATGGAGGTCCCGGGAATCGGAGATAAATTAGCCGGTCGCATCATTGAATACAGGAAGAAACAGGAAGCTTTTTATAGCATAGAAGAACTGAAGAATATTAAGGGTATCGGTAATTATAAATATGAAAGAATTAAGGATGCATTTATCGTGAGGTAACTGATGAAACAGCCCTTGATAGGCCTATCTCTTGCTTTTTGTTCAGGTATAATAAGCGCAGTTTACCTGAAAATACCATTTTCTGCTCTCTGTTTGTTAACTTTTCTGTCTTTGGTATCAGCCCTCGTATTTTTAAGACAGATTAAGAAGTCTTCTCTTTTTATTCTCGCCACTGTCTTTTTCTTAGGCGCTGTTCTATTAAGAAATTCTCAAACCCTGCCTGATTGCCATATCGCCAGATTGGCGCCCTATAAAAGCGAAAATCTGCCGGTAATAGGCGTAATTGATAATGACCCTGCTTATCAAGGCAAAAACATATTTTTTGTTCTTAAGGTAGAAAGAATTGAAACGGCCGGGTTTTGGCAGAAGGCTTGCGGCAGGGTCCTGGTCAGGGTTTTTAGAAAGGGCGATTTTTCCTACGGCAACAGGGTATTCTTAAAAGGAAATTTATCCCGGCCGGTTTCTTTCTCCAAAGCTAAATTTAATTACAGAGATTACCTGAGGCGCCGGGGCATTTATTTTATCCTCAGCGTAAAAAAGAAGAATCTGGTTAAGCGGCTCGAGCAGGACAGGGGCAATCCCATAAGCTCCTTGGCCTTTCGGGCCAGGCGTAAAATGAAAGATATAATCGCGAGAAACTTATCGCCTTTTTCGGCAGGGATATTGAATGCCGTTATCTTAGGGGAAAGGCAAGGTTTGCCTATTTATATAAGAGACAGCCT
Source organism: Candidatus Omnitrophota bacterium (assembly GCA_041653115.1). GTDB lineage: Bacteria > Omnitrophota > Gorgyraeia > Gygaellales > Profunditerraquicolaceae > JBAZGA01. Next base: position 46,181 of record JBAZGA010000008.1, read on the forward strand.
TATGAAGTCGGGGACTGTCCACATCATCGCAATTTCCGGCCTGCATTTGGGTATAGCAAGTTTTATCATCTTGTTAATTTTGAAAATAATAAAAGTCCCCCGGAAACCGCGGTATATTCTTACAATATTGCTGTTGATTTTCTACTGTATTATAACCGGCGCAAAGCTGCCAGTAGTGCGCGCAACGGCTATGGCATCCGCTTTACTCTCTGCTTATTTTCTTAAACGGGAGATTGATATTTACAATTCTCTCTCAATTGCTGCCCTAATCATACTTTGGATTAATCCTTGGCAGCTTTTTGAAGTTAGTTTTCAACTTTCCTTTTTAAGCGTGCTTTCTATAGTCTGGCTTTCGCCCAAGATTAAGTCTGTATTTCCCGTAAAGTTAGAGAAAATACCCTGGGCGCGTTTTCTAATTTTAGCCTTTTCCGTATCATCTGCGGCCTGGCTCGGGCTTCTGCCTCTAACTGCCTATTACTTCAGAATTTTCTCGCCCGTTACCGTACTGGCGAATATGATTATTGTCCCTTATATGACGATTATTGTGGCTTCGGGTTTTAGTCTGGTGCTGATTGGCATATTAATTCCCTGCTTAAGCTATATATCCGCAGCAAGCAATGAGCTGTTTATTTTAATATTATTCAAGATTAATTCCTTGCTAGTCGCTATTCCCGGCGCGTATTTGAAGTTACCCGAGATATCTTTTGCCTGTGTTTTATTTTATTATCTTCTACTTATATTAATCTTCAATTTTTCTAAAATACCTGCCATGCTTCAGATTATTCAGGGAAAAACGAGATACCCGGAGGTTAAGAAAGAGGCCGGAGAAAGTGTTCTTTGAAAAAATATCTTGACAGAGCATTGAGCATGGTATATATTTAATAATGGAAATCATTTTCATTAAGGAGTTGGCAATATGCCGAGGAGAGGCTGTCTTGGCCCGCACTGGTGGCAGGGAAAATTTAGAGGTTGTGGTTACCGGTTCACGATAGGCCGGGAAGTTATTCTTGATGTCTTGGCAAAGGCGGAAAAGCATTTAAGCGCCGAAGATATATATATGAAGGTTCATCCCCGCTATCCCAACATTGGCCTGACAACTATTTATAGAACCTTAGATGTTTTATCGGGTATTGGGCTTGTCTATAAATTTGATTTTGGGGATGGCCGGGCGCGTTACGAGTTGACAGAAGGGCCCAGAGGGATTAACCACCATCATCATTTAATTTGTACGAATTGCAAAAGGGTGATTGATTATACTGATTTTATCGATGAGGAAGTTGAGCTTTTGCAAGAGACAGAAAAAGGCTTATCTAAAAAATATAATTTCAAGATTACAAACCACCTTATTCAATTTTACGGCTTATGTAACAAATGCAAAGGAGAAGCTAAATAAGGCTATATTTTTTTCTTCATTAGTGGAAATGGTTTCCATTAAAATATCAATAAATTTAGAAAGGAGGCATTATGCGCGTAGCCATATCTACGGATGGTGATTTTGTATCCGCCCATTTCGGCAGATGCCCGTCATTTACCGTTCTTGATATCGAAAATGGTAAGCTGACGAAACGTTCTGAACTTGCCAATCCCGGGCATCATCCGGGACTTATTCCGCAATTCCTGCATGAAAAAGGCGTGGAGTGCATCGTCGCCGGAGGAATGGGTATGCGGGCAACTTCTTTTTTTGAGCAGTTCGGCATCAGGGCAATTGTCGGGGTAAGCGGAAAAATCGACGAGATTATCGAACAGCTAAAAAAAGGAGATTTAAAAGGCGGAGAAAGCCTTTGCAAACCCGGCGCGGGTAAAGGCTACGGGATAGAGAAAACAGAATGCGATCACCCGCATAAAGAAGAAGATTGCGGACATTGAAGGGGGTTTAAAACATGAAAATATGCATTAGCTCCGAAAGCAATACTTTGGATTCCAAGGTTGACGCACGTTTCGGCAGGTGCCGGTATTTTATCATCTTAGATACGGAGACTCTGGAGTTTGAAGCTATCCAAAACCCGAATATCGAAACAATGGGTGGCGCAGGTATCCAGTCCGCCCAATTAGCCGCTTCTAAACAAGTCAAGGCCGTGCTTGCAGGAAACATCGGGCCAAACGCTTTTCAGACGCTGCAGGCGGCAGGTATAGATATTTTTAGCGGAGTTTCGGGGACGGTAAAAGAGGCCGTAGAGAAATATAAAAAAGGCGAATTTAAAACAACGCAGAACCCAAGCGTAAACTCAAAGTATGGTATGCCCGGTAAAAATAAATAATAAGCAACGGTTATCAATAGCATAGGAGGTGATAATTATGCCGTTTTTTGAGCCACTGGAAAAATTGAATCCGAAACACGTTGATCTGGAGAGGGCAAGGAAATCTTTAAGGGAAGAGCTGGAAGCGATAGATTTCTACCAGGAAAGAATAGACGCTACAGACGATGAAACCCTGAAGAAAATTTTAGCCCATAATATGAACGAAGAAAAAGAACACGCTGCAATGCTTATAGAGTGGGTTAGGAAAAACGACCCTACGCAGGATAAAGTATTCGATGAGCATGATTAAGGCTGATTAAGGGGAGGGGGGTGTTTGAGATGCCAAGAGGCGACGGAACCGGACCTTTGGGCCAAGGCCCAGGGGGAGGAAGGGGTATGGGCAGAGGCCGCGGCAGAATGAGCGGCGGCCGTTTAGGAGCGGCAGGACCGGGAGGGAATTGTGTTTGTCCGGGCTGCGGGACTAAAGTCGCGCATCAGGCCGGGATTCCCTGTTCTTCTATGAGCTGCCCTAAATGCGGGATAAGAATGGTGCGTGAATAATAAATTGGATAAAGAAGTTCTGGAAAATCATCAGAGATATTTAGAGCGCAATAACTTTTATAAGAGGCTCGGCTGCGACATAGATCAGGAAAGAAAATTTATCCTTGATAAGGCTCAGCCTCTTTTCGGCGATATCCTGGAAGTCGGGACCGGCAGGGGTCATTTTGCGCTTACTCTGGCCCGGAAGGGATACCGGTTTGTCAGCGTTGATGTTTGCGAAGAGGCGCAAAAAATCGCCAAGCTAAACTTGAGATATTTTGGCCTGGAAGGTCTTGCGGATTTCAGGATTGAGAATGCCGAATCTTTAAGTTTCCAAGATAAAAGCTTTGATCTGATTTTCTCTATAAATACCTTCCATCATCTGATAAATCCCTTTATAGTAATGGATGAATTAATCAGGGTGCTTACTTTTGAAGGGAAGATTATCTTGAGCGATTTTACAAAAGAAGGTTTAGATTTAATGGATAAGATTCATCGAAGCGAAGGAAGAATTCACGAAGTAAGCGAAGTCGCCTTAAGCGATATAGAGAAATATCTACTCGGCAAGGGGTTTATCACTACGAAGGAGAGAAGCGAATTCCAGCAAATAGTGATTGCCTGCCATCAAATTATATAAAATCCATGCTTATTTCGGTTGCCAGCGGGAAAGGCGGGACAGGTAAGACTACCATAGCGATTAATCTGGCCTTAACTTTGAGTAACGTACAGTTTCTTGATTGCGACGTTGAGGAACCCAACGCGCACATTTTTTTAAGGCCCGAGATTAAAGAGCAAAAAAAAGCCTACACGCCTGTTCCTGAAATCGACGGGATAAAATGTAATTGCTGCGGAAAATGCGCCAGGGTCTGTGTTTATAATGCCATAGCGGTTTTGCCCGCTGCGGGCGGGGGCAAGGGGAATGTTTTGATTTTCCCGCAGCTTTGCCATGGCTGCGGCGCTTGCACCGCCCTTTGTCCCGAAAAGGCAATCAAAGAAGTAAATCGGGAAATCGGCATAGTAGAATTTGGCAGTTGCGGGCAGATGGAATTTATCCAGGGAAAGCTTAATATCGGCGAAGCAATGTCTCCGCCGCTTATCCGGCAGGTTAAAGAGCATATCAAGCCCGAGAAAACCGTAGTCATCGATGCCCCTCCAGGCACATCCTGTCCTCTTGTCGAATCCGTGAAAGGAAGCGATTTCTCTATTTTGGTTACAGAACCCACCCCTTTCGGGTTAAATGATTTGGTCTTAGCGGTAGAAGTGCTGAGGAAATTAAAAATTCCTTTTGGGGTAGTAATTAATCGCGCCGATTTGGGAGACGATAAAACCGAAGGATATTGCCGGCGGGAAAATATTCCCATATTGATGAAAATACCGTTTAAAAAAGAGATAGCCATGGCCTATTCTAAGGGGGAAGCGATGGTTGAGGCGTTCCCGGGGTATAAAAAAGAGTTTGCCCTATTATATAAACGGATTGCAGAGCGGATAAAATGAAACAAATCGTAATTATCAGCGGAAAAGGCGGTACCGGCAAGACGGTAATTACGGGGGCATTTGCCGCCTTAGCGAAAAATAAAGTTATGGCCGACTGCGATGTTGACGCGGCAGACTTGCATTTATTATTGCAGCCGAATATAAAACAACGGCATAATTTTAAAAGCGGGCAGACCGCAATAATCGACAAAAAAAATTGTCAAGAATGCGGCAAATGTATTCTTGCCTGCCGTTTTAATGCCATAAGTCAGAATTTTATCGTTGATGCTCTTTCCTGCGAAGGGTGCGCTTTTTGCAGCTATATTTGTCCGTTTCAGGCTATAAGCATGGAAGAGAATGTCACGGGAGAATGGTTTATCTCCGAAACCCGGTTTGGCCCTCTCGTGCACGCGAAGCTCGGGGCCGCTGAAGAGAATTCGGGTAAACTCGTTTCTTTGGTAAGGCAAGAGGCAAAAGAATTAGCAGAAAAGAATAATTGCGATTGGGTAATTATTGACGGGGCTCCGGGTATCGGATGTCCGGTAATAGCCTCGCTTTCCGGCGTAGATTGCGCTTTGGCGGTAACCGAACCCACTTTATCCGGTCTGCATGACGCTATAAGAGTCGTAGATCTGGCCAAGCATTTTGGCGTCAAGATAAAGCTTGTGATAAACAAGCACGATTTAAATAGCGAAATGTCAGAAAAAATAGAAGACTACTGCAATAAAAATGGCATTTGTCTAATTGGTAAAATTGGATTTGATGAATCCGTTGTTAAAGCAATGGTGGAGGGCAAGACTATATTAGAATATAAAGATACAAAAATAAAAGACGAGGTTATTAAAATCTGGGAGCAAATCTCCCCCTGCCGATGATTGCGAATCCCTTGGTCAACCCCCCCCTTTTTTTAAAGGAACCTTTTTTAAATTTTAGCGCATTGGTTCATATTCTCTGATTTGTAACCACGAATATATTGACAAAGGTAGCCGCTTATGTTAATTTAGAGCTATGCTGAAACGCCTGATTTTAATTTTTACCCTGGTTTTCCTGGCCGTATCTATACAGGACGCCTATGCATATTGGATCTGGACGCCCAAGACCGGCAAATGGATAAATCCCAAGACCGCGGTCAAGCCGACCCCTAAAGAGCAGTTTGACCTTGCCAAAGGCCTTTATGAGGCAAAGAATTACGAAGAGGCAAAGCGCGAATTCCGCAAGCTCCTCAAGGCCTACCCCAAGTCCTTTGAGGCTTCCGAAAGCCAGTATTATCTTGGGGTTATTGAAGAGGCGCAAGACAATCTCTACGCGGCATACCAGGCTTACCAAAAGGTAGTCGATAAATACCCTTTTTCCGAACGGATTCAGGAAATTATCGAGCACGAATTTAAAATCGCCGAGGAATTTATGGAAGGCAAAAAACGCAAAAGTATGGGCGTAACCCTGCCCGTGGAGAACCCGGCGATAGAAATATTTAACAAGGTCATTGAAAACTCGACTTACGGGCCGCTGGCGGCCAAGGCGCAGTATAAATTGGGTTTAGTCTTAAAGAGCCTCTTACGCTATTACGAGGCAGAAGAGGCGTTTAATAAGGTAATTTCCAATTATCCCGACAGCGAATGGCAGGTTCCGGCAAAATATCAGCTTGCTTTAGTGCGCGCGGCGGTATCCCGCGGCCCGGATTATGATCAGGGCGCAGCCAAAGAAGCTGAGCGGCAATTTGAAGAATTTGTTAAAGAGCATCCGGATAGCGCATTATCGGATAAGGCAGAAGAGAACATTTCCGAGCTCAGGGAAAAAGAGGCCGAGAGTTACTATAATATTGCCCGCTTCTACGAGAAACAGAAGGCATTTGATGCGGCCAAGGTTTACTATAACGATATCATCTCCAATAGCCCCAATAGCCCCTGGTCGGTAAAGGCGCTGGAAAGACTGCAGATGATGGAGAAGAAGAATGAGAAAAAGTAGTCTATGGCTGGGAATTATTTTACTGCTGACCCTTGCCGGGTGCGGTTATACGACGCGCTCAAATATTTCGCTGAAATATACGACCGTATATATTACACCGTTTACCAATAAAATAGATATTACCCAGGAAACCAGCATCGGCAGCAGGTATAAAATCTACAGGCCCTTATTGGAGACCGACGTCACCAGGGCCGTGAACACCCGCTTCCTTTTAGACGGAAATCTTAAGCCGATAAGAAAAGAATCTGCGGACCTGATTTTAAAGGGCGAACTGGTAGAATTTAACCGCGATGCCGTGCGTTATTCCGATGATGACGAAGTAGAGGAATACCGGATAAACGTCAGGGTCAATTTATCCCTCTGGGATACGAAAGAAAATAAATTAGTCTGGGAAGAAAAAAATTTTACCGGTACCGCCAGTTATTTTACCTCATTTTACGCGGTCTCCGCCGAAAGAAAGACGGAAGGTGCGGCAGTAAATGAAGCCATCACCGATTTGGCCCGCCGGATTGTCGAGCGTACCGTTGAGGAATGGTAGCTAAAAGCAGTTTTCTACATTTATTCATCGGCCGGGACAGTTATCATAAGGATATAAAACTCGCCAGAATCAAGCAAGAAGTTCTTTCCCCCCAGCTGCAGGATTTTAATCTGGATATATTATACGCCAGGGACTTAAGCCTGAATAAGCTCCAGGAGCAGCTCTTATGGCTGCCGCTGGGTGCTAAGAAAAGGATTGTGGTGATAAAAGAAGCGCAATCCTTAAAGGAAGAGCTTAAGGGGTTTATTCTGAAATATATAAAATCCCCGCAGCCGCAGCTGATTTTAATCCTGGATATAAGCCGCCAAGACCCCAAAGACAGGTTTATCAAGCAGTTTGCATCAGTGAGCCAGGTTTACCGCTTTGGCGAAGACGCCTACCATTTGGATACTTTTAGTTTAAGCCGGCAGATAGAATTAAGAAGAGCGGACTTCAGCCTGCGCCTGCTTGACCAGCTTCTGAAAAACGGAGAAAAGCCGGAACGGATTATGGGCGGGTTAAGATATGTCTGGGAGAAGGATTCGGCTCATCCCTTAGAGAGCAGGAAAAGGCTCAGGCTGCTCTTAAATTGCGATATTGAAATTAAAAGAGGAAGGCTCTTGCCTCAGTTCGCCCTGGAAAAGCTGGTCGTCAGCCTATGCGCCCTTAGTAAGGGAAAAAAGCCGTAAGCTCAGCCGGGATTTCTTGCGGTTGGCGGTGTTGGGATGGACGATCTTTTTTTTCGCGGCTTTGTCCAGCTCTTTATAGACGTATTTAAGCATTTGTCTTGCTTCGTCAATTTTTTTAGCCGACAATAGCGCCTGGAATTTTTTTAGGGTTTTTTTAAGCTTTTGTTTCACTCTTAAATTACGCAGGTGCTTTTTTTTATCTACGCGTATTCTTTTTACGGAAGTTCTGCGTCTGGTAGCCATATTTAATCTCCATAATGTTAAATTCACGCCGTTACTTTCAACAAATGTTTACGGTGTGAATTTACTCCTCGCGCAGAGGCGCGAGGAGCTAATTTCATTACCTTATATCATAATTGTAAACTTATGTCAACCCATAAATCTATCTTGAAGTCCGCCGGTATCGTGGGGTTTGCCACGCTCTGCTCGCGTATTCTCGGGTTCATCCGGGACGTGGTCATCGCCCGTTTATTCGGCGTTTATCTTTATGCGCAGGCATTTGTGATTGCCTTTAAGATCCCCAATTTATTCCGCGATTTTGTCGGGGAAGGCGCAGCCAATGCCGCCTTTGTGCCGGTATTCAGCGAGTATAGCGTAAAACACTCCAAGGAAGAACTCTGGGAGCTGGCGAATGTGGTTTTAAATCTGCTCTTGGTCATTCTAACGGCAATCACGGTTTTAGGAATTATCTTTTCGCCGCTGATTGTCCGGCTGATCGCCCCCGGATTTATTGCCGAGCCCGCTAAATTAGCCGCCACGATTAAATTAAACCGGGTTATTTTTCCCTATATTCTACTGGTGAGCCTCGCAGCCTATGCCATGGCGATACTGAATTCGCTGAAACACTTCAGCGTCCCGGCTTTTGCTCCCTGCTTATTGAATATCTCGATTATTGTTTTTGCCCTGCTTTTCGGAGAAGACGTAAAGGGACTGGCCTTAGGCGTACTGGTAGGAGGCGCCCTGCAGCTTCTTGTCCAGATCCCCTTGCTTTATAAAAAAGGCTTCCGGCCGCGCTTATTCCGGAATTTTAAACATCCGGCGGCAAAACTCATCGGGAAACTGATGTTGCCGCGGCTTTTGAGTTCCTGCATCTACCAGTTAAACAACTTCGCGGATTCCATCTTTGGTTCTTTGGCGGCGATTGTCGGCGAAGGAGGCGTGGCCGGGCTGTATTTTGCCTACCGCCTGATTCTTTTCCCTCTGGGCATATTCAGCACCGCGCTTTCCCAGGTTATCCTGCCGACATTTTCTACGCAGGCCCTGGAAGAGAACCGCAGTAATTTAGCCGGGACACTCTCTTTCGGTTTACGCGCGACCTTTTTTGTCATGCTGCCGGCATCGATCGGCCTGATGGTTTTAGCCGGGCCGATTATCGCTACTATATTCCAGGGCGGAAGGTTCGATGCCTATTCTACGCAGCTGACCGCCAAGGTTTTATTTTTCTACAGTATCGGTTTATTCGCCTACGGCGCAGGCCGCATTCTGCAATCCTGTTTTTTCGCGCTGAAAGACACGGTTACCCCGACAAAAATCGCCTTTATCGCCTTAATCACGAATATAATTTTAAATAGTTTGCTGATGTTCCCGATGAAATTATCCGGCATCGCCCTGGCCACTTCCATATCCGGCATCAACAGCTTTCTTATCCTCTTTTTTATCTTAAAAAAACGCCTGGCGCCTTTTTTTGAAACAGGGGCGGTTATTTCTTCCTTCCTGCGTATCCTGGCGGCGAGCCTCGGCATGGGGCTGGTTTGTTATTTTATTTCAGAGAAGAATATCTTTCTGCCTACCGCCGTTTTATTAAAATTTCTCAACCTGGGAATCGCGCTTTCCGCCGGAATCATCTCTTATATTCTTTTTTGTTTTATTTTCAGGGTCAGCGAGATGCAAGAACTCTGGCGCTGGCTGGCAGAGAAGAGAAAATGACCCTGCCGGGTTTCTCGCTAAGTCGATTTCTTAACGCAAAAGGTCTTTCGCGCTTCGGCGGCTGCAGAACTCAGTCGCTAAAAATCGCATAAGCATGAATAAATTGCAGAAGAAAATAAAAAATCTGCCTGATACGCCCGGCGTCTATTTATTTAAGGACGCGCAAGGCAGGATTATTTATATCGGGAAGGCGAAGTCCTTGAAGAAGCGCGCGGGGAGTTATTTCGGCCGGCCGCAGAATGAAAAAAATCAGGCGCTGGTGGCAAAGATTTCCGATCTGGATTATATCGTAACTTATACCGGAGCACAGGCAGAAATTTTAGAGGCGGCATTAGTCAGCGAAAAACAACCCAGATACAATATTGATTTAAAAGACGATAAGTCGTTTCCGCTGATAAAAATTACCCGGGAAGACTTTCCGGTTGTCTCAATCGCCAGGAGAAAAAAGCCCGGCCTGAAAGACAACGCGCGCTACTTCGGGCCGTATACCAAGGCCTGGGCTTTGCGTTATGCTTTTAAAATGCTGCGGAAAATTTTTACCTTCCGCTCATGCAAGAAAATGCCGGATAAAGCCTGTCTTTATTACCGGCTTAAGCTTTGCCCGGCGCCCTGTGAAAAAAAGATCAGTCAAAGGGCTTACGCGCGGATTATCAGAGATATCATACTTTTTCTCGGGCTAAAGTACGAAAAACTGATTAACGAGTTAAGTTCTAAAATGCTCGCCGCATCAAGAGAGGAGAATTTTGAAGAGGCGGCTAAATTACGCGACCAGATAGACGCTTTATCCAGCATGCGCAAAGCCGGCGCCTATGCCGCGGGCTTTGACGAGCTCGAAGACTTAAAGAGCTTTCTTAAACTGAAGAAACTCCCCAACCGCATTGAGGCATTCGACGTTTCAAATATTTCCGGAAAAGAGGCCACTGGTTCAATGGTGAGCTTTTTTAATGCCAAACCCGATAAAAACAATTACCGCAGGTTCAGGATAAAGACAGTAAAGGCGATAAATGATTACGAAATGTTAGCCGAGATTGTCAGGAGAAGATATAGCAGGCTGAAAGATGAGAAATTACCCTTACCGGACCTGGTATTAATTGACGGGGGCAGGGCGCATCTTTTGACCGGAGAAAAAGAAATCGAGAAACTGGGGCTTAATCTGGAGATCGCCAGTATTGCCAAAGACAGGGAAAATATTTACGTCAAAAAGAGAGTTTTGCCGTTTAGGCTCCGGGAGGATACCCCGGCCTTGAATCTAATCAGAAGAATCAGGGATGAGGCGCACCGTTTTGCCGTTGCCTACCATCACATATTGAGAAGGAGGAGGGTAATTGGCAAATAAAAAATTGACTCCTTTCGCAAGAAAAGTTTACCGGGCAGTTTTAAGCATACCGCTGGGCGAAGTGCGCACCTATAAGTGGGTGGCGGAAAAGGCGGGCAGGCCCAAGGCTTACCGGGCAGTCGGCCAGATCTTGAAAAACAATCCCTACTTGTTGATTATCCCCTGCCACCGCGTAGTAGCCGGCAGCGATAAACTGGGTGGCTATGCCTGGGGTAAAAAGCATAAAGAGGCAATCTTAAATTTGGAGAGACAGATAAAGAAGTTAATGCTATAATATAAATGAGGCCACGACTTATGGAGCGGTAGCGAACATAAGTCGTGTGGTCGAATTTACTCACACGCCGCTTATCATTTTAGTTATTGGCGTGGGAGCTGCGGAGGTAAAAATACGATGGGCATAAAAAAACTGCTGAAAGAGATGGTTGAGAAAAACGCGTCGGATTTATTTTACCGCGCCGGAGCTGTTCCGCGCTTCCGGATAGACGGCAAAGTCGTTTCGGCTTCCAACCAGGCATTAAACCGGGACGATGTGATTAAGGCGACCGAGGAATTAACCCTCGAGCAGCACCGGGAGCATTTTAAGAACAACCTGGATACGGATTTTGCTTTATACCTGGAAGAGTTGCAGAACAGGTTCCGGGTGAGCATCTTTATGCAGAGGAGTTCTCCCTCCATCGTTATCAGGAACGTGCGCAGCATTATTTCCAATTTTGAAGAGCTTAATCTGCCCGCCGACATTTTGACAAAGTTGTCACAGGAAACCAGGGGCCTGGTTCTTTTGACCGGAAGCACCGGCAGCGGCAAATCTACCACGATTGCCAGCATGATTGAATATATCAATCAGAATTGTTATAAGCACGTTCTGACCATCGAAGAACCGATTGAATTTACCTTCCGCGATAAAAACTCCATTATCAACCAGAGGGAGCTGGGGCTGGATGTTGTCTCGTACGCGGCGGCGCTGCGTTCCTTTACCTTAGTCAGCCCAGACGTCATCTTTATCGGGAATATCCGGGATTACGAAACGATGGACGCCGCCCTGACTGCCGCGGAAACCGGCGTTTTAGTCTTAAGTACCCTGCACACCATCAACGCCAGCCAGAGCGTGGAAAGGATTATCAATTTCTTCCCGCCGCACCAGCACCAGGAGATCCGTAATCGGTTATCTACTTTGTTAAAAGGCGTACTTTCGCTGAGGCTGGTGCCTTTAAGAGACGGGCCCGGCCGCATCCCAGCTTATGAGACGATGCTGCTTACCCCCACGATCAGCCGGTTGATCAGGGAAGATAAGGACTGGCAGATACCCCAGTTCATTGAGGACGGCGCAATTTTCGGGATGCTCTCCTTCAATCAATGCTTAATCAAGCTGATCAGGGAGGGCAAGATTAGCGAAGAGGAAGCGAGCAACTTCGCGGATATCCCGGAAGAGTTTACCCTGGCTTTGAAGGGCATTAAAAAGACATAACCTTATACGGTACGGAGGCGCTTATGTTAGAAGAAATCAAAGCAAGACTCTTGGATTTAGAGGCCCGCCTGGAAACCTTAAGAGGTTATCTTTGAGATAGAAAATAAAAATAAACTCATTGATGATTTGACCGCGGGGATGGCCAGCCCGGGCTTCTGGGATGACCAGGACAAATCTTCCCGCATCGTCAAGCAGCTAAAGTCTCTCAAGTCCAGCGTTGAGCCCTGGGCTTTGGCTTTTGCCAGATATAAAGAATTAAAAGAATTGGCCGATATCTTAAAAGAAGAAGATGGGGGCCTGATCGCGGATTTAGCGCGTGACCTGGATACGCTTTCAAGCGAGGTGGATAAACTTGAGTTCAGCACGCTGCTGGGCAGTCAGTTCGATAAAAATAGCGCTATTTTAAGCATCAATGCCGGAGCCGGAGGCACGGAAAGCTGCGACTGGGTATCTATGCTTTTTCGGATGTACAGCCGCTGGTCGGAAAAGAAAGGATACGGTATTAAAACCATAGACGTATTATCCGGCGAAGAAGCGGGAATAAAAAATATTACCGCTTTGATTGAAGGAGAGTACGCTTACGGCTACCTGAAGGCGGAGCGGGGAGTGCATCGCCTGGTACGCATATCGCCTTTTGACGCGAATAAGCGCAGGCATACTTCTTTTGCGTCTGTAGACGTGATACCGGAAGTCGCGGAAGACGCCGATATAAAAATAGAGGAAAAAGATTTGCGCGTTGATGTCTACCGCTCCAAGGGCGCGGGCGGCCAGAGCGTAAACACCACGGATTCGGCGGTAAGGCTGACGCACCTGCCCAGCGGATTGGTCGCCCAGTGCCAGAATGAGCGTTCGCAATATCAAAATAAGCAAATGGCTTTAAAAATATTAAAAGCGCGCCTCTATGAACTGGAAAGAAAGAAGAAAGAAGAAGAAATGCTTAAACAATACGGCGCGCAGAAAAAGAAGATCGAATGGGGCAGCCAAATCCGTTCCTATGTCATGCACCCCTACAGCCTGGTCAAAGACCACCGCACGGATTACGAAACGGGCGATGTGGGTAAGATAATGGACGGCGGAATTGATGAGTTTATTGAGGCCTATCTAAAAAAGCAAAAATCAAAAGATTGAGGTAAACTAAACGAAGATGTTAGGGTTTATTAAAAAACAACTTTTAAATCAGAAACAGAGCTTAATCCGAAAAAAATATCCGAACGTAAATATTGTTTTACACCCGGATATGCCAAGCCCTTCGCTGAACAAACTGGCGGAAGTGGCAAGGCTGGTGGATATGGTTAATGGCTGGGAGCCGAAGATAAGTGCTTTTTCCGATGCGGAATTAAAAGCTCATACCGCCCGGTTCAAGGAAGAACTCCTTAAAAAATCACGGGAATACCAGCCGCAATTAACGGCATTGGAAGAAGCGCTTGAGCTGGCGGCTATCCCCGAAGAGAAGGAAAAGGTAAAAGAAAAAATCAAAAATACGCGCAATAAGATATTTGACGAGATTCTTCCCGAGGCCTTTGCCGTAGTCAGGGAAACAGCCAGGCGCACCATCGGCCTGCGGCATTTTGACAGCCAGATTGCCGGCGGCGTAATCTTGCATGAAGGTAAAATTGCCGAGATGGCTACCGGCGAAGGAAAAACTCTGGTGGCGACCCTGCCGGCGTATCTGAATGCGCTTTTGGGCAGGGGTGTGCATATTGTCACCGTGAATGATTACCTGGCGCGTCGCGACCGGGAATGGATGGGGCCGGTTTATGAGTTCCTGGGGCTATCCGTGGGAGTTATCCAGCACGAAATGTCCGACGAGCAAAGGCAGTTCGCCTACTCCTGTGATATAACCTACGGGACGAATAACGAATTCGGGTTTGATTACCTGCGCGACAATATGAAGTACAGGCTGGAAGATTTAGTGCAGCGGCCGTTTTATTACGCGATTGTCGATGAGGTGGACTCTATTTTAATCGATGAGGCGCGCACGCCCCTAATTATCTCCGGCCCGGCAGAAGAAGCCACGGATAAATATTATACCGCTAAAAGAATCGCCGACCAGCTTAAGGGCAGGCGGGTCACCGAAAAAGACGAGATTGAGGCCAAATATAAAGGATTGGACCTTTCCCGGGGGTATGATTACCTTGCCGACGAGAAAAGCAACGCGGTTTCTCTGAGCGAAGAAGGCGAGGCAA
>JBAZGA010000009.1:0-53315 GCA_041653115.1 Candidatus Omnitrophota bacterium
TAGCTAAAATCGCGATAATTGCCACGACGATCATAATTTCTACGAGCGTAAAACCTCTTTTCATGATAAAGACCTCCTTCCTAAGGTATAATTGACTTTCCTGCGCTTTACCGGCCTCTCCCTGCTTTGATTCTATAAATTATAACTTCGCTTAACTTGTCCCTTTTCAAGTAGAGGCTTAAGTTTTTAGCGCCTGAGTCACCTTATTAACTTCTTCCTTATACCACCTCCTTTCATCTTTGTCAAGAATAAAAAAGGCCTATTCCGGAGAATAGGCCTTTTTTATTTATTTTCTGGAAAATATTTATAAAAACGCTTTATTTCTTCGACCCTTTCTCCCGAACCGCTCTTTTCTAACTAAAGTATAGCACATATTTTATAAAATTCAATCGTCTTCTCTAAACCTTCTTTCAGGCCTGTTTTTGGCTGCCAGCGCAGAAGCCTTTGCGCGCGCCTGATATCCGGCTGCCTCTGCTTAGGGTCATCCTCGGGGAGGGCCTGAAAAATAATCTTGCTTTTTGCGCCGGTAAGATTAATCACGATTTTAGCTAATTCCAGAATTGTAAATTCGCTCGGGTTGCCTAGATTTACCGGCTCATTTACGCGGGTATGCATTAACTTAAAAATACCTTCCACTAAATCATCGACATAACAAAAACTTCTGGTCTGCCTGCCTTTACCGTATACGGTCAAAGGCCGATTATGCAATGCCTGATAAAGGAAATTAGGCACTACTCTTCCGTCGTGGATGCGCATCCGCGGGCCGTAAGTATTAAAAATCCTGGTAATCCGTGTATCGATTTTATGCACGCGCTGATATGCCATAGTGATGGCCTCGGCAAAACGCTTGCTTTCGTCGTAGCATCCGCGCACCCCGATAGAGTTCACATTGCCCCAGTAGGTCTCGGACTGGGGATGAACCAGCGGGTCGCCGTAAACCTCCGAAGTAGAAGCGAGCATGAATTTCGCGCCTTTCTCCTTGGCCAGGCCCAGGGCATTATGCGTCCCCAGAGACCCGACTTTTAAAGTCTGGATGGGGAATTTTAAATAGTCTTCCGGGGAAGCAGGAGAGGCAAAATGCAGGATATAATCAACCTTCCCTTTTATCGCGATATATTTCGTCACATTGTGTTTTACCATCCGGAAATTTTTCTCTTTCAATAAATGCCCGATATTTTCTAATTTGCCGGTAATAAAATTATCCAGGCAGATTACCCGAAAACCCTCCCGAATCAAGCGGTCGCAAAGATGCGAGCCGATAAAACCGGCACCCCCCGTAATTACCACGCTCTTTTTCTTCATTTTTCTTGAAAATACGCCAAGGTTAACTTCAGGCCCCGGATAAAATCTATCTTTGGCTTAAACCCTAAGCCTTTCTTTGCCCGCGATAAATCCGCCAGCGTTTTAAATACGTCTCCCGGCCGCGGATTCAAATAAAGAGGCCTGATATTTTTATTCATTATTTTATTCAATATTTTCACTAATTCTAAAATACTGTAATCTTTGCCGCCGGCAATATTGAAAATATTCCCTTGAGAAGACGCTCTTTGCATTGCCAGGATATTCGCTTCTACGACATTGCCTACATAGGTAAAATCCCGCGATTGCCTGCCTGTGCCATAGATAGGAGGGTGTTCGTTTTTTAACATAGAGGTGATAAACTTAGGCACTACCACCGCATACTCATCATCCAGCGACTGGCGCGGCCCGAAAACATTAAAGTAGCGCAAAGATACGCAAGGCAGATGATGATGCAGGCTGAAAATCCGGCAATAATGCTCGCCGGTTAATTTACTCAAAGCGTAAGGGGATATCGGTTGAGGTAAAAAATTTTCTTCCTGGGGAAAATTCTTGACATCCCCATAAATGGAACTGGATGAGGCGAAAACAAAACGCCTGATTTTATTTTCTACCGCAGACTCCAATAAATTCAGGGTTCCCTGGATATTCACTTCATTATACTCAGCCGGATTAAAGAGCGACTTGGGCACGCTCCTTAGCGCCGCCTGATGCAATATCGCGTCGACTCCCCTGGCAGCCTTAAGACAGGTTTGCTTGGAGCGTATATCCCCTTTGAGTAATTCTATTCTATCGATTACGTGTTTCAGGTTTTCTTTCCTGCCGCTTGAGAAATTATCCAATACCCGCACGCGGTATTTTCTCCTCAACAAACCTTCAACTATATGAGAGCCGATAAAACCCGCCCCGCCGGTAACCAGGATTTTTTTCATAACTTAGAGACTCTCCTGTCCTTTATGCCCTGATAGACATTGCGCGTATCTAAGATAAATCGGGAATTCTTTAAGATAAAAGCGTAGTCCAGGGATGAGTGATCGGCGGTAATCACCGCGCAATCAAATTTATTCAGGTTCTTCTTGTTTAACTCTATCGATTGTAAATTAATGTGGTTGATTTTCAAATAGGGGATTAAAGGGTCGTAATAACCGGTGAAGGCGCCTCTTTTCTGCAGGATGTCGATTATATCCAATGCCGGAGACTGCCTTAAATCCCTGATGTCTTTCTTATAGGTAACGCCGATAATCAAAATCCTGGCCTGATTCAGGCTGATGCCGTCTTTATTTAAAATTTCCTCTATGCGCGTAACTATATATTCTGGCATGCCGGTAATCACGCCGGAAGCTAGCTTTATAAAACGCGAACTGAAACCGTGGTGTTTCCTCGCCTTCCAATATAAATAAAGCGGGTCTTTCGGGATACAGTGGCCCCCTACGCCCGGCCCGGGATAAAACGGCATAAAGCCGAAGGGCTTTGTCGAAGCGGCTTTAACCACCTCCCAGATATCCACCTTCATCTTATGCGCCATCATTGCCAACTCGTCTATCAGGCCGATATTAATCAGGCGGAAGGTATTCTCCAGTAATTTCACTACTTCGGCGACTTTCGCCGAAGATACCGGCACTACTTTTTCAATTATCTTCCCGTAAACCAGCGCTGCCAAATCCGTAGCTTCGCGGCTTAAGCCGCCGATAATCTTGGGAATCTTATCCACCGGAAAGGCCTGGTTACCGGGATCTATCCTCTCGGGAGAAAAAACCAGATAAAAATCCCGGTTGTGCCGGAAACCGCTCTTCTCTAGCAAAGGCAGGATTACTTCTTCCGTCGTCCCCGGATAAGTAGTGCTTTCTAAAATAACCAGACTCCCCCTTTTCATATAACGCGCTACAGATTTAACCGCCTGTTTAATATAAGAAATGTCCGGGTGATATTTCCTCTTCAGCGGGGTAGGCACACAGATAATAATTACATCCGCGCTCCTCACTGCCGCAAAATCACTGACTGCCTTAAATCTCTTTTTTACTAAAGGCCGCCTTAATTCGTCATCCTCTACGTCCGTAATGTAAGACTTTTTCCTTTTCAAATATCCTAACCTGTTTTTGTCTATCTCGACGCCCAGGACATCCAGTCCCTTTTTGGCAAATGCCAGCGCCAGAGGCAGCCCCACGTAACCCAGGCCGACTACGGCAATTCTGATTTCCCTGCGCTGAATCCTGTCTTTAAGGTCTCTTGGATTTCTCTCCATAAGGTCTATTTGTTGAAATTACTCCGCCTGCCGATAGCGATATAAGTAAAACCGAGCTTTTGCATTCTCTTTGGTTCGTAAATATTCCTGCCGTCAATCACTAACGGCCTCTTCATTAATTTCTTTATTTTTAAAAAATCCAGTTCCTTGAATTCATCCCATTCGGTGATAATCAGCAGGCAGTCGCTCTTGCGGCAGGCCTCGTAAGGGTCTTTTGCGAATACGATTCTGGGCAATACTTCTTTGGCTTTTTCCATCGCCTGGGGATCGTAGAGCCTGATCCTTGCTCCTTCCTGGTCGAGGGCCCGGATGATATCTACGGAAGGCGCATTGCGTATATCGTCGGTATTCGGCTTAAACGATGCGCCTAATATCGCGATAGTCTTATCTTTGACTATCCACAATGCGTCTTTTATCTTATTCAAAAAATAAACCCTCTGCTCCCGGTTTATTTCTCTGACCTCTTTCAATAATTCAAAGCTATAACCCAGTTTCTCCGATATGCTGATAAAGGCATCCACGTCTTTGGGGAAACAGGAGCCGCCGTAACCTATCCCGGCGTTCAAGAAATTCACGCCGATACGCCTGTCCAGCCCCATCCCTTTGGCAACTTCAACGCTGTCAGCGCCCGCCTTTTCGCAGATGCGCGCGATGGCATTGATAAAAGAAATCTTCGTGGCAAGAAAAGAATTGGAAGCGTGTTTAATCAGTTCTGCCGATTTTATGTCGGTAACTACTATCTGGGCGTTTAGCGGCTTATATAAATTCACCAACATCTCTTCCGCCTTTTTTGATTCTACGCCGACGACTATCCGGTCCGGATGCATAAAATCATTGATTGCCTGGCCCTCCCTGAGGAATTCGGGGTTTGAGGCGACGTCAAATTTAATTTTTCGCCTGATATAAGTCTGAATCGTCTGCTTGACCCATTCTCCCGTCTGGACAGGGACCGTGGATTTTTCTACGATTAACCTGTAGCCGGTCAAATTTAGGGCGATATTACGCGCCACATTCTCTATTCCCGTAAGGTCTGCCTCGCCGTTATCTAAGGCAGGTGTTCCCACGGCGATAAAAATAATTTCCGAGCCCTGTACTGCTTCTTTAATGCTCGAAGTAAACTTAAGCCTTTTCTTCTTCCGGTTTATAGTGATCAGCTCATCTAAGCCCGGTTCATAAATAGGCAGATTACCGCTGTTAAGGAAGGCTACTTTCTTTGTGTCATTATCCGCGCAGATAACCTTGTTGCCTAATTCGGCAAAACAAGCGCCGCTCACTAAGCCGACATAGCCCGAACCGATGATAGAAATGTCCATATATTTACTCCTACTCTGGCGAACCGGGTGATTGCGAACCGGGCTTGGGCGTATTATAGTCGTGGTTAAAATCGAATTCCAATTCCGGAAATGCCTTTAACCTGAAGATAAACCAGATGCTTTCGCCTTTAGTCCTGGTTACATTATAAGTAACGTCCATCTCCCAGCAATGCAAATCCCTGCTCACGGTGTACTCCTGGACCCGCAATCCCTTGACTAGGTCCGGAAGATTCCCGTGTTCCAGGTATTGATAAACTGAAAATTTCCACTTGGGATTAAGCTTCCACCTGAGCTGATAGGTTGTTCCCTTGCTCCCCTTCCGGTTATAGCGCTGACCTAAAGAAAAGGTACGCCCTTCGGCAAAATTAAAATTAATATCGTAATTGGCGTTAGAAAAATGGTTATAGTTCTCTTCGGAGCGACTAACCGAACGCTCGTAAGTGGCATCGCCGACTAAGCTTAACCAGGAATAAGGATAAAGGTCCAATTTAAAAAGGAAATCCGAAAGGTTACTCCCCCTTTTGTCTGCGGTTTTCGGCTTAATGTCATAAGCGCTGTTTACCTGAAAGCGGGCGAGGTCCACTCTTTGTCCTTTACGCTTAGTCTGTAATTTATTGCTTAATTCAAGTGTAACGCTGGAACTGCCGATGGTAGCCCCGCCGCCGTACCTGAATTTAGTAGACGGCATGGTAGAATCAGTAGCGTAAGAATAACCGATGAGAGGAGTAATAATGTGCCTTAAATCATTGATATCCAGGCCCAAAAAATTGCTTTTCACGTTGAAGATACGGTAAAACTTAGTACTCATATCCGCGCCCGTAGTAAAATTAATCTCTAACGTCCGGTGGTAGACGCCTTTTGCATTGTCGTTAAAAGTCTCTGTACTGGAGAAAAAAGGCGTCAGGTTAATAAATGCCGCCCTGGTCGGCAGGGAAAGCTTATTCGTAGTGCTGAATTCGTTATAGGTTATATCGTCTTCGGATGGGGAGGGCACGGCTTCTTTATAATTATAGTTTACGTATGAACTTGAGTGCTCAAAGTAGAACGGGCTGTCGCCGAGTTCCAGGCTCGGCAGGCTGTAATTTATCTGCGGCAGCTTTTCTTCCTGCGCATACCAGCGGTTGGTGCGTTTCTGCAAAAGAAAATCGGCGCTGGAATGCTCAAAAGAACGATGGATTAAAACATAAGATAACGGCTGCGAGTCCTTTTCGTATTCACGCGGAAAATAATCTTTGAGCAGATTGTATTCGGTCCCCAAGACTTCCCTCTTTGAATCGGTAATTTTGTAATATTCGGCAACCAGGTCGGTCTTTTCGTCTATATCCCATTTATGGCGCAACCGGATAAGATATCTCTGGAACTCTGCGGGCTCTCCTTCCTCCTGTTCACTCATCCTTTCCTGAGTATAATAATACTTAAAGTCTCCCTTGCCGAACTGGGGGCTATTGTAATTGACCCCGAAACCCTGAGCATTGCCGAGCTTTTGCCGGTAATCAAGATAAATCCTGCCCTTGACATCTTCGGTAAGGTTATAACGCCAGGCAGTCAATAGGTACGGCCCCCAATCACTCTTCTTCCCGGGCATTACCTGCACGCGCATAAACGGGTCTTTCAGGCTGTGGTTATATTGAGGCAGATACAATAAAGGCACTTTGCCTAAATAAAATAAGCTGTCTTTTAATTGCACTTTGTCTCCGGGGAAAAAATTAACCCGCCTTGCCTTCACGCGCCAGTGCGGATTATCGAAGCTGCAGGTACTCATATACCCCCGGTAAGAAATAAATTCGGCATCGCTTA
Organism: Candidatus Omnitrophota bacterium; assembly: GCA_041653115.1. Lineage (GTDB taxonomy): Bacteria > Omnitrophota > Gorgyraeia > Gygaellales > Profunditerraquicolaceae > JBAZGA01. The sequence continues at coordinate 6,652 of JBAZGA010000009.1, forward strand.
CTTTATTTAGTTTCGGGGTCCTGCCGAAGTAAGGATTAGAGCGGAAGTTTGCGTCAATAATTACGCCTTTTTTGCTTTCGAAATTATAAATTATCTTCGCGCCTTCCAGCGCCCCGTCTGCATTGTCCAGCCTGACATTTCCCTCTGCCCGGCAATCCTTGGTTTCGGAATTAAGGCTTAATTTCTCGCAGGTTAATCTCGTGTCTTTATATATCACTACGACATTTCCGGTAGCGGTAAATTCTTTGTTGTCTGTCACATATTCCACGGTGTCGCCGTTAACGATAATCGGCTGCGCCGCCTGCTTATTCTCCTCTTCTTCGGCATAACCAACAAACTTAAAGCTTAAAACATAAAGCGCAAAACCGAAACTTAAAGCTAAAAGCTTTAAGTTCTTAGCCTTAAATTTATGTTTTATGCTCTGCCTCTTAATTTGATTTCGGGACTTTTTTCCAGTCATCTAAGAATCTCTGAATACCCGTATCGGTAAGCGGGTGCTTAATCAGTTGCTCAATAACCGCAAACGGGACGGTCGCGATATCCGCGCCGATTAATGCGGCGTCAACTACATGCAGAGGATTACGGATAGAGGCGACGATAATCTGCGTCTTAAAGGCATAATTAGCGTAAATCGTCTTGATCTGCCGGATTAAATCCATGCCCTTTTGCGCGATATCATCGAGCCTGCCGATAAAAGGCGAGACGTAATCGGCTCCGGACTTGGCGGCCAAGAGGGCCTGGGAAGGCGAAAAGCACAGCGTAACGTTTGTTTTTATGCCTTCTTCCGACAAAACCCTTACCGTTTTCAGGCCTTCTTTGATTAAGGGAACCTTAATCACGATATTTTTTGCAATTTTAGAAAGTTGGCGCGCTTCCTTAACCATGGCATCGGACTCAAGGCCGATTACTTCCGCGCTTACCGGGCCGGAGACTAAAGAGCAGATTTCTTTTAATAAAGCTTCGGCCGGACGGTTTTCCCTGGCAATCAGCGTGGGATTAGTGGTCACGCCGTCAATTACGCCGAGGGAAACCGCTTCTTTTATCTCTCTGATGTTCGCGGTATCGATAAAAATCTTCATAATCCCGTTTTCTCTTTTACCAATATCGCCGCTCCCACCAACCCCGCAGCGTCAGCTAATTTTGCTTTAAATATTTTTACGTGCCTCGCCTGAACCGGCATTGCCTGCTTTAAGATAGTTTTCTTTACTTCGCTGAATAATATTTTACCCGCATTTGCCACGCCGCCGCCGATAACGATGCAATCAGGGCTCAAGAAGTTCACCACCCCGGCCAGCGCTCTCCCTAAACGCCTGCCGATGCCGGACCAGAGCCGCAGGGCCGATTTATTCCCTTTTTTTGCCAAGCCGCTTAATTCTTCTAAAGAAATATTGCGTTTGAAAATTCTGCGGGCCTGCGCCTTAATCCTCCGGCTGCCGAGGTACGCCTCAAGGCAACCCCTGCCTCCGCAATTACAACGCGGGCCTCTTTCATTAATCGGGATATGGCCTATTTCACCCGCGGCAAAACTTCTTGCGCGGTATAGATTTGTGTTAATGATAATTCCGCCGCCTACGCCTGTGCCTAAAGTAAGGCAAACAGCATTATCCGAACCCCTGGCCGCGCCTAATTTATATTCGGCTAAACACATCAGATTGGCATCGTTATCCAAAAATACCGGCAAGTTTAGCCTCTTTTCTAAAATGCTTTTGAGTTTTACGTTTTTCCAGCCGGGGATATTTGGGAAGAAATGCACTAAGCCCTGTTTTACGTCTACCGGCCCGGGCAACCCTATTCCTACGCCTAAGACGCGCCTCTTATCCAGGCCGTTATTACCGATAACTTCATTTACGGCTTCCGTAATCGCCCAAATCAGCTTTTCCTTTTTGACAAACCTCTGCGTGCTTAAAACCTGTTTATCTATAATTTTATATTTCGCATCCAGTAAGGCGATTTTTAAATTTGTGCCGCCTAAATCAACAGCAATGATAAGTTTTTCGCTCATTAGCGCTGTATTTTATCTTAAATCTACTTTAATTGCAAGGGATAATATTATTTATGGAAGACGGAAACCCTGTTCCTGCCGGCCTGTTTTGACTGATATAAGGCCCGGTCCGCCTTCTCGATAAGGGACGACGCTCTTTTAGCGTCATCCGGGTAAGCGGCAATGCCGATGCTGGCCGTAATCTTTAAATCTTCGTCATACGCCCTGATGGCTTTCGCTTCTATAAGCTTACGAATACGCTCTGCGACGAATTCTGCCTGCGCCTTATCTGTCTCGCTTAAAATCAGCGCAAATTCATCCCCTCCGTACTTACCCACGGCGTCTATTTCTCTGGTGTTTTCCTTGATGATGCGGGATATTTCCTTCAATAGAGAATCGCCGACGAGATGCCCGTAGCGGTCATTATAATCTTTAAAATGGTCTATGTCCAGCATCAGGAAAGAAAAACGGGACTTTTGTTTCTTTGTATGCTCTAATTCTTCCTTAAGCCTTTCCAGGAAATACCTGCGGCTGTAAACCTCGGTCAGGCTGTCGGTAATCGCCAATTCCTGGACCCTTTGATATAAGAGCGCCCTCTTTAATCCCAGGATAAACTGCTGGGCTAAGATATGAAACTTATCCTTATCCTCTTGCTTAACGCCGCTGGCTACCAGATAACCGATAGGGTGGGAATCTATCTGCAGCGGTATTACGATGTAATCCCGGTAAGGCGCCAGCTCCGCATTTTTTTTGAGGAACTCGCAATTATTTACCTGGATATAGTTGCTTATCTGCTCTTTAAAAAAGGCGAATACCTTGTCTTCTTCCAGGGTTTTGCATATCTCTTTGGTTATATCAAAAAGGGCGATAGTCCGGTCGGCGAGCTTTTCTAAATCGGAATTATTTATTTTTAATTCCCCGTTTTCCTTAAGCAGGGTATCATAGCTCTTTTTAAGTTCCTGATAATTATTTTTTATTTTAATAAGGTTTTTATATAATATTTTATTTAACCCCGCGTATAAAAACACGCTTAATAAAATTAAAATAGTCAGATTAAGCGCAAACAACCCTGTTCCTCCCTTCCTGCTTTGCCTGATACATTGCCCGGTCCGCCAAAAAGAGGAGCTCTTCGCAATCCTTGGTGTTCCCGGGGAAAACGCTGATACCGATGGATACGCTGATGTTGGTTTCGTACCTGCGTAAAACTATTTTCATCTTTTCTATCCTGGCGCGTAACTCCTCGGCGATAACCATGGCCTTTTTCTTATCCGTATCGCTTAAAGCAACATAGAATTCTTCTCCGCCGTAACGGCAGACTGCCGCGCTGAATTTCTTTAAAGCATCTTTTAATTCCAGGCTTAATTTCTTCAGCGCGATATCCCCCGCAGTATGCCCGAACTTATCATTATAGTTTTTGAAATAATCGATATCGAGCATGAGCAGGGAAAGTGTTGCCTGATGGCGGGCGCACCTTGTGCATTCTTCCTTTAGATGCTCCAGAAAATAACCTTTGGTAAAAAGCCCGGTCAGCCCGTCGTGGATAGCCAAATCCTGCGTCTTTTGGAAGAGTTCGCTGTTTTCCAGGGCTACCGCCCCTAAATCGCAGATTTTCGCCAGGAACCTCAAGTCGTCCTGAGCATAAAATTCCGGCTTGCTATGGTCTAATCTCAATATCCCCAGGAAGCGCTGTTCACTGATGAGCGGAGCGCTGATTAAAGACGAAATCGGCCTGGCGTCCTGGCTGAAGAGTTTTTCTAAATCGAAACGGAAATCCTTCCTGATATCTTCAACCAGCAAGGGGCTGGAGTGCCTTAAAACCCAGGCGTCGAATATATCGCCTTCTTTTGCCTTGATAACCAGGCCCTGGTCCTCCCTTCTGGTCTTATAAAGATTTAACCTTACGGGATTCTGGTTGTCTATTAAGTAGAGAATACAGGTGCCTTTGTTCTTGGCAATCAGCGAAAAGGCGATATCGGTAAGGCTGTTTGCGGTAAACTCCAGCGTGACGTTCTGGTTTATATCTTCGATAATCTTTTTTAAGCTGTTATAACGCGTAATTTTTTCCTGAAGGCTGACCTGGTTCTTGCGCTCGCGGGAATTCTGGTCAGCCAGGATATTCAGTTTCTCCTCGAAGTCCTGCGTTTCCAGCCTCAAGAGGTATTTTTTTTCGATATAAAGCCTCAATAAATAAATTGTGCCGAGAATATTAGTTAAATAAAATAGCAGCAATATCAGAAAGGCGTGGGGAAGAAAATGAGCCAGGCAGATAGGCAGGAAAATATATAAGAGAAAAAATGAAAAAATAAATGCGCTGGCTACGAAGAAAGGGGGCTTAGATAATAGTTTCTTCGGTATCTTTATCAAAAAAGTGTACCTTGCTCATATCAAAAACCAAATCCATATCCTGGTTAACGCGGGGCCTGTCGTGCGCCCCCACCCGGGCGATAAAGGGGTGCCGGCCGGTATTCAGATAAAGATAGACTTCTGAGCCCATCGGCTCAACTACTTCGCAATTTACCCTGACGATATTTTCCGGCGGCGCCTCGGAAACAAAGAGCGTGTCGTAGATGTCTTCGGAACGGATGCCGAAAGTTACATCCTTACCGATATAAGGCGCGATATTTTTATACATATCTTCAACGAGTTTTATCTGTATCTTGCCTTCGTCAAAATAAATCCTTCCGTCTTTCTTTATAATCTTGCCGCTCATAAAGTTCATCGGAGGCGAGCCGATGAACCCCGCCACGAATTTATTTTTTGGGCGGTCATAGATGTCAATCGGGTCTGCTACCTGCTGCAAAACCCCTTCCCGTATCACGGCGATCTTATCGCCCATGGTCATCGCTTCCACCTGGTCATGCGTAACGTAGATGATCGTCGTCTGCAACCGGATGTGCAGCTTATGTATCTCCGTGCGCATCTGCACCCTCAGCTTTGCGTCAAGGTTGCTTAAGGGCTCGTCGAATAAAAATACCATCGGCTTCCTGACAATCGCCCTGCCCAATGCCACGCGCTGCCTTTCCCCGCCCGAAAGCTCGCGCGGCCGGCGGTTCAGCATACGCTTAATCCCCAGGATATCCGCGGCTTCATTTACCCGTTGGGTGATTTCCGCCTTGGGATAATGCCGAAGCTTTAAGCCGAATGCCATATTTTCAAAAACCGTCATATGCGGATAAAGGGCGTAATTTTGAAAAACCATGGCGATATCGCGGTCTTTTGCCGGCACATCGTTTACCAGCGTGTCCCCGATATATATCTCGCCCTCGGTTATCTCTTCCAGCCCGGCAATCATCCTTAGGGTTGTGGACTTACCGCACCCTGAAGGCCCGACCAACACCATAAACTCTTTATTCTCAACTCCCAAATTAACATTATCAACCGCCTTTACCCCGCCGGGAAAACTCTTGGAAACATTTTTAAGGCTTACCTGTGCCATATCTTTCTACATCTAATCAGCCCGCAAGTCTAGCTGAATTTCGTATTATATGCATTTCAAGTAAGGTAGCCGAGTAATTGGCTTAGGGTTGCTTTCAAGTTTTTGCGATGGACGATCATATCAATCAGGCCGTGCTCTAAAAGGAATTCCGAACGCTGAAAACCCGGCGGCAATTTCTGCCTGATTGTCTGCTCGATAACCCTGGGGCCCGTAAAACCGATTAAGGCCTTAGGCTCGGCAATAATAATATCCCCGAGGCCCGCAAAAGATGCCATCACTCCTGCCATGGTAGGATTGGTCAATACGGAAATATAAGGCAGTCCTTGCCGGTGATGATAAGAGAGCGCCGCCGAAGTCTTCGCCATCTGCATCAGGCTGTATATCCCTTCATACATCCGCGCACCGCCGCCCGAACCGGATACGATAATCAACGGCACTCTGTTTTTTGTCGCCGACTCAATCGCCCGGGTTATCTTTTCTCCCACTGCCGACCCCATTGACCCCATGATAAAACGCGAATCGGTTACGGCAATCACCGTCTTTTTATTATCCAGTAAGCCTTCGCCGGTTACCGCCGCCTCTTTTAAACCGGTGGCAGCCTGGTCCTGCGCCAGCTTATCTTTATAGGTTTTCGGCCCCTTAAAATCAAGCGGGTCGCAGGAAATCAAATCTTTATCGTATTCCCGGAAGGTATCCTGGTCCATCAACATATTTACTCTCTCGTAAGAACCTAAGACAAAATGGTAATTACACTTTGTGCAAACCTTAAGATTCTCTTCCAGCGTCTTGTTGTACAGGGCCTCGGAACATTCCCCGCATTTTGTCCACAAGCCTTCGGGGATCTCTTTTTTCTTTATCCTGACGATTGTATATTTTGGTTTACCGAAGAGTGCCATATTTAATCAAATTTGTTTACCACTAATCCCGACAAGACCTTGGGATAAAAGTATGTGGATTTAGCCGGCATCCTTTCGCCGCTTAAGGCGATTGACATAATCTCGCGCATCTTTACCGGATTGAGGAAAAAAGCGATAAACCTGCCGTCACTGTTTACCTTCCCAATGAGCTCCTCGGTATTAGCGCTGAAAACGATGCCTTCCTTATCATCCAAGTCCATTTTGAGAGCCGTTTTTAAAACCAGGTAATTTAAGATTGATACATCCAGCGACCGGTATAGCTTTGACTTATCTGCGGCCATCTTGTCCAGCATCTTGATATTCTTTAAGCGCAGCAGGCGGTAAATCCTGTCCTTGTACATCCCTAAAACATGCTCGGTTTCGCCTGCCTTCTCGAGCAGAAAGAAAAACCTCTCTTTCTCCTTGATTTCCTCGATATCAAAATATTCGCCGATGGGCGTTAGAAGATTTTTTACATCTAAGGCCGGGTTGAGCTTTACCAGGCGGTGGATGGGCAATATCGACAGGCCCCGGGATTCCACGTTCGTAAAATAACTCAGGATATAATTACAGCCCGCATCTTCCGGGATACCGCCGAGTTTCTTTTTAAGCTCTTCCCGGTAGGCGCAGGCGACCTCGTAACGGTGATGGCCGTCGGCGATAAAAATATTTTCTGCCGACATCCCGGAGATTATGCCGGATATAACCTCGGGCGAATCCAGTTTCCATAATTTATGCGCGGTTTTTTCGTCATCAACTATATCAATAAAAGGCTTCTGATCCTGGACGTGCTGTTGATAGGTGCGCTGGATAATGCGCTTATGGTCGGAAAAAACCGCGAAGATCGGGCTTAAGTTGGCCTTTACCTGCCTTAAAAGCCTGAGCCTGTCTTCTTTGGGCTCTAAACGGGTATGCTCGTGGCCAAAAATAGATTTACCTTTGCTTTCCAGCCCTAAGAGCGCGATAAAACCCAGGCGGGTCCTGACTTCTCCTCTAAGATGGTACTGCTGGCTATAAAAATATATCGCCGGACTCTTTTCCTGCAGGAGTATTTGATCCTCTAGCCAATCGCCAAAATAGCGCTTAGCCCGGCGGTACTTATCTTCTCCGGCGATATCCCGGCCTAAAAGTATATGGATAAGATTATACGGACTGCTTTCGTGGTAATATATTTGTTTGGCGGGAGAAATAATATCGTAAGGCGGGCAGACAACCTGCGATAAGTCTTTAATTTTTTCCTGGTTATAAACCAGCGCCTTAAAAGGCGCTATCTTTGTCATCGGTACAATAGACTCCCGATAAAACTGCCGATGCCGTCCGTAAATAAATCAAAGGCCGAAAAGCACCGTTCAGGGACAAATAGTTGATGGAATTCATCGCTTATGCCGTAAAGCGTCCCGAAGAATACCGCTAAAGAAACCGTCTTCAATAACGTAAGCTTGGAATAGGTATTCCTTAAGGCGCGGGCCAAAAAATAAGCCAGTAACGCATAGAGGGAAATATGAAACAGGACATCCTGCAGCGGGAATAACCTGGGGATATCCCTGCCGGGTAAAGAAGAAAAATAAAATATAGCGACCATACATAATAATACCGGCAGCCATAGATTTAAGAGACGGGTTTTATTTATGGCCCTGGCAGGCATCGCACCCCTCTTTAAGGTTAGGGCAGCTTGACGGCGCTGGTTTAGATGTGTCGGTTTTCGGTTTCTTGCGGTAGTCGGTCGCGTAGAAACCAGAGCCCTTAAAGATTATTCCTGAACCGCTCGAGATCAAGCGCCTGATCTGGGCATTGCATTTTGGGCATTTGCCAAGCGGTGGATCGCTTATCTTCTGGAATATTTCAAAATTACGGCCGCAATGCGTGCATTCGTATTCGTAAGTCGGCATTCTAAACCCCGCTTTCGTTCGGTCGGTTATTTGTCGTCAGTTACATTATTATCTAAAGGTTTTTTTTATCTTATCCGTGAAGCTTTCCCTATTAACATCTTCGCCTGAAAGGCGCGCAAAATCCTCCATCAGCCGGCGTTGCTCCGAAGTCAGGCGGGTAGGAATCTCTACATTTACCCTTACCAGCTCATCGCCGATACCCCGGCCGTGCAAATCCGGTATCCCTTTTTCCTTCAGGCGGAAAATCTTACCGCTCTGGGTTCCGGCGGGTATTTTCATGCTTACTTTACCGTTAAGCGTAGCTATCTCTACTTCGCCGCCTAAGATTGCCTTGCTTAAGCTGATGGTGATTTCGGTTAAGATATCATTATGATGCCGCTGGAAAACAGAATGCGGTTTTATTTCGATAATTACATACAAATCGCCCCTGCCGGCCCTGCCTGCTTCACCTTCTCCACGGATACGTAATTGCGCGCCTCTATCTACTCCGGCAGGTATCTTTACCTTAATCCTGCGGGTTACTCTCTGCCGGCCTTGCCCGCGGCAGTCAGGGCAAGGGGTTTGAATCACCGAACCTTCGCCTTGGCAGCGGGAGCAAGCCTGGGCTAATTGAAAAAACCCGCTGGAAACTACAGTACGTCCTGAACCGCGGCACTGGGGGCAAACCGTTTTCTTTGTCCCCGGCTTTGCGCCGCTGCCGGCGCAAGTAGGGCAGACTTCATAACGCGGCAGGGTAACCGTTTTTTCGGTTCCTCCGGCTGCCTCTTCCAAAGTTATCTCTGCGGTAATCTCTAAATCCCGTCCTTTGCGTAAACGGCTGCTTTGCCTGTGCCCGCCAAAAATATCGAAGCCCAGGTCGCTGAATACTTCCTCAAAAAGGCCTCCGCCAAAGCCAAAGTCCCCCAGCCCCTCAAAGACACTTGAGAAATCGGCGCCTTTAAAGATATCTTCATAAGCGTATTTCTGGTCTATACCGGCATGGCCGTATTGGTCGTAAAGGGCGCGTTTCTGGGCGTCGGATAAAACCGCGTATGCCTCGGATATCTCCTTGAATTTCTCCTCTGACTCTTTCTTCTGCTCGTGCGGCACCCGGTCCGGATGATGGCGCATTGCCAATTCCCGGTAGGCTTTTTTTATCTCATCGAGAGTGGCATTCTTCTTTACGCCTAGTATCTCGTAATAATCACGCTTGGTAGCCATCATTATTTCTTATCGTCCTCTTCCTTGAATTCGGCGTCAATGACGTCGTCTTTCTTTTTTTCCTGTTCCGGCGCCTCGCCGCTGCGGCCCTCCTCTTGTTTTCCGCCGCCTGCCTGGCCTTGCTGCTTCTGTTGTTGTTTAGCACTCGCCTGCTTATAAACCTCTTCGGCCAATTTATGCGAGGCCTTGGTTAACTCTTCCATGCCTTTCTTAATCCTGTCGCTATTCTTATCTTTTATCGCTGCCTTTAAATCGTTAATCCTCGCCTCGATATCAGCGCGCTCGTTTTGGCTCACCTTGTCGCCGAATTCCTTCAGCGATTTCTCGGTGGCATAAACCAGGTTATCCGCCTGATTAATCAACTCTACCTCTTCTTTTTTCCTGGTATCTTCTGCGGCGAATTTCTCCGCGTCTTTAACCATCTTTTCAATCTCTTCTTTAGAGAGTTTCTTTGGCGCGGTAATCCGGATGGACTGCTCTTTTCCGGTGCCTAAATCCTTGGCCGAAACATGCACGATGCCGTTGGCGTCAATATCGAAAGCAACTTCCACCTGCGGCACGCCGCGCGGGGCGGGCGGGATACCTACCAAATCAAATCTGCCCAATTCTACGTTATCGTCCGCCATTTGCCGCTCTCCCTGCAGTACGCGGATGGTCACCGCGGTCTGATTATCTGCGGCAGTGGAAAAAATCTGGCTTTTCTTGGTGGGTATGGTCGTATTTCTTTCAATCAATTTGGTATTTACGCCGCCCAAGGTCTCGATACCTAAAGAAAGGGGCGTCACATCCAAGAGCAGCACATCCTTGACATCTCCCTTGATGATTGCCGCCTGAATCGCCGCTCCCAGCGCCACGCATTCCATCGGGTCAACGCCGCGCTCGATTTTTTTGCCCACATAATCTTCCACGAATTTCTGCACAATCGGCATGCGCGTCGGGCCGCCGACCATGATAATCTTATCGATATCGGACGATTTGAGCTTTGCATCCTTCAGCGCCTCTTCCATTGGGCGACGGCATTTCTCGACAATCGGATTCACTAAATCTTCCAGCTTTGCCCGGGTAATAGACATCGTCAGATGTTTGGGCCCGCTTGCGTCAGCAGTAATAAAGGGGAGATTAATGTCGGTATTGAGCGTTGAGGATAATTCAACCTTTGCCTTTTCCGCTGCCTCGCGCAGGCGCTGCAGGGCCATTCTGTCATTACGCAAATCAATCCCGCTTTCATTTTTGAACTGATTGGCAATATACTCAATGAGGATATTGTCCATATCTGTCCCGCCCAATTGCGTATCTCCGTGAGTCGATTTTACTTCAAATACACCCTGCGCCATTTCCATGATTGTGACATCCAGGGTGCCGCCGCCTAAATCAAAGACCATAATCTTCTGCTCTTTCTGCGATTTTTCCAGGCCATAGGCAAGACAGGCGGCTGTGGGCTCATTGATAATACGCAGGACTTTTAAACCGGCAATTTCTCCGGCGTCTTTTGTGGCAGTACGTTGATTATCGTCAAAATAAGCCGGGCAGGTAATCACTGCTTCGTCTACTTTATCTCCCAGATATGCTTCTGCGTCCTGCTTGATTTTCTGCAGGATAAAAGCGGAAATCTGCTGCGGGGTATATTCCTTGCCAAAGGCCTTAAATTTAAAATCAGTCCCCATCTTGCGCTTGGCTGCCTGGATTGTGCCCTCGGCATTAATCGCCGCCTGGCGTCTTGCCGGCTCGCCGACCAGGCGCTGGCCGTCTTTAGTAAAAGCGACATAAGAAGGGAAGGCCTTTCCCGAAGCCACGCCCGCGCCTTCTGCCGAGGGGATAATTACCGGGCGGCTGCCTTCCATTACTGCTGCCGCAGAATTAGATGTCCCTAAATCGATACCGATGACTTTAGCCATTTTTAACCTCCTCAATTTCCCCGTTTTTTTTCTTATCGGGAAACTGATCCCGAGCTTACCGTTTAAGAATTATTCTCAAGCGAGGGATCCGGTTCTTTTAGAAACTTTAACTTTCGCAGTCCTAATCACTTTATCGTTCAAAAAATAACCTTTTTGTAATTCTTCCACCACGCTCTGCTCCGGCGCATTCTTGTCTTCTACCTGCATCAAGGCCTCATGTAAATGCGGGTCGAAGATTTTGCCTTGCGCCTCAATGGGTTTTAAGCCGTATTCTTTTAACATCTCATAGAGATGGGCCAGTATCATTTCTACGCCCTTTAAAAAGGCCGCTAAATCCTGGTGTTTTTCTTGAGCCAGTTCCACGGTGCGCTCCAGGTCATCCAGCACATTTAATAATTCCAGGATAATCCCTTCATTGGCAAACTTAATAAAATCCTGCTTTTCTCTTTCCAGACGCTTGCGCGTATTCTCAAAATCCGCCTGCAGCCTGAGTATCCTTTCCCAATGTTCTCCGGCTTTTGCGGCTTCTTCTTTAAGCTTCAGGTACTCGGGTTCCTTCAGGGAAATAATTTTTTCTTCTTTTTTATTATTCTTCTCTTCCTGCATCTCGCCTCTTTAAATCCTCTCCAGGGTATCGGTCAACATATCCGAGATATATTCTAACGCCGGTATAGCGTGTTTATATTCCATGCGCATCGGCCCGATGACTGCGATTCTGCCTAAGGGCTTGTTCTTCATCCGGTAGCTTGAAACGACCAAAGAACAGCCCTCTATTTCGGGACAGCCTAATTCTTCCCCGATGTACACCTTTACCTTGCCTTCGAAATCGCGGTTGATAATATTGAGTATGCGCTCTCTGTCTTCAATCATCTTAATCAAAAGGCTGATCCGCGAGAAATCCTGGAATTCCGGCTGATTAATCACCAAGCCGATTCCTTTATAAAAAAGTTTATCCTGCCATTCCAGGAAGGAAACAATTCCGGTATAGTGCGTAATTTTAGAAATCAGTTCCGAGGTGCCTTCTAACACATCCTCCAGGCGCCGGATTTCTCTTTTGTATTCGTTGACCACACGCTCTTTTTCCTCATCCAGAAGCTCCATCTGAGAAATGAGAAAATCAACATAATAGCGGTACCCCTTCCTGGTAGGCACCCTGCCTCCGGAAGTATAAGGATGAGTGAGATAGCCGCCTTCTTCAAGCTCCGAGAATATATTCCGAATGGTCGCGGAACTTAAGGCGAAATCCCCGGCGATATCTCCCGAAGCAACCGGCAGCGCTTCTTTGATATGTTTATTGATGGTTGCCGCCAAAACCATTCTTTTCCTTGAATCGTAATCAACGCTCCTCACCATAAAAACGCTCCTTTTTAGCACTCTCGGCCTTTGAATGCTAAAGAGTAATTTTAACATAAATTACTGCTTTGTCAACCGCTTATCTAAAAACTAGGCGCTTGTTTTCATCCAAATCAACAGTTATCTTATCGCCTTCTTTGATTGCCCCGGATAATAGTTTCAAAGCCAGCGGGTCCTGGATATTCTTTTGGATCGCCCTCTTTAAAGGCCGCGCCCCAAAATTAATATCAAACCCCTTGTCTATAAGGTATGCTTTCGCTTTTTCGCTGACGCTAAGGCTGATCCCCTGCTCGGCCAGTTTTTTATAAAGCGGCTCTAATTCAATCTCCACAATCTTCTTAATTTCCTCCCTGGAGAGAGGGTTAAAGACGATAATATCGTCTATGCGGTTTAAAAATTCCGGCCGGAAAGACTTTTTTACTTCCTCAAGCAGCTTTTCTTTTATATCTTTGAATTCGGCATCCTCTTTAGGCGCCTTGAATCCGATTGAGCCGTGCTGCTGGATCAGCTCAGCGCCGATATTGGAAGTCATAATAATTACCGTATTCTTAAAATTAACCGTCCTGCCCTGGCTGTCGGTGAGGCGGCCGTCGTCTAAAATCTGTAAGAGCAGGTTAAATACTTCCGGATGCGCCTTTTCTATCTCATCCAATAATATGACCGCGTAAGGCCGGCGCCTGACTTTTTCGCTCAGCTGGCCGCCTTCTTCGTATCCGACATATCCGGGAGGCGCTCCGATCAAGCGGGAAACGCTGAATTTTTCCATATACTCGGACATATCTATCCGTACCAGCGCCTCTTCATCGTCGAATAAAAACCAGGCCAGGGTTTTTGCCAGCTTGGTTTTTCCCACGCCCGTAGGCCCCAGGAATATAAATGAGCCCAGCGGCCGCTTCTCGTCTGCGATGCCGGAACGGCTGCGCCGGATGCAGGAGGCGATAGCGGCAATCGCTTCGCTTTGGCCTACGACCTTTTCCTTAAGCCGGTCCTCCATCTTCACCAGCTTTTCCGCGTCTGCTTCCATCAGCTTGGTTAAAGGAACGCCTGTCCACTGCGCGACTACCCGGGCAATATCCTCATCGCTTACTTCCTGCCTTAACATCCGCATATTTTTTTGTAATTTATTCAATCCCTCATTCTCTGCTTTTAATTTACGCTCTAATTCCGGGAGCCTGCCGTATTTGATTTCGGCGACCTTGCCCAAATCCCCTGCTTTCTCCGCGGCGCCCGCCTGGCCCTTTAATTCTTCCATCTCCGCCTTGATTCCCTGGGCCTTCAAGATAACCTCTTTTTCTTTTTCCCATTGCTTCTTCTTCGCCTCTAAATCCTGCCTGAGATTATCTAATTCTTCTTCAATCTTCTTTAAGCGCCCCTGTGAAGATTTATCTTTTTCCTTCTTCAACGCCTGCCTTTCTATCTCCAGCTGCATAATTTTCCTCTGCACGGCGTCAACTTCAACCGGAAGGCTGTCTATCTCCATTCTTAAGCGGGAGGCGGCTTCGTCCATCAAATCTACTGCCTTATCGGGCAAGTGCCGGTCGGTAATATAACGCTGCGACAGGCTTGCTGCGGCAATCAGCGCAGCGTCCTGGATGCGCACGCCGTGATGAATTTCGTATTTTTCCTTTAGGCCGCGCAAAATAGCAATCGTATCTTCGATACTCGGCTCATCTACAAAGACCTGCTGGAACCTTCTTTCCAGGGCATTGTCTTTTTCAATGTACTTGCGGTATTCGCCGAGTGTGGTTGCGCCGATACAACGCAGCTTTCCCCGCGCCAGCATCGGCTTTAACATATTGGAAGCGTCAATCGCGCCCTCTGCCGCGCCTGCGCCGACAATCGTATGTAATTCATCGATAAATAAGATCACCTGGCCGTTTTTACTCTCTATCTCGCGAATTACCGCCTTCAGCCTGTTTTCAAACTCACCGCGGAATTTTGTCCCGGCGACTAAGCTTCCCAAATCCAGCGCGATTATCCTTTTCTCCTTAATCCCCTGCGGCACGTCCCCGGAGACAATCCGCTGCGCCAGGCCTTCCACGATTGCGGTTTTACCCACGCCTGCTTCGCCGATGAGCACCGGGTTATTCTTGGTGCGCCTTAAGAGGACCTGCATTAGTCTGCGGATCTCCTTGTCCCTGCCGATTACCGGGTCAAGCTTATTCTTCCGGGCTAAATCCGTGATATCCTGCCCGTACTTTTCCAGGGCGTTAAATTTATCTTCCGGATTCTCGTCGGTGATACGCTGGCTGCCGCGCACCTGTGACAAACTGAATAAAATTTTTTCTTTATCAATCCCCTGCTTCTTCAGCTCTCCGCTAACCGCTGAATCATCGTCAGATAATAAGGCTAATAAGATATGCTCGGCGGAAATAAACTCATCTTTCAGGCCTTGAGCCTCTTTTTGCGCCTGGCTGAACAGCTTATTCATCCTGCCGGAGAAATAAGCCTGGGCATTTGCCCCGCTTACCGAAGGTCTTTTCTTTAAATCTTCCTCGATGATTTTAATAACAGAGGGCGCGGGGATGCCCAATTTATCAAAAATAGAGGCAATGATACTATCTTCCTGTTTCAATAGCGCGTATAAGAGATGCTCCGGCTCTAATGCCTGGTGCCCGGATTCAGCGGCAAAGCCGAGGGCATCCTGCAGCGCTTCTTGTAATTTTATGGTAAGTTTATCCAATCTCATCTCTACCTCATTCCTCCTAAAATATCTTAGCACTCTCAATAGATGAGTGCTAATAACAAAAGAAAAAAAATCCCCCCTCCGGGGTTTACTCCGTGCTTTCTCTTTCCAGGATTATTTTTATGCCGTGGATATTCACGCGCCTATCTTCCATTAAATAATGCACATACTCCAGTCTTTTTATATCCTTCAAAGAGTAAAGCCGGCTCTTTTTTCCGATTCTTTTCGGCTTAACTATCCCGACCTTATCTAACTGCCTTAAAGTCCAAACCGGTAAATCTACGAGTCTACTAACCACGCTAATGACATATACCGGCTCGTCCGGGCTAATCTGGATATCAAAGAGAGGCATCGCTCCTCCGTTTCAATTTATTTTGTCTTAATTCAAACATAGCATATCTTAATAATTTTGTCAAGATATTTTATAAAAATATTTTGATATTCTAATTGACTTCTTCTATATCTTTATTGTTCAATAACTTATGAAAAATAATCTTAGGTAAACTTAGCTTAATTTTTATAGCTTTTTGCAAATATTGGATCTCCTTTACTTTTCCCTCGCGGTAGAATAAATCTACTAAATCCATCCGGCCGTGTTTTAAAAAAATCTCCGTATCGATCATCCTGCCGGAAAAACTATCCTCTATCTTTTCCAAAAGCAGTCCTAAGTTTTCCTTTAACTTTGCCGAGACCGCCACGGGATTGATAAAATGCCCTTTCAGCTGCTCAAGCCACGACCTGTCTTCTAAAAGGTCGATTTTATTTAAAACAGTAATCATCGGCACCTGCCTACCTCTAATTCTTCCAAAACCCTGAATACCGCTTTATTGTGTTCCTCTAACAAAGGATTGCTGACATCCAAAACATGCACTAATAAATCTGCCTGGGCTGCCTCCTCCAAAGTGGCCTTGAATGCTTCGATAAGATGGTGCGGTAAATTATTGAGAAATCCGACGGTATCGGAAATAATGATATTTTCTCCGTTGGGTAAATGCAGGTTTTTAGATAACGGGTCAAGCGTGGTAAACAGGCTGTCTGCGACTACCTGCCCGGCGCCGGTTAAGGCATTCAGCAGCGTGGATTTTCCGGCATTTGTGTACCCGACCAGGGCTACCGTAGGAAGGGCCTTTTCCTTTCTTTGCTTACGCATCGTCCTGCGGTGTAAAGACATGTGCCCTAAATCATTCTTTAATTTATCTATCTTCTTTCTGATGCGCCTGCGGTCGACTTCCAGTTTTTGCTCGCCCGGGCCGCTGGTGCCGATGCCGCCGCCTAAACGGGAAAGAATAACGCCTTTACCGATCAGCCGCGGCATTAAATATTGCAGCTGCGCCAATTCCACCTGCATCTTGCCTTCCGGAGTTCTGGCGTGCCGGGCAAAAATATCCAGGATTAACTGGGTGCGGTCAATGGTCTTTTTATTAATTATCTCCTCTAAATTGCGCTGCTGCGTTCCGGATAAGTCGTGGCTGAAAATGACCGTATCCGCCCCCAGCTCATGGCTAAGCAAAGCGATTTCTTCCGCCTTTCCTCTGCCGATAAAGAAATTAGGGGTGGGCTTCTCGCGGATACAGGTAATATTATCTACTACCTCCGCTCCGGAGGTTACCGCCAATTCCTCCAATTCCACGGCCGAGTCTTCCAGCTGCCAGTTGTCTTTCTCCGAATCCAATTTTATTGTCACCAGTAACGCGCGTTCCATGGATTATTTTGACAAATTACCTTTCCTATTATTTAACGGCAAACTGCTTAGGGCGGATTGAATAATTTTATCGTTAGGCGAAAGCGTAAGTGCTTTCTGCCACCATTGCTCGGCGCCGCTAAAATCGCCGTCCTGATAAAAAACCATACCGAGATTATAATAAGCGGGGATATATGTCGTATCTATTTCTATGGCCTTTTTATAATAATCGACGGCAGCTTGTTTTTTGCCAAGGTTATAATTTGCGACGCCTAAATTGTAGTAAGCTTGAGGGTCGCGAGGGTTAATTTCCAAGCCCAGGTTAAACTCTCTGATTGCTTCCTGGCTTCTGCCGGTTTTTAGATAAGCTCTTCCCAGGTTATTACGCGGCTCGGCCAGGTCCGGGCGCAACTCGGCTGCTTTTTTATAAAAGGCGACTGCCTCTTCAGTGCGCTGGGTCAATAAATATAAATTCCCTAAATTATTATAAGGATAGGCGTAAGCGGGGTTTATTTTTATAGCGAATTTAAACTCCTTTTCCGCCTGCCCATAAAGCCCCTGGTTTAAATATTCGGAGCCTAAATTATTACGCAGCACATAACTCTCCGGGTTGAATTTCAATAAATGAGAATATAAGGAAGCATTGTCTTTCCAGGCCTTATTTTGATTATAGGTAAGCATGGCCAGTGTCAGCAGAACGGCTCCCGCCGCGGTTAAGGCGATTATTTTTTTAGGCCTGCCGGATCTTACGAAGCTGTCTATGCCTGTGCTGATAATCGCAAAAAAACCGATTGAAGGTAAATAGAGAAAATGCTCTGAGACGGAAACGCCGATGGGAAATAAATTCAATGTGGGGAGCAGGAAAAGCAGAAACCAGATATAATAAAAGAAGACCCGCTTTGAACGTCTATAAGACAAAAATATGCCGCCCGCCAATATGATTAAAAATAAAACCGAAAGAAAGGCCTCGGGACTGAATAGCCGCTTGACCTCTATGCCTGTGCGCAGCAAATGGAGATTAACCGGAAAAAACAACAACTTGATATAAAAAAAGATTATTTTCCCCGAACTGATAAGACGATAAAAAAATGCGGAAGAAGCGGGGAAAAAAGATAATCCGTGAGTCCTTAAAAAATTCAGGCTGGTTAATCTTAATACCGCGTAAAAGATCAGTAAAAGGAAAAAAACTACCTGTCCGCGGTATGCGGCGATGCGCCTTTCCTGC
The DNA here is from genome assembly GCA_041653115.1 of Candidatus Omnitrophota bacterium. Taxonomy (GTDB): domain Bacteria; phylum Omnitrophota; class Gorgyraeia; order Gygaellales; family Profunditerraquicolaceae; genus JBAZGA01. The sequence continues at coordinate 24,894 of JBAZGA010000009.1, forward strand.
CTTATCGCGTAATTATAAAAGAGTAAGATAAAAGGGTAAACCAGGGCCGCTTCCTTTGCCAGCAAAGCGAAGATAAAAAATAAAACGGAAAATAAGAAGTACAGCTTACTCTTTACCTTGCCCAGCGCGGCTATACCGTGCTTAATATATAAGATAAAGGAAGCTAATAAAAACACGGCAGCCAGGGAATCCGCTCTTCCCGAGATATAGCTGGTTACTTCCGTGTGCACGGGATGGACTAAAAATAAAAGACCCGTCAATAACGCGATTTCATTATTTTTTGCGATTAACTTCATCAATGCGAATATTAAAATGGATGCCAAAATATGCAGCATTATATTCGTCAGGTGGTATCCGAAAGGGTCCAGTTTCCAGAATGAATAGTCAGCTAAATAAGAAAACGCCTGTAAAGGGCGGTAATAATTACTGGGCTCGTGGCTGAATACGCGTAATTCGCTGGTAAATATTTTAGTTAAATTATGCCAATCTTTAATAAAATAATTTTTTACAATCAGAAAAGCATCGTCCCAGACAAACTTGCCTTCGAAAGTATTGGAATATACGGTTATTCCGACAGCGAATAAAATTAATAAATAAAGGTAAATTTTTTTATGGCTGTCAAACATAGCTATCCTGTTTGGCTTTAATCTTCCGGAATATTCTATTGGCGACAGCTGCGGCCGTCTCCCCCGCCTTTAATTCCATCCACTCAATCCGTTTATCTTTTCTAAACCAGGTTAATTGCCTTTTGGCATAATTACGCGTCTTTTGCTTGATTAAACGCCTGGCTTCCCTTAAATCATACAATCCGGAAAAATAGCCTTTTAATTCCTTTATGCCAATGGCGCAGGAAGCCGTGCTGCTTAAATCTAATTTTAAAAGCTGCTTAGCTTCTCTGATTATCCCCCGCCTGAACATTTTATCCGCGCGCTTTTCAATGCGGCGGTAAAGCCGGCTCCGCCCCATAGTCAGGCAGAAAATCCTTACCCTGTATTCATCTGCAAGTCCCTTCCTTTCCTTTTGCAGCTGCGAAATCCGTCTGCCGGCAACTAAAAAGACTTCCAGCGCCCGGATAATCCGCCTGGTATCATGGGGATGAATTTTTGAGGCTGCCTCAGGGTCAACTGCCTGCAATCTTTTATACAAATAAATGCTCCCTGCCCGCCCTGCCTCATCGTATAGCCGCTTGCGGATATTTACGTCCGCGGCCTCAGCTTGGAATATTCCGTCAATTAAGACAGAGGCATAAAGCCCGGTCCCCCCGACAAATAAAGGCGCCTTGCCTCGATTGATAATCTCTTTCATTTTTTTCAGCGCCTCTCGGCGATACCTTGCCGCATTATAATCCTTGGTAGGCGCGATTACGCCGATTAAGTGGTGCCTGACTTTCTTTCTTAAGGACTGCGCCGGCTGCGAGGTAATCGTATCCATCCCCTTATAAACCTGCATCGAATCGCAGGATATAATCTCGGCGTTTATTTTTTTAGCCAGATAAACGGCGGTTTCGCTCTTGCCCGTTGCGGTCGGGCCGACTAAAAATATGATTGTGCGCTTAGGCATCAAGGGCAGATTTTCGTGGGGTAACCTTCCTGGGATAATTTATTTTCTAAGCGGCTCGCTTCCGGGCGCGATTTTAACCTGCCGACCCTGACGCGGTAAGCCTTGCCGTCTTTTAAGGCCGCTTCCTCAATATAGGCATCGTAGCCTTTCTGGATTAATTTATCGCAGAGGCCGCGGGCATTTTGCGCGCTGGCAAAAAAACCCACTTGCACCGTATAATGAAAATCTAAACCCGGGTCGGAGAGAAGCGATAAATCTTTATTAAATCTTAATTCGGTATTGGCGGGAAACTCCGCTTTTAACTTAGCTAAATATTCTTTTGCCGACTGAGTATCTCCTGACTTGACCCCTGCCTGGCTAAGGCGGTAATAGGCTGCCGCCCTATACTTGGTGCGGGGGTAATTATCAAGTAGCATCTTGTAATTTATTTCCGCATTCTTAAAATCGCCTCTAAAAAAATAGGTATCCCCCAGGCCTAATCTGGCTTCTTCCTTAAATGCGCTCTCGCGGGATTCATTCAAGATTATCTCAAATATATCCGAGGCGCGCAAAAAGTTGCCGTCCTTGAGGTAACTCAAGGCTAAGATGTAATATAGCTCGTCTATCCCCGAAGAGTCCCGTGAGCCGCTTAAGATCCTCTCGCCCTCCGAGATAGCCGACTTATAATCGCCGGACAAAAAATAGGCCTTAGCCTTATCCAGGTTCAGGCAATACCCTTGCTTAATCGGTAAAAAAAACAAGAGTAAACAGGCGAAATTAACTATTCTTCTTGGCATCTTTCCCTCTTGAGATATTTTTTTGCAAATCCAGAATCAACTTATGCCTTCTTTCCTTTTCCGTCCTTTCTACATCATCCGGGAGGCTCTCCGCTTGAGTATGCGGCCGCGGGGAATACTTGAATATATAAGCGGCGTTAAACTCTGCCTCCTTTACCAGGTCGTAGGTATCCTGAAAATCCTGAGCGCTCTCCGAAGGGAAACCGACGATGATATCCGCGGTCAATACGCCTGCCTTTACAATTTTACGATAATTATCTGCCAAGTCCAGATAAAACTTTTTTGTATAGCCGCGGTTCATCGCTCTCAAAATCCTGTCAGAGCCGGACTGCGCCGGAAGGTGCAGGTATTTTTTCAGCTTCTCCAGGCCCGCCATCGCCTTAAACAACTCCAAAGAAGTATCCTTCGGATGCGAAGTAATAAAGCTGAATTCCTTTAATCCCTTAATCTCGTTTACCATCTTTAATAAGTCTATAAAATCAACCGCCGGCTGAGAACCAATAGCCGCAGATTTATACGCATTCACATTCTGCCCTAACAGCGTAATCCGGGTTATCCCCTGCGCAAGCGCCTGCTTGATTTCCTTAAGGATATCCTGATAATTCCGGCTGCGCAAAGCTCCTCGCACATAAGGCACGATGCAATAAGAGCAAAAATTTGAGCACCCCTCGGAGATTACCACATAGGCATGCTCTTTATCCTGATAAAAAGCGGTATGGTAAATCTCCTCCGGCCGGCTATCCCCGTCCGTTTCCCAGATTTTACGCTCAAATGACTGCTCAGCCGTTAAAGTTTTTATTATCCCGGGGATTGTATGAATATCTGAAGGACCGACCACAAAGTCCACATTTGCTGCCCGTTGAAAAATCCGTTCTTTGTAATTCTGCGCCATGCATCCTACCAGGCCGATGATAGTAGCTTTTCCGTTATTCTTAAGCCTTCCTATCTCCGACCAAACTTTGTCTTCTGCGTGCTGGCGCACGGAACAGGTATTGAAAATAACAATATCGGCCTTCTGCGGATTATCGATAATTTGGTATCCCTGCTCCTTGAGCAGCCCGCAGGTTACCTCCGAATCCCGCACATTCATCTGACATCCGAAAGTTCGGATAAAGACTTTCTTCATATTGATTTAGATAGTAAATAAATTTTTTGTACGTAAGCAAACTTTTACTAAGGTTAACATTACCGGCACCTCGATTAAGACACCCACCACTGTTGCCAATGCCGCTCCTGATGAAAGACCGAACAGCATTGTAGCGGTCGCAATTGCGACTTCAAAATGGTTGCTTGCTCCGATAAGCGCAGAAGGCGCAGCATCCCTATAGGACAACCTGAGCCATTTCGCTATCACATATGTCAAAACAAATATCAGACAGGTCTGTATAAAAAGCGGTACCGCAATTAGAAATATTATTTGCGGCTGACTTATGATTAAATCTCCCTTGAATGAAAATAAAAGGATCAGCGTAACAAGCAATGCGCCTATGGATACCTCTGTTAGATAATGTATGAATTTTTCTTCGAACCATTTAAATCCTTTTTTCGCAATAATCCATTTACGTGAATAATATCCCAGAAAAAGAGGCAAGCCGACATAGATAATAACCGACAAAACGATTGTCTGCCACGGAATAGGCATTTTGTTTACCCCGAGAAGCCAGCCTCCAAGCGGAGCGTAAAAGAATAACATTGTCAGGGAATTTATAGCAACCATAACCAACGTATGACCATCATTACCGCGAACCAAATGCCCCCAAATCAAAACCATTGCTGTGCATGGAGCAATACCAAGCAAGACGCATCCAGAAATGTATGACCTAAATAATTCTACCTCTTGCCCGCCTTTAATAACTTCTGTGCCTGGCAACCACTCCTTGAAAAACACACCCAGGAAAAGACTGGCTATAGCCAGCATGGTAAAGGGCTTGATACACCAGTTAACAAACAACGTCAATATTACCGGCTTGGGGGTCTTGCCTGCTTTAATAACCTCGGCAAAATCTATCTTAACCATAATAGGATACATCATGAAGAAAAGGCATATTGCTATTGGAATAGATACTTGATAAACAGAAATTTTATCCAATGCGCCTGCTGCCTGAGGAAACAGTTTGCCTAATAAGATACCTAAACCAATACAACCAATAACCCAAATGGTTAGGTATTTTTCAAAAAAACTTAATCGGCGTTCTTCGTGAACTACTTTTTCCACCTACGCTCGGTCCTCTTAAGATTTAAATTTATAACTCTTTACGTTATAGCTTGTTACCCTCTATTATGCAACCCGGTCAAAAACCGTAAAATCAATATGTAATATCGCTTGAAACGGCCAGCCAAACGTGTTAATAAAAACTTTTTTCATAACATTATCTAAGTGGCAGGACATACTTAACTGCATCCTGCCACTTATATCAACATACGAGCAATAAAATATGGTAACATCGTTACGTCCCGCCGCGAAACTTGTACATATGCTTTTTTTAGCAGCATCAAAGAGTTAATAAAGTTTCGATAAAGAAGTGACACCGGGCGATTCTCCGCTATTCTTTGCTTATCAAATAAATGTTTTTGTAAAAAGGGCGGTATTTCTATAAGCCCTCTGATGGCAATAAGACAATTGAGGTAATTGTTTTGCCATGTGAAATAGTTCTTTGGATAAACAGCCGTATCTCCTACACTATTTATAATTCCCTCCTTAACTGCTCTTTCCCATATAGCTGTCCGGGGATAGAATTTAAGGGAAAAAATATTAAGCACAAAGGGACGGCTCAATCGGCAGATAAGCTCGAAGGTGTCGACTAAGTCTTCGGTTTTTTCCCACGGATTATCAAGTATTATATCGTAAGCTGTAGGCACGAGTTTTTTAGCATACCGGGATAGAATTTTTGAGCTGCGAACGATATCTTCATTTCCTATCTGTCTGTTATAGACTTCTCTTAAAATCTTTTCGCTCCCAGCCTGGATTCCAATACGGGCGCGGCGGAGACCAGCCTTTACTAAAATATCAATTTTTTGTTCTGTTATGAAAAGAGGATTTATACCTGTAACGACAAAAGGGGTTCTCTCGAATTTTCTCTGCAAAATTGCGAAGCTTTCCATCTCTTCTTCTGTAAGCGACATAAAGTTATCATCATTGAATTTCACCATTTTTATAAAAGGGTGGAGTTTGCGAACAGACTTAATTTCTTCTATAATATATTCTGGGCTATGTTTGTAAACTTGCCTGTACCCCGGATTTAATCTATGCAAAAAAGAATTGCAGCAATAACTACAATTAAGCGGACATCCGTATGTAAAAAAACTGGTATACCAAAAGCCGAGATAACGTTTCAGGAGAGATACAGTGAGGGGAACAATTGCATTACCGTGTCGGATATAGTGTCCCTCGAGAGCGTAATCCAGAAAAGGCAGAAGATCGATATTTGAAATCGGAAGCCGCAAATCAGCGGCTATAAATTTTTCGTCTTTTCGATAGCAAATTCCGGCTACTCTAGGAAATTTATCGCCTCTCTTAATATGTTGAAGCAGTTCGTAAGTGGATTCATACCCCTCGCCAATACAAACAAAGTCAGCGTAATTTGTACACTGTTCAGGAAGAATTGTCGGATGTATGCCTCCCCAGAGAATAGGAAGGTGCGGTAAGCGTTTTTTTAGCTCCTTTGTTAAAACTACAGCTGCGTTGAAATAGTCAGTCATCAGTGAAATACCAATACATGTTGCGTCAGCTGATATACGTGCTATCTCATCTATAATACGACGTGGTAAGATACGACGCTTTTGCTGAAATAAATAGGCATCGAAACGGCTCTGTAGCGGGCAGAATATTATGCTTACCCGGACTCCGCGTGCTTTTAGGTAAGAAGAAAGCGATCTTACACCGTAACTATGGATTTCTTCATAAGGGGACACAATAACAAACTTTATCGTCTCGCTTCTTAGTAACATATCTTGTCTTTCTTTACTTTTTTAATCATATATTAAAGGCTTTTTCCCTGTCTCCCCTCATACCAATTAGCCTGGTTAGCCCGCGCGCCCGGAAATCGCATTTCGAACCTATAGTGCCGCCTCATAGAGGTCATTAGCGATATGGTCTGGCTGAGATGAAAGTTCTTTTTTATGCTTAGTGCCGTGCCCTGCCAGGAGAAATACTGAATGGGCGCCTGCTTTTTTGGCCATTTCCATATCATGAGGGTGATCACCGATAGAATAAGAATTACCGATATCAAGATTATATGCCTTTTTTGCCTTCTCGATAAAGTAAGGGCTCGGCTTGCGGCAAATACGCTTTTCTTCCTTGATGTGCAGACAGCAGAACACTTCTTTTATAGCCACGCCGTGTTTTTTGAGCGTATTTATAAAATAGTCATTAAACCGGATATATTCATCCCGCCTGAACGCACCCTTGCCGACCCCTGATTGGTTTGTAATAATGAAAAGCAGGAAGTTCTCCTGTAAAAGCTTAAGCGCTTCAATCGCGCGGGAAATAAAAATAAGCTTGCCCGGCAGATAAAGATCTCCGATGTCTTCGTTTATCGTCCCATCCCTGTCTAAAAATACCGCCTTGTTCATCCGCTTGTTCTACCAAAGAAGCTTTCAGCTCTTTATCAACCCAGATGCCGTAAATTTCTGAATTCAGGCCCCACCCCCCGAGGTTCTTTACTGCTTTTCTTACCTGCTGCAAATGGACCTCTTCCGTGCAGGGATTGCTGGCACAGTCATAATGACCGGCTATAAATAGAAGTTTTGAGTTATGGTTATTGCGCGAAATTAATACCTTTTTTTTGATGGATTCAATTTCATGGGTATCTTCGTATTCGCTCAAAACCTTATCCGGGCCAGGGATGGTAATCATATCAACATAGTCGGTATTATAGTTGTTTTTAATGAATTCGCTTACTGGCGCTTGAACCCTTCCATCTATACAGTTTATCGCTGTAGCAAATTTAAACTTCAACCCCTTCTTCTCTCCGCCAGAAGGACGATATTGCGCAGGTCTTCTTTACTGCTTGCCGCCAGCCAGTTTTTATCAAATTCGGGGACCTGGGTAATTTGGGCGATAGCCGCGAGGACTTTTAAATGTAGATTACGCTCATCAGAAGAACCGACAAGAATAAATATAACATGCGCCAGCTCATCGTTCGGGAAAATAACGCCCGTCTTTGCCCTTACCAACAATATTTTAAAAATATTTTTCCCTTCCACGATAATATGAGGGATTGCCAGTCCCTTGCGCAGGACGGTGCTGGATTCGTTTTCCCTCGCTAAAAAATTACGGATTAATTCCCGGGATTCAATCTGAAGCTCAGCGCTTAAAAGCTCCGATACCTCTTTAAATAAATCCTCTGCCCTAAGCGGAGCTTCTACGTCCAAGATCTGGCTTTGCTCAATAAGCTTATGGAATTTATCCTCGATAACTTCGTCGCGTTGAATAACGATATCTTTAAGTTCGTTAAGCAGGCCTTCCGTGGCCAGCTCTTTGTCCCGCGCCACTAATTTTTCCAATGCGTAGATAAGGGCGGAATCCTGCGTTGCCCTTTTTTGGGCGTAAACCTTGTACCAAACTACTCCCAAAAATAGGAATATGCCCGTTAGAAAAAGAATGAATGAGCCCATCTCGACTAAAAGGAAAAGCCCGCCTAAAATCCCAAAAATCTGCATATACGGATATGCCGGCGAGTAGAATTTCGGCTTATAGCTCAATATCCTGCTTTCTCTGAATAAAATAACCGTAAGGTTACCAAAAAGATAAAGTAAAATCAGTACTGTTGAGGCAATTTTTACCAATAAGTCCAGTTTAAGAAACAAAATAGCCAGCGCCATGAATAAACCGGTAACGAGAATAGAAATGTGGGGTGTCTTAAACTTAGGGCTTATCTGTTGAAAGGCGGGCGGAAGAAGCCTATCCCGGCTCATACCCAAGGGATACCGCGAAGCGCTCATAATGCCGGCATTTGCGGTGGTAATAAAAGCCAATAATGCGCCGATACTGACGATTATTCTTAAAAAATCCCCTCCGGCAACCGATGCTCCGTCTGAAACAGGCGTGAGGGTAACTTTCAGGTTTTCGGGGTCTACGACCCCTATCGTCACGAAGATAACCGATGCGTAGAGAACAGATACCGCCGCTAAGGCAAAAATCATGCCCAGCGGAATATTTCTTCCCGGACTCTTTGTTTCCTCGGCCAAAGCCGCTACTTTCACCAGGCCTCCGTAAGAAATAAAAACAAAACTCGCCGTAGAAAATAAAGGCGCTATTCCTTTTGTAAAAAACGGGGAAAGATGCGCGAGGTTGATATTATCCGCGGCTAGAAAAATATACACAAGCAGTGCGGCCAAAAGCCCGAAAAACAAAACTACCTGTATCCTCCCTGCTTCTTTAACGCCTGCCAGGTTCAGTAAAATAAAAGCCAGGCAAAAAACGAGAGCGACTACATTCACCGGAAGGCGGATGATTACGCTTAAATATGCGCCTACCCCTATCAGCGCAAAAGCGGCTTTTAAGCTTAAGGAAAACCAGGTACTGAATCCGGCAACCGTTCCCAGGAGCGGGCCAAACCCCCTCATAATGTAAAAATAGTCGCCCCCTGCGCGCGGCATAGCCGTAGACAACTCGGCCATGCTTAAAAGCGCGGGAATACAAAAAATGCCTGCAACCAGATATGAAAGGATAACGGCGGGACCGGCCTTGGCAAAAGCTAAGCCGGGAAGAATAAACAGCCCCGAACTAATCATCGCTCCGGCAGCTACGCAGAAAATATCCAACAGGGTAAGTTCTTTTTTTAAATTTCTTTCCATTCTAAATATCTTTTCCTTAGAGAATGTCCCCGTCCTTCTTAAAAAATTTCTTTATTAAGGAAGGCCTAAAAAATAAAATATAGCCCCAGGCAAAAATATCATAGAAGATAATAAATGGTAAGTGCCAGAAAAAACTAAACCAGGACTCGTTTTTAACTATCGTCAGATACCTGTTTTTAATTAAATCATAATGCCGCTCTTCGCTCAAGTATTTTCTGGCGTATTTTTTATCAATCCCCTTTCCCTGCCTTACTGTCCCGCCCCTAGTATGATAAGCGATTGCTTTCGGAATATAATATCCTCTCCAGCCGCGGTTTTGCGCCCGCCAGGCAAGATCCAAATCTTCATAAAAAATACGGTAAGCGGGATCAAAATACCCTGAACTTCCTTTTTTAATCTGCTCTAACATCGCCCTGCGGTAAAAAGCCACGGCTCCGTTGACGCCAAAAACATAGCCCCCGCTCTCAAACTCGCCCCTATCCTGCCTGCCGTATCCGCGCTCTTTGGCTGTGCGCCAGATACTCAAAAATAAACCTGTGCTGTCTATGGTCTTTCTATCGCTGCGCAGAACTTTGCCGCTGACCATGCCGATTTTTTTATCAATCTCAAATCCTTTTAATGCTTCCGCGACGAAATTTCTCTCTAAAATCACGTCATCATTAAGGCAAAGGAGAAAATCCCCGCTGCTTACGGCTATGCCTTTATTAAGTGCCTCGCAGTATAATAAATCCTTCCGGTTAGAAAATAATCTTATCCCGGGGTAGCTTCTGCAAAGCTCGCTGACAGAATTATGCTCTATGGTATTGTCAATAACGATGATCTCCAGACTGGGATAGGTCTGAGCTTTTAGTGAGCCCAGGCAAGAACCAAGATAACCGTTTACTCCGGCAGTAACGATAATCGCGCTCACTAATTGGTTTGACATCTCTGGCATTATTGAGTAGAATTATAACATAATGTTCCTTACTCTTCTAATACTAATATTTCTTCGCCCCTATATCTCCTCTCTCGCCTTTCCCGATTTAAATTTTCTCTATTCCGCGCTTTTTATCGGCCTTTTGGCTGCCTGGTGCATTATTAAAGGTGTGCCCTTCAAAAAAATCCACGGCATGAATCCGGCGTTAATCCTTTTCTCTCTGGCGCTGGTGATTTCAACGCTATTTTCGCCGGATAAGCTAAACAGCCTCAACGAGCTTTCTAAATATATGAATAACCTCTTGTTATTCATTGTGATCGCCTCTTTTACGGCTGGAGATAAAATACGCGTTATCCGCGCGGTTGTCCTGGCCGGCTTGATTATCAGTGTCCTGGCGATTTATCAATATTTCTTCGGCTTTCGGCATTTATTAAGTTATATTGCCAAAGACAGGAATACCAGCGCTTTTACCCTGGATTATATTATGCGCAAGAGAGTCTTCTTCCCCTTTGTGACGCCCAACATCCTGGGCGGGTATCTGGCGATGATTATACCGCTTAGCTTACTCCGGAAGAATAAGCTCTGGTATATTCTGCCTCTTTTGGCCGCCTTACTACTTACTAAATCCTTAAGCGCGCTCCTGAGCATATTTTTGGCATTGATGGTATACTATTACCTGAGCGGCAGGCTGAAGAAAGAAGGAGTTTTCTTTCTTCTAGGATTAGCGGTGATTATCGGGTTAATTTTTGCGGCGAGGTCAATCGCCCAAAAACAACATCTACAACCTGCATTTTCGGCGATGATGAGGCTGAATTACTGGCGGGAGACTTTAAGGATTATTAAAACCGCGCCCTTAACCGGCATAGGCTTAGGCAATTTTAATCTTCCGGAATCCCGCTATGCCCATAATTCCTACTTACAAATCTGGGCAGAGACGGGGATTATCGGGATCGCTTCTTTTCTCTGGATTATCTTTGCCCTCTGGAAAAAGGCCTTAAAAAAGATAAAAAACAGCCCGGATAAAAACCAAAGTGCCTGCCTGATTGCGGCAAGCGTAGCCTTGTGCGCGCACAATCTTTTTGACTTCAGCTTTTATCTTCCCGAGGCCTCTCTTTTATGGTGGGCAATCGGCGGATTAATACTGGCGGAAAATGCTTAAAAAGATTCTGAGTAAAACTGTAACTAAGGGTTTATATTCTTCGCTAAAAAACCTGAAAGCCGAATTCAATATATTCCTGCTGCATCGCAAGGGGCTGCTGCGCGCTTATCGTCTCCGCTCCGGCAAAGACTTAAAGCTGCATCTTGGCTGCGGGCATAACATAAAAAAGGGGTTTATTAACGTGGATATCGACAAAAGCGCTGACTTGACCCTTGACCTGAGAGAGCGTTTCCCCTTCTTAACCGGTTCCTGCTCCTTGATTTATTCGGAACATTTCCTGGAGCACCTTGATTATCCTGGCCAGGCTATATTTTTTCTCAAAGAATGCTATAGAATTCTCAAGCCCGGGGGTATTTTTAGCGCCGGCGTTCCTGATACGGAATGGCCGGTGCGAGCATATGCCGAAGGGCGGGATAGAGATTATTTCCGCTATGCAGAAAAAAAGCAGCATCCCGAATGGTGCGTGACAAAAATGGAGCACCTAAACTACCATTTCCGCCAAGGCAGCCAGCATCGCTTTGCTTATGATTTCGAAACCATGAAATACGCCTTATCGCTGGTTGGCTTTAGGGAAGTAAAGCGCCGTGATTTTAATCCCGCATTGGACAGCGATGAAGAAAGAAAAACAGGCACTTTATATATAGAGGCAAGCAAACCTAATCCCGCCTCCGGAGAGAAGGCTTCGTGAGCGGAAGAGATAAGCTGTAACTTTGCAGGATACCGCAGTATATCCAGAAAAGGTAAAAAGGAACTGTCCAATATAGAGCGTCGTATTCTATCATCCCCACCAATATCGCCACCATCCCGCTCAATAACGCCAGTACTATTTCATGGTTTGCTAATTTCAGCTTTACGCGGATAAAAGCCCTTTTTAAGATTAAGGCGAGGAATAAAAGAAAAAATACAAAGCTGAATATACCCGTTTCGCATAGAATCATCAGGAACATATTTTCCGGGGTCTTCAGCAAATAAGTGAGCTGACTCTGGTAATATTTGTCAAAGAAGATTTTATAATGATTGAGCCCCAGGCCGACAACCGGATGATCCCTCACCATTTCTACGGCAGTAATCATCCGCTGTATCCTATTCCCATAGATGGCCTTTTCGGTAAATCCCTCTATTCCCAGCCGGCGCAACGGGCCTATCCTGGCAAAAGAAAAAAGAATAAAGAAAATAAGCGTCGCTATACATAATCCCAGCAGGACTTTCCTGTTTTTCATGCCAAAATAAAAAAAGGAAGACAGTACAAAACAGACTACCGCTCCCCTCTGCGCCACGATAATCCCGATGAGAATCGGGACGGCCCAAATAATCCAGAATATTCTCCTCCCTCTATTGCGTGAAGCGAAAATAAAATAATATACTATCGGCATACAGACGGCCAAATATACCCCCAGCACCTGCGGAACTAACTGCGTAGCCATCGGCCTGTGCTTATTAAAAAGATAATACTTATAATAAACATTCTCAAAGAAATATTCATAGACGGGGTTTTTTCGGAAAATATATTCAAGTATCGCGAATAAGGCGACTAAGCCGGCGAAAGAGGCGATGATTAAAAAAAACCAATCTTTTCGCTTCAGCAGCGGGAATCCGGCCTTGAATAAATAATAGACAATCGGAATCGGCAGGATATAGCGGAAATAGAAGTTTAATGCGATCGGTCTGTTTTGGACAAATAAAATACCCGCCGTTACCATTAACAGATGTGCCCAGAGAAAAATATCGGCTTTATCTGAAAAAGCTGCCCTGGCTGCCGTTCGGTTGGCAAAAATAATAAAAGATAGAGCCGCAAATAAAATAATAGTTATCAGGCGACCGTATTTGCTGTCTACCGGCTCAATGAAAAAAGAAAGCCATAACAGCAAAAAGAGCGTAATAGCGTAAAATAAATACCGGGATATTTTTTGCAGCTTATCTTCCGTCATCACGTCTTTAGCTTACCATAAAAATAAATATTTGAATATTATTATTTCGCCCTGCCGCTTAATGCCTGTAACCATAATTTTTCATAACGCTCCGTAACCCTGTCCCAGGAGTAATGTCTTTTGACATGTTCAACGGCTTTAATTTTGTATTCCTTCAACAGTTCCGGATTGTCGAGCAGCCATTCTAACTTCTCTTTTAAATCCGCGTCTTTCCGGGCCCCATCATAGCTTAATCCAGAGTCTTTTATGACTTCCAGATTTGTCGGTATGCCGTTTACTAATACGCAGTTTCCCAGGCCCATCGCATCCAAAAGGGCGGGATGGGTGCCGCTGGCCTCTGTTGTTTCTACGAAGATATAAGCGCGAGAACATATTTCAAGATACTCATCGCCTCCCAGGAATCCGGTAAATACGATATTGGGATTGCCGTTATTTTTCAAATACTGCACGTATCCTGACTGATACCTGCTGTCGCCCACGATTACGAGCTTCAAATCCGTATCGATTTGATTGTATGCCGAAATCAAATCTTCTATATTGTTTTCGGGTACGAGTCTGCCGACAAAAAGTATATATTTATCCTGCTCCAGGCTGAATTTACTTAATGTATCCTCCCTGTTAAGGGAAGGCGCGGGAGAATATACCGGTATGCCGTAAGCTATGTAATGGGGCTTCTTATCGAATATCCTGGCGTAATAGTCTGCTATTTCCCGCGAATCGGTTATAAAATGATTGGGCAGGCAGGTGGCCAAAAATGCGCAAATCTTCAGATATAATTTTGCCGGATACGGCCACTTCTTTCTCGTCCAATCAAGCCCGTCCACATTGATAAAAGTTTTCTTGCCAAATATGCGGGGCAGAAAAGTAAAAATAGAATTTCCCACTCCGAAATATTGGATGACTTCCGTATCCGTAAATAATACATGCAGCGTGCCCAGCAAGGTATGTATAAATGTATCCAGGTATTTATTATTTATGGTGGGAATTACGATCAACCTGATACCTTTATACGTTTTAGATTCAAGGCTAAAGTAACGGCTGCGGCAATAGACTCTTAAATCATGACCTCTTTCAGCCAGTCTTGAAGCGAGCTCTTCGGCGCATACCTCAAAACCGCTATAACAACTGGGAATCCCCCTTATTCCTAAGATAGCAATTTTCATAATAGGGCTTCCTTGTATACCTCCAGTGTCTTTTGCGCCGTATTTATCCAATTGAACTTCCTGGCTTGTTCGAGGCCTTTGAAAATCATTTTTTCCCTAAGCGCATTATCCGATAATAACTTTTCCATTGCTTCCGCTATTTTTTTTGTATCGTATGGGTCTATCTTCATCGCGGCGTCTGCTAAAACCTCCGGAAAAGCCGACGTATGAGAAGTTATCACGGGTATGCCGCAGGCCATTGCTTCCAGAGGAGGCAAACCAAAACCCTCATAAAAAGAGGGGAAAACAAACAATCGGGCAGCGTTATATAGCGCCGGTAAATCCGTGTAAGGCAAATAATCTACAAATTTGACCTCGTCTGATAAGCCTAATTTATGAACAAGCTCTGTAAGGTTTTCGGATTTCCAATCTCTTCTCCCAACCAGCACAAGTTTAAAGCCGGTTTTGTCTTGTCTTTTAAAAAATGAAAAAGCCCTGACTAAAGCAGGTATGTTTTTCCGGACGTTAAACCGGCCGACATATAATATATAATTATCCGGCAGAGAGTATTTCAATTTGACTTTATAGATAATAGAGCCGGGGATATTCGGATTGAATATTCCGCTTACGCCGCAATATATAGCGTGTATTTTGTCCTTCCGGGTATTGAAATATTCCAGCTTCAGTAACTCGTTTTTTGAGAAAGCAGAAACAGTGATAATCTTTTTAGCTTTTTTGATAGAATTATTAAAAAATTTAAAAATAAATTTTTCCCGACCCGTGAACCATTCCGGATGCGCTAAAAAAGAAATATCGTGTATGGTTACTACGGAGGGACAACCCAGTAAGGGCGGGAGAAAATGCTGGCTGTGATAAATATCAGGGGAATTCTTTAATACAAGGCTTTTTAGGAACAGGGGCCTTAACCAGCGATTCCTGGTTTTTATCTTCATTATCTTGTAATTAGGTGGAAGATCAAGGGCTGCATCGGGATTTGCATAAATAACATATTCGTTTTCTCTATCTATTTCCGAGAGGGCGCCGATAAGGTTTCGTATATAGACTTCATTTCCGCCCGAATTAGTACCCAGTGAATGGGCGTCAATGGCTATGCGCATAATTTTTAAAGAAAGTTATTATGTAAGCCGCGCTCACGATACATCTCAAGAGGCGATTGAAATCTAATGTCAGGATAAACTTTAAAGGATTAAGCAATAAGGCGAAAATCCGCGTTGTTAATACTTTTGGGGTCCTTTCGTTTAGCGCCCAGTGCTTTCCTTCAAGCCAGCCCCTTTTAATTAAATACTTAAAAGACAGCCTCTCCTGGCCTATGCTATGATAGACTATCAGGGAACCATCTAATCTTACCTTATACCCCTTTTTAATCGCGGTAATTATTCTAAAATTCTCTTCGCTATAAATAATTTCTTTATCGGCAGGGCGCTTCTTTAGCAAAGACTCTATTTCCATATATACGTCTTTTTTAAATGCCAGATTGCTTCCCAGCGGTAGAAACTTCTTTGAGCCTATTTCCGCTATGCCGATTGCCCAGTTTAACGAAGGTTGCCACCACCAGGGAAAATGAAGTTTTTTTTCTAACCGGACAGGGCCGGCTAAAATGTCGCAGTTGCCCAAGTTAAAACAAAGAAGAATCCTGGCAAGCCAATTTAAGGCCGGGATACAATCATCATCGGTAAAAGCGATTATCCCGCCCTGCGCTTGCCTGGCGCCGATATTTTTGCAATACGCTAAATTCTCTTTAAATTCATTCCTGATTAGCTTAATCCTATCGCCATATTTATTTTTAAGTATCTCCGCAGTGTTATCTCCGGAACAATTGTCTATAATGATTATTTCTTTTTTCTCCGGCTGGTCAAGAACAGCCCGTATACAATGCTCGATGGCGTTTAGCCGGTTATAGGTTACTATGATAACGCTGATCATTTTTTATTGCGGTTCAAATAAAAGACCGGAAAGAGCAGTAAAAAATATAAATTCCTCAGTACGTGCAGGACAAAAGACCTGAAGAATAACTCTGGGCTTTTATACCTGTCTAAAAAACCGGGCCCGGAAGCTGTTTTAACTTTATTTTTTATTAAGCAATCAATATATATAAATCTCCATAGATTATCGCTGGCCGGCCGCTCTTTCTTATACATATCCGGATGTTTATTCTTTAACCTAAACTCGGAAACAAGATACCTTATTTTGAGGACCTGGTTTTTTATGCTCTCTTCGGTAGGCGTATGCAAGACAATGGCTTCTTTATTATAAATTATATTACCGCATCTTAAGGCCCTCCAGGCAAGGTCAACATCTTCGTTATGAGGGTATTTGAAAGATTCGTCAAACCCCCCTAATTTTAGTATTATTTCTTTTTTATAAGATATATTACAGGTAGGGTACATCCGGTGGAGGTCGAGATCCGGCAATTGATGTTCAAACGGATTAAGATTATTCCCCGGGCAGATAGTATGGCCCACTACCCCAATGATGTCATTTTCCGAATAAGGCGCGGTAATTTGCCTCAACCACTCCCGGTCACAAACGCAATCGCTGTCGGTAAATACTAAAATATCCCCGAGAGCCTTTTTGATTCCGGTATTTCTGGCTTTGGCAGGGCCGAGATGCCTTTGCTCTATATACTTAACCCAGCTTTTATTTTCTATATATTTTTTCACAAATTCCGATGTCTTGTCTTTTGAGCCGTCATCGACTATTATGACTTCATAACTATCATGAGCCAGGGTCTGATTTTCTATAGAAAATAATACTCTCTTCAGTAAATCCAACCTGTTGTATGTAGGTATTATTATGCTCGGGAACATTTTAGAAAAATATCAATATATTTAACCAGAGAAAAAACCTTATTGCGTACAAAAAAAATGCTACAAAAGAAGGATACGGCAGGCGGCGCTCTTTGGCAAATTCGCTTACAGGATAAAGGAACCTTTTGCGGAAATAAGACTTTTCCAGCAAGGAATAGTAGGCGCAATTTGCAATCCTAAGTTTTTTCCAGGTGATTTTGGAATTCTGCATATCTATGTAGCCGGATAAAAAAACCTTCAGTATTATTCTTCTAAAAAAAGACGGCTTTATCTTATTCATGAATGCTTTCGGTATAGGCGTCATAAAATATATTTTAGAGAGATACATTGAAAGATATATTATATATACGGCCTTATTTATTCTGCAAAATTCTAAAATATAATCCCAGTCGATCGCTCCCTGTTTCCGGGATATTATTTCGTGTATATCTAAAATAGATTTTAATGACGGGAAGGCGCCTTGAAAACGGCCCTGGTATATAAAGACGTCCGAGAAGTGGTGAAAAAAATGCAATGCAGCATAAATGATGTTATTTTCTAAACAGGGGTATACTATGCGCACCCCCCTAACTTCTCTTATTATTACCTTATGCCATAAGAAATCGGTAGAGAAAGACAAAGGCGGGGGAAGATTTAAGTCATAATGTATCTCTATAAGTATATTTCTGAGCCTGTCTTCTGCTGAATTTCCGCCTTTAAAGTAGAGTATCTGTCCGGGGTATTCCTGGATTCTTCTATAGCCCTTATCTTGCAATAAACGGCATGTGCGTTCCAGATCATTTTTTTTTACCAAAAGGTCAATATCGGCCAGGCTTCTGGAGCCGATATCTTCATAAATAATATCAAGCATAAAGATACCCTTTAAGGCAAGGACGGATAAATCTTCTGCCGAAAATAAATTTAATATTTCATACAAAGTATCCCGTATGAACTGGTTTCTTATCAGGGCGTAATAATAACAACTCTTGAGTTTTTCTAAAATCAGGGGCGGAATTTTATTATTTTTTAAGCCCGAAAGATTATGGTAAGCCGGAGGCGCGATATCGGATTGAAGCATTTTTTCGAAAATAAAGTCCCAGTCGAGATTTTTCTCTCTCAGATTTTCCAGCGCTTTCCTGGACTTACTCCGATAACCCGTATTAAAACAATTGGAAATAAATTTAATTTCCTTTTTCATTTTATAAGAAAAGCTTTTCTGGATCCCGCTGCTGTCGCGGCGAAAATACAGAACAAATAAAACGGCGTCCTCCAGAGAAAGCCGTCGAAAAATGCCATATTAAACAATAGGCCCAGGAATCCCAAGATTATTGCCAGAAATAAGGCTTTATTATCCCCGCTTAATCGCCGATAAGTAAGCCGTATCTCTTTAAAGAAACTTAGCAAAAGCAAGATGAATCCGGAAAGACCAACCAAGCCTGTCTCAGCCAAGTGCATCAGGTAAATACTGTCGGGGATCATCACCTCATAAGGAAGCCTCCAGGAACTGTAGACATTAAATAATGGCCGATAATGCTGTAGCCCTATCCCGACGAATGGATGTGCCTTCAACATGCTAAAAGTAACTGAATACTGCGCTAACCGGTGATAGCCGTATGTGATATACACCCAGAATTCCCGCAGGCACAAGCGGCGGAACTCCCAATGCAATGAAAAGAAAGAAAAAATAAAAGAAAAAAATAATACCAGGGCCCAAAGAAAAAAAGCCCAGCGTGCCTCCTTCTTTAGGATAAGCCATACCGTTACCGTTAACAAAATGGCTATATATGTCCCTCTTGAAAAAGTCAAGATTAAAGCGGTAATGATGAGCAGAAAAATAAATAGCTTTATCCTTCTTGCGTTCAAAGAACTGCCGTGTTTATAAAAATAATGCGCCAGCGGTAAAGATGCAACTAAATATGCCCCCAATATGTTCGGATGAATCAAGGTGGACATCATCCTCCCCTGCTGAATGCAGCGTTCATAATAATCGTTATATAAAAGCTTAGTATAAATAATATTTGTTTTTGTGAATATTTCCAGAAAACCGAAAAGGCAGACTGCGGCGGCGCAAAGGTATAAAGCATAAAATATCTTCTTGATATTATTTGGGGCGATTTCGTTCTTAAAGAGAAAAAATATTAAAATTATGGAGAGGCTAAAATCCGTATAAAAACCTAAGGCGAGTTTTTTATCCTGCGCAAAAGGAATATTCAGGCTGATAAGAAAGAGGTATATCCAGAGCGCAAGAGTACTTTTCTCAAAAAAGTAAGCGGCAAAATTAAACTTATGCCTGTATAAGGAAAGTATGAGCAGAATGAATAAAGCGTACTTCACCTGCAGGCCGTATTTAACCTGCCAGGGCTCAGGGACAAAAGAAACCCAGCCCAGGAAAATAATCAAGAAAAAGGCGATTGTTTTCGTAATATATCTGTCTGCCATCTGCTAAGAACTCCTGACAGTTTTTATTATTCGGACATAGACATCTTCTATTTCGGCAGCATGATTGTTTATGTCCCTGGGAGGAGAAATGTTTTTCTTCAACTCCTGGATTATCTCTGGTTTCTCTATGATTAGCTCCATATTTGACTTTAAGCCCTCTGTATCTGTGGGGTTAAACAGGAAGCCGTTTTTGCCGTGATAAACTAATTCGCAGATACCGCCTATACGGGAAGCTATTACCGGCACCTTTGCCCGAAATGCCTCGTGAATAACCAGCGGAGAGTTCTCCATCCATAACGAAGGGACCACAAGCACATCAATCTCGGAAAAAATTCTGCCTAATTCCTCATTATCGAATTCGCCTTTGAAATAAATCCTTTTGCCCCTTGCAAGCCTCTTTAAATAAGCGGGGTAATCTTCAAATCCAAGGTAAGGATAGAGTTTACCGTAAATATTTAGGCGCGTGTTTTCCGATTTGATTCCCCTGAACGCTTCAATCAGAAGATGGGTGCCCTTGGCGGGAAGTAAGGTTCCGATAAATCCAAAGGTTACCTCATTTTTTACCTTGGGGTGGCCATTCTTTACTTCAAAAGCCCTTACCCCATGAGGAATAAAAAGGCACTTCTCTTTGGCAATGCCGAATTCTATAAACCTGTTACGTAGAAATTGCGACGGGCTGATAAAAATATCAATAAGGCCGGAGATTGAACGCATACAGTCCTTGCGCTCACGAATTAAGCTTAGCAAATGTTCCTTGTCTGATCTCTTGGGGGAAGAGGCGACATATAATGATTTTAAGTAACGCAGCAAAGGTGCCGGTAGCGCATATTTGAGCATGCGATATATAAACTTGGGGCCCCGGCTAATCAGAAGCCAATCCTTAAGGCATTCAATGCAATCCTCTTCGTTATTACCGACGCATAACTGATTTCTATTTCTTAAAAAATTCCACTGCGGGCAGATAAGCCAATAGTCATGAAGGGTATAAACAATAGGGATCTCCCGCGCTTTAATCTCGTGGATTATATCCGCAGAAAGAAAGTGTAAATCTTGAATATGTACCACATCGGGGCTTATCCTATCAAGCACCCCAGAGAAGGCTTGGGCAATTTGCGGGTTGCGGTAAAGACCGGCAAAACTATTACAGCGCTTAAATGTATTATTAATGGAATAAATTTTTATTTTCCCTTCCTCCCTGTAATTAACGGCATATTCTTTCCGGCGGGGATGGCAAACGCGGTGAAAAACATAGACATCATGCTTTGATATTAATTCCTGACAGAGATTATAAGTATATACTTCTACGCCGGCGGTACTGTACGGTGGAAAGGCATGGACAACTTGAACTATTTTCATAAGACCTATCGTCTGATTTTACTTCCTATAAATTCATTGCTTATTGTTTTAACTAAATTTTTGTTTGAATGACAGAATTTTTTGTCTCCGTAGTCCAATTCATATAATTTTTCCGCCAACAGCTCTCCGCAAAGCTGTTGTGCGGTTGCGTTCCAATGTACTCCGTCTTCTAATCGCATAATTATTCCCTTCTTTTCTTCC
Source organism: Candidatus Omnitrophota bacterium (assembly GCA_041653115.1). Classification (GTDB taxonomy): domain Bacteria; phylum Omnitrophota; class Gorgyraeia; order Gygaellales; family Profunditerraquicolaceae; genus JBAZGA01. The sequence continues at coordinate 45,976 of JBAZGA010000009.1, forward strand.
TGCGCGACTCTGGCTGGAATATCATCAATGAAAGCAATGTTAAGTTTCGCAAAAATATTATTGAATTGCGAAAGATAGGGCTCGGCATCATCAACCGTAAAAGCTACAATGGGTACCCCCCCGTGCCCGCTCCTTTATTCTTTTTAATAGTATTTGTGTTATAGCTACCGAATTCTTAAACTCATCAAGTTGTATTCCTTTTTCCGCGATTATTTCTTCAATGCTGACGATGCCAAAATAGTGTCTTTTTGCAAATAGCGCGGCTACTTTTTCCAACGCCATAAAAAATCTATAAAATAATCTTGAATGTGCTGATAAAAATACCCGATATGCACCGCCAAAACGGGGATAGCGATATACAACCTTCCCATCTATTAAGTATGGTCTAATTGCGAGGTTATTATTTAAGTAGCTTGCACTTTCAAGCTGCCAGGAATTATTGATGAAATCATTACCACAGACCTGCAAAATGATTAAATCCGGACTGATTTGTCCAATATATTTATCCATCGCTAAATATTCCTGTAAAGTAGCATATCCTCCTCCGGCACAGATAAAAATTTCTGCACCCAATTTAGTTTTTAAGTAATTATAATACATTTTTTCTTCCGGGACTCCCGGGTTACCCCATCCAAGCGTAAAAGAATCTCCCATGATAAATATTTTATAATTTTTCGTCAACTCCTGCTTGGTAATAAATTTAGCATTCCACCCCAAGAGCGGATCAAAGTAACGGGACGGAGATAATAAAAAAGGGATGTGGAATCTTATCTTTTCATATAAGCGAAGCTGGAATTCAGCAAAGAGAAAGATTAAAAATGATAGCAGAAGAATAAAAACTATTTTCTTGCGTTGTTTCATTCTTTCTTATTTTTATTTTGCGCTTCCCATCTCAGAAAAAAGCGCTAAATTTAGACCAACTGAGACAAATAGCCTCTCTTATAACACTCATAACATGGGGCATAGGGCTTCCCGCCGGTAAACGTTTGCCTCATCTGTTGATATTTTTCCCCATTCCAAATCTGGGCAAAACTACTGTCTTTCATACTGCCCATTATTGGATAGCCTGGCGAACAGCATGCTATTATATTAGCGCCCATATTCAAATAAGCCCTCTCCCATAAAAAAAAGCAGAATTTATTAATTTCCTCGTTATTCTCTGTGTTAGTAACTCCTCCCTGCTTTTTAATCACATGTTTGCTTTCTTCTTCTATTGCATACAGCGGGGGGATCGATAAGGGTAATTGCATTTCCCGGGCTTTTTCCAGCGCTTTTATCAATATGGCATTCACCTCTTCTTTTATATCGTGAACGGATTCCTTCTTCATATCTTCGGTAAAAACAACCATATGAGAAATCGCCAGGTGGTCAACGCCAATTTTTTTTGCAAATTCAACCATCGGCAAAACTTGATTGAGGTTTCTTTTCATTAAAACCATAACTATCGCAAAGCTGGGTTTTTTATGCAGAGCCAGGGAGTTACGATATTTCTGAAAAAAATTCATATTATCAATAACCCGGCTATAATCTGAGCCTAGGCGTATTGACTCATACGTGTCTTTAAACGGAGAGTCTAAAGAAAAAATAACACTTCTAGCCTGGCGCAATAATATATCAATATTCTTATATTGAGAATCAAAAAATACGCCGTTAGTGGTGACCTCCAACTTAACATCATATTTAGCCGCGTATTCTAACTCTAAATCAATGTTTCTTGAGAGTAACGGTTCGCCTGCTATATTCAACTGCAAAACTTCCGCGGTAGGAAAAACCTCATCAGCAAACTTTGTAAAGAGCTTTTCATCGACGGTATGCGTATCCTCCAATACAGCAGGATCATGCCTGGCCCTGTTACACATAATACAGGCAAGATTGCACCGCACATCTGTGGCTAAACCGATAAAGTAAGGAAAGGCCCTGAGTATGTACCGCTTAGCTTTAATATCCTTTCGTAATAATTGCTTATTTCTTTCTTTTAACCCCATAAATTTTTAGATGAGTTTTTGGCTTCACTTACCAAGGAAATCCTGCGATGTAATCCAAGAGGGATCTTTTGAGAATAACAGCCTATTATTACGCCGATAAATTGAGAAATACGCACCAGGGGACAGTAAAGAATCCATCTAATCTTATAGATTATTCCATTACTTAACCCAGAGATATATTTGATATCGGGGATCACTTTTATAGTGACAAAACGCAAAAAAGTCAAAGGCGTTATACTGATATGGTATTCCAATAAATCTTTACTCAGCTTCGTATCGTCAAAAAACTTCTTAATTGTTTGCCTCAAAGAACAATAAAAATCGTGTGAATGTACCACTGCCGAAGAGGGCTCAAAAACGATCTTGAATCCTTTTTCCATCATTCTTTTACTCCACTCAAGATCTTCTCCGAATTCAATATTGTCATCAAATTCAAAACGCTGCAGAATATCTCTTTTGATGGCGCAACTTATCGTCTCAAACGCCAAGAGGATTCTCTTTTGTCCGTAGTCCATCCTTGTATATGATTTTTTGTCTTCAATACGTTTTAGTACCGCTTCCTTAAATGCATAAGTAGGATCCGCCAGTAATTCGCGTGCCCGTAACGGATTACAACCCTGGCGCGGGAAACACCTGCCATAGACACCTGCTATCTGTGGATCCCCATCAAAATGCCTGATCAGATTATAGAGCCATAATTCATCGGAAGGTATAGCGTCCCCATTTAAAAAAACCACAATTTTACCCTTAGCGAGCCTTGCGCCGAGATTACGCGTCCTTCCGTGACCAAACGCCTCAGGAGGAATAGTCACGAGACGAATAGGGTAACGCCTAATTGTTTCGAGAGTGGAATCCGTAGAGCCGGAGTCGATAACTAACACCTCATAACATGCAGATACCTGTTGCCGAAAGATAATCTCAAGCGCCTGTTTCAAATAAGGCGCGCTGTTTTTCGAAAGGATTACTATCGAAATATCGGGATATTGATTAATCTTATCGGCTGGCATTTAAAACAGACTGATATACTGCTTCCAATTGTAATGCAGTGTTAAAGAGATTATATCTTGTCTCTACCAGATTACGCGCATTACTGCATAGCACTGTACGCAGGGCGGGTTTCCTTAAAAGCTCTACTACGGCTTGCGCAAAATCACGCGGCTTATCTGCAAGTATAAGATGCTGACCGGATATCGCATCTATTCCTGAAGATGCTGTAGAAGTGGCCACCACCGGTATGCCCGCCGCCATTGCCTCAAGAATCTTAATACGTATTCCTCCTCCCAAGCGTAACGGAGCTACCAATACGTCGCATTTCTGTAAATATGGCCGCGTATCTTCAACAGGCCCGGTCACAAGTATATGTTTATCCTTTCCTAATTCCAGCACTTTTTGAGTAGGATGCGAACCTATGATATATAACATTACTTCCGGCGCTTGCTTTTGTACCATGGGAAAAATATGTTTACAAAAATATAAAATCCCGTCCTCGTTCGGATAATGCCCCATGTAGCCAACAAAGGCAATAGCATTATGCTGGGTACATTGCGCAGTGTTCACGAAAGCAAAGCTTTCGGTGTCAACCCCCGCGGGTACGACGTTAATATTTGATAAGCCGGTTATTTTTTTAAGCCTGTTTTTGTCATTCTCGGAAAGGGTAATGACTGTATGGAATTTTTTACAGATATCCGCTTCAAATTTGGAAAGTTTCGTTAACTCTATAAATCTTGCCAGCACCCCTCTATTACGTATCTGCCATATATATGAACGGCGCAGAGAAATAATATTAGCATCATGCTCAATAAAAATAGCGGGAATACCATTGAAGAAGTTTACATAGAATGCCATAAATAAAGAATCTATCTGCACCAGGTCGATATGCTCTGCCTGGAGCACCTCAAGCAGGTTTGTTTTGAATTCCTCGGAATAACAATCCCGGATTGTTTTCGGAACGTGCCACGGCCAGGCAAGCTGATTGGGGACTTCGGGAAAAGAAATAACGCGCACCGTCTTACAGAACTCCCTGAGCACGGGGATGTGCCTACGCTCATCATCTTGATGGATAAAAGAGATTAGGTGCATGTTATATTTTTCTGATAATAATTTGATATGATTGAATATTTTTACATTTCCTCCCCTGTTAAGGGGATAAGGTAACTCCGGCGTGACGACAAGCACATTCTTTTTGGCTGAAGAATCATGCGTAAAACTGGCGTTATAAAAACTCTGGTATTCTCTCATCAACTGCCCGTCGCTTATCCATCCCGGGATATTTGGCTTATCCGAAGCTCTCTTTAGAAGATTATAGAGGTTACATATCCCTACCATCAATCTCAACAGCCACCTCCAACTCAACGGTACTTTATTATATTTAGTGGCTATTGCCGTCGACGGTAATAACTCTTCATACACCTTTTGGATGTTTTGCGACATGGCGGAAGCGATAAAATTTTCTGCGACACGAACCCTTGCGGCATCTCCTATTGTCTTGCGTAACGCAGGATCAGAAACCAATGATTCTAAAATACTGCTCAATGCCTCATAGTCCCCCGCCGGGAAGAGAAATCCAGTACGCCTGTCTTGAATAATTTCTAGAATCCCTCCGCAGCCAGATGCGACCACAGTCTTGCCTGCTGCCATTGCTTCCATTACTATGTTCGGAGCCGGGTCTGGTCTGCGGGAAGGCACTACTACGATATCAACGAGCGATAAGAATCTAGGCATATCAGAGCGGAATCCGAGAAAATGCACGTTATTTTGAAGACTGAGAGAATTGACCAACTTAAGCATTGCATCTGTATAGTGCGGGTCGGTCGTAAGGTCGCCGGCGATAAGTATTTTTACCTTCGGGGTTTTCTTCACAAGCTTTCTGGTAGCCATAAACAATATATGTAACCCTTTCCAGGAGATAATCGAACCTGCGAATCCAATAACTATTGAATCGCTGGACAAATGGAATTCCCGCTTCATCATATCGCTGGGCATAACCGGCGAAAGAAAATCGGTATCTACGCCATCATAGATAAGGCGATATTGACTGTTTTTAAAAATAGAGCCCGCGGCACGTGATACAGTTATTATACGGCTACAAAGATGCGGAATAAAAAATGAGAATAATTCCCTCCACAAGCCTGGCGGAATGATTTCCCTGCTATGCCATACATGCGGAACACCTTGCAAGCGGGCAGCCAAAGCCCCTGCCCATACTACACTCACGTTAGTGTGCAGGATGTCTATTTCTCTTGAGGTAATGAACCGGGCAATACGTTCTACAGCAGAAACTGTTTGATTAGCAATATTACGCATGCATTCCGGATGATAATGATTGTCTATAGCTCCTGTCAAGACTGGAAAGTCAAAACAGAAAACCTCTACACTCATACGCTTTAAGGCTTCGGTAAAAAGACCCTCTCTTTTACATAATACTACAGGATAATACTTGCTTTTATCCAGATACTTGATTATATTTAATAAGACGGTCTCTGCTCCTGTCATGATCCCAGCGAAATGTGAGACATAAAGAACATTTTTAGGTTTCTGACCGCAGGACGAATTAACCCCGCCCCTTGTAAACTGTCTGTAATGACTATTACATCGCCCGAGAATCTGCTGGTCAGCCAAGCGCCAGTAACGTCGCTCAAGAAACCTTTTCATCAATGTAATGGGCATATAATTGAATGCTCGCAGAAAACCAAGAAGGAATACTGTTCCAAAACGATAAATATTCTGTGGGAGTAAATTTAGGTGCGCAATAATGTATTTAAAGTTAACGATATTTTTCCAGATAAATAAGATCTCATTTTTTATCTCTAAATCACGCCGGAACTCCCCTATGGTCCCATGCCCCTTATGATAAACTATGCCCTTGGGTTCATAAATTACGGATAGGCCGCGCTTCCAGGCTCGGTACGAGAGGTCAATGTCTTCCCAGGAATAGGGATTATATATTTCATCGAATCCGCCTAGCCACAGGAAGTCGCTTTTGCGGAATACCATAGCTCCGCCTATGGCATATATAGACGGTGACGGATAGTCAACTGGCCGGGAATACTTCAGGTTGACTTCATTCCAAAGCCATATATGCCCATGCCAGAAATCACCCATATTCATTCCATGGGTAAACGTAGATTTATCCCATCCAAATATCTTGGGGTATACCGCAAAAACGGCGGGATCCGCAAAATGTCTTATCAGCGGCTTGAGAAAGTCTTCCGTGACTATTATGTCGCTGTTAAGCAATGCCACCAGCTTATTGCCTGCCTCTTTAATACCGCGGTTGCAGGCATAGGAAAACCCTTTGTTCTTCGAATTAACAATAAGCTTTATTTGGGGATAATGGATCCGTATGTAGTCTTGGCTGCCATCAGTGCTTGCGTCGTCAACAATAATTACTTCATCAATGGCGTTATCTTTAAAAGTGCTGGCTGCAAAAATAGATGGGAGACATTTTTCGAGAAGCTGCAAACCGTTGAAGTTGGGAATTACAATACTAACACGCTGCTCTTTAGAAGAAACGGCTGGCCTTGACGTGACGGTCAAACCAAATAACCAACGCATAAGCCACCAAGCCGCAGATTCCAATAAAAACGCTATCAGTAGAAATATAAATACAGGCGTCAATACTAACAGGAATATTGTCAGGCTCGCGCAGGTTAATTGATATCTGCAGAATTTAATAAACCGTTTGATATTCCATAATACCCTCCATAGTGGCTGGAGTATATATTTGAATCCCTCGGAATTATAAATTCCGCTTAATTCATCTTGAAGGACCTTTATATCTTGTTGGCCTTGCTGGAGCTGATAGCGCATCGCATCTGCTTCCTGCTGCATCTGGAATATCTGCTGATTGCGCATAGACTCAGCATGCTCTTTAACTTCGATCTGTTCATGTAAGGATAAAATCTCACGCTGGGCGGAAACCATATCTTCATTAAGATTGCGGTATTCCGTCTGATGCCGGATAATCTGCTTACCCAGCAGAATGTTTTCTTGTTGTGCCTGAATAAGCTGGCTTCTGAATAACTCCAGTTCTTCTTCTTTTTGCGTGAGCTCCCTCCCCTTAAGTGCAAGATTATCCTGCTCTATAATTAATTGGTCTGAAAGTGTATTGACTTCTTTACGTAGGCTTATATTTTCATCATGATATGTGCTGCATTGAAGATTAATGTTGCTCAATTGTTCCTGTAATTTCGCTACCTCCTCTGCTTTTTCGCAAAGTCTATCTATATTCTCTTTTAATTCCTGCTGCCGGGTGGTGAGCTGCTGAGCTAGGGCCTGTAACTGGGCCTGGAGAGAACTGATATCCTGGTCTTTCTGAGTGAGCTGCCCTGCTGCAGTGGTAAGTTCCGACCGCCG
>JBAZGA010000010.1:0-48058 GCA_041653115.1 Candidatus Omnitrophota bacterium
GCCGACATCGTTGACTATGATGAGCTCAGTACCGGAGAAAGAAGGGAGGGTGCTTTTACCTCCTGTGCTTCCTATATTCTTAAACTCGGGAATTCGCTCGGGTATTATATTTCCGGTCTGATTTTGACCTGGGCGGGTTTTAGCTGGCAGCTTAAGGTGCAGGCGCCCGAGACCATATTCTGGATCCGCTCAAGCCTGGCTTCTGTGCCGATTTTCGGCCTGGCTATCGCGATTATTTTTGTTTTGCGCGTGCCGCTCACAAAAGAAAAAACCGAGCAAATCCGCAGGCAACTCGAAGAGCGCAGAGGCACGGTGTAAGTAAATCCGCTACTGCTTATCCCGGCCTTATCGGATAAGCCGGTATCCGCTACTGCGGAAGGAGGTCAAAATTAAAAAAATCAATATTTTTCTTGGAGTAACAGCGACAATTTTGTTGTTGACCGGCGGCATTTCGGCAGCTTCTGACGAGTTGGTATATTTGAAAGTCGATAACGCCGCTACTTCATCTTTTGATACTACTGCCGACTGGGCGCCGCCGCCTGACTCCCGGGCGGCAGTGGACGGAGATTTACTCAGCCGCTGGTCATCGGCTTATACGGAAGGCCAGTGGATGGTGCTTGATTTTGGGACCCCCAAAACCTTAAATAAAATCGTGATTTTCTGGGAAGCGGCCTACCCGGTGGAATATGATATTTTAGGTTCTTTGGATAACCGGAACTGGCAGGTGCTCTCTTCTTTAAAATCCCAGGACGGCAAAACAGACGAAATTACGTTTAAGCCCGCGAAAGTAAGATACGTGAAGATTCTCAGCGTAAAAAGATTTAATCCGGACTGGGGGATCTCGCTCTGGGAAGTACTGTGCTTTGGCCTGGCCAAAGATAACCCAGCTGACAAGCCCTTAGCTGAGGTTTATCCACAACTGGCAAAAGAATTATCCGGGGAAGAAATGCAGGTTAAGGAAGTATTGGAAAAGCCCTTGCTTTCGCCCGGCAAGTTAAGCCCGGAAGAATTCCATAAAGGGGTATCCTATACTTCCTGGAGCAGGAATGAGCTGGGCTCCAGCCTTTCCGATCGGACCCTGGAATACCTTAAAGAATCAGGCGTGCGGCATGTCGGGATCATGGTAGTCTGGATGCAGGATGAGGTTGATTCCAAGGAAATCCACCGCGACCCGAAAGATACTCCGGATGATCAGGCGCTGGTCCATGCGATAAATAAGGCGCATGCTTTAGGCCTGAAGGTGATGCTTAAACCGCACGTTGACGTAAAGACCGGCCAGTGGCGGGGCGATATTATTCCTTCTGCGGAGTGGTTTTTAAGCTATAAAGAGTATATACTTTATTATGCGAAGCTGGCTGCCCAATATAACGTGGAAATATTTTCTGTGGGCACTGAATTGGCTAATACTACCGCTCTTTACTGCCAGAAGGAGTGGGAAGGTATTATCGCGGAAATTAAAAAGGTTTATTCCGGGTCGCTGGTTTATTCGGCGAATTGGAATGAATACATGGATATCGGTTTTTGGCACCTCCTGGATTACGTCGGCATTGACGCTTATTTTGCCCTGACCAATAAAAAAGACCCGACCAAGGAAGAATTAGTCGCGGCCTGGAAGTCTAATGCCGAAGAGATTGACGGGTGGCTGAAGAAGAATAAAATTACAAAACCCGTGGTCTTCACCGAAGTCGGCTATTGCAGCGCGGACGGCGCAAATATCCAGCCCTGGACCACGCTGACTAACCTGCCGGATGCCGCGATTGACCAGCAGGAGCAGGCCGATGCCTTAGACGCCATGCTGGTAGTTTGCACGAAATATCCCTGGTTCAAGGGATTTTACTGGTGGAACTTTTTCCCGGGAGAGCGCTATTCGCCCTTAGGTTATACCATCAGGGGGAAAATCGCCGAAGAAATATTTTTTAACTGGTTAAAGAAATTATAGGAGGTGGAAAGGAGCGGGTACGGAGGATAAAATAATTCATGAAGAATAACAAATATACTATGTCATAGATGTGTTATGAAAGGAGGCAGTGGAAATGAAATTTAAGCTTTGTTTATTAGTGGCACTCGTGGGTGTGTTTTTGACGGCCGGTTTAGGATTATGTGCGGAAACCTGTCCGACGGCAGTGATTTTCGGATTTGAAGAAAAGGTTCCCAGCTGGTCGATCCCGGACTGGTGTTTTGAGAAAGAAGAGTATGTGGGCGAGAGTATCGCGATTTCCGAGAAATTTGCCGATGAAGGCAAATCCTCCCTGGAGTTGATGACTAAATTCCCGGGCGGAAAATGGACTGCCGGTTACATAGAGGTCCAGCAGTATTTTGATTGGACGCCCTACAAGACTCTATCGGTAGATATTTATCTGCCTAAAGAGGCGCCTTTCGGGCTGCAGGCAAGGTTCATCCTGACAGTCGGAGAGAACTGGACTTGGACAGAAATGGCGCGTCTGGTTAAGCTGGTGCCCGGCGAATGGACAACGATTAGCGCAAGCCTAATTCCCGGCAGCACGGATTGGCGCAGGACCCAGGTGGACGACGAATTCCGTTCGGATATACGCAAGCTCGGGATAAGGTTTGAGTCTAATATGCGGCCAGTCTATACCGGTCCCGTATATATTGACAACCTGAGACTGGAATAACGCAGCAAAAAATCCATCTAAAACCATAAATAAATAAAAAGGAGATTATTTATGCCTAAGGGGAAGTTTTTTTATCTTTTTATCGGCGGGATAATTATTTTTCTTTTAGGTTTATTGCTGGGCGTGATTTTATTGCAGCAACCGGTTAAGCGGCCGCAAATTCCCGAGCCGCCGGCTGCGCCGCAAAGCCCGGCAGTCGCCCAGGAAGAAGCCCCTCCGGCAGCGGTACCGCTTGCTCCGCCGGGAGATATAGAACCGCCTGTTTCTATGCTAATGCCTGCGCCTGCGGCAAAAGAGGAAACCCCTGCGGCTCCGGCACCGGCTATCAAAGCCGAATTCCAAAAGGGAATGAATTTTGTCGCCTGGACCTCTGCCGGATACAGTAATTCCAGTTCAATAAGCGCGATGGAACAGATGGCTAATTTAGGGATTAACTGGGCAGGGCTGGTCTCCACCTGGTATCAGGATAAGTATAATTCTACGTCTATATACAGCGTGAAAGATAAGAGCCCTACGGATGAGAGCCTGGTTTTTGCCATCCGTAAACTCCACGAATTAAAATTCAAGGTCATGCTTAAGCCGCATGTGGATATTATTGACGCAGCAGGCAAGTGGCGGGGAGATATCGGCTTTGACAAGGCAGAGGATTGGCAGGCCTGGTTTGACAGTTATACGGCTTTTGTCCTGCATTACGCAGCGATTGCCGCCCGGGAAAACGTGGAATTATTTTGCATCGGCACCGAGCTTAGCCGGGCCAGTGTAAACCAGGGCAAGCGCTGGCGCGAGCTGATAAAGAAAATAAAGGAAGTTTATAAAGGGCCTTTGACTTACGCGGCGAATTGGAGCGCAGAATACGACGAGATTGCTTTTTGGGACGCCTTGGATTACGCAGGGATTGACGCTTATTTTCCGCTGGTCTGCAGCGCGCAGCCAAAGGTAGAGGAATTGAAATCCGCCTGGAGCGATTGGCTGAGAGATATTGAGGCCTGGCAGAAAAGGATAAATAAGCCGGTTTTAATTACCGAGATCGGCTATAAAAGTTTAAGGGACGCTACTGACGAGCCCTGGCAGCATGTGGGAGTGGGCGAGCTGGACTTAGGGCTGCAGGTTAATTGTTACCAGGCATTGTTGGAGAGCTTCTGGGATAAACCCTGGTTTTACGGGGTATACTGGTGGTACTGGGGCGTTAATCCGAGGATGGGCGGCGAGTTAAACCGCGGCTTCACTCCCCAGAATAAACCCGCTCAGGACGTGGTTAAAGAATGGTACAATAATAAGCCTGTTCCTGAAAAAATATATTAAAAAAGATGCAAGGCGGGTATTTTGACGAAAAAAACAGGGAATATGTAATTACGCGGCCGGATACCCCGACGCCGTGGATGAACTATCTGGGGCTGGATGAATATTGCGCGTTGATTTCCAATACAGGCGGCGGCTATAGTTTTCATCGGGACCCGCGCGATAAGCGCATCCTGCGTTACCGCTACAATAATATCCCCGCGGACCGGCCAGGCAGGTACATTTATTTACGCGACCAGGATTCAGGGGAGTTCTGGTCAGCTTCCTGGCAGCCGGTGCTCAAGCCGCTTGATGATTTCAAATATGAATGCCGGCACGGCTTGGGCTATACCAAAATCAGCTCGCGATATAAGCAAATTGAAAGCGAAACCGTTTATTTTGTGCCTCGCAAAGAAAACCTGGAGTTATGGATTTTAAAAATCCGTAATTCAGGCAAAAAGGCGAGGAAGCTGGCAATCTTTTCTTATCTGGAATTCTGCCTCTGGCAGGCAGTAATGGATTCCAGTGATTTTCAATACAGCCTGAACATCGCCAATTGCATTTCTAAAGACGGTATCATCTATCACCTTACCAATTATTATCCCAAGGTCGCTCCTGCGGACTTGGCTTATTTTGGCTCAAGCCTTAAGCCGGCGGGTTTCGATTGCGACCGCGAAAAGTTTATCGGCCCATACCGCAGCGAATCCAATCCCCTGGCCGTAGAAGAAGGTCGTTCTTTTAATTCGCTTGCCCGCGGCGGCAATCCTATCGGCGCGCAATCTTTCCATTTAAAACTTGCGCCCGGAGAGGCAAAAGAGGCAGTTTTTGCCCTGGGGGTTGCGCGCGATTTTTCCGCCGCCAGGAAACTGGTAAAAAAGTTTACGAATTCAAATTTCGCCTTAAAGGAATTGCAGCAGCTCAAACTGGACTGGCGGGATTATTTAAGCCATCTTTCGCTGGAAAGCCCTGATAAAGATTTGAATACGATGGTGAATACCTGGAATGCCTATCAGTGCCGCACGACATTCAATTGGTCGCGTTCGGCTTCTTATTATGAGTCAGGCATCGGCAGGGGGATGGGCTTTCGCGATTCCAACCAGGATTGCCTGGGGGTGCTGCATACGCTGGCCGCGAGAGTCAGGCAGAGGATTATTGACCTGGCGAGAAACCAGTTTAAAGACGGCAGCTCTTTTCACCAGTATTTCCCGCTCACTAAAAAAGGGGACAAGGCCGGTTATTCCGACGACCACCTTTGGCTGATTGTTTCTACTGCCGGCTATCTTAAGGAGAGCGGTGATTTTGCTTTTTTAGGCAATAAGATTCCTTTTGCCGACGCAGGAAGCGCGACACTCTACGAGCACTTAGTCAGGGCGGTCAATTACTCCTTAAAGCAAGTCGGCAGCCACGGCATACCTCTGATGGGTTATGCCGACTGGAATGACTGTTTGAATAATATGGGGCCGGGCGCTGAAAGCGTCTGGGTGGCGCAGCTATTGTGTTTTGTTTTGAAAGAGCTGTCTTCTTTGGCGGAATTCATCGGTAAGAAAAAAGACGCCCTTAAATTTTGGCGCTCAGCATTAAAAATGCAGCAGACCATCAACCAAAAGGCCTGGGACGGCAGCTGGTATGTCCGCGCCTTTGATACCGGGGGCAGGCCCATAGGTTCTTCATCCTGCCGGGAGGGCAGGATTTATCTTAATTCTCAATCCTGGGCAGTGCTGGCGGATATCGCCGAACGGAAGAAACTGGTTAAGTGTATGGATATGGTAAAGGAGCGCTTAGACAGTAAATACGGGCTCATGCTTTTGAGCCCGCCTTATAAAACCTTCGACCCGCGCGTCGGAGCCATCGGGACCTTTGCTGCCGGCTTAAAAGAAAACGGCGGCATCTTCTGTCATGCCAATCCCTGGGCAATGATTGCCGAAACACTCTTGGGCAGGGCGGAGCAGGCGTTTGATTACTATAAAAAGATGGCGCCCGCGGCTTACAGTAATATTGCCGCTGTGCATATGACCGAGCCTTATATTTATTCCCAGTTTATCGCCGGTAAAGACAGCCAGGAGTTCGGCAGAGCGAGAAATTCGTGGCTCACCGGTTCGGCGGCCTGGAATTTTATCGCCGCCACCTGGTATATCCTCGGCATCCGGCCGGATTACCGCGGTTTAATGGTTTCTCCCTGCATCCCCCGGCAATGGGATGGTTTCCGCATTAAACGCCGCTTCCGCGGGGCAACCTATGATATTAAGGTAAGTAATCCGCGTCACGTATCAACCGGTATAAAGTCAGTATTTATTAACGGTAAAAAAATAGAAAAAAATATCCTGCCTTTGGCCAAGGCCGGGACTACTTGCAAAGTAGAAGCAATCATAGGAGGAATAGATGCAAAATAAGCCGTTTGTTTCCATCATCAACCCGATTCGTAACACCGAGAGGACCCTGGAGAAATGCCTGGAATCATTAGTAGCCCTGGATTATCCGAAAGAAAGCCTGGAATTTATCTTTGCCGACGGCGGCTCAAGAGACGCGACTGTCCCGATTATCAGGCGCTGGCAGGAAAAATACCCGCAGATAAAATTAGTGGAAGTAGCCGATTGCAAATCTCCGGGCCAGGCCAGAAACGCGGCCCTCGCCGTAGCTAAAGGAGAATACATCTTATTTACCGACGGCGATTGCTATGTGCGCCGCGACTGGGTGAATAAAATCCTGGAGCCGTTTTTTAAAGACCCCAAGGTCGGTATGGTCGGCGGAGAAATCCATACCATGCGCACCGACAATAACGATACCGAGATATATTGCGAACAGACAAAGTTTTTATCGGTCTCCGGCCGCTGCCGGCTTAGCTCCGAGGGTTATTATCCGGCGATAGAAAAGGACCTGCCTCACGAGGTAAACGGGAACATCGATTCGCCTTTTTTTGCCACGGCCAATGCCGCGGTCAGCAAGGCCGCCGCGGATGCCATCGGCAGGGAATTCTGGCATGAGATAACCAACGAAGACGTGGATTTTTCCATCCGCATCCTTAAACAGGGCTATAAATTATATTATAAGCCGGACGCGGTTGTCGAGCATATGCACCGCATGGCGTTGAAGGATTACGCCAAGCAATTATATGGCTACGGTTTTGGCCATCCCTTGCCGGTGAGGGCGCACGCCAAGAAGGTCTTTGAAATTTGCCTGCAGTATTTCGGCTATATCTACATCCCCATCCCTTTCTTTGTCAAGGGCGTGCTTTATATCGGCGATTTCCACCTGATGCACATCTTCGGCGCGCTATTTTTGCTCCAGCTGATTGCCGGCGTATTCAACCCCGCCTTAATTAACGGAATGTTTTTGCTCTGGGGGATAATCTTTGCCTGGTTTACCTTTTTTTATTTTAAGCCGGTATTTAAGATTAAACCGGCAGGCAAGTTTTTAACCTGGGCGAAGATAAGGTATCTTTCCAACTGGGCCCTGATGCGCGGCGGTTTTAAAGGGATGAGAACCTGGAAAGTTTTTTATATTGAGTCGAGCTGGTAAAGAGCAGAGATGAAGCTGAATAAATTTAGCGCGTTATTTTTTATCGGCGCTTTATTTCTGGCTGCGGGTTGCGGGAAAAGGGAAGATGCCTCATCCGGCGCGGCTGCCAAATCTCAACCGCAGGAAGTACTGATGTGGCTGGTAGGTTCGGAGAGCCAGGCAAAGGTAGTCCAGGAAATCGGCAGCGATTTTTTTAAAAATAAGAATATCGCCTTCAGGTGCGAGGCAATCTCCTGGGGGGACGCGCACACCAAATACCTCACCTGTATTGCCGGAGGGGTTGTCCCCGATATCGGTATGATGGGCCTGACCTGGGGAACAGAATTCGGGTCGCTCGGGGCAATGGTGGATTTAGCCAGGGAGTTCCCCCCGGACATAAAAATAATCAAAGAGAAAAACTTTCCCGGCCTCTGGCATTCGGTGGAACATAAAGGAAGCGTTTATGGCATTCCTTTTGATTTAAGCATCCAGGTAATGTTTTACCGGAACGATATTATTCCTCGCCCTCCGCGCACCTGGCAGGAATTGGAAAGACAGCTCTTGGAATTAAGAGCCAAAGGCAAGGGGATGATTTTTGACTGGGGCTCAATGAGCTGGATTGGTTATTCGCCGTTTTTATGGCAGGCAGGGGGGGATTTTTATAATCAGGAAGGCACAAAGTCCGCGCTGGGCTCTGCGCAAGCCAGCCAGGCCCTGGCATTTTTTAGCCGGCTTTATAGAGAGCTGGGGGTCTCCGAGGCCCAGATCCCCCTGGAGCAGGGCATGCGCACCGGAGACTTTCCTTTAGCTATTTCCGGCAATTGGAAGATTGATAGCCTGCGGCTTTCAGCGCCCGAGATAAAAGGAAAGTGGTCAATTGCGATGCTGCCTGCCGGGCCGACAGCTAAACGCACGGCTTTCTTCGGCGGCAGGATAATGGTGATATTCGGTAAATCCCGGCATAAACAGGCATCCTGGGAGCTCATCAAATACCTTTTTGAGCCGCAGGTGCAAGCGAAGCTCTATGAGGCGGCGCGCAATGCCCAGGATTCGTATCTTCCTTCAAATGTGGCTACCTGGGATATCTTGCCATTGGAAAGGGAGTTTAAGCAGGTGTTAAAAGCGCAGGCAGAAGATGCCTTGGGCCCGCCTTCGGTTTTAGGCTGGGATGGGAACACCCGTTTTATTGAAGAGGCAATCCAAAGGGTGGTGCTGCAGGGTAAGGCGCCTGCTGATGAGCTGGCCAAGGTTGTCCGGGAAATGGACAAGTAGCCTTGACTTTTTTCCGATTATCGTGTATACTTTATATTGACACCGCTCTTTAAAAGAAACCGCTTTCAATAATCAAGACGAAAAGGCAAACCATCTGAAAGGGTGGGGCGCAAAACTACAGGCCTTCGTTTGAAAAGACAAGGCGGCTGAGTTGCCGAAGTTGGTTATTCCCTCAAGACCAGCTCGTGCTGGTTTTTTTATTGCCCCATTTTTTCACGGCGTTTGCCGCACAGAGAAAGTGGGGTTTTTATTTATGAAAATCCTTTTGGTTCTCTTAAGTTTGATGATTTTTACGGAAACCTCGGGAGCGCAAGAAGTTTCTTTCCAGAAAGGTATCTCGTATGTCGCCTGGGAAAAGGAACGCTATGCCTCGGAGCATTCGGATAAATCCTTAGAGATGCTGGCAGAAACCGGAGCAGAGTGGGTGGCGATTATCCCCACCTGGTATCAGGAAAAGTTTGATTCCACGCGGCTCTTTGCCACGGAAAAAACCTCAAGTGACAGAAGCTTAATCCATGTAATCAATAAGGCGCACACTTTAGGCCTGAAAGTTATGCTTAAGCCGCACATTGATTTAATTGACCAGTCAGGCGGATTATGCCGTTCGGACATCGGCTTCCAGGAGGAAGAAGATTGGCAGGAGTGGTTTTCCGGATATTTAAAATTTATCCGGCATTACGCAAAATTAGCCCGGGATTCAGGCGTAGAGCTTTTCTGCGTCGGCACGGAGCTCTCCTTTGCCTCACAAAGGGCCTTATTCTGGGAAAAGGAAGTTATCCCCGCGGTAAGAGAGATTTATTCGGGGGACTTAACTTATGCGGCCAATTGGGATGAATATAAGAACATCCGTTTTTGGAAGAGCCTGGATTATATCGGGATTGACGCCTATTTCCCGCTGGTAGAAAAGAGTAACCCCGGATATGAAGAAATAGAGGCGGGTTGGATAAAATGGGCGGATGAAATCGAAGCGTGGCAGAGGTCCGTAAATAAGCCCCTGATTTTTACCGAAATCGGTTACGCCAGCTGCCAAGTTGCGGCAGCCCGGCCCTGGGAGAACCCTCTGAGCGCCAGTGCAAATTTAGAAATTCAGGCTAATTGCTATAAGGCGGCGATGAATGTACTCTCTAAACGCGATTGGTGCAACGGGCTATACTGGTGGTATTGGCGACCGTCTCCTTACAGCGGCGGCTTTGCCGATAAGGATTTCACCCCGCAGAATAAACCCGCGCAAATCGTGCTCACGGATTGGTATAAGGGTTTAACCTTAGCGCGGCTATCCAGGTAAAATAAGTTAAAAAAGGGATACGCTTACCAGAGGCTGGAGATAGAGCAGAATATTTCTTTTGCGGCAGAGGTATTTTTTCCGTAAAAGGTATGGCCGAATCCTAATTCCAGGTTAAAGAGCTCGCTGATTTTAAAGATCGGCCCAATCGTATATTTCAGCCAATCTTCGTTTGTCCCGCCTGTCCCGGCCAGGCTTTCATTCCCGTCAAGAGTAGTTTTCAGGATAAGTTTTGGCTTTAGGTTATACCCTAATTCAAAGAAATAAGGGATTTCATTGCTGGGTTTTTCCCTGCGTGCGCGGAAACCCGTTTCAAATTTTGTGTAGCCGGGAAGTTTCGGCCAGGGTTGCGCCGTAAGAATTTTAACTTCCGCGTCAATTTGATGCGTGCCCAGCGACGGGACCGCTTCCTCGCTGTAATTGAGCGGAATTTTGAGTTTACCTTGTAAAGACGCGATAAAAGGCTTCTCAAATAAAAGGCGTTTTATCCCCGGCCAGATTTCCGTAATCCCCCGCTTGGTGCTGCTTCTAAAACTGTCCTTCCAGTGCGCCTCTTTAGCTACGGTATAGAGCAGCAAGGTATCCATGTCGGTAAGGCCGTATTCCAGTTTTAACTCTGTTCGCCATTCATTGCCTTTACCGTCGTAGTCCCATCTTTTTTTCTTACCCTTGTTGTCAAACTGGTGGTTGTTCCAGTAATATTTTGTATAAAGTTCTACGTACATCTGGCCTTCTTTTAAAGTCCAGGCGCCTCTTTGCACCGGCGGGACCAGGCTTTCTTCTCCGAGGGGTGTTGTTGCGGGTTTCCTGGCGGTCTGAGCCGCGTTTTGAGTTTCCGGCTTTATTTTTCCTCCGGCTTCTTCCATAGCGGATGCCATGGCCCTCTGTCTTTCGGATGCGAATTTTTCGTCGCATAGCTGAAGGAGCTTTTTGGCCTGTTGATTTTGCGGGTCTAAAAGCAGGCACTTCCTTAATTCCGCTTTTGCCTCAAGGTACCTGCCTTGTTGCAAATAGACCTGGGCAAAACTACACAATGTTTCCGCAGCCAGGTTGAAATCCTGGGCACAGGCCGGCCCTTTGGAAAAAAGGATTAATACGACAACCACCATAAAAATCCCATATTTATTTCTCATCGCGCACATTTTAACATAAATTTGCTTAAAATCAATATATTTCTTCAGGTTTTTCGTAAAACAGGCATTTTGGGCCGGGGATTGCTTTTAGTTATTAAAAATGCTTGACTTATGTTGCCTTTGGTAGTATAAATAAACTTAATAAATTACTTTTTAAATCGGCTTAATTACTTTTCAAAAAATAAAACTCATGCGGACCGTAGATTTTACAAAAGAAGAATTCAGCGAAAAGGAAAAGCGCAATATTGAAATTCTGGATATCCTCAGAAGGCGCGGCCCCATCAGCCGGCCGCAGATTTCCCAGGAGATGGGGATAAATCTGGTTACCGTCTCTAACTACATCGACGATTTCATAGAGCATAAATTAGTATACGAAAGAGAGCTTGATGTTTCAGAGGGCGGCAGGCGCCCCGCGCTTTTAGACCTGGATACCAAAGGAGGCTATATCATCGGCGCAGGATTAAACCTAACGAATATGGTCGGCCTGCTCCTGGATTTAAAAGGAAACATTGTAGTCAAGACGCAGGCAGAGCAGCCTGACCTCTCGGTAACAGGGATAGCAGAGCGTCTACTGGATATCATCCGTCAGGTGATCAGGCGTTCCAAAGATTACACTAGTAATATAAAAGGCATCGGCGTCGGCATCGCCGGCATTGTGAATAAAAAAGAAGGTTCTATCCGCTGGCCGGAAAAAGAGCCCAACGCTACAAATTACGTTTCCGTAAACGTGCCGCTTAAGGATTTGCTGGAAAGGGAATTCGGTTTACCGGTTCTCGTTGAGAATGACGCCACTTGCGCCTGTTTCGGCGAGTATTGGCTGCAGCTGGAGCCGAGCCTGCAAAATATCCTCTTCATGTTTTCCGGAGTCGGCTGCGGCATCATCATCAACGGCGAGATTTACACCGGCGCCTTAGGCTGCGCCGGCGAGCCTTCGATACACAATTATAAAGAAGACCAATTGTTTAATTGCTCGCTGGGTAACCCCTGTTTTTTAAAACGCTGGGATACCGACTTGGGGATCGTGCAGGATTTCATCGCCAAGACAGGCCTGGGCAGTAGCAATAAAGTAGATTTAAAAAGCGTATTTATGGCGGCAAAGGCGAAGGACGAAGCAGCGCGCGCGGTTTTAAATACGGCAGCCAAACGGCTGGGGATAAAAATCGCTTACCTTGTGGATTTATTTAATCCTCAGGTTGTAGTTATCGGGGGAGGGCTGGAAGAGGCAGGTGAGGAGTTTTTGCAAAAGGTAACCCTGGCCGTAAAAGAATGGGCGTTTCGCGAGGCCACCGAAGATTTAAAGGTCATCTATTCCCAATTAAGAGAAAATGCCGTGGCATTGGGAGCGGCAAGCTTAGTGATGCGTAAGGCATTTGCCCAGCTATATTAAGGAGGGATGATGGACCAAAAAATAAAATTTATTATTATCGGGCTTGCTGCCGTCTTGGTAATCAGTCTTCTTTTTAACTGGCAGATGCTCACCGTTAATCAGAAACTAATCAAGGAAAGAGACGCCTTGGCAAAAGACAACGCGGAGCTGGGAGAGAAATTTAACGCTGCCCAGAAAGCCAACCAGCGGCTGAACGAACAGATTGCTTCCTTGAACCAGGATAAAGATAAACTTTCCCGCAACCTGGAATATTTCCAGAAGAAATACGAATCGGTAAATGCGGCGCGGGAAAAACTCGCCGAGGAGCTAAAGGCTTTTAAGGAAGGAACTCAGGCTGCGCCCGCGACAGCAGAGGCCCCGCCTACAGGCGATGCCTATTGGGCAAGAATATTTTCCGAGAAAAAAGGCCTGGAATTACAGTTAGAAAACCTGCAGAGTGAATTGAAGAAGGTAAATATAAACAACGAGCAGCTGACCAGGGAAAAGAACGCTTTAGAATTAGAGGCAAAGAGCTTAAACCGCGAGAAAGAAGATTTAAACCGTCAATTTGCCTTTATGCAGAAGCAGCTTGATTATAATAAGAAAATGATTGACGCTATTTCCCTGGAGCTGGTGGGAGAGAAGAACGATAAAATACAAATCCAGGCAAACCTGAAGTCCATAAATAACGATAACACCGTCCTCCGCAGGCAATTGAGGAGCTTAAGCAGCCGCAAGGTAGGATTAGAGAAAAAATTGGCGGAAGCCGAAGCCAAAAATAAGGACCTGGAGAACAGATTTACGGAAATGGATATTCTTTTAAAAGATAAGATGCTGCAGTTAGACAGGTTGAATAAGCAGATGGCTATGGATAAGGCCGGCGGAAAAAGCCAGGGAGGGTCTGTAGTATTGCCTCCGATAGTGGTGCGCCCCCAGGCAGAAATAGCCGCTATGGATAGCGGCGATTCCTCTTTGGGCCCGGGAAAAGTCCTGGCGGTGAACAAGGATAATAACTTTGTGATTATCGATTTAGGACAGGATGCCGGCGTCAAGTTAGGCGATGTCTTTAAGGTGTACAATCAGGAAAACAGACAGGTAGGCGTCGTGGAAGTGATTGAGGCGCGCAAGTCAATTTCAGCTTGCGATATACGTAAAGAAACCGCTCCGATAAAAGTTTCAGATACAATCAGATAGATAATTGAAAACCCCGTCCAAAAATATTTCCATAGAGGATGTTGCCCGCCTTGCCGGCGTATCTATCGCCACTGTTTCACGCGTCCTGAATAAACTGCCTTCGGTCAAAGAAAAAAACCGGGTAAAGGTCCTGGATGCCGTCAAACAGCTTAAATTTCAGCCTTCGGTATTTGCCCAGCGGCTGGCCACCGGCAAAAGCAATGTCGTCGCGCTGGTCGTGCCGCGTTACGAAGGGATGTTCTATTCGTTTTATGCCCTGGAATTAATCCGCGGTATCGGGACGCTTTGCGAGGCTTTAAAATTAGACCTCCTGCTCCATTTGACTGACAGCCGCACCAGCCTTAATTTAAAGGGGGCGGGCGGAATAATTTTCGCGGATATCATCGGTAACCGCAGTCAGCTTGAAGAAGCACTGAATAAAGGTGTCCCCTGCGTAGTGATTAATAACTACGTAGAAGATCTGCCGGTAAATTGTATTGCCATAGATAATATCGGCGGAGCAGAAGCAGCGGTGAATTATTTAATCAGCCTGGGGCATAAAAAAATCGCGCATATCTCCGGCGATCTGATTACCCAGGCAGCCAGCCAGCGCCTGGAAGGATATAAGCGGGCAATGAAGAAAAACGGTATTGCCATCGCAACGGAGTATATATTCCAGACCGATTATTCCCGGGGCCAGGCGCGCCAGGCCGCAGAGAAAATAATCAAAATGCCTCAAGCCCCCAGCGCGGTATTTGTGGCTTCGGATTCCATGGCCCTTGAGGTAATGGCGGTAGCCAGGGAATTAGGCAAAGAAATTCCCCGGGATTTATCGATTATGGGTTTTGACGATAATCCTTCAGGCCTTTACGGCCCGGTAGCCCTGACCACGGTCAGGCAGGCCCTGATTAAAATGGCAGAAGAGGGGCTGAAAACGCTCAGCCGCATCATGGTCAATAAAAGCGCGCCGGTAAAAAAGGTTCTTTTGCCCACAGAATTAGTGGTCAGGGAATCCTGCCGGTCCTTAAAATCCGCCTGAAAGCTAAATTCGTTCCTTACCCAATTTATTGTATATTCTAAGATGGCATAATACAATATATGGTATTTTTCTCTTGACAAGAAATTTAGCCGCTGTTATACTTTAATTGGGAAAAGGTTATCCCTGGAGAATTTAACCTTTTAATCTGGAGTCGACGATGACGCTAAAGCTTTCTAGTAACGCCCTGCGCGTGTTGCAAAGACGCTACCTCAGCAAAGATGAACAGGGCAAGGTTATTGAAACGCCCGAAGAAATGTTTGGCCGGGTAGCGCGGGCAATTGCGCTGGCAGACAAGCATTACGGTAAAACAGAAAAAGAGATAGAGGGGCTCGAGGCAGCTTTTTGCCGGATGATGGCCGGATTGGAATTTATGCCCAACTCCCCCTGCCTGATGAACGCGGGCAAGGACCTCGGGCAGCTTTCCGCCTGTTTTGTCCTTCCTGTCGAGGATTCGATGGATTCCATATTCGAGAGCCTGAAGGCAACGGCGATGATCCATAAATCGGGCGGAGGAACGGGCTTTTCCTTTTCCCGCCTGCGCCCAAAAAATGCCGTGGTCAAAACCACGGGTGGAATTGCCTCCGGGCCGGTTTCTTTTATGAAAGTTTACGATGCCGCAACCGAAGCGGTAAAGCAGGGCGGGACGCGGCGCGGGGCGAATATGGGGATTTTGCGGGTAGACCATCCCGATATCCTGGAATTTATTACCTGCAAAGAAAGCGATAAAGCGATAAATAATTTTAATATTTCCGTGGCGGTTACCGATGATTTTATGCAGAAATTAAAAAAAGACGAAGACTATAACCTGATTGACCCGCATGTCAATAAGGCGGTGGGAACGCTTAATACCCGGGTTGTCTTTGATTTAATCGTCAAACAGGCGCACAAGAACGGAGAACCGGGAGTGATTTTTATCGACCGGATGAACGAATTTAACCCGACGCCGAAATTAGGAAAGTATGAGTCGACAAATCCCTGCGGCGAGCAGGTGCTTTTGCCTTACGAAAGCTGCGACTTAGGCTCGATAAACCTGGCGCAGATGCATAAGCGCTCGGCTAACCACTACGAGATTGACTGGGATAAATTAAGAGAAATCACCCGCCTGGCAGTCCATTTCCTGGATAACCTGATTGACGTGAATAAGTTTCCTTTGCCGCAGATAGAAAAAGCAACTAAGGCTACGCGCAAGATCGGCCTGGGCGTAATGGGCTGGGCCACTTTATTAATCCGTTTAGGGATACCCTATAATTCAGACGAGGCAGTAGCGCTCGCCGAGAAACTAATGTCTTTTATCCTTAGCGAGGCAATGAAAGAATCTCAGGAATTAGCCCGGGAGAGAGGCGTGTTTCCGGCATTCCGCGGCAGTATTTATGATAAAAAAGAAGGGGGCGTTAAACTGCGCAATGCTACCTTGACTACCATTGCTCCCACCGGTACCATCAGTATTATCGCCGGCCCGAGTTCTTCGGGGATCGAGCCGTTATTTGCCGTATCTTATTACCGCAACGTCATGGATAATGATAAATTGGTAGAGGTTGACCCTCTATTTGAAGAGGCAGCGCGCGAGAAGGGTTTCTACAGCCGGGAGCTGATGGAAAAGATTGCCGAGAGCGCTTCGCTTCAGCATATCGAAGGAATTCCCGAAGACGTAAAAAGAATATTTGTTACTGCGCACGATATCTCTCCGGAATGGCATGTCAGGATGCAGGCGGCATTTCAGAAATACGTGCATAATGCCACTTCCAAAACCATCAACTTCCCCAATCACGCCGCTATCGATGATGTGCGTAAAAGTTATCTTCTGGCTTACGAGTTAGGCTGTAAAGGCATTACTATTTATCGCGACAGGAGCCGCGAAGAGCAGGTCTTGAATGTCGGCCGCCGCGAGACAAAGCAGCAGGGTGTTTTAGAGTCAAAAAAGGAGATCGCGCCGCGGCCCCGGCCGGAAGTAATTACCGGCACAACCACGAAAGTTTCTACCGGCTGCGGGAATCTTTACGTGACCATAAACGTTGATGAAAGAGGCAGGCCTTTTGAGCTTTTTACCCAGATGGGCAAGGCCGGCGGCTGTGCCGCGTCGCAGCTTGAGGCAATCGGTCGCTTAGTCTCTCTGGGCTTTCGTTCCGGCATCGAGGTGAAATCAATTATTGAGCAGTTACGTAATATCCGCTGCCCTTCGCCTTCCTGGGAGAAGGGGCAGAGGATATTTTCCTGCGCCGACGCCATTGCCCGCGTGGTGGAAAAGCGCTTGATAACCAATCAGGCCCAGGAAGCGGTCATAGAGGCGACGATGGTGGCGATGAAGCACTCCCACGAAGACGAGCGCGTCGCAGCGGATAGCGGCGGTAACCAGCATGCAAATATTGTCGGAGTTTGCCCTGACTGCGGCGGAGCGCTGCATCACGAAGAAGGATGCCAGAAATGCCACAGCTGCGGGTTCTCTAGATGCTAATGAAGAAAATTTTATACATCGTCCTCGATGGTTTAGGCGACCTGCCGATTAAAGAGTTAAACGATAAAACGCCTCTTGAGGCGGCGCTGACTCCGCATCTGGACCGTCTCGCCCAGAAAGGTAAAACCGGTTTAGTTTATCCGGTCGATAAAGGAATTGCCCCGGAGTCGGACATTGCGGTAATCAGCCTCTTAGGTTATGACGCGCATAAATATTACACCGGGCGCGGCCCCCTGGAGTCTTTTGCCGAAGGCTTAAGCGTCAACGCAGGGGATGTGGCCTTGCGGGTCAATTTTGCCACGGTAGCCGAAGACGGTAAGACTATCCTGGACCGCCGGGTAGGAAGAAATTTATCTACGGAAGAAGCCACGGCATTAGCCAAAGAGATAAATACGAAAGTTACGCTTTCAGGCGCTACCTTTGAATTTAAGAATACCATCGGACATCGCGGCGTCTTAGTTATCAGGGGAATGCGCTCTAAATTATCCGGATGGATTACCAATACTGACCCGGCGTATGCGCGGGAGGGGGTATTCGGGGTAGCCAAGGAGAAGTTCGATAATCTGGTGGCAGAGTCTATGCCTATGGCAGAAGCCAAGAATTCCAACGAGGCAAAAGAAGCGGCTGCTCTTTTGAATGAATTTACCCGGAAATCAAATCAGGTTTTAAACGAATCCGCGCTGAACAAAAAGAGAATCTCAGAGAATAAGCTTGCAGGCAACCTGATTTTATCCCGCGACGCCGGAGACCACCTGCCTTTATTTCCCCGCATAGACGCCCTTTTTAAGACGAAATTCGGTTCGTTTGTCGAAATGCCCGTAGAAAAAGGTATCGCCCTTTTAACCGGCATGCAGATCATTGACGTGCCTTCTTCTACCGGCCATTTAGACGTAGATTATCCGGTTTGGGCAAAGATTGCCCAGGATTCTTTGGCTAAATACGACGGTATATACGTCCATATCAAAGGACCGGATGAGCCGGCGCACGACGGAGATTTCCATAAAAAGAAAGAGATTATCGAGGCAATCGACAAATTTTTCTTTGCCAACCTCCTGCCGCGGCTGGATATAAATAATACGGTCATTGCCGCAACCGCGGATCACTCTACGGTCTGTGCGATGAAGGCGCATTCAGCTGACCCCGTGCCTTTGCTGGTTTCAGGCGGCAATATCAAGCCCGACGGCTCGTTAAGTTTCTCGGAAAAGGCAGCCAGGCTCGGCTCCATCGGCGAAATCAAAGGCAGAGAGATCATGCCCCTCCTTGTAAAATCCGCACAACAGTAGTATAATATTTCTTTAGTCAAATATCAAAAATCAAACATCAAAATGATAAACCAAAAGTTAAAATTTTTGGATTTTGATATCATCGTCGTTGGGGCAGGGCATGCGGGTATCGAAGCGGCTTCGGCTGCCGGCCGGATGGGCTGTAAGACTCTGCTGGTGACCTTAAAACGCGATACCATCGGCCTGATGAGCTGTAACCCGGCAATCGGCGGCGTAGGCAAGGGCCAGCTGGTGAAGGAAATTGACGCGCTGGGCGGCGAGATGGCAAAGGCCGCAGATGCCTGCGCTATCCAATTCAGAATCCTGAATGCCTCTAAGGGTGCGGCAGTGCAGTCAACGCGCGCGCAAATAGATATGTATAAGTATAATCGGTATATGGTCAGGCTGCTTACGCAAGAGAAGAATCTTTTTATCAAAGAGGCCGAGGTAAAAAAGTTAATCGTTGAAGATGGGCGGGTAAGAGGCGTAGTTACGGATAAGCAGGAAGCGATCAAGGCATCTTGCGTAATTATCTGCGCCGGGACATTTTTAAACGGATTAATCCATCTGGGGTTGCGTAACTTTAGCGGCGGCAGGCTCAATGAGCCGGCGAGTAAGGACTTGGCTGATAACTTAAAAGAATTAGGCTTTCAGCTTTTAAGGTTTAAGACCGGCACCTGCCCGCGCCTGGATAAACATTCAATCGATTTCTCCCGTTTAATCATACAAAAAGGCGATCAGCCGCCTGAACCCTTTTCATTTTCCACTCAAAAATTATCCCTGAGGCAGGTCCCCTGTTATATCACTTATACCAACGAGAATACGCATCGGATTATCCGGGATAATTTAGGCTCTTCTCCGCTTTATGCCGGGATAATTAAGGCAGCCGGAGTGCGCTATTGCCCGTCGATAGAAGATAAAATCGTTAAATTCGCCGAGAAAACGCGGCACCAGATATTTCTCGAGCCGGAAGGGCTTTCCACGGACAGGGTTTATCCCAACGGCTTATCTACAAGCCTGCCGGAAGACGTGCAGCTTGAGATATTGCATTCCATAGCGGGGCTGGAAGAGGCCGAGGTAATCCGCTTTGGTTATGGCATAGAGCATACGGTAGTAGAGCCGACGCAAAATTACCCCACTTTAGAGACAAAACTGATTAAGAATCTTTATCTTGCCGGGCAGATTAACGGTACTACCGGCTATGAAGAGGCGGGAGCGCAGGGCCTGCTTGCCGGAATAAACGCGGCTTTACGGGTAAAAAATAGAGAAGCGTTAATCCTGGACCGCGCCTCCAGCTATATCGGCGTATTAATCGATGATTTAACTACCAAGGGGACTGCCGAGCCTTATCGGATGTTTACCTCGCGCGTGGAGTACCGGTTAATCCTGCGCGAAGATAACGCAGACCTGCGCTTAAGAAAAACCGGTTACGCTCTGGGCTTAGTGCGGAAGGGGGATTACCTGAAGACCCGCAGGAAAGAAAAGGCGATTAAGGACGGCCTCACTTTTTTAAGAACGGCGCGCCTCAGGCCCTCGCCGGAAATCAATGCGCGCCTGGTGAATTTGGGTACTTCCGCCATCCAAAAGGCAGCGACCCTGGAAGAAATCCTCAGGAGGCCGCAAGTGAAAATAGAAGACCTGAAGATGATAAATCATCTTCGCCTGAATATCCCCGGATTTGCTATTCGTCAGACGGAAATTGAGGTAAAATATGCCGGGTTTATCCGGAGGCAGTTAAGCGAAGTAGAGAGGTTTCAGCATCTAGAAAAGATAAAAATCCCTCAGGATTTAGATTATCCGAATATCCCCAGCCTCTCGCGGGAGATTAGAGAAAAATTGAATAAATTTAAACCGATGAACCTGGGCCAGGCAGCGCGGATTTCCGGAGTGACTCCGGCGGCGATTTCACTTCTGATGCTCTACTTGAAAAAGCGTCAGGTCCCTTTTTAGATGAAAAAAAATAAAACTTATTCCGCTCTTAAGAAATTCTCGTTAAGCCAGGGCATGGACTTATTCGGCGTAGCGGATATTTCCGGAATAAAGAAAGATTTTCTCGCTTCCGGGGAAATTTTATCCAGGCTTGACCGGGCGGTCTGTTTAGGCTTAAGGTTATCCGGGAGCATTCTGGCAGAAATCGAAAATTCGCCCACGCGTTTATATTTTCATCACTATCGCGTAGTGAATAACCTGTTGGACCAAACCGCGCTCAAGGTTTGTAATTATATACAGAAAAAAGGCTATCTTGCCTTACCCATACCTGCCTCGCAGATTGTGGATTGGCAGAAGCAAAGGGCCCATCTGTCGCATAAAAAAATCGGGTATCTGGCGGGCTTAGGCTGGCTGGGCAGGAACAATTTGCTCGTCAACAAAAGACTGGGCAGCCAATTCCGCCTGGTTTCCATACTTACCGACATGCCGTTGGCGCTCGACAAGCCCCTAAGAAAAGATTGCCAAAAATGCCGGCTTTGTGTTACAATATGCCCTTCGGGAGCAATCAAAGAAAATCCGCGGGACTTCGACCATCTCAGGTGTTTTGAAAAATTAAAAGAATTCCAGAAGCAGCGCTTAGTTGACCAGTATATCTGCGGGGTTTGCGTTAAGGCTTGCAAAGGAGAAATAAAACATGGTTAAAGAAGTGGTCTTTGGCGTTTTAGGAGGCCTGGGTTTATTTATCTACGGCATCTGGGAGATGAGCGAGGGGCTGCATAAGATTAGCGGCGAAAGAATGCGCCGGATTATGCATAATTTTACCGGCAGCCCGATCAAGGGCGTATTTGTCGGCGCAGCCATCACCAGCTTAATCCAGTCTTCTTCCGCGACCACCGTAATGGTCGTCGGATTCGTCAATGCCGGGTTAATGTCGTTGGTGCAGGCTATGGGCGTCATCTTTGGCGCCAATATCGGCACCACCGTTACTGCGCAGTTAATCGCTTTTAAACTTACCGACTACGCGCTTCCGATTATCGGCATCGGGATGCTGACCATATTAATTGCGAAAAAGAAAACGCATAAACACGTCGGAGAGTTCCTTTTGGGCTTCGGGATCCTTTTCTTGGGATTAAGCATCTTGACATCGGTAGTTAAGCCTTTAGGCCAATCAGAGTTGTTCAATAATATCCTGCTCAATTTCAGCCAGGCACCTCTTTTAGGAATATTTGCCGGGGCATTGGTTACTGCAATAATACAGAGCAGCTCGGTTAGCACCGGTATGGTTTTAGGTTTATCGATGGCTAATCTGATTGACTTGAAGGCCGCGTTGCCGCTAATCCTGGGCTGCAATATCGGCACCTGCGTGACGGCGTTAATTGCCTGCGTCGGCACGAGCGTTACAGCGCGGAGGGCGGCAGTAGGGCACATTACCTTTAATCTTATCGGGGTAATTATTTTCCTCCCCTTTCTGGGTTTATTTCAAAATCTGATACTTCATACTTCAAATAACATTACCCGCCAGATTGCCAATGCCCATACTTTCTTTAATCTAATCAATACGCTTCTTTTTCTTCCTTTTATTCGTCTATTTGCCAATTTGCTTACCAGGATAATTAAGGGCGAAGAAGAAGAAGAGATAGAATATTTGCCGAAATACCTGGACCGCCACCTGTTGAATACGCCGCCTATCGCCATAGATGCCGCAATCAAGGAGATTATCAGGACCTTAGGCCTTACTCAGAAAATGGTTAAGGTGGCTATGGACAGTTTTTTGAAGAATGATACCAGGCCTTTAGAGAGGATAACGCGCAGCGAAGAAGCGGTTGACTCTTTGCGGGAAGCAACCACTAATTATCTCGTGGAATTAATGCAGCAGGAGTTAAGCCCGGATGAATCCAGAAAGATACCGGCGCTTATCCACGCGATTAATGACGTGGAAAGAATAGGCGACCACGCGGAAAATTTAAGGGACCTGGTGCAGCAGAAAGTAGATAATCAGCTCTCTTTTTCCAAGATGGCCGCCGATGAATTAAAGAAAATGTTTGAAGACGTAGACCGCATGGTTACCTGCTCGGTTAATGCCTTAAAAGGCAATAATCCGGATGAAGCAAAGGTAGTTTTAGAGCAGGAGTGCCAGATTAATACCTTGCGGGATAGGTTGAAAGACAACCATGTTAAGAGACTGGAGAGGGGCGAGTGCAATGTTCTCTCCGGCGTAGTTTTTTTGGATATGATCAGTAATTTCGAAAAAATAGGAGACCACCTGAATAACGTCGCCCAGGCGGTAATAGAGGGCTTGCAGTGGAACGGCGGTTAAAAGAGCCGTCAACATAGCCTTGACCCGATACTTTTTGCTTGTTATAATACAAAGATAAAAATAGAGGCAGCAGGAGATGAAAAAAGCCAAAATCTTGGTGGTGGATGACGAAAAAGAGATTTGCGAGGTAACCAGGAGTTTCCTCTCTAAAAAGAATTATCTCTGTTCTGTTGCCGTTTGCGAAGCGGAGGCAATGGCG
The DNA here is from genome assembly GCA_041653115.1 of Candidatus Omnitrophota bacterium. Classification (GTDB taxonomy): domain Bacteria; phylum Omnitrophota; class Gorgyraeia; order Gygaellales; family Profunditerraquicolaceae; genus JBAZGA01. The sequence goes on from JBAZGA010000010.1 coordinate 22,831, forward strand.
ATACTCAATAAAGAGCACCCTGATTTAGTGCTTTTGGATATCCGCCTTAAAGAGACTTCCGGCCTCGACGTTTTACGTAAAATAAAAGAGATTGACCCGAAAATCAAGGTGGTGATGGTTACCGGCCTGGCTGATGAAGAGAGTGTCCGTCAGGCAAAAGCGCAAGGGGCGGACGATTTTGTATCCAAGCCCTTTACCGCTGACTGCCTGCAGGAGCTGGTAGCGCAGAAATTGTCGGTTTAAGAAAAAGCGGAGGTTGGAATGGATGAGATATTGGAGATACTGGAAAGGGACGGCCGCTTGGCCGCGGAAGACATCGCCAAGATGCTGAAGAAGAAGCCGCAAGAGATAAAACAGGCAATAAAGAAATATGAAAAGGAAGGCACAATCTTAAAATACAAGGCGGTGATTAACCGGGAACTGGTAAAGGATGCGCATTCACAAGTAAGGGCTTTGATTGAGGTGAATATTACGCCGCAAAAGGACGTGGGTTTTGATAAGCTCGCCGAACGGATTTATTCGTTTCCGGAAGTTTCCAGCTGCTACCTGATTTCCGGCACTTACGACCTGCTCCTGGTTGTCGAAGGCAAGGATTTACATACGGTAGCCCGTTTTGTCGCGGAAAAATTAGCGCCGCTGGAGAATATCAAAGGCACTACCACGCATTTCCTCTTGAAGAAATATAAGGAAGACGGCGTGATTTTGAAACATAAGGAAGAGAATAAAAGGATAGCTATCTCTTATTAATAATGTTAATTTCCAAAAAAGTACAGGACATGCAGCCTTCGGGAATCCGCGCATTCTTCGACCTGGTGCTCGGGATGAAGGAGGTTATATCGCTGGGCGTGGGGGAGCCTGATTTTGTTACTCCCTGGCAGATCCGCGAGGCAGGGATATATTCCCTGGAAGAAGGCTTTACTTCCTATACTTCCAATAAAGGGCTTTATAAGCTGCGCTTAAGTATCAGCCGTTATTTAAAAAATAAATACGGCCTGGATTACTCTCCCGATGAAGAAATCCTGATTACCGTGGGCGTAAGCGAGGGCTTTGATTTATGTCTACGTGCGCTGACCAATCCTGAGGATAAAATACTTATTCCTTCTCCCGGGTATGTTTCCTACGGCCCGCTTACCGGATTGGCAGGAGGGATACCGGTATATATAGACACAGAGAAAGATAATTTTAAGCTTACGCCGAAAGTCTTAGAGAGGCACATCGATAAAAAAACCAAGGCGCTGATATTGAATTACCCGAATAACCCGACAGGCGTTTCTTATACAGAAAAGAATTAAGCGAAATCAACCGCGTTTTATTGAAGCATAAAATTCTCTGTATTACCGATGAGGTTTACGGAGACTTAAGCTATGATTTTGAGCATACGCCATTTGCCGTGCTCGCCAAGGCAAAAAATAACACCCTTTATCTAAACGGATTTTCTAAATCTTATGCCATGACCGGCTGGCGCGTGGGTTTTGTCTGCGGCCCGAAAGAAATCATTGCCGCGATGACCAAGATTCACCAGTATACCATCATGTGCGTTTCTATCACCAGCCAGATGGCTGCCTGCGAGGCATTGATTAGCGGCAGGAAATCCGTGGAAGAGATGAAGCGCGAATATAAAAGGCGCCGCGAGTTTATCGTCGATGGGCTGAACCGGCTGGGGCTTGTCTGTCATCAGCCGGAAGGCGCATTCTACGCTTTTCCTTCTATAAAAAATACAGGCCTGGGCGCTTTAGGCTTTGCGCAGAGGCTCCTAAAGGAAGAGAAGGTGGCGGTAGTCCCCGGCACGGCGTTCGGCAGGGAGTTCGATAATTATATCCGCATCTCGTATGCGTCCAGCTTTGACAATTTAAAAGAAGCGCTGCTGAGGATAGAGAGGTTCTTAAAAGGAGCAAAGAAATGAAAGTAAAAACAAAATCAGAGATAATGAAAATAGTGAAAGAGCGCAAAGTGAGGTATATCCGCCTCTGGTTTACGGATGTGCTGGGTTTCCTCAAAGGCTTTACGATTACCATAGACGAACTGCCCCGCGCCCTGGGAGACGGCATGGGCTTTGACGGCTCATCCATCGAGGGTTTCGCGCGGATAGAGGAATCGGATATGATTGCCCGGCCGGACTTGAGCACATTCGCGATACTGCCCTGGGAATCCCAGGAGCAGCCGGTGGCAAGAATGTTCTGCGACATTTACACGCCTGATGGAAATCCTTTTAGCGCCGACCCCCGCTATGTGCTCAAGAAGAACCTGGAAGCGGCAAAAAAATTGGGGTTTACCTATTACGTCGGCCCGGAATTGGAATACTTTTATTTTAATAACCCGAAAAATACCATTGTCCTGGATAAGGGCGGTTATTTCGATTTGACCCCTTTGGATGTTGCCCAGAACGTGCGCAATCAAACCGTCAGCGCCCTGGAGGACTTAGGGATTATCGTGGAATACAGCCACCACGAAGTGGCTTCCAGCCAGCATGAGATTGATTTAAGGTACTCTGACGCCCTGTCTATGGCAGATAATGTGATGACTTACCGGCTGGTGGCAAAGGAGATTGCCCAGGCTAAAGGCCTGCACGCCAGCTTTATGCCCAAGCCGGTTTTCGGCATCAACGGCTCAGGCATGCATACACACCAGTCGTTATTCAGGGGTTCAGCCAACGCCTTCTTTGAGAAAAAAGGCGAATACCATCTTTCTAAAGTGGCCAAAGAATTTATTGCGGGTTTATTAAAACATGCCCCGGAAATGACCTCAATCACCAACCAGTGGGTTAATTCTTATAAGCGCCTGGTGCCGGGATATGAAGCGCCGGTGTATATCTGCTGGGCGCAGATGAACCGTTCGGCGCTGATCAGGGTTCCGATGTATAAGCCGGGGAAAGAAAAATCTACGCGTATTGAATACCGCGTGCCTGACCCGGCCTGCAACCCGTATCTGGCATTTTCCGTGATGCTCGCCGCGGGCCTGGAAGGGATTAAAAAGGGTTATACACTAGCCCGTCCGGCGAATGATAATATTTATCATATGACGGAAGAAGAACGGAGGCAGGCAAAAATTCAATCCCTGCCCGAAGACTTGCTGGAGGCGATTAAAGTTACGGAAAAATCAGCGCTCATCAAGCAGGCCTTAGGCGATGATTTATTTCATTTTTTTATCCGCAATAAAAAATTAGAATGGGATGAGTACAAGGCGCAGGTAACCCAGTATGAAATAGATAAATATCTGCCGATTCTTTAAAATGCCCAAACCCAAAGAAAAGAAAAATTACCAGATTTACCTCAAGCAGATTGAGGCGCTTTCCAAGGTCGCCAACCTGATTACCTCGGGGCTATATTTAGAAGAATTATTGCGCCTGATTGTCAGCGTTACCGCCGAATTGATGAATTCCAAGATTTGCTCTCTGCTTCTGCTTGACCCGGGAAAGAAAGAACTGGTGGTCAGGGCAACGCAATCCATCTCCGAGGCATACAATAAAAAACCCAATCTCAAATTGGGAGAGGGCATTGCCGGCAGGGTTGTCCAGGCCAATAAGCCAATCTGCGTTTTAGACGTAAAAAAAGACAGCCGTTACCTGAACCAGGATATCGCCGAGAAAGAAGGATTATGTTCTTTAGCCAGCGTCCCTTTGGCGGTAAAGGGCAGGGTCATCGGCGCGTTGAACTGCTATACTTCTAAAAAACATAAATTCAGCAAACCCGAGCTGGATATTTTAACTGCCGTGGCTAATCAGGCGGCGGTGGCGATTGAAAATGCGGAATTAGACGTCAGGGCGCGCAGCGCCGAAGAGGCATTAACCACGCGTAAGCTTATTGAGCGGGCAAAGGATATCCTGGCGCAGGAAGCCAATATTTTACCGTCTGAAGCCTACCGCCTCATCCAGAAGCAGAGTATGGATAGCCGCAAATCGATGCGCGAAGTGGCAGAAGCGATTATTTTAGCGCAGGACGTAAAACTTAAGAGGGCATAAAAATGAAAAAGGGCTTTACGCTGCTGGAGTTAATCATAGTAATTGTCGTAGTGGGGATCCTCGCCACCCTCGGGATGCAAGAATATAAATGGGTCCTGGAAAGAGGTAGAAGCGCTGAGGCAAGGGCCAACCTGAGCTTATTGCGCAGATTACAACGCAGCTATTTTGTAGAAAATGATAAATATGCTACTACCTCTCTTTTTATCACAGACCTCGGATTGCCTGCCGGGACAGATTCCAATTGCAATACTTCTAACGAGTACTATTTCAAGTATAGTTGCGGCAGCAACGGAACCTGCTCCGCCCAGAGGTGCACTTCCGGCGGCAAGCCGCCGGTCGGGCCGTCGCAGTACAGCATCAGCTTGAGTATAGACGGTGTTTTAACCGGATTTTTTTATTCTTATTAAAGGGTTGAAAAATCAATGGAGGAGGTGGGTATGCAGGAGAAAGAAATCGGCAAGATTACCCATTACTACGGCAACCTGGGCGTAGGCATTATCGAACTTTCAGACAGCCTGAAAGTAGGCGAAAGCATACACATCAAAGGCCATTCCGAAGATTTTACGCAAGGCGTGGACTCAATACAGATTGAACACAACAGTATTTCCGAAGCCAAAGCCGGGGATGTTATCGGCATAAAAGTGGCACAAAAAGTTCATCCGCACGACAAAGTTTTTAAAGTAATCCCTTAAGCCGTTTTTTTTGCTAGATGAATAAGACGATCCCGCTCATTTTATTCTTTCTATTTTTTACATCTGTCAGCCTCAGCAAAGCAAAGGCAGGGGAAGGAGGATTGACGATGAAAATAAGCAGCCCCGAGTTCGCCCATAACCAGCTTATCCCTAAAAAGTTTGCCTGCGAAGGAGAAGATATCAATCCTCCTCTTGTAATTGAGGATGTTCCGGCTAAAGCAAAGAGCCTGGCCTTGATTATGGACGACCCGGATGCGCCCCTGGGTACCTGGGTGCATTGGGTGGTCTTTAATTTGCCGGTAATTCCCCGAATCGAGGAAAATAGTATCCCCGGAAAACAAGGGATAACTAATTCCGGCAGGAAAGGCTATCATGGCCCTTGCCCGCCTTCCGGCACGCACCGTTATTACTTCAAAGTCTATGCGTTGGATACAATGCTTGATTTAAAGGAGGGTATCAGTAAGGGCGCTTTGGAAAAAGCAATGCAGGGCCATATCTTAGCTCAAGCCGAGCTCATCGGGCTATACAAGCGGGGCAGCCGTTGATGAGGAAAAGCGCCAAGATTATCCTAACCTTATTTCTGGCAAGTTGTTTTGTCTCTGTTTTTTCGCCCGCATTAAAGGCGGAAATTGATTCTTATGCCTGCTATATGCCTTCCTCCGGGCTTAAGGCCCAGCCGGGAAAAATCTCCCTGGTTGATTCGGCATGGGAATACAGTTATGAGTTCAAGGCCTTTGATAAATTACCCGTAGAGCTTTCCCTGGATAGCCGCTATATCGGCATAAAAAAAGACGAAGCAGTCGGGGTTACCCTGCCGGCGCATCTTACGGGCCTGGGCGCCGGGATCCAGGCGACTCTGCCGTTTTTTAAATTTAACAAGACCTACTTCAGGATGAAGGTAGCGCCGGCTTTTTATGGGGATGACTGGGATGCGCATTCATCCAGTTTCCGCCTGCCGGTGCAGAGTTTTCTGATTTACCAGCCGGATGATCGATGGACTTTTGTCGCCGGGATTGCCGTATATCCTGATTTTGAGCGCGAAGTCCTGCCGATCCTGGGGTTTATTTACAAAGCCAATGACCGGTTGACCTTCAATCTCGTGCCCAAGGGGCCGAATATATCCTATGTTTTCTCCCCCTGCCTTACTTTATTTGTGGAAGGAGGGTTCTCCAGCAGCGAATTCGAAGTAAGCAGGGATAGCTTAGAGGGCGCGGTTTTACGCTATAACCAGAATTATCTCGGAACAGGGATGAAATTTAAACTGAATAAATACGTTGATGTTTCTCTTTCGGCAGGAGGCGCCTTTAATCGTTATTTAAAATACCGGGACGGCCTGGGCAAGGCCGGGCTCAAGGATAACCTTTATACGCAGCTGCGCATAGAGATAGCAAGATAAATTCCTTGACAATCCGCCATAAGTATAGTATTCTTGAATAACTTAGCTAACCCCGCCTGATAATTAAATTCCAAGGCTAAAAGTGAACAAGCTATATTACAGCGATTCCGCACAATTTAATGCCTTTTTTAACGGCCTAAAGAAAAATTACAGGGTATTTTCCCCTTACCTGAAAGACGCGCAGGCCGAGAAACCAGATTATCATTATCAATGTCTGCCCTCCGAAGAAGACCCTTTAGTATTCAATCCCTACCGCGCTGTTGAGCCGCTAAAAACCTTTTTTACCCGCCCGCACGAAAAGCTGACGGATTATTTTACTTCCCATAAGAATATTCGGGATATCCCGGAAAAAACCGTGATCTTCGGGGTAAAAAGCTGCGACCTTTTCGGGCATAAAGTCCAGGATTTCGTATTTTTGGAGGGGGTGGAAGTAGATGCCTTGTACCGGCTAAGAAGAGAAAACACTATCTTTATTTCCAGCGACTGTACTGATTTTAAAGAAGTCTGCCACTGCCTGGCCTGGGAGGTATTGCCGTACCCTCAGGAAGGGTTTGATTTAAACCTTTCGCCTTTAAACGACGGCTATGTCGTGGAAACCGGTTCAAAGAAAGGCGAAGAGCTGATTGCTCTCTATAAGCAATATTTTACGCCTGCCAGGGAAACGCAAGCCGTAGGCCGTAAAGCCAAAAGGGATAATCTTGTTGAGCGGCTGAAAAAACAGCTCCTGCCTCAAGAGCTGGTTACCCGGGAGAACGTACAGAAGTTAGTCAGGGAGGGGTATAATTTAGATACCTGGAAAGAATTTATGCTTACCTGCGTAGAATGCGGAGGCTGTAATTTAATCTGCGATACCTGCCATTGTTTTTTATTATCCGATGATAAAGCCGGCCGGGATAATGCCAAGTTCAGGCAATGGGATTCCTGCCAGTATGCAAATTTTTCCCGGGTTGCCGGCGGAGCCAACCCCTTAAAAACCAGAACCCAGAGATTAAGGAATAGATTTATGAAGAAGTTCGATTTTTTTATCGATAACCTGGGTATGCCCGCCTGTTGCGGCTGCGGAAGGTGTATCGAGGTCTGCCCCGGGAAAATAGACATCAGGGAAGTGTTAAAAGATTTAGCCCGGAGATTGAAAAGCAAATCATGAAAGATATTTACCGGCCCATCGAGGCGACAGTCGAGGAAATTATTGCGGAAACGGCGACAATTAAAACCTTCGTCTTAAGGCCGAAAGAGAGTTTTGAATTTAAAACCGGCCAGTTCATAGAATTGACTCTGCCCGGTATCGGTGAAGCCCCGTTTACGCCTTCATCCGACCCGAATATCAAAGATAAGATAGATGTGACGATTATGAAGGTAGGCAGGGCGACTTCTTTACTGCACGCGCTCTCAAAAGGCGCGAGCCTGGGTATCCGCGGCCCTTACGGGAGAGGCTATCCTCTGGAAAAATTTTCCGGTAAGGATGTTTTGATTGTCGGCGGCGGCGTGGGGTTGGCGCCTTTACGTTCTTTACTATTCAGCCTTTTTGCCGAGATCGATAAGTATAATAAGGTAGTTTTATGTTACGGCGCGCGTACGCCCCAGGATATTATCTATAAAGACGCCCTCCCGGAATGGGCCAGGAAGAAGAAGGTAAAGATTCTCACCAGCGTCGATATCGGCGATCCCGGCTGGAAAGGCAACGTCGGCCTGGTGACTACGATATTGAAAGACCTGCCCATAGATTTAAAGAAGGCGGTTTCCGTGGTCTGCGGCCCGCCGATTATGATGAAATTCGTGACCTTAAAATTATTGGATATCGGGTTTAAAACAGAGGATATATATCTCTCGATGGAAAAGAATATGTCCTGCGGACTGGGTAAATGCGGCCACTGCCGGATCGGGAAATTTTACGCCTGCAAGGATGGGCCGGTATTTACTTACGAGGAATTAAAAGAGATACACGATATCTGGGATTAGTTAGGAGCGGGGGAGTGAAACGGTTATTCGTTGATTTGGAAATCTGCAATAAGTGCGAGGAATGCCGGGTAGCTTGCGATTATTTTTATCATCCGCAGAATAACGGTATTACCTCCTTGCGCGAGTACGCTACCTTTGCTACGATCTGCCGCCATTGCGAAGAAGCGCCCTGCGTAAATTCCTGCTATCACAATGCCCTGGAGCGCGCCGCCGACGGCCATATCAAGCGCTATAAGATGCGCTGCACCAGCTGTAAGTCTTGTTCCGTTGCCTGTCCTTTTGGCATAATTTTTCAGGATTTTATTCCGTATTTAGATTCCCAATGCGATTATTGCATAGGTATTTCCGGAAAGCTTCCTAAATGCCTGACGAGCTGCCCGGAAAAAGCCATTGAGGTCAAAGAGATAGCCGCGGAAGAGCCGGAAAAAAATATTTATTTTGTCGGGGAACATTTGGCAGTGCATACATTGAAGTGGTCCAAGGAAGATATTCAGCCTGTGAAGAAAAAATGAAACTATTGTTTGCTTATTTAATTTTTCCCGGTTTATTATTCGCCGCAGCCACCGGCCTCTTTGCCGGCTGGGTAGATAGAAAAGTCAGCGCGCGCATCCAGTGGCGCGTGGGCCCGCCCTGGTATCAGAATTTTGTAGATATCATTAAATTATTCGGCAAGGAAACCATTGTGCCGGCTGCTGCCAGGCGGACATTCCTTCTGGCGCCGTACCTGGGGTTGTTAAGTTTAGCCATGGCAGCGAGTATTTTGGGAGAGACCATACTTAGCCCCGGGCAGAGTTTTCTCGGCGATATCATTGTCGTGCTTTACCTTTTGACTATTCCGGCGCTGGCTTTGATTATCGGAGCTTCCAGTTCGCGTAATCCGCTGGCCTCTGTAGGCGCCTCACGGGAAATGAAGCTGATTTTAGGCTATGAATTACCGTTTATTCTTTCTATCCTGGCTGTAATCATTAAATCGGGCGGCTTTATCCGTTTCAGCGATATTCTTGCGCGCCAGGCAGCCGGCGCTTCCTTTATCCGCTCCTGGTCGGGGGCAGCGGCTTTTATAGTAGCCTTATTTTGTATCCAGGCAAAATTAGGCCTGGCGCCTTTTGAGGTCTCGGAAGCAGAGCAGGAGATTATGGGCGGCACCCTGATTGAGTATTCCGGGACGCCTTTGGCAATTTTTAAACTCACGAAAGCGGTCTTACTTTATACGCTGCCGCTTTTCCTGATTATCCTCTTTATGGGAAAAGACTTGAGCGCATTGTTCTTAATCCTGAAATATATCCTGATTCTGGTAATTATTATTTTGTTGAAAAATACCAACCCCCGCCTGAGGATTGACCAGGCTTTACGCTTCTTTTGGGGGCCGCTGACTCTATTGGGGGTGTTGGCGGTAGGGTTGGCGTTGGCCGGTTTGTAGTCTATAAATGAACCTTAAAACCAAAGCATTATTAAAATCCATCTGGGTCTTCCACATCAGCGCAGGCTCCTGCAATAACTGCGATATTGAAATCCTGGACTGCCTTACTCCGCGTTTTGACCTTGAGCGCTTCGGCATCCAGTTGATCGGTTCAGCCAGGCACGCAGACGCGCTGTTGATTACCGGAGCGATGAACCGCAAATCCGTGCCGCGGATGAAAAAAATTTACGAACAGGTGCCGAAACCCTGCGTCATAGTGGCAGTCGGCCAGTGCGCTTTGTCGCAGCATATGTTCCGCGATAGCTACAATATAAAGGAACCGCTGGATAAAATTTTACCGGTGGATTTATACATTCCGGGCTGTCCGCCCAAACCCGAGGCGATTATCAGCGGGATTGTTAAACTGGTAACTAAATTGAGGAATAGCCGGGAAAAATGAATATCAAAAAAGAAATCAGGCAAAGATTAGGCGAAAAAATTATTGATTGGCAGGAAAAATCTCCCCGGCGCGTTTATTTTACGGTAAAAAAAGAAGATATTTTTGAAGTCACGCGCCTGCTGTTCAAGGATTTAGGTTTAAGGTTTGCCATTGCCACCGGCACGGATACGCCCGAGGCGTTAGAATTGCTTTATCATTTCAGCAACGACAGAGAGGGCGAATTCTATTCCGTGCGCACATTTATCGCCGATAAAAAAAACCCCGAGATCGCCTCGGTTACGCCGCTTTTCCCCGGGGCAGAATGGATTGAGCGCGAAATCTGGGAGATGCTGGGAATTAAATTTATCGGCCACCCGAACTTAAAAAGGCTGCTTCTGGCTGATGACTGGCCGGAAGGAAAGTATCCTCTGAGGCACGAACAATGAGCCATAAAGTAATCGTACCGATCGGTCCGTATCATCCCCTGCAAGAAGAGCCGGAGTTTTTCCGGCTTTACGTCGAGGGAGAAAAAGTGGTCGATATCGACATTATCATCGGCTACAACCACCGCGGCATCGAAGAGCTGGCAGAACACAAGCATTTTGACCAGGTGGCATTCCTGGTAGAGCGTATTTGCGGGATTTGTTCCTCCAGCCACCCCTATGCTTATGTCCTGGCGGTTGAGGATGTCCTGGGCGGCGAAGCCAAAGTGGTGCCGGAAAGGGCGCTCTATATCCGCACGATTATCGATGAGTTGCAGAGAATCCACAGCCACCTGTTATGGCTTGGTTTAGCCGGGCACTTTATCGGCTATAACACCGTTTGGATGTGGGCCTGGAAATACCGCGAGCCGGTGCTGGATTGTTTTGAAATAGTTACCGGCAACCGGAATAATTACGCGATGTTCAAGGTCGGAGGGGTGCGCAGGGATATTAAAGATGAGGATGTCCCGGCGCTGAAAAAGGCGCTTGATGAGTTAGTCCCGGCGTTGGATATGTTCCGCGGCGCAGTGATGGATGACCCGGTAATTCAGCTGCGTTTAAAAAATATCGGAATTTTGACCAGGCAGCAGGTGATTGACTGGTGCGTAATAGGGCCGACTGCCCGGGCATCCGGAGTAAATATTGATGTGCGCCGCGACGAACCGTATGGTGTCTGCGACCGGCTGGACTGGAAGGTAATTATCGAGAAGGAAGGGGATATTTTTGCCAAAACTATCGTCAGAATCCTGGAGATGTATGAATCCGTGAGTATGATCAGGCAGTGCCTGGAGCGCATGCCGCGGGGAAAAATTGACGCCGATATCAAAGATGTGCCTGCCGGCGAAGGCATCGGCAGGGTAGAAGCGCCCCGGGGAGAATGTTTCCATTACGTAAAGACAGACGGTACTAACCGGCCGATCCGGCATAAAATCCGCGCGCCCAGCTTTATGAATGTGGCTTCCAACAAAGTTGCTGCGGTCGGCGGCACGATTTCCGATGCCACGATTACCCTGGCCGCGGTAGACCCTTGTTATTGTTGTACCGAAAGGGTAGCGGTGATCAGTAAGCCCGATAACCAAAAAATCCTCAGCGGCTGGGATCTGGTTAAATTGTCTCAAGAGAAAACCCAAAAAATCAGGGAGGGCCTGAAGAAATGAAAGAACTCGGAGCCATAAAGTCAGAGATTGCCCGGATGTCCCAAGCGGCTTTAAAAATGCTGGAAATTACCCACCAGGCCTTTATGGAGCATAATCCGGACCTAATCGCCCTCGCCCTGGAGCAGGAAAATCAGCTCAATGAACAGGAAAAGAGTATTACCACGGAATTAATCGAATTCGGCCGCGGATCCGCGAAAAAAGAAGAACGTAAGCACGCGACGCTTTATACAGACATAGTTGGCGATCTGGAGTTAATCGGCGATTATTGCAAAGATATCCTGGAACGGGTGCAGATTAAAATCGAGGAAAAACTGCTTTTTAGCGAAGATGCGGTAAAGGACTATAACGATTTATACGGGATGGCCTATGCCGCCTTGAAAGAACTCGCCGAGGCATTAGCCCGGGATGATTTGAGTTTAATCGGCAAGGTGATGAAAAAAGAAAAGCATATTGACAGCCTGGTAGATGAATACCGCCAGAGGCACAACCAGCGCATGATAAAAGGAGTTTGTACTCCGATGGCCTGCAACATGTTCCTGAATATGCTGGATTTTACCGCGGCAATTTATTACCACGCGAAAAAAATCACCCGTAATCTTTTAAAGACGAAGAAATGAAGCCGCTTTTTTTCACTATCGCTATTCCGCTTTTCGGGGCGCTCTGCCTGTGTTTCCTGCCGAAAAAGCATAAAGCTATGGCCAGCGCGCTTATCTTAGGCGCTACTTTTTTATCCAGCCTTTTCCTGCTGCCGGCGGTTGCCGGAGGCAGTGAATTGTTCTTCAGCCGGCCGCTTGCCGGCTGGTTTGCTTTTTCTTTTCTTGCCGACGGCCTGGCAGTATTTATGGCTGCGGTTTCTTCTTTTGTCGCTTTGCTGATTTCCTTGTATTCCCTGGATTATATGCGGCATTACGAAGAGCAGGGCGTATTTTATTTCTGGACGGTCTTGTTCGTCGGCAGCATGATGGGGTTGATATTTTCTGCGAACCTGATGCTTTTATTTTGTTTCTGGGAAATGACTTCAGTCTGTTCCTGGCGCCTGATCGGGTTTTACCGCCGGGATAAAGATATCCAGGCTGCGGATAAAGCCTTTTTAGTTACTTTCTTCGGGGCCTCAATCATGCTAATCGGCATAGTCTTGATTTACCTGCAAACAGGAACTTTAGAGACAGGCTCCCTGAAAGGGATGGCACTGGGGAACCTGGCGGCTTTTCTGCTCCTGGCGGGAGTGATTTCGAAATCTGCACAGCTTCCTTTACAGACTTGGCTGCCTGATGCGGGTGTGGCGCCTACGCCGGTCACCGCGCTCCTGCATGCCGCAGTCCTGGTCAAGATAGGCATCTATGTTTTTGCCCGGCTTTTTGGCTTGACCTTTACGGCAAGCCCGGAATTTCTCAATGCCGTAATTATTTTAAGTGTCCTGACCATAGTCGTAGCTGCCGGTTCCGCTTTAGTGGAAGAGAACATGAAAAGGATACTGGCATATTCGACGATCAGCCAGCTGGGTTATATTTTACTGGCTTTTTCTTTGGGCGGTATCGCCTTTAAGGTGGCCCTGGTTTATATCCTGGCGCACAGCCTGGCTAAAGCAGGTTTATTTTTATGCGCCGGCATCATCGAGCATAAGACCGGAACCAAGGATATCAATGAGCTGGGAGGGCTGCTTAGAAGCATGCCCTATACTGCGACGGCATACCTGCTTTGCGCGTTTTCTATTATCGGGATTCCGCCGTTCCTGGGTTTTTGGCCGAAATTTATGACCGTTTTATTGACTATCCAGTCAGGCCATATTTTAGCGGGAGTCCTTGCCGTGACAGGCGCTTTATTTACCTTATTTTATCTGATGCGCCTTTTCAATAAAGTTTTCTTAGGCGAAACCAGGATTAAGGCCGAGGATGACAAGAAATCTGCGATGACCTGGGTAGTCTTGATTTTAGGCGCATTTTCTTTAATCCTGGGTCTGTTTTTCAGGTTACCCTTTAATTTTGTCTCGAGTATCGTAAAATGATATCACGCAGCCTGTTTTTCCTTTTTACTTTACCTGTCTGTGCGGGGATCGGCTTATTCTTTTGCCGCGCCGGTAATTTAAGAAAGACCCTGGCCCAGGCATTGTTTACGTTGAGCCTGGCATGGTCTATTTTTATCTTTTTTAAACCGCCTCTTGAGCTAAGCTTTAATCTGCTCAATAATTATAATTTATCCCTGGGCGTAAATAAATTATCCGGAACCATCCTGATCTTTACGAACCTGTTCGGATTTTTAGTCTGCCTTTATTCTCAAGACTATTCCGGCCTGAAAGAGAAGAGGCCGTATTTTTCTTATTTGCTTTGGCTGATTGCTTTTTCCAGCCTCGTCTGCCTGGCCCAGGATTTTATCCTTTTTATCTTTGCCTGGGGCGCTTTATTATCCCTGCTTTATGCCCTTTTGAATCTGAGCTCAGGCAGGAGCGCGTATAAGGCCTTAACTATAGTTGGATTCGGGGATTTTTCTTTATTATTAGGTATTTGCCTGTATATTTATTCTGCCGGGGGTACCCGCATGCCGCAGGATGCGGGAATTTTACTCAATAGCCCGCTCAATTGGGCGGCTTTTATCTTGATGCTCAGCGGCGCCTTTGCCAAGGCAGGCTGCGCACCGCTGCACACCTGGATACCTACGGCAGCGGAAACTACAGCCGGACCGATTATGGCGGTTCTGCCGGCTGCTTTGGATAAGTTGTTAGGCATCTATCTCTTGGCGAGAATTTGTGTTGATTTTTTTATGCTGAACAGCCTGGCCCTGGCGATTTTATTGATTACCGGCGCTCTGACGATTATCTTTGCGGTGCTTTTGGCTTTAAGCCAGCACGATTTAAGAAAACTTCTTTCTTATCATGCCATCAGCCAGGTAGGGTATATGGTTTTGGGATTCGGCATCGGTTCGCCTTTGGGGGTTGCCGCGGGCTTATTGCATATGGTTAACAACGCCATTTATAAAAGCGGTCTGTTTTTGACTGCCGCTTCCGTGGGAGAGAAAAAGCATGATTATGAGCTGAAAAATTTGGGCGGTTTAGCCGCGTATATGCCGCTGACTTTTGCCTGCGCATTGGTTTTCGCGTTATCTATTTCCGGAATCCCGCCCTTTAACGGATTTGTTTCCAAGTGGCTGTTATATCAGGGCGCTATCGCGGGGTTAGGCGCGGGGCGAGGAGCAATGCGCGCGGTTTATCTCTTTGCCTTAATCGCCGCGATGTTCGGAAGCGCTTTGACCCTGGCCAGTTTCATAAAGTTTATCCACGCCATCTTTCTCGGCCAGGACCATAGTTCCGATAAAAAGAAGGTAACCGATGTGTCCGCTAAAATGAAAACAGCGGTGATTACTTTGGCCGGCTTATGCATTCTTTTGGGCATCCTGCCGAATTTATTCCTGGGTAATTTTATTCAGCCCTGGATTGCCAGGGACGTGGTTTATCTTGGCACCTGGAACAGCGTAGCTGGTTTTGTACTGCTGGCAACAGGTTTATTTTTCGGCCTGATTTTTTGGTCGGGGATGAAGCATAAAAAGTTCAGGCAGGACAGTTTGTTCATCGGAGGGGAAGAGCCGGTTTTTGAGCCGAGTTTCCCGGCTACCGAATTCTATAAAACTATTGAGGAATTTCCGGCGCTAAAAAAGATTTACGCGCTGATAAGATTCGAGGCCTTGGATTTGTTTAATCTCTTAACTTCGCTGTTTAGGCTCTTAGGTTACATTTTATTCATTTTTGTCGACCGCCTGCTCAACAGCTTAACGAGTTTAGCCGGCTGGGTTACCCTTGGGCTGAGTGCTCTGCTGCGGCGGTGCCATTCCGGAGTTTTGGATTTATACCTTGCCTGGGGCCTGGCCGGGCTGATTATTATCTTCTTTATCTTAATGGGACATAAATGATCGAGCTGCACGTCGTATTAATCCTGATGATTATTGCCGCGGTCGTGGCGATGGAGATAAAAGATTTACTCTCCAGCGTCATTGCTTTGGGCGCGGTGGGTATAGGATTGACTCTGGAGTTTCTGCTCCTGCGCGCGCCTGACCTGGCGATTACGCAGTTAGTGGTAGAAATTCTCACCGTGATTATTCTGATCAGGGCTACGGTAGGGGTAAGGATGCCCCGCGAAGAAATAAAGCGGAGGTTGGGTTATTTTATCTTTGCGCTTATTTTTGTGGCTTTATTTTTATGGTTTAGCGCCAGGGCATTGGGGCAGCTCCCGCCTTTCGGAGCGCCGATAATGAAAATCGGCTCTCAATATATAGCCGAAGCAATGCAGCGCACCGGAGCAGCCAATATGGTGACGGCGGTCATCCTGGATTTCCGCGCTTACGATACCCTGGGCGAAGCAACTATCCTGTTTACTTCGGTAATCGGGGTGTTGGCGGTCTTAAGGGGGATAGGGAAGAAGAAATGAAAGAAGCAGGGATGTCTTTAATCGTCAAGCGGATTACTAAAATCACGGTGAGCCTGATTTTTCTTTTTGGCGTCTATATCATGCTGCACGGCCACCTTAGCCCCGGCGGCGGCTTTGCCGGAGGAGTGATTATCGCCTTATCCTTTATACACCTGGTGCTTGCCTTTGGTAAAGATTACGCCTTGAAGAGGCTAAGCCAGGCAGCCGCTTCGATAATCGAATCGGTAGGAGGCTTAATGTTTTGGGGGATTGCTCTTCTCGGGTTTTCAGGCGGTTATTTTTTCCTCAATATACTGCCCAAGGGCGAGCCTTTTAATTTATTCAGCGCGGGCCTAATTGTCTTATGCAATATTGCCATATTTTTAAAGGTGGGCGCGGGTTTGTTCGCTATATTTATTGCCTTATCGATATTGAGAATACCCGTTGACGAAGAGAGGAGAGGGGTATGAGCCTCTACATACTCTGTTTTATTTTATTTGCCATCGGCTTATATTGTCTCTTGGTAAAGAAGAATCTGGTCAAGAAGATTATCGGGTTAGGGATTGCCGAATACGCGGTTAACCTCTTTTTCATCCTCTTGGGGTATAAATCCGAAGGCGAAGCGCCGATTCTCGATAAGACGCTCGGCGCCACTAATTTTGTAGACCCGCTTCCCCAGGCGCTGATCTTGACTTCGATTGTTATCGGCCTGGGTATTACCGCCTTGATGGTGGCGATTACCGTGCGGATTTACGAGAAATACCGCACCTTCGATATAAATGAAATTAAGAAATTAAAAGGATAGGATGATGCTGCCGATTTTTGTGATTATTCCCCTGGGAAGCGCTTTTCTCATTCCGCTGGTTTCCAAGGCCCGCGAGCAAATGGCTGCGCTTTTGGCTAACCTGGCCGGCTTGGCGCTTTTATTCTTTTCGGTGAGCAGTATCTTCTGGCTGCGCGCAGGCGTGAAAATATATTATCTGGGCGGATGGAAACCTCCCTTCGGCATCTGCCTGGTTTTAGACGGCCTGACCGTATTGATGCTTTTGGTGGTCAATTTAATCGGCTGCCTGGCGTTGATTTATTCTGCGGATTACATCAAAAGATATACTTCGCCCGGGCTTTATTACACCTTGTTCTGCCTTTTGTTAGCGGGCTTGAACGGCGTAGTCATCAGCGGAGATTTATTCAACCTTTTTGTCTTCCTTGAGATTACCTCCATTGCCAGTTATGCGCTGGTCGCCTTTGGCGTGGAAGCAGAGGAACTGGAAGCTTCTTTTAAGTACCTGGTTTTAGGCAGCGTTGCCTCAATATTAATTTTATTCAGCATCGCGCTTTTATTGGGAAACGTTTCTACCTTAAACATGGCGGATATCAGCCGTTCTTTGACGGTTTCTTCTTCCCGGGACCTTATCCTTTATTGCCTGGGGTTATTTATGATGGGGTTCGGCTTAAAGATTGCCCTGGTTCCTTTTCACGCCTGGCTTCCGGACGCGCATCCGGCAGCGCCTGCTCCGATGTCGGCGATGCTTTCCGGCGTGGTGATCAAGACGATCGGTGTTTACGCTTTAGTGCGGGTGGTATTTAATATTTTCGGATTCAACGCCCTGATTTCTTCGCTTTTTATCTGGCTGGGGATTATCTCTATGGTAGCCGGAGTATTGCTCGCTATCGGCCAGTGGGATTTTAAGAGACTGCTGGCTTATCACTCTGTCAGCCAGATCGGGTATGTTATTTTTGCCATCGGCCTGGGTACACCCTTGGGCATCGCGGGAGGACTATTCCACCTTTTTAATCATTCGCTCTTTAAGTCCCTGCTCTTTTTGAATGCCGGCGCAGTAGAATACGCTACCGGAACAAGAAAATTGGAAGAACTAAACGGGCTATCCGCTCAAATGCCGGTAACCGGCGCTACTTCTCTGATTGCCTCTTTGTCTATCGCCGGAATACCTCCGTTTTGCGGCTTTTGGAGCAAATTAATGATTATTGTCGCCGCCTTTCAGGCCAATCAGATTATCGGAGGTATCGCCTGTGTTTTGGTCAGTATGATTACCCTGGCTTCTTTTTTGAAGGTGCAGAAATATGCTTTCCTGCGCAAGGGCAAGCAGCTTTTATCCGGCATAAAGGAAGCGCCGCCTTCGATGTTGATTTCGATGATTGCCTTGGCTTTCCTGTGCATTGCCGCAGGGCTTTTATTTCTGCCTTTGCTCAATCAGGTCATTCAGCCGGCAAGCGGGGTTCTGCTGGAGGGCATAAATTACGCCAAGGCCGTTTTAGGGAGTTAGACGATGAAACACATACATTCAAGGATTGTTACTTTTTGCGTGGCCTTAATCATGTGGCTGCTTTTATCCTTCAGTCTGGACTGGCAGCATTTAGGTATCGGTATTTTAGTTTCAATGCTCGCGGCGCTTTTGATGGGCGATATGTTTGCCGAGCAGGGGCAAAAGTGGTTCCACCCCAGGCGCTACCTCTGGTTTATGATCTGGATTTTTGTTTTTGCCTGGGAGTGCCTGAAGGCGAATATTGACGTGGCTATCCGCGTCTTAAAGCCGCAGCTGCCGATTAAGCCGGGCATCGTGAAGGTAAAGACCAGCCTCAAGAGCGAATCCGGCCTGACTTTTCTGGCTAATTTCATTACGCTTACGCCGGGGACATTCACCGTCGATATAGACCGGGAGAACGGGTATCTCTATATACACTGGATATATGTCCAGAGTCAGGATATTGAAGAAGCAACGCGGATTATCGTAAAAAAGTTCGAACGCATACTCAAAGAGGTGTTTGAATGAGATTTATCAGGTGGCTCCTGGGTTTTATATTTTTAATTGCGCTGATTCTCGGGATATTTATTTTTCTTAAAGTCACGCCAGCTGCCAAGCTCACGCTGTTTTTGCTGATTTGTTTTTTGCTTTCCCTCTTTAGAATCTTAAGGGGGCCGACGGCCGCAGACCGCTCGGTAGCTACGGATATCCTCGGGATCCTGGTTATTGGTTTCTGCGCTATTCTGGCGATTTACACACATAAAGACTGGTATATTGATATTGCCATTGCCTGGGCCTTGCAGAGTTTTATCGGGACCCTGGCCTTGGCTAAATTTTTAGAGGGAAGGAACTTCGATGAATGAAGTAATCTGGCTGGTCTTTGTTGTCGTCGGCATTGTCTTTGACCTCTTCGGCTGTATCGGCCTGTTGCGCCTGCCTGACCTTTATAACCGGCTGCAGGCCTCAACCAAGTGTGTTACTTTAGGTACCTGTAGTATCCTTTTCGGAGTATTTGTAAAATTCGGGTTCGCCGCCGCAGGCATCAAGGCATTGCTTTGTATCATATTCCTTCTCTTGACCGCTCCGGTAACCGCCCATGCCCTGGCGCGCGGCGCGCATAAATCCGGAGTCAAGCTTTGCCGGGGTTCGGTTTGCGATAAATACGCGGAAGATGAAAACAATAGTCAGGGATGAGCAATGAGGTGGTGAGGGTTTAGAATGCGGTATCCAAAATTAAGAGAACTGAAGGAAGCAATCAGGGCGCTGATCAAAGGACCTTATACCTCAAAATTTCCTTATCAACCCCACCAGCCCTCTGAAAAGTTTCGCGGCCGTCCGTATCTCTACAGCGATGATTGTATCGGCTGCACCGCCTGCACCCAGGTCTGCCCGACCGGCGCTTTGGAATTTAAGGATGAAATAGCAAACGGTAAGGCCGTCAGGAAGATAACCGTGCATTGGGATGTCTGTATTTTTTGCGGCCAGTGCCAGGCGAATTGCCCTACAGGGAAGGGCGTAATTTTATCACGGGAGTTTGATTTTGCCACCACGGAAAACAGGCTGGAGCTAAAGCAGGAAATCGAAAAAGAGCTGGCTGTCTGTGACTGCTGCGGCGAGCCGGTCGTGCCTTATGACCAGTATCTCTGGGTGGCGGAAAAGTTAGGCCCGCTCTGCTTCACTAATGCTTCGCTGATTCTTTTTTATTTTCGCGTTTTAAGCCTCGCCTCGGCTGAAAATCCATCCCCTAAAGAAAGCCTGGAATATTTGCGCTCCGACCGTTTTAAAATCCTCTGCCCGCGCTGCCGGCGCGAAGCAGTGATTAAGTCTTAAGATGTTCTCCTCGCTCAAAATAAAAAATTTCCGCATCTATTGGATAGGTATGTTTGTTTCGCTGGTAGGCACCTGGATTCAGATTGTCGCGCAAAGCTGGCTGGTATTCCAGCTTACCGGCTCGGTCTTCCTGTTGGGCCTGACAGGATTCCTGGGCTCTATCCCGGTATTCCTCCTGTCGCTCTTTGGCGGAGTGGTGGCTGACCGGGTAAATAAGAAAACCATCCTGCTTTTTACCCAAAACGCCTTTATGGTTTTGGCCTTTATCCTGGCGGTATTAATCCAGTTAAAACAGGTTACCCCCTGGCAGATTATGCTGATTGCCGCATTAAACGGCATAGTGATGGCCTTTGATGCCCCCAGCAGGCAGGCAGTAGTGGTGGAATTAGCGGGCAGAGAGAATCTGTTGAATGCCATCGCCTTAAATTCCGCGGCTTTTAATTCCGCGCGTATCATCGGCCCGGCGCTGGCGGCAATCTTAGTGGCGAGCATCGGGATGAGCGGCTGTTTCTATGTAAACGGAATAAGTTTTTTTGCAGTAATCATCGCGCTCTTATTAATCAAGCTGAACCATGCTCCGAGAAGAGGTAATAAGACTCATCCTGGGCAAGACTTAATCGAAGGCTTAAGGTTCATTAAGAATAGCCGCACCATGCTGATCTTAATCGGTATCGTAGGCATTACCAGCCTCTTTGGGATTTCTTATGTGGCGTTGATGCCTGTTTTTGCCGAAGAGATATTAAAAGTAGGGGTTAAGGGCTTGGGGGCATTGATGTCCGCTTCAGGGTTAGGCGCATTGCTGGCCGCGCTTGGCCTGGCAAGCTTAGGCGATTTTAGATATAAAGGCAGACTCCTTTTTATATCCCTGATGACATTTTCGCTTTCGCTGGCGGTATTTTCCCTGTCCAGGGTGTATTTATTGTCGCTGGCGGCAATTACCTGCGTGGGCTGGGCATCGGTGATGGCAATCGGATTAATCAATACTTTATTGCAGTCATTGGCGCCGGATGAATTCAGGGGCAGGGTGATGAGCGTATTTATGTTTACTTTTGCCGGCATGATGCCTTTGGGCAATTTAATCGCCGGGGCTATGGCTTCGGCCTTCGGGGTTTCTTTGACGGTGATGCTCGGCAGTATTCTCTGCGGCCTCTTTTTTATCATCGTAAATATTTATTACCCCGGGGATATGACAGATATAAAGATTGATTTTTTTGCGAAACGAGTTAAAATAGATAGCGATAAGACAACGCTGCGAGAGGAGGTGAAGAGACAATGAGGAAACCCGTATTTATTATTTTAGTTATGGTATTGGCGGTTTGTCTGGCGGGTTGCGGCAGAAAACAAGAGCCGCTGGAAGAGATGCAGGCGCCGATGTCTATCGAAACGCTGGCTACTGCGCCGCAAGAGATGCCTGCGATGCAGCCGGCGCAAGTAAGCACAGCGCCCGCGCCAGCCGCGAAGCTGGAGCAGTTGCCGCCTGCCGGGCCTTATCAGCCTACGGTTGAAGAGATTCAGACGGCCTTAAAGAACGCAGGGTTATATAGCGCAGCTATAGACGGTAAAAGCGGCCCCGTAACTAAAAAAGCGATAAAGGAATTCCAGGCGGCAAATAATCTGCAGGTGGACGGCAAGGTGGGTCCGAAAACCTGGGCGGTATTGGGCACTTATCTCAACACGGTGCCGGTAGAAGCGGCTACCCAGCCTAAAAGAAGATAATCGGGCTTGAATTTTTCCCGCAAGAAAAATCCCAACATATTTTTGTTGGGATTTTTTATTTTCTGGTGATATAATAGAAAAGATGATTGAATTTGCCAAAGATAAAGATTTAATCCTGCAGGAAACCCCGCTGTTCGCGGTCTTAAGCCGGCAAGAGCGCGCTCTGATCAAGGAAAGGTCGAATATTATTGAATACCGGAAGGGGCAGGTTATTTATCAGGAAGGAACTCCCCCAGGCGCTTTTTACTGCGTGATTATCGGCAGGGTAATTATCTACACTCAGGGCCCAAGCGGAAATGAGAATATACTGGAATACCTGCACCGCGGAAAATACTTTGGGATTATTTCGCTTTTAACGGGCGAGCCGCATTCCGTGACTGCGAAAGCCATGAATGACTGCCTGTTGTTGACGATTAAAAAAGAGGATTTTGATTATATTTTAAAGAAGGTCCCCGGCCTGGCTATTGATTTAAGCCAGACCCTCTCCCGCCGGCTCAAAAACAAGGATATCCACCGCAAGATTATTTTTGAAAGCACGATTATTTCCGTATTCAGCTCGTATTCTCAGGCGGGTAAAACCGTCTATGCCCTGAATTTAGCGTTGAGCCTGAAGCAGGAAACAGGTAAATCGGTGGTCATCCTGGATATCTGCCAGAAAGATAAAACCCACAGCCTGCCCCGCAGATTCGGCTTGCCGGATGACTATCCGGCAATGGATTTACCCGCTTACGGCGCGGATGTGCTCAGGATAATCGGGGATTTCCTGCTTAGGCCCGAGCCCGGCATCGGCTTAATCTGTTTTTATTACAATCCCGAAGAGGAATCCTGCGCAAAAAAGTTGGCGGCGGTTTTAAGCGCGCTGGTCAATGACTATCATTATATCATCCTGGATTTGCCCAGCGAGATGGACGCCTGCGTATTCAGCATCCTGAACCAGTCCGATTTAATCCACCTCATCACCAGCCCCGATGCCGTGGATTTGAAACGCACGCGGCATTTAATCGAGAGGCTAAAGGAAGAATTCAATTTTCCGCCGGCCAAGATAAAAGTGGTTACCAATGAATATAAGTTTTCAAAGCTCTCGCCCCAAGAACAAATAGAATTATTGGGAGAGCATATTTTCGCCACTTTACCGAAGATAGAAATGACTGTTCGGGACAAGCTGGTTTTAGAGGAGCCGGATTCGGAATATGCCAGGGCGGTCAGGAGGATTTCCCGCCAGGTGGGAGAGAGGCTGGTAGGCCTGGCATTGGGGGTGGGTGTCGGGTACGGCTTCTGCCATATCGGAGTATTAAAAGTAATCGAAGAAGAGAAAACCCCCGTTGATATTATTTCCGGAGCCAGCATCGGCGCGGTAATCGCCGCGCTCTGGGCAACCGGCAGGTCAGCCCGGGAGATACTTGAGATTGCCCGGGAATTCAAGGAGCCGAAATACATCTGGGGGCTGGTGGATTTGACCATTCCGTCTCTGGGTTTCATCAAAGGCAAGAAGCTTTATAAATTCTTAAGGAAGCATTTCGGCAGCCGTACCTTTTACGATGTCAGGCTTCCTTTGAAGATTATCGCCAGCGATGTGCGCAGGAAGGAGCCGAGGGTTTTAGATAAAGGGCCCCTGGTAGACGCCTTGATGGCAAGCTGTTCCATGCCCGGCGTCTTCAGGCCGTTTAGGTTTAAGGAGGGGATACTTTTTGACGGGGGGATTATCAATCCTCTGCCTACGGAAGTTTTATTTAAGGCCGGAGCGAGAAAAATTATCGCGGTGAATGTCACTCCTTCGCGGGAAGATATGCTGCATAGGTATGAAAGCCTGAAAGAGCAGTTTACCGCCGCTTACGCTGAAATCAAAAAAAGAAAATGGTTTAGCCTCAAGGGCTACCTGAGAGATAAATTTAAGACAAATATCCTGGGCATTGTCTTTAACAGCATTGAGGTGATGCAGTCGGAGCTGATACAGCAGGAGTCGCAGTTAGCGGACATCGTGCTGCATCCGGATACCAGCGGCTTGCACTGGCTGGAGCTTCACCGGGCGCTGGAATTTGCCAAGCGCGGCGAAGAAGAGGCGCGCCGGCATATCGATAAAATCCGGCAGGTTGTCAACGAATAGGAGAAATGATGAAAAAATCAAAAATCAAAATTCAAAATTCAAAACTACAATTTAAAATTAAAAATCCTGGATTCTGCATTACAATTTTACTTTCTACTTTTTACATTTTAAATTCTTGCGGCTGTGCCGCGGTCAGCGAGGGCGCTAAAGGAATAGCCGGCCTTTCTACCAGATGCCTGGAGGAAGCGCGTCAAAATTCCCTCACCCAGGCCTTTAAATGCGATTATAAAACCTGTTATGATAAGAGCCGGGAAATCTTAAAGGAAATGGATGCCTATATTTATGCCCAGGATAAAAAGAAGGGCATGGTCGCCGTTTATGTTTCCAGCGACGATACTACGCCCGTAGGTTTATTCTTTAAAGAGCTCGACGAAGAGAATACTCAGATTGAAGTTTCTTCTCCCAGCACCTATGCCAAAGAATTTATTGCTACGCAATTGTTCTCTGAATTAGTAATAGCGCTTAATCCGGAGAAGAAAGAAGAAGCAGGGAAGGACCTCCCGCGGCCGGATTAGAATAGCCGATGTTCATTAAAAGGAGGAAGCATGGGAAATATATTTGCCGGTAGTGAAATAGTAGAAATCGGGATTCAGATTGAGAAAAACGGCAGGGACTTTTATAATGCCATGGTAAAAAAATCTAAAAATCCAAAAGCAAGGGAGATATTCGGTTTTTTGGCCGGGGAAGAAGAAAAACATATCGCGGTCTTTAAGAATATCTTAGAAAAGACGGATAAGTACGAACCGCAGGGGCTTGACGCCGATAATTATTTTGCCTATATGAGCGCCTTGGCCAGCGAGCATATCTTTACCCGGGAAAACCAGGGAGAAGAGATTGCCAGAAAAACGGCGTCTGATAAAGAAGCGATTAACTTAGGCATCGGATTTGAGAAAGATTCCATCATTTTTTACGAGGGAATGAAGAAGGCGGTCCCTGGATATGATATCGGGATACTCGATGAAGTAATTGCGCAGGAGCAGCTCCATTTAAAAACTTTGACAGAATTAAAGGCGCAGATTTAACCATTAAAAGGAGGGAAAAATGCCTTACGACAGCAAGCTGGATGAGCAGTTATTTTCCAAGTCCCACGAAACGGCAAACGAAAAGGTTATAGTCAGCGTTTATTCCTATAATAACGGGCCGAAGAAGCTGCAGATTGCCAGGGAAGTCAAAGATAAGGAAGGAAATTACAACTTCGTCAAGCTGGGCAGGTTATCCAAGGAAGAGCTCCAGGCAATCCTACCCCTGATCCAGGAAGCTTTAGCTGTTATGTAGTTAACGGATGTTAAAGCACCTGGGATCCCACCTTAAAGGCAAGGTCGTTATTTTGGGCATCGGCAATACCCTGCGCAGCGACGATGGCGTAGGCTCGATATTAGCAAGGCGCATCAGAGGCAAGGTCCCTTTTGTCGTCTTTGACGCAGGCACGGTCCCGGAG
>JBAZGA010000011.1:0-5750 GCA_041653115.1 Candidatus Omnitrophota bacterium
CGGCTGCGCAATAATTTTAATGTGGCGGTAACCCAGATAGCCGACGAAGATAAGTGGCAGAAGGCGACTTTAGCCGTAGTCGGGGCGGAGAGAGACGGCAGGAATATGAACAGCGTTCTGTCGGGTGTGGTCAAATTTATGGAAAACTTTCACCAGGTGCATTTACTGGAACAAGAAATGGAGCTGATTTAAATGGCTAGGTATGAGAAGGTCGCCCAGGCTTTAAAAGAAGAGGTCAGTATCATCATCCACGATGAATTAAAGGACCCGCGTTTGGGTTTCGTGACGGTCACGCGCGCGGAATTAACGCCGGACTTGAGGTTCGCCAAGATTTATTTCAGCGTTTTGGGTAACGATGAAGACTATGCCAGGACGAAAAAAGCCCTGGATTCGGCATTGGGGTTTATCCGCCGGCTTATCGCCCAGAGAATAAACCTGCGCCTTACCCCGGAGATTATGTTTAAGGAAGACCGCTCCAGCGAATATAGCATCAGGATCCAAAAATTACTAGACGAGATAAAGGAGTCCAATGAGCCTAAAAAAAGCCGCAG
The DNA here is from genome assembly GCA_041653115.1 of Candidatus Omnitrophota bacterium. Taxonomy (GTDB): domain Bacteria; phylum Omnitrophota; class Gorgyraeia; order Gygaellales; family Profunditerraquicolaceae; genus JBAZGA01. The sequence goes on from JBAZGA010000011.1 coordinate 552, forward strand.
AATGCCTAAAAAGAAATAAAAGTTTTCTCATTACTACCCATACCAACCTGGAGGGAGATGCCCTGGGTTCGGAGATAGCCATTTACCGGCTGCTGAAAGCCCTGGGTAAACGCGCCATTATCGTTAACGACGATTCCCTGCCCTATGGTTATGATTTTTTAGCCGATACTAAAAACGTAAAGAAATTCCAGCCCGGTAAAATAGACGAGCGGTTTGATTGCCTGGCGCTTGTAGATTGTTCCGATTTGAGGCGCTGCGGGCAGGTAGGGAAGATAAACCTGGAGAGAAAAATAATCCTGAATATCGACCACCATATCAGTAATGAAAATTTCGGTAACGTAAACTGGGTAGAGCCGAAAACCTCCTCCTGTTCGGAGATGATTTATAAGCTGTATAAAGAAATGCGCATCGCTTTTGATAAAGAGAGCGCCGCGGCTTTATACGCGGGCATGCTTACGGATACCGGGTCATTCCGTTACAGCAATACCAATAGTTTTACCCACCTGGCAGTAGCGGAACTGATGAAGTACGGCCTTGAGCCGTCCAGGATTTATCGGCAGATTTATCAGAATATACCGCTTTCAGAGGTGCAATTACTGACTAAAGTATTGCCAACGATAAAATTTTCCGCCTCCGGCAGGGTTGCCTGGTTTCAGATTGAACGCCGGTTATTTGCAAAGAGGCAATTGCTCTTTGACGTAAGCGAATATATCCTCAGTTTCGGCCGCGCCGTAAAAGGCGTGGAAGTGGTGGTTTTATTTAAGGAGAACCTGGGAGGAAAAGGGGAAATCAGGGTAAATTTCCGCTCGCAGGGCAAGGTTGACGTAAATAAAATCGCCCGCTTCTTTGGCGGCGGAGGCCATAAGACTGCCAGCGGCGCCACCATCCGCGGAAAACTTGAGCAGGTACGAAAAAAGGTTTTAGCCAAGATAAGAGAGGCGATTAACAAAATATAAATTTTTGCGGGCGCCGAGGCATGCTTCTCACAGTTGCGCACTCCTGCCAAAAAATTTCTAATGCACGCTCCAGCGGAAACCGAAAATTTAAGTATTCTGTAGTTTTCTTTAGCGGGTGGCGTGGCTTGGATTCGAGCAGCATCTAGTTTGTGCGAGCGGCCACGGTGCCCAAGCTAATGCAGGGCAGGGGCGAACGAGCGCAAACTCGAAGCGACATTTTCCTCGGCGGGGAAAATGGAGCGGTGCTGCGAGAAACAAGACACGACAGGACCCGTTAAGCAGTTCAGAAATAATGAAGATTATATTTGGCTTGAGTAGAGTTAAGAAGTTCCAGAAACCCGTGATGGCGCTGGGGGTATTTGACGGCGTGCACCGCGGGCACCGGGTTATTTTAAAGAGCGCGGCGGAAAAGGCGCGCAGGATTAAAGGCACCAGCGTAGTGATGACCTTCTGGCCGCACCCGCAAAAAGAGGAGAGTCTTTATTCTCTCCGGCACCGGCTGAAATTAATTTCCGAGTTTGGCATTGATATCTGCATTGTCGTCGGGTTTAATAAAAGATTTTCCCGGATTACCGCCGCAGAATTCGTGCGGGATATTTTAGCCAAAAGAATCGGCGCAAAATTTATTTTTATCGGGGAAAACTTTACTTTCGGCTTCCAGGGGAAGGGCAATGCCTCGGTCTTTAAGGCCTTTGCCAAAGAATTTAATTTTAAGCTTAAGATTTTCCCTGCCGTAAGGATTAACGGAAGTATTATCAGCAGCACCGGTATCCGCCGGCTGATAAAGGCCGGCAAATTAGCTCAAGCGCAAAAATTATTAACCCGGCCGGTAAGCATTTTAGGGACGGTAATCAAAGGCAGTTCGCTGGCCAGAAAATTAGGAATTCCTACGGCCAACATCAATCCGCACCACGAGGTCCTGCCGCCGCCGGGCGTGTATGCGGTAAGGTTTATTTATCGGCAAAAGCAGTTTTTCGGCGTCTGCTCCATCGGCAATAAGCCCACGCTCGGGCGTAATCCCATACAGTATATCGAAGTGCATATTTTTAAGTTCAAAAAAAATATCTACGGCGCATACTTAATCATAGAATTTATGAAGTTCTTAAGAAAACAAAAGAAATTTGCCTCTCTGCAGTCTTTAGTCAAACAGATACAAAAAGACATCGCTCGCGCCAAAGCCCTGTTTTCCCTCCCTTAGACCTACCACAAGATATGCCCGATTATTGCCGCTAAAGCCACTACTCATTGTATTCCAGTCGGTTAAGTAAATTTTTCTCTTGACAAAGAAGGTGATTTTATCTATACTTTGCATACAAAGTGGTTAAAAGTGGATTAAAGTGGAAAGGACATAACCCATGTTCTATGGGGAGTATTTACATTCCATAGACCGTAAAGGTCGTCTCATCTTACCTGCTAAATTTCGCGAAGTCGCCAAAGCCAATTTCATAGAAAAATTTTTTGTTACCCGCGGCCTGGATAAATGCCTCTTTATGTTTTCCGAAGAGGAATGGAAGGCGCAGGAAAGCAAATTCAAGGCCATCTCTTTTACCAAACAGCAGTCGCGCACATTTAACCGCCTTTATTTTTCCGGAGCAGTAGAAATGATTCCCGATAAGCAGGGGAGGGTATTGCTTCCCCAGTATCTTAAAGATTTCGCCGAGATAAAAAAAGACGTGACTATTGTAGGCGTATCTAACCGGATTGAAATCTGGGCAAAAGACAAATGGCAGGGTTTTTACGGAAATTCACGGCAGTCCTTTGAAGAGATTGCCGAGAAATTAATGGATTTTTAATTTGAGATTTTAACGTGGAACAGAAGCTGCATATCCCCGTAATGATGAGGGAAGTAATAGATTATTTAAATTTAGGCCCGGGTAAAGTGATAGTGGATGCCACTATCGGAACGGCCGGGCACAGCCTGGGTATATTAGAAAAAATTATGCCCGGCGGAAAGCTGATCGGCATTGACCGCGACGAAGAATCATTGGCTATCGCCAGAGAAAGGTTGCGTAACTATAGCGATGCCTGTGAATTTGTCTATGGCAACTTTATGGATATCGATGCTATTTTGGCGGGCCTGAAGATTAAGGAGATAGACGGTATCTTGTTTGATCTGGGGATTTCTTCTTTTCAGTTAGACAACGCCCAGCGCGGCTTCAGTTTCCAGGCCGAGGGGCCTCTGGATATGCGTTTAGACAGGAACAGTTATATCTCTGCTTATGATTTAGTCAATAACCTTAACGAAGAAGAGATTTCTACGCTCCTGTGGAATTTTGGAGAAGAAAGATGGCATAACCGCATTGCCCGTTTTTTGATAAAAGAAAGAGAGCGGCACCCGATTACGACGACCTCGCAGTTATCCGAGGCGGTAGTGCGGTCTTTACCGTATAAATACAGACATCAGCGCATTCACCCGGCAACCCGGACTTTCCAGGCAGTGCGCATTGCGGTAAACAGGGAACTGGAGACCTTACAATCCGCCCTGGATAAGGTGATGGGAATTACCGCTAAAGACGCCAGGATCTGTGTGATTTCTTTCCAGTCCCTGGAAGACCGGGTAGTTAAATTCGGTTTCCGTAAAAGCGCCTCAGGCGGGTTAATCAAAATCATTACGCCTAAGCCTTTGAGGCCGTCACTGTCTGAAATAAAAGATAACCCTTCCAGCCGGAGCGCAAAATTGCGCGTTGCAGAAAGGCTTTAAAGCGATGAAATTACCTAAATTTTTATTTTGGGTGGGTTTTTCCACTTTTTTCGCCCTGCTTTACGTGCATCAGGAATCCGAAGTCTTCCTCCTGGCATACGCAGGCCAAAAGAAGGTAGCGCAGTTCCAGGATTTACTTGATAAGAATACAATCCTTAGATATAATATAGAATCGAATATTTCGCTGGTAAATATCAATGACAAACTCTCAAAAGGCAGCGAATACGAAATGCCCGGCACCTATCATTTAGTAAGGTTATCTTCTCCCTCGGGGGAGTTAAAGCCGAACCAGCGCCCGGCTCAGAAAGAAAACATCCTCGCGAGAATCTTTAGCGTTAAAAGAGAAGCCCAGGCAAAAACAATTAATCCTTAAGCTCCCGGCCGTTAAACTTAGTTAAGTTTGTGCATATAAGCAACTATCACCGCAGGGTCAAAGCGGTATTCCTATTCTTTTTTCTTTTTTTTATCTTCTCGATAGCCCGCCTCTTTTTTATTCAATTTTTCCGCTCCAGTTACCTGACGAAAATCGCCAGGAGCCAGCATGACCTGTTTATAGAATTAGAGCCGCGGCGCGGCACGCTCTTTGACGCCAACCTTAAGCCCCTGACGATTAATCTTTCCGTGGATTCGCTTTATGCCGTCCCGAATGAAATCGCGCCTGCCGACAAGGAACGGATTGCCGGGCTCCTCGCGCATATCTTAAGCCTGGATTACGGCTTTTTAAAAGAGCGCTTGAGCCGTAAGAAATCTTTTATCTGGCTGGCCAGGAAGATCAGCCCTGCCGAGAGCGAGGCAATCAAGAAGCTAAAGCTTAAAGGCATCGGCTTTATTAAGGAAAATAAGCGCAGTTACCATAATGATTACCTTGCCAGTCACGTCATCGGTTTTGCGGGATTAGACAATACCGGCCTCGCCGGTTTAGAGCTGTATTATGACAAGTATCTTAAAGGAGAGGCGGGCTGGACGGTTTTTTTAAGAGACGCGCGCCAGAAAAGGCTGGACTTGGAGGATAAAGTGGTCCTGCCTAAGGACGGTTATGATTTAGTATTGACTCTTGACGAGGTAATCCAGTATATCGCGGAGAGAGAGCTTGATAAGGCGTTTAAGCTTTACCATGCCAAGGGAGCCAGCATTATCGTGATGGACCCGCATACCGGCGCCATCCTTGCTTTAGCCAACCGTCCGACATTCGATTTAAACGGCTTTACTAAAATAGACCCGGATGCCAGGCGCAACCGTTCGATCACGGATTTATTTGAGCCGGGCTCCTCATTCAAGATTGTGACTGCTTCCGCGGCATTAGAAGAAAAGAAAGTAACCGAGGAAGATAAATTTTTCTGTGAAAACGGCTCTTATAAATTCGGCCCGCATACCCTGCATGACCATCGCCCGCACGGGACGCTTACCTTCAGGGAGGTAATCGAACAATCAAGCAATATCGGCACGGCTAAGGTAGCGCAGTTATTGGGCCCGGACCTGCTTTACCGATATATCAAACTTTTTGGCTTCGGCGCAAAATTGGGAATTGACCTGCCGGGTGAA
>JBAZGA010000011.1:5760-44528 GCA_041653115.1 Candidatus Omnitrophota bacterium
TTGTGATTATGCCGATGGGGCAGGAGGTAGGCGTAGATGCACTGCAGCTGGCATCCGGAATTTCGGTAATCGCCAACGGCGGGCAGCTGATGAAGCCGTATCTGGTCAGAGAAATAAAGGATAAGTACGGCGAGACAATTAAAAAATTTACTCCTCGGATGATCCATAAGGCCATTTCCGCGGATACCGCGGAACGGGTGAAAAAAATTCTCACCGGTGTTGTAGAGAGCGGCACGGGCAAATTGGCGAAAATCCCGGGCTTTAGCGCCGCCGGCAAAACCGGAACCGCGCAGAAATTAGAGTCCAACGGGACTTATTCGCACGATAAATTTGTCGCTTCTTTTATCGGCTTTGCTCCCGCAGAAGACCCTCTGATCGCCATAGCGGTAGTATTTGACCAGCCCCGGCCTTATTATTTCGGCGGAGTGGTGGCAGCGCCCGTATTCAGGAATGTGGCTCGTGACGTCTTAAGGTATCTTAACAGCAGGAATTTAACCAATGAGGTTATAGCCTTAAATGAGACTAAAGCAGTTAATTAAAGCCCTTGAGGGGCATCAGGCTTTATCAAGTAGAGACGATTTTATGGTCCGGGGAGTCAGCTGCAACTCAAAGAAAGTTTCGCATAATTTTATTTTTGTGGCGATAGAAGGCGCCCGCCAGGACGGGAACAAGTTTATCGCTGAAGCAATAGAAAAGGGGGCAAGGGCAGTTGTAATTCACTCGTCCGTCCGTTGCCCGCCGTCCGAAAAAGCGCTTTTTATTAAAGTTAAAGACCCGCGTAAAGCGCTGGCGCAGTTAGCGGCGGAGTTTTACGGCCGGCCCTCGCGCAAGCTCAAAATAGCGGGTATTACCGGGACTAACGGCAAAACTACCATTTCATATTTAATTGAAGCGATATTGAAGGGAGCGGGGATGAAGCCGGGAGTAATCGGCACAGTCAATTACCGCTTTAAAGGCAGGGTTATCCGGGCGGGAAATACTACCCCCGGGCCGATAGAGCTTCACTCAATCCTGGCGCAGATGTTGAATCAAGGCATAGATTACGTAGTGATGGAAGTTTCTTCGCACGCATTGTCCCAGGAGAGGACAGGCGGGATAGGCTTTCATTCGGCTGTCTTTACAAATTTAACCCAGGACCACCTGGATTATCATCTTAACTTAGAGAATTACTTTCAGGCCAAGGCAGAACTCTTCAAGGGGTTAGGCAGCCGTTCCTTTGCCGTGCTCAATAATGATGATGCCTATGCCAGGAGATTAAAAAGGCTCACCCCTGCCAGGATAATTACTTACGGGATAGAAAATAAATCGGACGTATCAGCCAAACAGGTCAGGCTTAATTTATCGCATACGGAATTCATTTTGACCAGCCCGAAAGGGGAAACAAGCTTGAGGGTTAAACTTATCGGAAGGCATAATCTCTATAATATCTTGGCCGCTATTTCCTGGGGCTTAAAAGAGGGCCTGGCATTATCCGTAATCAAGGCCGCCTTAGAAAAATTCAAGCGTATTCCGGGAAGGCTGGAGAGAATAAACGTCAAGGGAAGCCGCATCATCTTTGTGGATTACGCCCATACCGAAGACGCCTTGTTTAATGTACTCAAGAGCTTGAGAGGGGTGGCATCCTGCGGCCGGATTATTACCGTATTTGGCTGCGGCGGAGAACGCGACAAAACCAAGAGGCCGAAGATGGGCCGGGTAGTATCGGAACTGGCAGACTACGCGATTATTACCAGCGATAATCCCCGCTCAGAAGAGCCGGGCGATATAATCGACGATATTTTACAAGGCGTGCGAAAAAATAATTACTGCGTGATTCCGGAGAGAGAAGAGGCGATTAGGAAGGCTTTGGCTTTAGCCAATCCGGGCGATATCGTATTATTGGCGGGGAAAGGCCACGAAGATTACCAGGTTTTAAAAGACCGGACAATACATTTTAATGACCGGGAGGTTATTAAGGAATGTTTAAGGTCAATGAATTATTAAAAGCTGCGGGGGGCAGGCTGATTGGCGGCGCGGAAAATCTCAGCGTTAAACGGGTTTGCATAGACTCCCGGCGGGTAAAGAAAAACGATGCCTTTATCGCCATAAAAGGGAATAATTTCGACGGGCATGATTTTATCGCAGAGGCGATAAAAAAAGGAGCCGCCTGCATTATCGGCGAGAGAACCGTTTCCGGCCTAAAGACCCGGAAAGCGGCCTTTATCCAGGTTAAAGATACGCAAAAGGCGTTGGGAGATATGGCGAGAAGCCGGCGGCGTAAATTTAATATCCCGGTGATCGCGGTTACCGGCTCAAACGGGAAAACCACGGCTAAAGAAATGATTGCCTGGGTGCTATCCGGAAGATATAATATTCTTAGGAACGAAGGCACGAAAAATAACCAGATCGGCCTGCCCCTGACTCTGCTTGGGCTTAAGGCCGCTCACGATATCGCTGTCCTGGAGATAGGCACGAATCATTTCGGCGAAGTCAGGGCTTTAAGCCGGATAGCCGCGCCTAACATAGGGATAATCACCAATATCGGGCCGGCGCACCTGCAATATTTTGGCAGCTTAAGGGGGGTATACAGGGAAAAAACCGCACTGCTGAAAAATTTGGAGAATCCCGGCGTCGCCGTCTTAAACGCAGACGACGAGTTGCTGCAGAGAGAGGTAAGGAAGAAGACAAAAAGGCCTTTTATTCTCGGCTTCGGGATGCAAAAGAAATGCGATTTCTTTGCCGGGGAAATTAAAAACCGCGATGGCGAGATTAAGTTTTTATGCAACAAACATAAATTCAGCTTAAAGACATTAGGCTATCAGAATATTTATAACGCCTTGATTGCCATAACCGTGGGCCGGCTGTTCGGTATGGAAAACAGGGAAATCGCCTTGAGGCTGTCTTCTTTTGATTTTCCGCAGCATCGGCTCAACCTGAAACGGTTGAACAGGGTATATTTTATCGATGATACCTATAATTCCAACCCGTTCTCTTTAAAACAGGCCCTGGATGCGCTGGCTAATTTTAGGAATAAAGGAAGAAAAATTTTCGTAATGGGCGATATGCTGGAGCTGGGCGAAAAAGCGGAATACTTTCATTATCAGGCCGGCCGCCAGGCGGGCCGGATCTGCGATGCCTTTATCGGCGTAGGCAAGTTTTCCCGGTTGGCAGGCTGCGCAGCCGCTGCTTCCGGTTTAGATTCCGCTAATATATTTAACTGCTTCTCCAGCCGCCAGGCGCGCGATATTCTTTTTAAGCAAATATCTCCGGGTGAAAACGATGTCATTCTGGTCAAGGGTTCGCGCGCGATGAGGATGGAAGATGTTATATAATTTACTTTATCCGCTGCATGAGCTAATTTCATTCTTAAATATTTTCCGCTATATTACCTTCCGCGCGGCAATGGCGGCAGTGACTGCGTTTCTCATCAGCCTTATTTTCGGGCCCCTGGTCATCAAGGAACTGAAAAAATTGAAAATAGGCGAGAATATCAGAAAAGAAGACAGCGCCAGATTGTATGAATTACACAGCAACAAGCAGGATACGCCGACGATGGGCGGCATACTCATCCTTTCGGCGGTACTCTTATCTACGCTGCTCTGGGCGGATATTTTTAACCGTTATATCATCATGGTGGTCTTTGCCACTCTCTGGCTGGGGTTAACCGGCTTTATGGACGATTATCTAAAACAAATCAAGAAAAAGTCCAAAGGCTTGACCGCAACGGCAAAATTTACCAGCCAGATTATCCTGGGGCTGATTTTAGGCGCGTTCCTTTTTCTAGACCCCCCGGTTAATACCAGATTAGACATCCCGTTTTTTAAGGACCTCTCAATAGAATTGAGCGTCTTTTATATCTTATTCGTAGTTTTGGTAATTACCGGCTCTTCCAACGCTGTAAACCTTACTGACGGCTTAGACGGCCTGGCCATCGGCTGCGTAATCATGGCAGCAATCGCCTTCAGCGTCTTAAGCTATGTTTCGGGAAATATAAAATTCAGCGATTACCTGCTTATCCCCTATATCCGGGGCAGCGGCGAATTGACCGTATTTTGCGCCAGTATTTTAGGCGCCGGGTTAGGGTTCCTCTGGTTTAATTGTTATCCCGCCAGTATTTTTATGGGAGATGTCGGTTCTCTGGCTTTGGGAGGGGCGCTGGGCATCGTGGCTTTGCTGATAAAGAAAGAGTTATTGCTGGTAATCGTAGGAGGAATATTCGTACTGGAAGCTTTATCCGTGATTTTACAGGTAGGCTCTTTTCGTCTGAGAAAGAAACGTATCTTTAAGATTGCGCCGCTGCACCACCATTTTCAATTCCTGGGCTGGCCGGAGAGCAAGGTAATCGTCAGGTTCTGGATTCTGGCAGGCCTTTTAGCACTTCTTACCTTAGTTACGTTAAAAATAAGATAGCCCGCTTCTCATGAGAAATACAGATTATTTCAGGAATAAGAAAATAACGATAGCGGGGTTGGCCCGTTCGGGCTTAGCTTGCGCTAACCTGCTTTACGGCCTGGGCGCAGAAGTAAGCGTTAGCGACAGCCTTGAGAATGATTTAACGCAGGGCAATGCCGCGAAACTGCAATCAAAGAAGATTAAACTGGAATTAGGCAGGCACACGCAGGGATTTTTCCAAAACAGGGATTTAGTGGTGGTATCTCCGGGGGTCCCTAAAGACGCCTTGCCCCTGGTTTGGGCAAGACAGTTTAATATTCCCGTAATCAGCGAGATAGAAGTAGGGTGGATTTTATGCCCGGGTACGATTATTGCCGTAACCGGCTCAAACGGAAAAACTACCGTCACTACTTTAATCGGCAGGATTCTGGAGGCGGCGGGGAAAAAGGTATTTATCTGTGGCAATGTCGGCAATCCTTTTTGCGGGGAATTGGAAAAAATAGAGGCGGGTGATTTTGTCTCTTTGGAAGTAAGCTCCTTTCAGCTGGAAACAATTAATAAATTCAAGCCAAAGATAGCCCTGATTCTGAATTTCAGCGCCAATCATCTGGACAGATATAAAGATATGCGGGAATACCTGGAAGCAAAAAAACGCATATTCATGAATCAGGATAAGGATGACTACCTGCTTCTTGACCAGAGCGGCCCGCTTTTAAGTGGCCTCGCCGGAGAAACCCGCGCCAGGGTAGTATATTTTTCCGCGCAGACCGGTTTAAACCCCGACCAGGCAGCGGTTTTGGCCGTCGGTTCAATCTTAGGCATAGATAAAGAGTTATGTTTAGATGTATTCAGGGGATTCAAGGGCATCGAACACCGCTTGGAACAGGTGAGGGAAATAAATAATATAAAGTTTATCAATGATTCTAAGGCCACGACAGCCGAAGCTACTCTCTGGGCATTAAAAAATATTTCCTCTCCGGTAGTTTTAATCGCCGGCGGCAGGGATAAGGGCCTGGACTATCGCCTGATTTTAGATGAGGCGCGCAAAAAAGTAAAGGCGGCTATTTTAATCGGCGAGGCAAAGGAGAAATTAAAGGAGACATTCAAAAAGTCATTATCCGTAGAAGAAGCAGGCAGCTTGGAAGAAGCAGTCGGACTTGCCTTCAAGAAGGCTAAGCCGGGCGATTGCGTATTGCTTTCTCCGATGTGCTCCAGCTTTGATATGTTTTCCGATTACGAAGAAAGGGGCAGGCGTTTTAAGGCAGCGGTTTACGAATTAGCCCGGGATAAAACATAATATGATCCGCAATACCAGGATAAACTTTTTTATCGCCGCCGTACTCTTGGTCGCCGTCGGCATCGTGATGATTTATAGCGCCTCCAGTATCTACGCCTGGGAAAGGTATCACGACGGTTTCTTTTTCTTAAAACGGCACATCAGTTTTATTATCATCGGCATAGTGCTTGCCTTCCTGGCAATGAGTTTTGATTACAGGAAATTTGCCAGATTTTCCCGGCCATTATTATGGCTATCCTTATTTTTGTTAGTTTTAGTTTTAATCCCGGGTATCGGCCGGGAGGTCTCCGGCGCGCGCAGGTGGTTCAGGTTCAAATTCATCAGTTTCCAACCGTCAGAGCTGGCAAACCTGGTGATTATTGCCTATGTCGCCGATTTTATCAGCCGCAAAGGAGACGTGATCAGGAGCTTAAGAAAAGGGTTCCTGCCGCCGATGGCGGTTCTGGGCCTTACGATAGTATTGATTTTAGCGCAGCCGGATTTGGGGACGGCGCTGGCAATCGGGCTGGTCGTCTTGATTATGCTTTTTGTGGCGGGAGTGAAGCTGCGCTATCTTCTGGCGCTGGTCTTAGCGAGTATCCCTGTGCTTTATATCTTGATCTTTAGCGTCCCTTACCGGAGGATGCGCATTATGGCATTTTTAAATCCCTGGTTAGACCCCAAGGGGAGCGGTTTTCAGATTATCCAGTCGCAGGTTGCCTTAGGTTCAGGGGGGGGCTTCGGAGCGGGCCTGGGCCACTCCAGACAAAAATTATTTTATCTGCCGGCGGCGCATACCGATTTTATTTTTTCCATCATCGGAGAAGAACTGGGGTTGATAGGGACGGTCGGAGTGATTATCTTATTCATGGTTTTTATGCAGCAGGGCCTGAAGCTGATCAAAAACGCTCCCGACAAATTCGGTTATTTCCTGGGCCTTGGTTTAATTCTGCTGATTAGCCTTAAGGCAATAGTGAATATCGGCGTTTCCTGCGGTATCCTGCCGACCAAAGGGCTGCCCTTGCCTTTTATCAGTTACGGCGGCTCTTCATTTATTTTTGACCTGGTGGCCGTAGGCATACTGCTGAATATCGCGCGCACAGGAGAGTATCCATGAGGGTTTTAGCCGCTGCCGGAGCAAGCGGAGGCCATATATTTCCTGCTTTGAGTTTTCTGGATACGCTGAAAGAAAAGCGGAAGGACGCCGAAATACTTTTAGTTTTGCCGAAGAAAAATATCCAGATCAGGAGAGAAAATTTAAATTACCGGGTTAAGTATATTTCAATTTCCTCGCTTAAGCTCAGCCTCGATTTTAAAAATTTTTTATCGCTATTTAATTTCTTTAAAGGGGCATTGGAGAGCGTATTTATCCTGGTCAGTTTCAAGCCGGATATCGTCATCGGGTTCGGCAGCTTAGCTTCTCTGCCTTTAGTAATGCTCGCCTGGATTTTCCGTATCGATACACGAGCAGAATGTGATACCCGGCCGGGCGAATAAATTACTGGCGAGGTTCGTAGACAGGATTGCGATTTCTTTTGCGGATTCGGAAGGATATTTTAAGGCTCATAAAAATAAGGTCATCCTTACCGGAAACCCGCTGCGTAAAGAGATATTAAAAATAGACAAGGATAAAGCTCTGGATTTTTTTGGCCTGGACCACCGGAGGCTTACGGTATTGGTTATGGGAGGAAGCCAGGGGAGCTCCCGGATTAACCGCGCCTTTGTCAAGGCGGCAGCCAGGATAAACGACAAGTCCCGCTTTCAGGTCATTCATCTGGCCGGCTCCAAAGACCTTAATTTCCTGGAAGAAGAATACAGGAATTCGGGCATTAGCGTAAAGCTGTTCGCTTTTTTAGAGCCGATTGCCTATGCCTATAGCGCAAGCGACCTGATTATCTCCCGGGGGGGAGCTACCAGTATTTCCGAAATAACCTTTTTTAAATTACCCGCGATCATTATTCCTTATCCTTATGCCTACAGGCATCAGATGATGAACGCCTGCGTGTTGGAAAGGAACGCCTCCGCGCTGATTATCGAAGACACCGAGTTATATACCGATAAATTATTAAAAGAGATTTTAGAATCGCTGCTGGAGCATCCGGATAAACTGCAGGGCATGGCCTCAAACTACCCCCAGCGGCTTTCGTCCTGCCCGAATGATTTATTAAGCGAGGCAGTGATTTCCTTAACGGGCGGGCCCGGCGGAAATGTTTAAAGGAATGAATAAACATTATCATTTAATCGGCATCGGCGGTATCGGCATGAGCGGGATTGCCAAGCTGCTTTTAAGGAGCGGCTTAAGAGTAAGCGGCTCGGATATAAAGGAAAGCGGGATTACCGAGGAGCTTGCCGCTTTGGGGGCGCGGGTTTTTATCGGTCATCACCCGCTAAATATCGAGGGCGCGGATTTAATCGTTTATTCCTCGGCGGTTAAGGAAGACAACCCCGAAATCAGGGAAGCCAAAAACAAAGGCATCCCCTTGATAAAACGGGCGCAGGCGCTGGCAGAGCTGATGAAAGATAAAACCGTGATTACCGTTACCGGCAGCCACGGCAAAACCACGACTACTTCTTTGGCGTCCTGTCTTTTATTGGAAGCGGGATTATCCCCCAGCGTGGCTATCGGCGGGATTCTTAAGAATATAGATACTAACGCCTCTTTGGGCAATGGCAATTTTTTTATCGCGGAGGCGGATGAATCAGACGGCTCTTTTTTATATTACCGGCCCAGGTATTCGATAATCACCAATATCGACCGCGAGCACCTGGATTATTATAAAGATTTTGCCAATGAATTAAAAGCTTTCGGGGAATTTTTAAATAATACGGAAAGCGGCGGCTGCGTATTTTGTTCCAGCGACGATAATAATTTAAAGGAATTATTGAGAGGTTATAAAAACAGGCGCGTGCTCTTTGGGCTAAAAGAAGGCGCGGATATCATTGCCCGCAATATTCAAAGCAAGGGCCTGAATTCCGAATTTGACTGTTTCTTTAAAGGGAAATTTATTGAGCGGTTTAACCTTGCCCTGGGGGGAGAACACAATATTTCCAATGCCCTGAGCGTGATTGCCCTCGGCCTTGAGCTGGGCATAGATTTGGCGGTGACCAAAAAAATACTCCGGGATTACCAGGGTGCCAGGCGCCGCCTGGAAGTTAAATTTGAAAACGGAGAATACCAGCTTATCGACGATTACGCGCACCACCCCACGGAGATAAAAGCCACGCTTTCGGCAATAGGTAATTTGAAATTCAAACGGCTGATTGCCGTATTTCAGCCGCACCGTTATACACGCACGAAGTTATTGTCGGATGAATTCGCTAAATGCTTTGATGCGGCCGATTACCTGGTGATTACGGATATTTATCCGGCAGGCGAGCCTGCCGAGGAAGGGGTAAGCGCAAAGCTCATCTATGATAAAATCAGGCAAAATTCACCCGGCAAGGAAGCGCATTATTTGGCAAAAGAAGAAATCACAGGGCATATTTTAGGGATACTGAAACCCGGCGACCTGATTATTACTCTGGGCGCCGGGGATATTACAAAAATAAGCGATGAACTGGCAGAAGAGCTTAAGAGGCAGGGTCAGGTTTAATCAGCCGCTGAAAAAACACACGACTTTTAAGGTTGGCGGGCCGGCCAGGCTGTTTATCGAGCCGCGCGATTGCGCTGATTTAAAATTATTGCTAAGTATGCTAAAAAGATATAAAATAACTCCCTTGGTAATAGGCAGAGGCAGCAATATCCTGGCAAGCGACGCCGGGTTAAACCGTGCGGTGATAAGATTGAGTTCGCCCTTTTTTAACAGGCTCGAGCTTAAAGATAGCTGTATAGAAGCGGGTGCCGGGAATTTGTTAAATAGAGTGGTAGGTTTTGCCCGGAAACACGGTTTATCCGGCCCGGAATTTTTAGCCGGCATCCCGGGAACAGTCGGCGGGGCGCTGGCGATGAATGCCGGTGCCTGGGGTAAAAATATCTCCGGCTTAGTCCAGAAAGTGACAATCATGGATTATCGCGGGAATACCAGGACCCTTAAGAAAAAGGATATCAGGTTCGTTTACCGCAGCTCCAGCTTGGCGAAATATATAATTTTAAGCTGCCGCATAAAAGGGCTTAAGAAAGATAAAAGAGCGATCGAGAAGACGATAAGAGGGTATCTTAATTCCCGCCGGATGAGCCAGGATTTATCGGGGCCGTCTGCGGGCAGCGTATTTAAGAATCCTCAAGGCAAATCCGCCGGCAGGTTGATAGACTTATGCGGTTTAAAAGGAAAAAAAATCGGCGATGCCTGTATTTCGCGAAAACACGCTAATTTTATCATTAATCAGGGCAATGCGCAGGCAGCCGATATCCTGAGATTAATGGGACTGATTAAAAAAAGAGTAAAAGATAAATTCAGGATAAATTTGCAGCCGGAGATAAAAATATGGCAGTGAATAAATTCGGCAGGATCGGCGTGCTGATGGGCGGGCCTTCCGCGGAAAGGAAAATTTCCCTGAAGTCGGGTAAGGCGGTATATGAAGCCCTGCGGCAGCTGGGCCTTGAGGTAAGCGCTATTGACATCAAGACCGAAAACATACGGGAAAATATCCGTTTGCTCAAAGCGCAGCGCATCGATTGCGCCTTTTTAGCTTTGCACGGGCGCTTTGGCGAAGACGGCTCGATGCAGGGGATTTTGGATAGTTTAAAAATTCCTTACACCGGCTCAGGCAAGTCGGCGAGCCGATTGGCGATGGATAAAGTTGCTTCACGCAGGATTTTAAAGGCACACGGCTTAACCGTTCCCCGCTATAAAGTGATGGAGAGAAGTTCTTCTTCGCGAAACGCCTGCGCTGAATTATCCGGCATCGGGTTTAGTTTCCCTCTGGTAGTAAAGCCCGCCCAGCAAGGTTCCAGCATCGGATTATCTATCGTAGATAAAAAAGAAAAACTTAAAGCCGCGCTGGCTGCGGCCTTTAGGTTCGACGAACGGGTCTTGATTGAGGAATATATCGCAGGCAGGGAAGTTACGGTGGGAATATTGCATAACCGGGCCTTACCGGTAATAGAGATAGTCCCTAAAAAACGGTTTTTTGATTACGAAGCTAAATATACCGCGGGGCTGACAGATTATATCGTCCCTGCCAAGCTGGAGGAAAAGATCGCCGGGAAAATAAAGGCGGCTGCTTTGTCGGCGCACCGGCTTTTAGGCTGTTCCGGATGCTCGAGGGTGGATATGATTTTAAGCCGGGATAATTTAGTCTATGTCCTTGAGGTAAATACTATCCCGGGGTTTACCTCAACCAGCCTGGTGCCCAAGGCAGCAAAGGCAATCGGCATAGAATTCGGGCAACTCTGTCTTAAGCTGATTAAATCGGCGTATAATGGCAAAGCATAGGTTAAAAAAATCGGCATTCAGACTAATTCTTCCCCCGGCAATCGCTGTCCTGGCGGTATTTTTATTTATCTACTTTGCGAGGAGAGTCTCCAATCTAGATTATTTTAAGATAAAAGATATTATGGTCAACGGCAGGGATTCCGCCGATTTAGCCTACCTGAAAGGGCAAAATATCTTTAGAATTGATATCCGCAGGGAATCGGGGTATCTGGGGGAATTATACCCGGATTTTAAATCCATCAGGTTAATCAAGGTTTTCCCCAACCGCCTCTATGTGGATTTTATAAAACGCAAACCCCTGGCTATGGTAAAACTCTACCGTTATTTCTGCGTAGACAGCGAGTCGGTATTATTTGACTGCCCGGCGGAGGTGACGGAGCGCGATTTTCCCGTGATTACCGGGCTGGATACCAAGATTTTTGGGCCCAAGACCGGCACCAGATATAACCTTAAAGAATTAACCCTGGCTTTAAACATAATACAGGAAGCTTCCAGGCAGAGGACGTTAAAAAATTTCCAGATGAAAAGAGTCTCCGTCTTAAATCCGGATAACGTAACTTTTTTTATCGAAAGGACAGAGGTGAAGATCGGAGGGGGCAATCTTAAAGAGCGGATGGCTATTTTAGGGACCTTACTTAACCAGTCGGAGAAGGGGCTTGAGGGGATAGAATATATCGACTTAAGATTCAAAGAACCGGTAATAAAATTAAAACATGCCGAATAAATACATTTGCGCCCTAGATATCGGTTCCAGTAAAATAGCGGCGGTAGTCGCGCGGCTGAAGAGAAACCGCATCACCGCTATCTTTTCTGAAAATGCGCTTTCCCGGGGGATTAAAGAAGGCACGGTAATAGATTCTATAGAGTTAATCGCTTCTATCGGCGGGCTCCTGAAGAAACTAAAAGCTAAATCCGGCATAAATATCAGGACTGTGTTCAGCAATATCTCCAGCCACGATATGGTTGCCAGGCACAGTCATGCGATTATACCTTTAGCCGAAAGGGGCAACAAAGTCATCACTTTATCGGATTTAAACAGGGTTAACCAGCAGGCGCGCATTCTCGGCTCAAGCTTAGAAGAAGAAATAATCTACCAGATACCCTTTAGTTATAAGATTGATACAAAGAGCGATATCCTTAACCCGCTGGGGCTTTACAGCCATAAGCTGGAGGTGGATTTATATTTAATCTGCGCAAAATTGTCGTCTGTGCAGACGCTCAGCCGCGTCATAAATCAGGCGGGATACGAATTAAAGGGCCTACTCTTGTCGGGGCTTACCGCCTCCGGTATCGTATTCAATCCGGCGCTCAAAACCGGCCTGAATATATTTTGCGATATAGGCAGCGATACCACCGAGATGTTCGTTTTTAAGGACGGGCTGTTGCGCGATATCAAGGTTTGCCCTTTTGGCGGGGATCTTCTCACGTCGGAGCTTTCCAAGGGCCTCCAGATACCGCTTGATTTAGCCGAAGACTTAAAAAGAGCGCATACCAGCATTGGAGATTATGAGCGTCTGCCTCAGGATAAGGAAATCTTAGTAAAGAAAGGCAATATTTATAAACCGATAAAACAGAGGCTTGCCTGCGAAATAATCACTGCCAAGGCAAAATTCATCGCGGAAAACCTGAAAAACGCGCTGAGGGATACAGTTTCCTTGAATGAGGTGGATAATTTCATCTGCGCGGGAAGGACCGTATTATTGGAGGGATTTCTGGAGATGCTGGAAGCCGCATTGGCCGTTCCGGTAAGGCTGGCCAGGGTCCGGCATCCGGAAATCACCGCTTTTATAAACGAGAACGAAGCTTTAACGGGACAGAAATATTTAACTTACCTGACTTCTCTGGGGATGATCTGCCAGGCGCTGCAACAAGAAGCTCCCCGGGTTGTACCTACGCATCAACATATCCGTAACCCTATCCTGAAAGCAGTCAACAAAATTAAAGAAGTATATCAGGAGTATTTCTAATTACCTCCTCTGCCGGTCCTAGTTTTGGTTGACCCTGCAAGTTTCTTGTGTATAATATATTAGTCTAAATGATTAAAGATAACGTCTCCAGGATTAAAGCGCAAACCCCAGAGGCAGTTACTATCGTTGCCGTAAGCAAAGGCAGGAGCGTTAGCCAGATACAGGAAGCGATAGGGGCAGGGATAACCGATATCGGAGAAAACCGGGTCCAAGAGGCCCTTGTTAAATATAACGCGATAAGGGATACTCAATACGGAAAGCGGATAAAGTGGCACTTGGTCGGCCACCTGCAGACTAACAAAGTAAAGGAAGCAGTAAAGACGTTTGATTTAATTCAATCGGTGGACAGCCTGCATTTAGCGCTGGAGATTGATAAACAGGCGGCTCAAATCAATAAATTGCAGGATATTCTAATTGAGGTAAACACTTCCGGCGAGGCAACTAAATTCGGCCTAAAAAGAGAAGATGCAATTGGGGTAATCAAAGAAATCGGCCGGCTGAAAAATATCAAGATTAATGGCCTGATGACTGTTGCGCCAATCGTTGATAATCCTGAAGAAACGCGCCCTTATTTTAGAAAATTAAGGGAATTATTAGAAGAAATTAACTGCCAAGGCATAACGCCCGGCGCGCCAGAGGTTCTCTCTATGGGGATGACCGATGATTTTCGGATAGCCATAGAAGAGGGGAGCACGATGGTGCGTTTGGGCCGGGCGATATTTAGATGAAAAACAAAATTGGTATAATTGGTTTCGGGAATATGGGCTCAGCCATTGCCGAGCGGATTAAAACAGAATATCAAGTCTTGGTTTTTGATAAAGACAAGAATAAGACTAAAAGACTTAAGAATATTATAGTTACGGATGATGTTACCACTTTGGTTAAAAGATCAGATGTGTTGATATTAGCGGTGAAACCGCAGGATTTCGTAGCTGTTTTAGGAGAAATTAAACATCAGGTAACGGATAAATTAATAATCTCTATTGCCGCGGGGGTAGGCACAAAAGATATTGAAGCATACTTAGGCAGAGTCAGGGTTATCAGGGTAATGCCTAATTTGCCGGCGAAGGTTGGCGCGGGGATGATTTGTTTATCTAAAGGTAAATATGCAAGACAAAATGATTTAAATTTTGCTAAACAACTATTTATCAAATTAGGCAAAACTTTAATTTTAAAAAAAGGAAAAATGGATAAAGTTACAGCTGTATCCGGGAGTGGTCCCGGATTTGTTTATGATCAGGGTAAGTCTTTAGAAGAGATTAAAAAAAAGGAACATGATTTTATAACATCTCTAACAAAATCTACAATAGCGATAGGTTTTACTTATCCTGAGGCTAGAGAACTCGCAGAAACAACGACCAAGGGAAGTATTCTGTATTTAGAAAAAACAAAATTTTCTCCGGCTCAAGCAAAAAAACAGGTAGCCTCAAAAGGCGGGACTACTGAAGCAGGTTTAAAAGTTTTGCATAAAGGAGGTTCTTTAACCGCGGCGGTTAAAGCGGCCTTAAAGCGAGCCAGAGAGTTAGCAAGATTTGTTAAGGTTAGTTAGAAGAATAATGCATGTTTATTAATATTTAGCGGGTCCTGTCTTGGGTATTTTCTCGCCGCATCACGCGGCTCAAAAACACCCAAGCCACCCGCTAAATATTAACAAACAAGGAGATAAAGAATGTCTAAAATCGGCATTATCGGCGGAAGCGGATTATATAAGATGGACGGTATTAAGCATATAAAAGAAGTTGAGTTGGATACTCCTTTCGGTAAGCCTTCGGAGGCTTTTTCTATCGGAGAGCTGTACGGAAAAGAAATCGTATTTTTGCCCCGCCACGGCATAGGGCACAGGATATCGCCGAGCCAGATAAATTACCGCGCCAATATCTATGCCATGAAAAAACTCGGGGTGGAAAGGATTATCTCGGTTACCGCCTGCGGAAGCCTGCGCGAAGAAATGAAGCCGCTGGATTTTGTCGTGGTTGACCAGTATGTTGACCGCACAAATCATGCCCGGGAAATGACTTTTTTTAGCGAGGGTATCGTGGCGCACATTTCTTTTTCTCACCCGGTTTGCCAGGAGATGAGCGATTTGTTATACGATGCCGGATACGAGGCAAGTAAAAGCTTAAAAATAAAGATGCATAAGGGCGGCACGTACATCAACATGGAGGGTCCGGCATTCTCAACCTTAGCCGAATCGAATCTTTACCGCAGCTGGGGTATGGATATTATCGGTATGACCAATATGCCGGAGGCAAAGCTCGCCCGCGAGGCGGAAATTTGTTATGCCACGCTGGCCTGTGTGACTGACTATGACTGCTGGCATCCGGAATATGAAAAGATAACCGTTGAAATGGTAATTAACAATTTACATAAAAATATAGAGAACGCCAAAGAGATCCTGCATGGTTTGATAAAAAATCTGCCTCATCAGAGGAATTGCATCTGCAAGGATGCGCTGAAAAACGCGATTATTACGGACAAAAGGCTTATTCCGGCAAAGGTGAAAAAAGATCTGGAGATTATTATCGGTAAATATAATAAATAATATTATGGAGTATAAAAATACTTTAAATCTGCCGCAGACTACATTCCCAATGAAGGCGGATTTGCCCAAGCGCGAGCCGGCTTTGCTGAAAGAATGGCAGGACAAAGATGCTTACCGGCTGATTTCCAAAAAATCAAAAGGCAAGCCCAAATATATCCTGCACGACGGGCCGCCTTATGCCAACGGAGATATTCACATCGGCCACGCCTTAAACAAGACCCTAAAGGATATCATCGTAAAATACAAGACGATGCGGGGGTTCGATTCTGCGTATGTGCCGGGGTGGGATTGTCACGGCCTGCCGATTGAGCATCAGCTCTTTAAAGAATTAAAAATCAGCAAATCCCAGATTTCCCAGATTGAATTCAGGAAGAAGGCATACCAGTATGCCCTGCGTTATGTTGCCACACAAAAGGAGCAGTTTGAGCGCTTAGGCGTATTCGGCGATTGGGAAAATCCATACCTCACCCTCAGCCCCGAATACGAAGAGGCAATTGTCAGGTCCTTCCATGAATTAGTCAAAAAGGGCTATGTTTACCGGGGTTTAAAGCCGGTGAACTGGTGTTATAAATGTGAGACCGCCCTGGCAGAGGCAGAGGTGGAATATGAAGAGCATGCTTCCCCGTCGGTTTTTGTCAAATTCAAATTAGACGAGGCAAAAGATTTTGAGCGAAACAGCTTTTTAGCCATCTGGACGACTACCCCCTGGACGTTAATCGCCAACGTAGCCGTTGCCGTACATCCGGATTTAGCCTATTCTTATATTAAGACAGAAAAAGGTAATCTGATTATCGCCAATGTGCGGTTGGGGGTTTTAAGCGAGATAGGCGCCGGGGATTATCAAGTTATCCGGGAATTAAAGGGAAAAGATTTAGACGGCCTGATTTACAGCCATCCCTTTGGTTTGAGAAAAGGCCGGGTTGTGCTTGCGGATTATGTTTCTAAAGAAGAAGGCACGGGTCTGGTGCACACCGCCCCCGGCCACGGCAATGAGGATTATTTTACCGGGATAAAATATAAATTGGATATGGTAATGCCGGTTGATGCCAAGGGGAAATTCGATGCTAGCGCCGGAGAATTTCAGGGGCAAAACGTTTATGATGCCAATAAAAATATCATCGAGAAATTAAAGGGCCTGGGAGCATTGCTTTTTGAGGATAAAATCCGGCACTCCTACCCGCATTGCTGGCGCTGTAAAACCCCGATAATCTTCCGCGCCACCAAGCAATGGTTTTTGTCAATCGATAAAGATAATTTAAGAAAAAAACTGCTTGAAGCAATCGAGGGAAAAGTTACCTGGGTGCCTCCCGAAGGGAAAGAAAGAATTTCCGCAATGGTAGAGCAGAGGCCTGACTGGTGTCTATCGCGGCAGAGGTATTGGGGCGTGCCTATTCCGGCTTTAGTCTGTAATCAATGCCAGGAGCAATTTTTCAATTCCGGCGTGATTGAGAAATTTATGCAGTTTGTATCCAAAGAAGGTTCTGATAGCTGGTTTGAGCGCGGAATCAAAGATTTTATCAGCGTGGATACCAGCTGCCCGAATTGCCGGGCAAAGGATTTTTCCAAAGGCACGGATATCCTGGATGTCTGGTTTGATTCCGGGGTAAGCAGCCAGGCAGTGCTTAAAAAAAGAAAAGAGCTGGAATTCCCGGCGAGCTTATACCTCGAGGGTTCGGACCAGCACCGCGGGTGGTTCCAGTCTTCATTAATTCCGGCGGTCTGTATCGACGGTAAACCCCCTTTTAAGAGCGTTTTAACGCACGGTTTTGTGGTGGACGGCGAAGGCAGGAAGATGTCCAAGTCGCTGGGCAATGTCATTTCACCGCAGGATATCATCAAGGATTACGGCGCGGATATTTTAAGGATGTGGGTGGCTTCCAGCGACTATAACGAAGATATCCGCATCTCCAAGGAGATATTAACGCGGCTTTCCGAGGCATACCGTAAGATCAGGAATACTGCCAGGTTTATTCTGAGTAATCTCTATGATTTTAATCCCGATAAAGATAGGGCAAGCTATAATAATTTGGAGAGACTGGATAAATGGATATTACTGAGGTCGGACATATTTTTATCAACCGTTGAAAATGCGTATGAAAATTTTGAATTTCATAAGGCCTATAAAGCAATATATGATTTTTGCAACGAGACCCTTTCGATGTATTATCTGGACATGATTAAAGGCAGGCTTTATACCTTAGCGGCAAAATCCCGGGAGAGAAGGGCTGCCCAGAGCGCGATGTATGAAGTTCTGAATGTATTATTAAGAGCGATGAGCCCTATTTTGGTTTTTACTTCAGAAGAAATCCGGCAGAATATGGCTAAAGAGGCAAAAGACGGCCCGGTATCAAGCGTACATCTTTTTGATTGGCCCGATAGCAAACCGGAATATTTTAAAGATAAAGCCAAGGATGATGAAATAATAAACCTGGATTTGCGCGTCATCCCGTTAAGGCCTGATGTAGACAAGAAATTAGAGGAGCTGCGCAATAAAGGCGAAATCGGCAGTTCCTTTGACGCGCAAATAAAGTTGTTGACAAACTCACCGGAAAGGTATAAATTCTTACAAAGCTTACAGGATGACCTGCCTGAGATTTTCAAGGTTTCGCAGGTAGAAGTAAAAAGAGAAGGCGGCGCCGATATCGCGATAGAAGTCCGGAAAGCCGAAGGGACCAAATGTTCGCGCTGCTGGAATTATTCCTTGACAGTAGGCAGTAACCCTGCTCATCCTTTAATCTGCGGGCGGTGCTTGGAAGCTATAGGGGGTGCATAAAGTGAAAAAGAAACTTAACAAGAAGGAATTAAGCGAGTTTAAAAAATTAATTTTGAAGAGGAAAGAGGAAATCCTCGACGAAATAAAGCATATATCCGACGATACCCTGAAGAAATCGCAGAAAGACGCTGCCGGAGATATTTCGGGTTATACCTACCACATGGCGGATGTGGCTACCGATACCTATGACCGGGAGTTTTCTCTGGGGCTCGCCTCCAACGGCAGGGAATTACTCTATGAACTGGACGACGCGATGAAAAAAATAGACGAAGGCAGCTACGGCATCTGTGAAGGCTGTAAATCCCTCATCGCCAAGAACCGGCTCAGGGCGGTTCCCAGCGCGCGCCTCTGCGTGAAATGCCAGAAGAATAAGGAGAAGAGATAACCGTCTCTTTTCGATGATCCTTGCTCTCGTAATATCCATTCTTTTTTTAGACCAGCTCACGAAATTCCTCGTCACGAAAACTTTAACCTTAAATCATTCTATCCCGGTAATCAAGGGGATTTTTCATCTCACGCTCACTTATAACCGCGGCGCAGCCTTCGGCTTGCTCAAAGGGAAAGTCCCGTTCTTTATATTCACATCCCTGGTTGCCGTTCTGCTGATTTATCTTGAGCTTAAAAACAACAAGTTCAAAAAATTTTCCGCCTATAACATTTCCCTGGGCCTGATCTTGGCCGGGGGGATAGGTAACCTCATCGACAGGCTTTTTTTTGGGTATGTGATTGATTTTTTGGATTTTCGCATCTGGCCGGTATTTAATCTCGCGGACAGCGCGATAACTGTCGGGGCCATATTGTTGGGATGGTCGGTATTGATAAAGAAAAAGAATAAAAAATGTATCCCGTAATCTGTAAGATCGGATTTTTCAGTATCTATTCCTATGGGTTAATGCTTGCCCTGGCCTTTACGGTTAGTTCGGTATTGGCCGCTTTAGAAGCGCGCAGGCAGAATATCGCACCCGACATAATTTTTAATCTTTCCTTTTTGGTTTTAGTCTCAGGCATAATCGGCGCGCGCCTATTTTATGTCATTGAGAACGCCGGCTATTATCTCAAAGAGCCCCTGGAAATGGTAATGTTACAGCGGGGAGGCCTCTCCTGGTTCGGCGGCTTGATTGCCGGCGTTATTTCCGGAGTAGCCTATCTTAAAAAGAAACACCTGGCAGTATATAAAATTTTAGATTTACTTGCGCCGTTTGTCGCTTTAGGCCAGGCAATCGGCAGGATCGGCTGCCTGCTCAATGGCTGTTGTTTTGGCAAGGCGGCTTATAAATTCGGTTTTTACTTCAAGGCGCGCGAAGCGTTCCTTATACCGACACAGATTTATTCATCGTTGCTTTTGCTTTTGATTTTTATTATTTTAAGATTTCTGCAGGATAAGCCGCACAAGAGGGGCGAAATCTTTTTGGCTTATCTTTTTTTATATTCGCTGAAGAGATTCTTTATCGAATTTTGGCGTGCGGATAACCCGGTTATTTTCTTCGGATTGACTTTATTCCAACTCATCAGCATCGTAATATTTGTCTTTAGCGCCGTAAAATTAGTCCTGATTAAATATTCCAAGGATTAAATGCAGGAATATACCTTAAGAGTCCCGCCGCAGGATTCCCGCAAGCGCCTGGATATATTTCTCGCGGATTTCTCCAGGGAGAATAAGCTGGGCCTTTCCCGCGAATTTATCAAGAAGCTGATCCTTTCCGGTAATGTCAGCCTGGGAAATTCAAGCCTGAGCAAAACGCATTATAAAGTAAAGATAAACGATGAAATTAAGCTGCGCATCGAAGATAAGGAAGCGAGCGTTGCCAGGCCCGAGAATATCCCGTTGGAGATTATTTACCAGGACAAAGATTTAGCGATTATCAATAAGCCCGCGGGTTTAGTCGTGCATCCCGGGGCGGGGAATTCTGAGCATACCTTGGTAAACGCGCTGCTTTATCATTTTAAGGAATTATCCGATATTAATCCCGGCCGGCCGGGGATTGTGCACCGGCTGGATAAGGATACCTCGGGGCTGCTGGTGATTGCCAAAAATAATCCCAGCCACCTTGCTTTAAGCGAGCAGTTTTCCCGGCATACCATCAAGCGAAAGTATACCGCCCTGGTAAGAGGAAGGGTGGAATTCGATGAGGACGTCATTGAATTGCCTATCGGCAGGCATCCTTATAAAAGGAAGGATATGTCGGTGGGTTTCGGTAAGCATACAAGGTATGCCAGGACTCATTACCGGACCTTAAAACGCAGAAGAGACTTCAGTTTATTGGAATTAGAGCCTTTTACCGGCAGGACCCACCAGCTCAGAGTGCATCTGGCGTTTTTAGGCCATCCGGTCTTAGGCGATACCAAGTACGGCAAAAATAATGAATTTAAACGCCTGGCGCTGCACGCCCGATACCTGGGGTTTATGCATCCGGCTACGGGAAAATTCGTAGAATTTTCCTGCGCCCTGCCGGAGGAGCTCAGGGAGCTTTTAGAAAAAAATAACCCTTGATTTTTATATAACCGATGTTATATTATGAGGTTAAACAAAGGGTCTAAAACAGCTTAAAGAATAAGGAGGCCAGAATGGCGAACCAGGGAAAATCACCCGTCCTGTTATTAATTATATTAATTGTCATATCTCTATTTTTTGCCGGCGGCATCTTTTTTCTTTACCAAAGAGAGCATGCCAGGAACCTGGCTCTTTCCGATGAGCTGGATAATTCCCAAACCAAACTTAAAATGACCGAAGCCATGCTGGATGAGACTAAAAAGAAGGTTTCGGGGCTTGAATTAAAGTTGAGAGATACCCAGGCGCAAATCGAGAGAATGGCTGCCGATTTACAGCAGGAAAAAAGCGCTAAGCTGGAAGCCTTAAGCCAGCTGGATAGGATGGCGCTGGAATTACAGCAGCAAAAAGACTTAAGAGCGGATTTAGAAGGAAGGCTTACCCAGACGCAAACAGAAACAGAAAATGCCAAAACGCAATTAAAGACATTACAGTCTGAAAGGGCAGAACTCCAGGCAAAGGTAGCCGAACTCCAGATGAGGGCTCAGGACCTTGAGGCAAAAATGCAGGGTATTGAGCTGGGCGAGATCGTGGTCAGTCCCGAAGGCAAGGCGCCCGCCAAAAAAGAGAAGAGGGTTAAGCCGCAGGCCCGCCAGAAAAGCAGGAAAAGCGCGCCGAGCGCCGCGCAAGAAGAAGCCGCCGCCCCTGCTTATTTCGGGGTAGAAGGAACGGTATTGGTCGTAAACAAAGACTATGATTTCGCGGTGATAAATTTAGGCGCTAAAGACGGCGTCAACGTGGGCAATTTATTTTCCGTTTATAAAAATAAAGAATATATCGGCGATATAAAAATAGAGAAGGTCCACGATTCTATGTCGGCGGCAGATTTTGCTTCAGCAGGCATCAGGGATATGATCAGCGAGGGTGATAAAGTTGTCCGCCGGGCAGAATGAAACCTTTTTTAATCAAACCGGCCTCCTCCCTCAAAGGAGAGATCCTTCTTCCCGGCGATAAGTCTATCGCTCACCGCGCACTAATTTTAAGCGCGATCACCGCCGGCAGTACGGAAATCGATAATTTTCCCGCCAATCAAGATTGCCTCTCTACCCTCAAGGTTTTTCAAAAGTTAGGCATAAAAATAATTAAAGATAAGACGGCGATGGTTACTGTTTATGGCAGAGGCCTCCGCGGCCTGAAGAAACCCGCGGCTCCGATTTTTGTGGGCGATTCCGGCACTACTTTACGCATAACTTTAGGAATTTTATCCGGCCAGAACTTCCGGGTTACGTTGAAGGCAGGCAGGTCCCTTTCTCAAAGACCGATGCTGCGCGTAACCAGGCCCTTAAGGATGATGGGCGCCAGAATAAATTCAAAGTTGACGGCGCATGGTTCGAAATTAGAAGAGTATCCGCCGATTACCATAACAGGCGGCAGGCTTAAAGCCATCAGCTATAAAATGCCGGTAGCTTCGGCCCAGGTAAAATCAGCGATTTTACTGGCAGGCCTTTATGCCCGGGGGCTGACCGCTGTTGTTGAGCCGATTAAAACACGCGACCACACCGAGCGGATGCTGAAATTATTTAAAGCCGGGTTAAAACTTCGGGAAAATAAAATAGTTATAAAAGGAAACCGGGAATTAACTTCACCCGGCAGGATTTATATACCCGGCGATATCTCTTCGGCGAGCTTCTTTTTGGTTGCGGCAGCAATACTGGCGGATTCAGAGCTGCTGGTGAGTAATGTCAGCTTGAACCCCTCGCGCCTCGGTATAATCAAAGTCTTGCAGAGGATGGGGGCGGATATAAAAGTCCAAAGTTCAAAAGCAAGACTTCAAAGTTATGAGCCAATGGGAGATTTGCTTATAAAATCGAGCGCTTTAAGAGGCGTCATCATTAAAAGAGCGGAGGTGCCTTCTTTAATAGATGAATTGCCGATTTTGATGGTGGCGGCAAGCCTGGCCAGGGGCAAAACCGTATTTGAAGGCGTAGAAGAGCTGCGGCTGAAAGAAACCGACCGCATCAGGTCAATGTCGGAAAACTTAAGGAAGATGGGCGTAAAAATTCAGACAGTCAAGGCGGATAACTGTGAAAAAATCATTATTAAAAGTGCAAAACAGCTTATCGCTGCTAAAGTTAGAAGTTTTGGAGACCATCGTACTGCGATGAGCATGGTTGTGGCCGGCCTTAAAGCGAGAGGCGCTACCTTTATTGATAATATTACATGTATTGATAAATCATTTCCCGGCTTCTTGCGCGCTTTAAAGAATTTAACCGCTTAAATTTACGTAATTTTTTCACAATATTTTATTTGACATAAGATTTAATCTCTGTTAAAATCCCCTTTAAGTGGCTTCATCCCGATTTTGGGCTTAAAAGGAGATAAAGGATGATAAGGGTGTGGAGATTTCTTAAAGATACGGCAAAAAAAATTATCGTTTACATCCGCAGCCTGTCCTCAAACGATATCGGCATTGATTTAGGCACGGCAACCACTTTAGTTTACGTAAAGGGTGAAGGAATCGTACTTTGCGAGCCTTCGGTGGTGGCAGTCAAGCGCGGCACATCCCATGTATTAGCGGTAGGCGAAGAGGCAAAGCGGATGCTTGGCCGCACTCCCGGTAATATCATCGCCATCAGGCCGATGCGCGACGGCGTAATTACCGATTTTGAAATCACCGAAGCGATGTTAAGGCATTTTATCCAAAAAGTAAGCCGCCGCCGTTTTCAAATCCGGCCGCGGATAGTGATTGCCATACCTTCGGGAATTACGGAAGTTGAGCGCCGGGCGGTAAAGGAATCTGCCGAGCGCGCCGGTGCCCGGGACGTAATTCTCATTGAAGAGCCGATTGCCGCGGCAATCGGCGTGGGCCTGCCTATCCAGGAGCCGATCGGGAATATGATCATAGATATCGGCGGAGGGACAACGGAAATCGCGGTAATTTCCCTTAAAGGAGTCGTATTTTCCAAATCCATCCGTATCGGCGGAGACGAGATGGACGATGCGATTATCGAATATTTAAAGAAAACATATAATCTGATGATCGGGGAACGCACTGCCGAAGAGATAAAAATAAAGGCCGGCTCCGCTTATCCTTTGGAAGAAGAGATGACCCTGGAAGTAAAGGGAAGGGATTTGATTGCCGGTTTACCCAAGATCGTAAACATTACTTCCGAAGAGATCAGGGAAGCATTGCAGGAGCCGATGCGGGCGATATTGGAAATAACCAAGATGTCGCTGGAAAGGACGCCTCCCGAATTAGCCGCAGACTTAATCGAGCACGGTATTGTGCTGGCGGGCGGCGGTGCCTTGTTAAGGGGCCTGGATAAACTGATTGCCGAAGAAACAGGTCTGCCTGTGCATATCGCGGATGATCCGCTGAACGCAGTGGCTGAAGGCACGGGCAAGTATTTAGATGAGATACGCCTCCTGAAGGATGTAGCAGTTCCCGCAAAATCCGAGCTGCATATATAAAAGTTAAATCCGTATAAAGACCGCGTTAGGCCACGAGTGAATCTGCGTTTTGAAAAAAAGAACCTCATCTATATTCTCCTCTTAAGCGTATCCATTTTATTCCTTTCCTGTTTAATCCCCGCCGTCAGGCCGCTGGCTTTAAACATTTTAAAATTCCCCCTGAATTTATTAGTCATCACGAGGCGGGAGGCCGGGGGGATTATTTTTTATCATCAGAATCTCATTTATAACGAAAGGCTAAGAAGAGAAGCAGATTTCTTGAAGCGGCAGCTTAACGCGGCCAAGGAATTTGAGCTGGAAAACAACCGCCTTAAAGACCTGCTTTCCCTGAAACAGAAAGCTCCCTATAAAGTAATTGCCGCCAGCGTGCTCGGTCGTTCACCGGACAACTGGTCTTCGGTAATCATCATTGATAAAGGAAGCCTCGCGGGAATAAAACGCGGCTTTGTCGCGCTTAATTACCTGGGGTTAGTCGGGCGCGTAGTCGAAGTTTCGCAGTTTACCAGTAAAATACTCCTGCTCAATGACCCGAACTTAAGCGTTTCGGCGCAAGTCCAGCGCAGCCGCCAGGAGGGGGCGGTATCGGGCACTCTCGGCACTTCCTTGATTATGAGATACCTGCCCAAGGATGCGGATGTCCAGATATCCGATGTAATTATCACCAGCGGCCTGGCGCAACTTTACCCGAAAGGACTATTGATCGGCACGGTAGTCGATATCGGCGAAGAATTTTCGCGGCTTTCGCGCTACTGTATCATCAAGCCCGCCGTTAACCTGTCCAATATTGAAGAGGTATTAATCATTATACCGTGAAAAAGAGCGCGGCTTTACTTATCGTTATTATCCTCGCTATCCTGCAGGTTACTATTTTGAATCATTTGCGGATATTTTCCGTAAAGCCGGATTTACTGTTGATTGCCGTGGTTTTGACGGCCCTCTCTTTAGAGTTGAAGCAGGCTTTATTTTTCAGCATCTTAGCCGGGATATTCAAGGATATCTTTAGCATCAATGCCTTCGGCGTAAATACGGTGTTATTCCCCATCTGGAGTTTTCTGATTATAAAATTATCCAAAGAGGTATCGATAGAAGATAATCCCGCCTTTGCCGTGCTCGTATTCATTACCGTTGTCTTCAACGATATAGCCGCCAGATTAATAAATTTGACTCTGGGTAATTTTATCCCCCTGGGCATCTTTTTACGCGTCGCCTTCTTGGAATCTTTATACACGGCGCTGGTTTCTTCTTTGGCTTTCAGGTTTATCCGATGAGAGTAAAGATTGCGCATTTCACGCTGGCTTTTCTTTTTATCTTATTAGGCCTGGGGCTGTTTAATCTTGGGGTTTTGCAAAGCAGGAGGTTCTGCAACTTAAGCGATAAGAATTGCATCCGCTTATTGCCTCAGCCCGGCGCGCGGGGAATAATTTTTGACCGTAACAATAAGGTTATCGTAGACAACTATCTTACCTATGACGTGATGTTGCTCTCGCAGGATAATAAAGATCTGGAGAAGACTTTTTCAACCGTAGCCCGGATTTTAGAGACTTCTCCCGAAGAATTAAAGAGCGCGTTTAAAAACGGCTATAGCGCGGCCTTTATGCCTGTGGCGATTGCAAAAAATATCGACATAAAAAAAGCGATTATCCTGGAAGAAGTAAAAATGGACTTGCCGGGAATAATCATCCAGGCCAGGCCGGTAAGGTACTATCCTTACGGGAAGCTCGCCAGCCACGCCATCGGTTATTTAAACGAGATTGACCACTGGCGCCTGACAAAATTAGCCAACTACGGCTACAAGACCAAGGATATCGTCGGCTATACCGGGGTAGAAGAAAAATACGATTATTATTTACGCCAGGAAGAAGGCGCTCTTTCCCTGGAAGTCGACCATCGCGGCCGGGTTACGCGTGTATTGGGTTTTAAGCCTCCGCAGAGTGGGAAGGATATCCGCTTGACTCTGGATTTAAAAATACAGAAAATAGTAGAGGATGCTTTAGGGGACAGGATAGGCAGCGTGATTATTATGGAGCCGGCAACGGGTGAGATTATCGCCCTGGCCAGTTCCCCGGGGTTTAATCCCGCGGTATTTGTGAAAAAATCGATTTCCGCCATAAATAATCTTTTCAATCATCCGGATTCCCTTCTTTTAAACCGCGCAATACAGGGAGTCTATCCGCCTGCTTCGGTATTTAAATTAGTAGTAGCGACTGCGGCACTTGAGACAAATAAAATTAGGCCGGGTACGACATTTACCTGTTCCGGCAGCTTAAGAATCGGCAGGCGCCAGTTCAGGTGTTGGGATACGCACGGGACACAGGATTTAATCGGAGGGATCGCGCACTCCTGCGATGTTTTCTTTTACCACACCGGGCTTCTCCTGGGGCCCCAGCTTATCCACGACTATGCACTTAAGTTCGGGTTTCATAAGCCTACCGGCGTAGACCTCCCTTACGAATCGGTCGGGTTTGTACCTGACCCGTTATGGAAGAAGCTTTACCGTCTTCAGGGGTGGTTTGACGGCGATACGGCAAATTTGACCATCGGCCAGGGCGATTTATTAGTCACTCCTTTGCAGGTCGTACGCATGACGGCGGCATTTGCTAACGGCGGCTTTCTGGTAAATCCTTATATTGTTAAGGCCATAGACGGCCGGGATATTTCCCTGCAGCAGAGACGCTTCGCCCGCCTGAATTTAAAGGATAAGACGCTGGATTATATCAGGCAGGGTTTAAGAAAGACTGTTACGGATGGGACAGCGAACGTATTATCGGGTCTAAGGGTTTCTCTTGCCGGAAAAACAGGGACATCCCAGGTTCCTCTTGGCCAGCCGCACGCCTGGTTTACCGGCTTTTTTCCTTTTAAGAATCCCCAGTTTATCATCTGTGTATTCCTGGAACACGGCGGGTCGGGATATTACGCCTGCGTATTGACGAAACAAATTATCGAAGCAATGGCTAAAGAGGGGTTGATTTGAAAGGCTCTATCATTTTCATCATCGCCATAGCAATTTCCCTCATCGGTATTCTGTCTATCTACAGCAGCACTTACCAAACAGAGGGTTCGCTTTGGCAGCTTACTTTTAAACGCCAGATATTATGGGTTATCCTGGGGATAATTCTTTTTCTGGTAATGTCTAATTTCAATTATCGCCGCCTCTGGGATGCCACATACATTTTATACGGTTTAGCGGTGGTTTTATTATGCCTGGTATTCCTCTTGGGAGCGGTGCGCTTAGGGGCACAGCGCTGGTTGAGGCTGGCCTGGTTTAATTTTCAACCTTCGGAGATAGTAAAATTAATTATGCTGATATTTTTAGCGCGATACTTCAGCAAAAAGTCAGCCGACGACGTATCGTTATCCGTGGCTCAATACGGAATCCTGCGCGGTCTGGTCTTGCCTTTTTTATTCATCATTATCCCTGTCGGCTTAATCATCGAACAGCCGGACTTAGGCAGCGCTACGCTGCTCCTTTTCATATTCATCGCGATGCTTTATTTATCGGGCTTGAGGTTACGCTATATGTTTATACTGGTATCGGCGGTCCTTTTGAGTCTGCCTTTTTTCTGGCATAATTTACGCGGCTATCAGAAAGAGCGGCTGCTCGTATTCTTAAACCCCAATATCGATCCCCTCGGCGCAGGCTATACCATCATTCAATCCAAGATCGCTATCGGCTCCGGCGGCCTTTTCGGGAAAGGATGGCTTTCCGGGACCCAGGGCCAGCTGCATTTTTTACCGGAGTCGCATACCGACTTTATCTTTGCCACTTTTGCCGAACAGTGGGGCTTAGCGGGAAGCATTATATTATTATTGCTCTATTACTCGTTAATCCATCAGGGTATCTCCATTGCCTCAAGGACCAGCGACTATTTTGGGAGATTATTGGCCTTAGGGATTGCTTTACTTTTAGGAATCCAGGTTTTTGTCAATATCGCGATGAACTTTGGTTTAGCCCCGGTCGTAGGAATACCCCTGCCTTTAATGAGTTACGGCGGTTCCTCGATGTGCGTAACTTTTCTTGCCCTCGGTATATTGGTGAATATCGATAAGCAGAGGGCGGTATTCTAAAATTATGTTAGAAGATATCCTTTTGCAAGTCAACAAGCCCGGCCGCTATATCGGCGGAGAGTGGAATGCTTCAAAGAAAGATTTTGAGCGGGCCGGGATAAAGTTCGCCCTTTGTTTTCCCGACCTCTATGAAGTAGGGATGAGTAATTTGGGGATAAGGATTATTTACGGCATCTTAAACAATCTCCCGGATGTCTGCTGCGAAAGGTTTTTTTCTCCCGCCCTTGATCTGGAAGCAGTCTTGCGCAGCAATGGCGCAGAGATTTTTTCCCTGGAATCGAAAAGAAGGCTGCGCGAGTTCGATATTGTCGGTTTTTCCCTGGGGTATGAATTAAGTTATACCAATGTGCTGAATATTTTAGACCTGGGCAAAATCCCTTTAAAATCCGCTTTACGCGGTAATGAATATCCTTTAGTTATCGGCGGCGGACCCTGCTGCCTGAACCCGGAGCCAATGCATGAGTTTTTTGACCTTTTTCTTCTGGGCGAAGCAGAAGAAGCGATTTTAGAAATAACCGAGATTTACCGCCGGCATAAAGATAAGTTTAAGGCATCCCGGATATCAAAACAGGATTTATTGGAAATATTTTCCCGCCTTGAAGGCGTATATGTGCCGTCGCTTTATACGGTAACCTATGGTTCCGACGGCGCGATAGAGGAATTCAGGCCCCGGCAGCCGGGCACGGCAGCGAAGGTCAAAAAACGTTTTATTAGTGACTTAAACAGCGCATATTTTCCTTTAGAGTGGCTCCTGCCGTATATCCAGATCGTGCATGACCGGATTACCCTGGAGATTATGCGCGGCTGCCCAAATCAATGCCGTTTCTGCCAGGCGAGGGCACAGTATTTTCCTTTCCGGCAGAGAAATCTGCCCGATATATCCCGCAAGGCAGAGGAGCTTTATAAATGCACGGGTTACGAAGAAATATCTTTGGCGGGTTTGTCGGTAAGCGATTACCCGCAAATAGACGAACTCTTAAAGACGCTCATCGGCTCATTTAGAGAAAGAAAAGTCAGCATATCGCTGCCTTCGATAAAACCAAAGGCGATGCTGGGAGAATTGAGCAGGTTAATCGCCGGCATTAAAAAAACCGGGCTTACTTTCGCTCCGGAGGCGGCAACGGAAAGATTGCGTAAAGTTATCAATAAAAGATTCGATAGCGATGATTTTTTTAAGACGATAGAAGAGGCATATCTTTCGGGTTATCAGCATATCAAGCTTTATTTTATGACCGGCCTGCCATTCGAAGAAGAGAGGGATTTAGACGGGATTATTGAATTTTCCCTTGCCGTCTCTGAATTAAGAAGGAAGCTCTGCCGCCGTCCGGCGCAGGTTAATATCAGCGTAAATACCTTGATCCCCAAGCCGCATACGCCTTTTCAATGGTTCAAAATGGAAGATTTGCAGAGCATCAGGGATAAGCAGGGTTACTTGAGAAGCAAGATGAGAAATAAAAATTTAAAATTAAGCCTGCATAATCCCCGGATGAGTTTTTTGGAAGGCGTGCTTTCTCGCGGCGACCGCAGGTTAAGCGCGGTAATCCTGGCTGCTTTTTCCAAAGGCGCAAGGTTTGACGGCTGGGGTGATTATTTTGTATTCGAGCGGTGGCTGGAGGCATTCGGCGAATCTAAAATAGACCCCGGATTTTATTTAAAAGAGAAAGCGGGGGATGGATTTTTACCCTGGGATTTCCTGGATACGGGAATAAGCAGGGATAACCTGCTCGGAGAGTTCAGAAAAACTGTTGCAATAACCTAAAAGAGGCTGTATAATTTAAAAGATTATATAGTATTTCAGCGGGTTGTTCTTGTCCTAAGCCTAAAGGTAACCTCAAGACGGGAGGTTAGTGATGAAAAAGAATGAAAAATTATCATCCGGTACGCGCGGACTCAGATATAAATTAAGGATAGCGCTTTACCTGATGTCGGTTTTACCTCTTTTGGTATCAATTTACCTTGCCTCAAATTATATCCTGCCGCAGGTCGGCCTCAAGATTGATATCGTCGGGTCGCTGGGGGTAAGCGTCTTGATTGCCATCATCGGCTTTTTTGTGATCAAAGAAGTCTTTGACCGGATCTTATCCGTCGTTTCAGAGGCCAAGCTGATTGCCGCCGGAGATATCCATCATAAGATTGAAATGCCCCGCGAAGACGAAGTCGGAGACTTAGGCGACGCCTTACACCAGCTGACGCTGCGCATCCGCGACAATATGGACGAATTAAAAAATTACGGCGAGAAGACTACCGAGATTAACCTGGAAATTCAGAAACGCATCCTGGTGCTTTCCAGTTTATTGCAAATCAGCTCCTTGATTTCGCAGGGGGCGCACTTAGACGACATACTCAAGCTCACCGTAGAGAAATCGCGTTTTATCGCCAGTTCCGAAATATCCTACCTGCTCTTCAGGGAAGATAATAACCCGGTTTTTTATATCAAGATAGCCGACGGCGCAAATACGCAATATTTATCAAAGGTCAACATTAAGATTCATGAGCATACCTTGAATAATTTTGCCAAAACAGCCAAGCCCTTTATCATGGATAAAACAAATGCCCTGCCGGAAGATATCCGGGCGGTTTTTTCCGAACAGTTGAGGATGAAAAATACCTTAGCCCTGCCTATATATATGCGGGGCAAAGTAACCGGGATACTGGGTATCGGGAACAACAGGGAGATTTTTTCATTCGCCAAGGATGACTGGGAGCTGCTGGACATTTTTGCCAAACAGATCGCCATCGCTATTGAAAATGACCTCTTGATGCACCGGATAGAGAAGCTGGAGATAAAAGACCCCTTGACCGGCTTATATAACGACACATTTATTCATAACCGCCTGCAGGAAGAGATCAAAAGGGCGATTACCTATCAACGGCCCTGCGCTTATATACTTTTAAATATCGATAATTTCCAGAAATACCGCCAGAACTTCGGCTCGCTGCAGGCGGAAAGCACGTTAAAGCGGGTCGCGAACTTAGTCAGGGATTCGGTTACCGAGATTGACCGCGTCGGCAGGGTGGGGGATAATGATTTTGCGATTGTTTTGCCCGAAAGGAATAAGCGCCAGGCGCAGGCGATCGCCGAGGAAATCAGAAAAAAGATAGGGTTTTCCTTTAACGAAGAAACCGACGCCAACAAAAGGATTACCTGCAGCGCAGGTATCAGCGAAAATCCCCTGGACGGCATAGAAGCCGAAGAATTGGTTACGAAAGCAAAAGAGTCGCTTGGCTTAGCCAAAAAACAAGGCAAGAACAACGTTGCCTCTTAGAGATGCCGATAAGAAGAGTCGTCAACAAACAATTAGGCGAGCTGCTGATAGAGTGGGGAATTATTAATCAGCACCAGCTGGAAAAAGCCTTAAATGTGCAGAAGGAAAAAGGCGGGCTGATCGGAGAGATACTGGTTGAGCTGGGCTTTGTCAAGGAAGAAGACATTGCCCAGGCCCTGACCGCCCAATTCGGTTTTCCCTATTTACCTTTAGGCAGCTATGAGATTAACCCCGAAGTCGCTAATCTCATTCCCGGCCGCGTTGCCCGGCAGTACTTGCTGATACCGATAGATAAGATCGGCACCAACCTGACCGTAGCGATGTCCAATCCTTTGAATATTCACGCTATCGAGGACGTGGAGTTGATTTGCGGCTGCAATGTTCAGACCTTCGTATCCACATCATCGGATATTAAAAAGGCAATTGAGAAATATTATAAGGATAAAGAGTAAAGCTTCGCATGCCTTCTTTAAAAGACCGCCTCACCGACATATTAATCAATAATAAACTTATAACCCAGGAACAGCTTAACCAGGCCCTGGAGGTGCAAAGCACCAAGGGCGGCAAGCTCAGCGATATTATCGTTGAGCTGAAATTTATCAAAGAGAGCGACCTGATCTCCAGCCTCAGCGCAGGATTGGGTTTTCCCCTGATTGACTTAAAACGCTACAAAATCGAACACGATGTATTGGGGATTATCCCGGTTGATATTGCCCGCCATTATCAGATAATTCCCGTATCCAAGATGGGCGACAGTATTACCCTGGCAATGGCCGACCCTTTAAACATCTTCGCCATTGACCATGTAAAGTCGCTTACCGGCTATAAGATAAATCCCATTATCTCCTCCAGTAAAGATATCATGCAGGCCATCGAATCATCTTACCCGGATGTAACGGGAGGGGCAATCGACAGCCTGGTCAAGGAGATGGCTGTTTCTTCCATCGAGGTGGTCAGGGAGGAAAAAGAAATCCTGCCCAGCGACCAGGAATTAGACCGCATCAGCCGCGAAGCGCCGGTAATTAAGATCGCCAATATGATCATTGAAGACGGGGTGAAGAAAAAGGCCTCGGATATACTCATTGAGCCGCTGGATAAAAAACTGAGGATCCGTTACCGCATTGACGGCGTGCTGCAGGAACAGCGCTCTCCGCCTAAAAATATGCACCTGACGATTGTCTCGCGGCTTAAGGTAGTGTCCGATTTAAATATCGCCGAGCACAGGCTTCCCCAGGACGGCCGTTTTAAAGCCAACGTTTCGGGCAGGGAAGTTGATTTCCGCGTCTCGGTCCTTCCTTCCAGCTTCGGCGAGAAAGTAGCCATCCGTATCCTGGATAAATCCCAGGCCGTGCTCGATATAGACAAGCTGGGTTTTGACGAGAAGCTTATCGCCGAGTTAAAGAAAATAGCCAAATTGCCGCATGGCATGGTCCTGGTTACCGGTCCGACGGGCAGCGGCAAGACCACGACCCTTTATTCGGTTTTAAAATTTGTCGATAGCCCCGAAAGGAATCTTGTTACCGTAGAGGACCCGGTAGAGTTTCAGCTGGAAGGCATAAACCAGGTGAGCGTAAAGCCGGATATCGGCCTGACCTTTGCCAGCGCCTTGCGTTCTATCCTCAGGCAGGACCCCAACGTGATTATGATCGGCGAAATCCGCGATTATGAAACCGTGGATATCGCCATCAAGAGCGCTTTGACCGGGCACCTGGTGCTTTCTACGGTGCATACCACTACCGCGCCGGGGGCGATTGTGCGCCTGGTGAATATGGGCGTTGAGCCGTTCCTGCTTAATTCCTCTTTGCTTTGCGTGTTTGCACAGCGACTGGTACGTAAAATCTGTAATTATTGCAAGGAGAAACATCCGCTCAAGAAAGAAGTCCTGGACAGCCTGAAGTTAAGCGCGGAGCAAAAAGAGTTTTATAAGGGCCGCGGCTGCACCCATTGTTTCAATACGGGTTATAGCGGCAGGGTCGGTATCGCCGAAATGCTCGTCCTGACTCCCAAGATAAGAGAGATGATTTTAAGCCGCGCGCAGGAGCACCTGATTAAACAGCAGGGGCGGCTGGAGGGGATGAGGACCCTGCGCGAAGACGGGCTGCAGGCAGCGCTAAATGGCGTCACTACCCTGGAAGAAGTCTTGCGCGTGACCGCGCCTGATGAATAAAGCGTATTCATAATGCAGACATTAAGAGAAAATATCACCGAATTATTGATTAAAAGCAAGCAGCTGAGCAAAGAACAGTTAGAGCAGGCGCTCGCTATCCAAAAGCAGAAACAGATTCCCTTGAGGAAGATACTCGTGGAGCAGCGCTTTGTCTCGGAGGAAGGCTTATTGGCTCTTTTATCCGAACACCTCTATATCCCCACGCTGCATTTGAGCAAATACAAATTTGAGCCCGAGGTTATCCAGCTTATCCCCGAACGCCTGGCTAAACAATATAATATGATTCCTTTGTCGCGCATGGGAAATACGCTCACCGTGGCGATGTCCGACCCGTTGAATATCTTTGCCTTGGATGACTTAAAGGCGCTTACCGGATGCAATATCGATACGGTATTGAGCTCGCAAGAGGAGATATCCCGGACCATTGATACGCAATACCATTTGGAAACCAAGGATATGCAGCAGATTTTAGAAGAGGCGATCAGCCAGCCGGGCGCAGAAAAGAAGGAAATGGGGATAATCAGGGCGGATGAAATCGATTTAAGCAGCGCCATTGAGGAGAGCGAAAAGGCGCCGATTGTGAAAATCGTTGACCTGATGTTGACCCAGGCCCTGAAGAAAAGGGCTTCGGACATACATATTGAACCGGAGCAGGATTGTTTGCGCATCCGTTACCGTATTGACGGCGCTTTGCACGACATACTGAAATTGCCCAAGATAAACCAGAACGCGGTTTTAGCCAGGGTGAAGATTATTTCCAATCTCGATATTACCGAAAACCGCCTGCCCCAGGACGGAAGGTTCAAGGTAAGGTTTGAGGGCAAGGAAGTGGATTTTCGCGTTTCCGGGCTGCCGACGACCTTTGGCCAGAAATTCGTCCTGCGTTTGCTCGACAAAGCCAACCTGTCTATCGGCTTAGACCAGTTGGGTTTTTCCGATCAGCCCAAAAGAATATTCGAAGAAGCGGTAAACAAACCGTTTGGCATGATTTTAGTTACCGGCCCGACGGGCTCAGGCAAGTCTACGACTTTGTATTCGGTCCTTAACCGCTTGAATACTCCGGAAAGAAATATTATTACGGTTGAAGACCCGGTAGAATACCAAATCGAAGGGATAACCCAGATACAGGTAAAACCCGAGATCGGCCTGGATTTCGCGTCAGGGCTGCGTTCCCTTTTAAGGCAGAGCCCGGATGTTATCCTGATTGGCGAAATCAGGGATTCGGAAACCGCGGATATCGCGGTAAAGGCATCGCTTACCGGACAGTTGGTGTTTTCTACATTGCATACCAATGACGCCATCTCCAGCATCACCCGGATTATTGATATGGGCGTTGAGCCTTTTTTAGCCGCCTCCAGCCTGATTATGCTTTGCGCCCAGAGGCTCTGCCGCAAGCTCTGCCTTAAATGCAGGAAACCCCTGGATATCCCCGCGGATTTTTTAAAGAAGATCGGCTTTAAAGAAAAAGCGACTTTTTATGCGGCCGCAGGCTGTAATTATTGCAATAACACCGGATTTTATGGTAGAATAGCCGTGCTTGAGGTGGTAATGATTGACGATACTATCCGCGAGATGATTATCCGCAGAAAATCCATTGATGAGATAAAGCAATATGCCACAGAGAAACTGGGAATGAGGACTTTAAGGGACGACGCCTTCCTGAAAGTAAAGGAAGGGCTTACTTCTCTGGATGAGGCCTTAAGGATAACTACGGAAGAATGAAAAACAACAACGATAAAGTAAACCATAAGCTTAAAGAGGAAAACACTTCTTTAAAAAAACAAAATATTATCCTGGCTAAAAGAATAGAAGAGTCTGCGAAAAATTTAGCCCGGCTTTACGAAGATTTACGCGGCACATATATGCGGACAATCAAAGCCCTGGCCCAGGCAATCGATGCCAGGGACCATTATACGCACAGTCATTCAGAGAATGTCGCCAGATACGCCGTGGCGATAGCCGGCAAGATGGACCTTTCTAAAGAAGAGGTAGAGACGATTAGAGAGGCCTGCGAGCTGCATGATTTGGGCAAAATCGGCCTCCAGGACAATATCCTGATTAAGCCCGCGGAGCTTACTCCCCGGGAATGGAAGATAATGAAACAGCATCCTTTGACCGCCGCGCAAATTCTACAGCCCTTGACTTTTTTACGCAGCGTGGTAGACTTGATCCGCCAGCACCACGAGCACTATGACGGCTCAGGATATCCCGTGGGTCTTAAAGGAGAGGAAATCCTCCTGGGTGCGCGGATAATCCATCTCGCAGACGCTTACGAAGCGATGTCTTCGGCGCGTTCTTACAGGAAAGTGCCTCTTTCTAAAAAAGAGGCGATCTTGGAAATAAAGAAAAACAGCGGTACGCAGTTTGATCCCCGGGTGGTAGAGGTCTTTTTAAGGATTGTGGATAGACTATGAGTACATTTGAATACAGCGCTAAAGATAAAAACGGGCATACGATAAGCGGCGTAGTAGAGGTCGCTTCGCAGGCCGAGGTTACCGACCTTCTGCATAAAAAAGAATTAATCGTCCTTTCAATTAAGCCCGTAAAGAAGAAAGTAATTAGAATCAGAGACCAGAAGATAAAAGTTGACGATCTGGTTATTTTCTCGCGCC
The DNA here is from genome assembly GCA_041653115.1 of Candidatus Omnitrophota bacterium. Classification (GTDB taxonomy): domain Bacteria; phylum Omnitrophota; class Gorgyraeia; order Gygaellales; family Profunditerraquicolaceae; genus JBAZGA01. The sequence goes on from JBAZGA010000011.1 coordinate 42,134, forward strand.
AGTTAGCAACCATGGTTGAGGCCGGCATACCGCTGGTCCAGGTATTAAGCATATTAAGCGAGCAGATTGAAAATCCGAAATTAAGGAATGTAGTGATTGCGGTGCGCGCGGATATCGAAGAGGGAATGAGCTTTTGCGATGCCCTGGCAAAGCATCCCGGGGTATTCTCCGAGCTTTTTATCAATATGATGCGCGCCGGCGAAGCCTCGGGTATGCTTGATGAGGTCTTGGACAGGCTGGCATCGTATATGGAAAAGACGGCGGCACTCACCCGTAAAGTCACCTCCAGCTTAATCTATCCGGCAGTAGTAATCAGCATGGCGATTTTGATAACCGCGGTTTTATTGTTAAAGGTTGTGCCGACATTCAAAGGGATATTTGACGTCCTGGGGGGTGAATTGCCCGTGCCCACCCAGATTCTTATCGGCGCGAGCAATATCTTAAGGCATTACTTTTTATTGGTAGTGGTTTTCCTCGTAATCCTAGCCTTTCTTTTCAGAAAATATATCGGCACGGAAAAAGGCAGGTATAATTTTGACGTCCAGAAACTAAGGGCGCCGGTTTTAGGGTCGCTTTTCCGTAAAGTGGCGGTAGCTAAATTCTCGCGCACTTTTTCGACATTGGTAAAGAGCGGCGTTTCCGTGCTCAATGCCTTAGATATTGTAGCCAAGACTTCGGGCAATAAAGTGGTTGAGCAGGCGGTGATGAACTGCCGCACTTCCGTGCGCGACGGCGAGCCGATTTCGCGGCCTTTGTCAAAAAGCGGCGTTTTCCCCCCGATGGTTTGCCGGATGATCAGCGTAGGCGAGCAGACCGGCCAGCTGGAAAAGATGCTGACTAAAATCGCCGATTTTTACGATGAGCAGGTAGACGCGGCAGTGGCAGGCCTGACCAGCTTGATTGAGCCGCTGGTGATTGCCTTTTTAGGCGTCGTTATCGGCGGGATTGTTATTTCTTTATTCCTGCCGATATTTAAGATTACGCAGTTACTCTCGCGCTAGGTACGTAAGTGATTTATTCATATAGAGTTTCTTTTTTAGATAAAAAATACTTGACAAAAAAGTTTTTTCTGGTATATTTTAAGTCTACCTTGACAGTCAGAGAAAGTTGAGGTATCCTTCATTATTGTGAAGAAAATAAAGAGCAATATTGACAAATTTGGATAGTTGATTACCGACGCAAGCGGCGCTTTTGTAGATTTTTAAGCGTCCCGGCACTTGTCGGGACGCTTATTTTTTTGGGTAATCGCTCTTTGTTAATTAGATAGCCAAGCGAGGCCTACAGAAAAATTCTTTGGAATTTTTTTGAGGTCAATTTTGAGGTAAAGATTAGAATCACGAGCCTTTATACAAGCTTATCCGTAATTTTTTTTCGGAGAGTTTGATCCTGGCTCAGAGTGAACGCTGGCGGCGTAGATTAGGCATGCAAGTCGAGCGATGCTTTGGGCGATAAGGTTGAAGCCGCAAGGTGGATGCCAAGTTGCCCGAAGACATAGCGGCAGACTGGTGAGCAACACGTGAGTAATTTACCTTTAAGTCGGGGATAGCTTTGCGAAAGCGGAGGTAATACCCGATGTGTTCATTTTTGCGCAAGCGAAGATGAGTAAAGGCGGTCCGCAAGGATTGCTGCTTAGAGATGAGCTCGCGTCCTATCAGCTAGTTGGTAGGGTAATGGCCTACCAAGGCAATTGACGGGTAGCTGGCCTGAGAGGGTGGTCAGCCACACGGGGACTGAGACACTGCCCCGACTCCTACGGGAGGCTGCAGTCGAGGATATTTAGCAATGGGCGAAAGCCTGACTATGTGACGCCGCGTGAGGGATGAAGGTTTTCGGATCGTAAACCTCTTTCGATAGGGAAGAAACTTCCGGTTAACTGCCGGAACTGACGGTACCTATAGAAGAAGCCATGGCCAACTCTGTGCCAGCAGCCGCGGTAATACAGAGATGGCGAGCGTTACTCGGATTTATTGGGTGTAAAGGGCAGGTAGGCGTTCCGTTAAGTTGGGAGTGAAATCCTGAGGCTCAACCTCAGAACTGCTTCTAAAACTGGCGGAATTGAGGATAGAAGAGGAAAGCGGAATTCCCGGTGTAAGAGTGAAATCTGTAGAGATCGGGAGGAACACCAGTGGCGAAAGCGGCTTTCTGGTCTATCTCTGACGCTGAACTGCGAAAGCTAGGGGAGCAAACAGGATTAGATACCCTGGTAGTCCTAGCCGTAAACGATGAGCACTAGGTGTTGGGGGGTAACCTTCAGCGCCGCAAGATAACTCGTTAAGTGCTCCACCTGGGGACTACGACCGCAAGGTTAAAACTCAAAGGAATTGACGGGGGCCCGCACAAGCGGTGGAACATGTGGTTCAATTCGACGCTACGCGAAGAACCTCACCAAGGCTTG